>CAVSCO010000074.1:0-25696 GCA_963726475.1 uncultured Phycisphaerae bacterium | reverse complement strand
GCGAAGATGTTGCGCCGGTTGAATTTGATCTCGTTTCGCGGCAGCCGGTCGTAGAACAACAACCGGATGATTCGCGGCACAGCGATATTGAGATTAACCGTGGAGACCCAATCGTGACCCTGTGGCTCGAATTGTCGGCGGAACTGGCTGACTTCGCACCAACTGCGGAAATCGTAGTTGGCGTAAGTTCCCTCCTCAAGCGAGACCACCTCCGCCAATTCGCGACACAACAGGGAGAAGGCCCGCTTGACGCCGATGATACGAATTGCCATGTAGTGCTTGTTCAGCACCAGCACGCTGCAACTCAAGCCGGATTGACTTTGCCCAAAGGTCATAACGTCCTTCCGAAGCCGCCACTTTCGATCATACACCAGATTGGCCGGCGATGCAAGGGGCACAGGCAAAACGAACGTTTTCCGCGTCAGTATGCACTTCGGCGATTACCGTTTCCTTGGAATCCGGTTAGAATCCAGTTAGGCGACGGGACGCGGCGATAAATTGGACAGGATGGATTTCTGCACGCGATTTGAGGTTTTCTGCGGCAGTTGGAGTTACTCCGGAGGCGATAGCGGCATGACGTTGGCGGCACGGGGGCCTTTTTCTCCCTCGACGACGTCGAACGTGACGGCATCTCCCTCATCCAGCGTTTTGAATCCCTCTCCACCGATGTTGGAGTAATGGACGAAGATATCGCGACCGTCGGGTGTCGCAATGAAACCATATCCCTTCCGTGGATTGAACCACTTGACCTTCCCTTCCAACATGGAAAACGCTCCTTTTGGACGACGCTTGGTATGATGCGTCTGTGCTTGTGCTGCTATGTGGCGATGTCAGCCGGGCTGGCAGATCGAAGAAGGGCAGCGCCATAGCCCCGGCTTGGCATCAGCGGATTCGGGGGACGAGTTACTGAGGTTCTCCCGCATGAGCCGACCCATCTTGAACTTGACGGTGCGTTTGGCCGGCACTTCCACGCGTTCCAGGGTCTTGGGGTTTTGCGCCACTCGCGAGGCCCTCGTCCGGGTCTCAAAAACGCCGAAATCCCGGAACTCCAAGCGGTTATCCTGGCATAACTCCTTGATGATCTCGTCAAGGAAGGTCTGAACAATCCGTTTTACCGACACCCTCTTTGCCTGTGTGCGTTCCGCAATGCGGTCAATGAGTTCTTTCTTGGTCACTGTCGCCATACATTACCTCACTTGAAGGAAAGAGCGATTTGAAAACAGAAACCGCGTTGGGTTCCGCCAGGTGCGGTCCGACCAGCATGACCAGCGAATTGTCCAACAGCGCATCGAGGACATCTGAGACCCTTATGACCGACCCAAGCCTTCTCCGGCGGTCACGCCTGGAGAACAACAGCACCTCCGTGCAGACGTAGCGCCACCGAAACAGAAAGCTTAAGCGTATGCAACCTACTATACAATAAAGACTTCTATTCAGCAAGCCCTTTTGATCAAAAAATATGTCTCTTCAGAAGCCAGCCTGGGCGGCGGGCCCAAGAAGCGGGTTCGGTCCTCGATCTGCGATCGGCAGTCGGGCCGACCGGACCGACCGGAACGGGCCGGCCGTCTTGCCTGGCGGCATTTGCAGGAAGGTAGAACCTACGGTTGACCAAGGCGGGCTTTGGGTGCATAATGCGGTTTTTGCCCAAGTCCGGCCCGGAGGAACAGTCCCGGACGCACTTGGGAGAGGCCGTCTGAATCGCCGTGCAGCGACACAGCGGGTCTCGTCCGCCTCCGCATGGCGGAAGCGGAATCGCAATGACAACGAACAGGACGAAGGTTAATGGCTGCAAGCAATCCCTCTAACGCCCCCAGCAAAAAACCCGTTCCGAAACGAAAAGACCGTGCCGGCGAAATCGCCAATACCTTTGAATGGCTCATCACGGCGTTCATCCTGGCCTTCGTCTTTCGCGCCTTCGTCATGGAGGCCTTCCGCATTCCGACCGGCAGTATGGCCGACACCCTGATGGGGGCCCATTTCCAATTGCGCTGCCCGCAGTGTGGCTACGAGTACCAATTCGGATTCACCCCAGGTCGACGTATAATATGCGAGAGGACACGATTCCGCCGCAGCCGATGGATATCCGGCAGACCCACTGTCCCAGTTGCGGCTACCTCGTGCCGGCCAGCAGCGGCAATCCTGTCGCCAACGGCGACCGCATCCTGGTCCTCAAGTGCATCTACCAGTTCACCGAGCCCAAACGCTGGGACGTCGTGGTCTTCAAGAATCCGACCAACCCCTCGGAGAACTACATCAAGCGTCTGATCGGACTTCCGGACGAGCAGATCGAGATCATCGACGGGGACATCTATGTCAACGGGCTGATCGCACGAAAGCCACCGCGTGTGCAGCAGGAACTCTGGATGCCGATCTATGACAATGACTACCGACCGGTCAATCCGAACCAGCGGGGTGCGTTCAACGGCTATCGGTGGCAGCCGCCGTTCGACCTGGATGTGTCCGCCTGGGCCATCGGCGAGGCGGATCCGACGTCGCTCGTCCTGGACGGTTCTCCCGACCAGGTCGAAACGCTCACTTATGGGGGGCCTCCGCCAACGATTTCAAAGTTCTCTACGCGTATAATGACATCCGCATGTACTCTCGTATGCCCGTGGCTAGCGATCTGATGGTGCGATTCTATGCCGAACCGCAAAGCGAGCGTGGGAAGATCGGTGCGATGTTGAGCAAGTACGGTACGGACTACCGTGCCTGGGTGGACCTCGATGGCGAGATGTACCTGTCGCGCTTCGACGGGACGGAAGAGACGATTCTGACCCACCAGCCGGCAGAGATGCCCGCTCCCGGCGCCTTCACCCTGGTCAAGTTCGCCAACGTAGATCACCAGTTGCTCTTCGAGTTCAACGGGAATCGCCTCACGGCCGACCTCGGACGGACGCCCGATGCGCTGGACCGCGGTCGGGAGGATTCTCCGGGTGTGCAGATCTTCGGCGCCGGAAAGCTTGCCTTGTCCCACTTGGCGATCTACCGCGATATCCACTATCTGAGTCAGCCGGAAGGGGGGCGCGTTCCACGTGCGACGGCGGAGAACCCGTTCACGCTGCATGACGATGAATTCTTCGTGTTGGGCGATAACAGCCCCAACAGCGAAGACGGCCGCTGGTGGGGTAAGCCGAGTGTGGCGAGCCGGGGCATGGAGCCCCCACGGGCCGGCGTCGTACCACGCTACTATATGGTGGGTAAGGCCCTGTTCGTCTACTGGCCGAGCGGCTTCGAGTTTCCCTGGCCGGCCCCGTTGAAGAATTTCCTTTTGGACAACGCGAATCGGAACCTGCCCTCACGATTACTACAGACCATCGTGTCGTTGCGGTGGATTCCGAACGTCGGACACATGCGTTTCATCTATGGCGGAACCGGCGGTCAGAAGGACCAGCCGGAAACCCGTGCCGCGAAACACGGTGCGAATTGATTCACAAGAGGCCTGCATGGAAGCCGAGATATCGGACAGGCCGGACCATGCCGATTGCACAGTTGGGAGGTGAATGGGAATGAGGACACGGACAATCATTCTATTGGCAGTGGTGACGCTCCTAGGGACGAGCAGCTCCGTCGAAGCCGGTCTACTGGAAGGGCTCTTCTCCTTCGGGGGCGGCCGATTGGCTCCGGACGACCTGCGATGCGAGTATCTCAGCGAGCCCCTCGGTATCGACGTGGTGAAGCCACGACTGAGCTGGATAGTCCAGTCCAGCCAGCGGGGCCAACGGCAAACGGCCTACCGTATTCTCGTGGCCAGTAGCCGCGACCTGATCGAGAAGAAGACGGGCGACCTTTGGGATAGCGGCATGGTCGCATCGGATCAGACGACCCAGGTCGTCTATGCGGGCAAACCTCTCAAATCGCAGATGCAGTGCTTCTGGATCGTGCGTGTCTGGGACAAGGACGACAAGCCGTCATCCTGGAGCAAGGTCGCGTCGTGGTCGATGGGGTTGTTGCAGCCTGAACGCTGGAAGGCGCAGTGGATTGGTTTCGACGCGTCACGGAAACGCGGTGCCGGAGCCGATCAGATCGACCTCGCCAAGGCGGCGTGGATCTGGTATCCCGAAGGCGATGCCACGTCGGGCGTGCCCGTCGGCAATCGTTTGTTCCTTAAGGAATTCACGATTCCGGAAGGCCGGGAGATCGAATCGGCCGCTTGTGTGGTCACGGCCGACAACTGGTTCAAGCTGTACATTAACGGTCGCCCCGTCCGCGACGGCGAGAATTTCAAAGAGGCCCTCGTGGTGGACGTCAAGGACAACCTGGTTGCCGGCCGCAACGTCATCGCGGTCGATGCGGCCAACCGCGGTGATTCCGCGAATCCGGCCGGTGTTCTGGCCCTGCTGGACCTGCGGTACTCCGACGGCAGCTCGAAGGTCATTGTTTCGGACGATTCCTGGCGAACCGCCAAATCCGGCTCAACAGATTGGATGACCCCGGACTTCGATTCGAGCGACTGGGTCCACGCGAAGATCGCGGCGGCCTACGGTGCCGGACCCTGGGGCGAGATCAAGCTCGATTCCGGGCAGTTGTTCCTGCCTCCCGTCCAGCTTCTGCGTAAGCGCTTTGTTCTGGACAAGACCATCAAACGAGCGACGGTCTACGCGTCGGCTCTGGGTGACTACCAGCTCTACCTCAACGGCCGGAAAGTCACCGACGCCTACTTTACGCCTGGCTGGACCGACTATCGAATTCGCGTCTACTACAACACGTTCGATGTCACCAAGCAGCTCAAGAAGGGCTTCAATGCCCTTGGGGCCATGCTGGGCGATGGCTGGTACGGGGGGTACATCGGCTGGTATCACGTCCGCGATCACTACGGCACCGATCCGAGGTTTGCCGCACAGTTGGTCGTCGAATACGCCGACGGGACGTCGAAGATCATCACGACGGATGGAAGCTGGAAAGCTACGACCGGCCCCATTCTCCAGGGCGATTTCCTCATGGGCGAGACCTACGACGCCCGCAAGGAGATACCGGATTGGAGCGGACCCGACCTGGACGAGTCGCAGTGGTTTGGCGTCGATGTGACCGATGGAATTGATGCCAAGATTGAATCCTATCCAAGTGTTCTGGTTCGAGAGTTCCAGGAGATCAAGCCGATCGAGATGACCGAGCCGAGCCCTGGCGTGTATGTCTTCAACATGGGGACCAACTTCGCCGGCTTCGCCCGGATGCGGGTCAAGGATGCCGAGCCGGGGCAGAAGGTTGTCCTGCGGTTCGCCGAGCGGCTCAACCCCGATGGCACTATCTACACGACCAATCTTCGCGGGGCCCGCGCCACGGACACCTACATCTGCAAAGGCGAGGGCAAAGAGACCTGGCAGCCTCACTTCACCTTCCACGGATTCCAGTATGTCGAAGTGACCGGGTATCCGGGGCAGCCGCGATTGAATGATATCAAGGGCATCGAGCTGACGTCGGCCACCCCGGTCGTCGGGAGTTTCAAGTGTTCCGAGGAGATGGCCAACACGCTGTATCACAACATCTGCCAGACGCAGCGGGCCAATTTCATCGAGATCCCGACCGATTGCCCGCAGCGGGATGAGCGGTTGGGCTGGATGGGCGATGCCCAGATCTACGTTCGCACCGCCACGTACAACACCGATGTCGCTTCCTTCTTCACCAAGTGGCTTGTGGATGTGGAAGACGCGCAACTGCCCGACGGCGCGTTCACCGACGTGTCACCGCGTCTGGTGGCCGAAGGGGGCGGGACCGCCGCCTGGGGCGACGCCGGCGTAATCTGTCCGTGGACGATCTACGAGGTCTACGGGGACAAGCGCATCCTGGCCGAACACTACGACGCCATGACCGAGTGGATCGACTACTGCAAAGGGACCACGAAGAACCTGCTGCGTCCTGCCCAGGGCTACGGCGACTGGCTCAGTATCCAGGCCGATACGCCCAAGGATGTGCTGGCCACCGCCTATTTCGCCTACAGCACCAAGCTGGTGGCGCAGGCGGCCGACGTGCTGGGCAAACAACAGGATGCGAAGAAGTACCGCGATCTGTTCAATGCGATCAAGAAGGCCTTCAACGATGCGTATGTGAGTGACGACGGGCGGATCAAGGGCAACACCCAGACCGTCTATGTGTTGGCTCTGGCTTTCGATCTGCTGCCTGAGGCCAAGCAGGCCAAGGCCGTCGAGTATCTGGTGGACGATATCCGAAGTCGAAACTGGCACCTGTCCACGGGTTTCGTTGGGACAAAGGACCTGATGGCGACCTTGACCCGGTTCGGGCAAACCAACGTGGCGTATGCCCTGTTCCACAACACCACCTTCCCGTCGTGGGGCTTCTCGATTCAGCATGGCGCCACCAGCATCTGGGAACGCTGGGATGGTTGGACGCCCGAGAAGGGGTTCCAGGACCCGGGGATGAATTCATTCGCCCACTATTCCTTCGGGGCCGTTGGCGAGTGGATGTTCAAGACGATTGGTGGCATCGACACGGATGGGCCGGCCTACAAGAAGATCATCATCCGTCCGCGTCCCGATGGGCGGCTCTCGTGGGCCAAGACGGGCTACGATTCCATTCGCGGTGAAATCGCCACGGCGTGGAAGATCCGCAAGGCGACTGAGAAGGGTGGATGGGACCTGTCACGCCATCCGTTGCTTGGCGGGCGCCGGGCCATCACCCAGCTTACTCTGGACGTGACGGTCCCTGCAAACACAACCGCCACCGTCTATGTCCCTACGGCCGATGCCGCAGGGATCACGGAAGGGGGCCGCCCGGCGATGGAGTCGCCATGCGTTCAGTTCGTCGGCACCGACGGGGACAATGCCATGTTCGAAGTCGGCTCGGGCAGCTACACCTTCAAATCCGAGTTGCCATAGCCGTCAGAATGACGGACACACGCTAATGAAGAAAGCACAAGCCCCCTGTTACGGCAGGGGGCTTGTTTTTTGCGCTGGGTCTGGATTCTACTCGACGGGCGCTGGATGCAGGGATTTGCGTCGGGCGGGCTGAGCCATCCTATTTTACGGGGGCGTAGATCTCCGTAAGCAGTTCCTCTGACGGCACCTTCATGGGATCGTTGAGATATACTTCTCTGGTGGGTCCGACCACCTTCTTGTGATTGGCAGCGATCCACTCGAACAGCGTTTTGTAGGCCGAAGCACACGTGTCGTAGGGGCCCTTGTGGATGATCCGGACCATTTGCCCGCCGGGTAGTTCGTAGCAGGTCACACGGTCCGTTCCGGTCACCTTCTTGGCGACGGGGACGACCACCTCTACATCGGCGTTGCTCTGCTCGTTGGCTTTCATCGCCTCCTTGGGCTTTTCGTGGCAGATGAACGTCGGACGTCCGACGATGTGGGCGCCGCTGCCGGCGGCAAAACGCCATACCGTGGCGATCATTGTGCCGATCTCGGCATACGTGCCTCGCTTGCGCATTCCGACCACCAGTTGTGGCTCCACCTGACAGACATGCACATCGTTCATGACGGGACCTCCATCAAACCAGGATAACGCACCTGATTACCCGTACGTGCCGGACCGGTTCGGAGTTCTCGGTCCTCCTCGCTCAGCGGGGGACATGCGCACCACGACGCTGAGTTAGTGACCGACCCAGGCGTGGGGTTACGCTGTTTGCGCCCATTTTAGCAAATTTCTGAGGTTGAGGGCTTGACGCATCGGGGGTTCCAGGGCATAATCTGCGTTTCGCTTCGCGGATGTGGCGGAATTGGCAGACGCGCAGGCTTCAGGTGCCTGTGGGCTTCGGCCCGTGGAGGTTCGACTCCTCTCATCCGCATTTCCTTCTCATGCAAACTCCCTCGCAAGGGTGTTTGCCATTCGGGCTGGGGGTAAGTCCTAACGAAATCTGCCGGCATGCGCCGATAATAGAATACATGCATCAACACGGATCCTGCGCCACATGGGCCGGTTCGGCATGCTCGGTCAGGACCGATAAGATGGTTTGCCATACGGCTCGGAACGGGGCTTCAACGACAGATTCGGGGGAGTGTAGTGCTGCCGCCGACAAACGGGAGTAGACGATGGGTACGGTGATATGGATATTGCTGGTCGCGGCGGCGGGTGAGGCGACGGAAAAGCCGGTCGTTCCGCTCGACGTCATGTGGAAGTACATCAGCTCGCTGGGGCTCGTCGAGGCCTTGACCTTCATCTCGTTCGGTTCGGTTTGCCTGTTCTATGGCTGGCGCGTCTTCCGGATCCTCGTGACCATCTGTTTCGGGCTTCTCGGCCTGGGGCTGGGCGTCTGGGCGAACCAACGGCTCATCTCGGGCAACGTCATCTGGCTGTCGCTGATCTGTTCGATCTTCTTCGCGGTCCTGTCGGTCCCCTTCATGCGGTGGGGTGTGACCATCCTGGGGGCGGTCTCAGGGGGCATCCTGACGGCGGGCATCTGGCTGGCGGCGGGACTTCCCGAGCAGTATGTCTGGGCCGGCGGGCTGGTCGGCCTCATTGCCGGCGGCATGATCTCGTTCATCGTTTTCAAGATTGCCGTGATACTCTTCACCAGCCTGGGCGGCAGCACGCTGATGGTGGTCGGCGTCCTGGCGATCATCTACCGGTACATGGTTAACGGTGACGGGGAGAAATTCGAGCTGTTCGTGCACGACAACCAATGGTTCCTGCCTACGTTGCTGCTGGCTCCCATGGCGGTGGGGATCTACCTCCAGAATAAGCTCAGCAAGACCGATCAGGGCTGGGCAGGCTGAGATTTCCCCGTGTTTCCGCATCGGCAGGCGCATCGCCTCCTGGCCAGATTGGTGGACCTGTGCTGACGCCAGACGCTCATCCGGCGGAAGGGGACGCGGATGAACCCTTGGAACCGTTGTCCGAGTTACGTTTTCCTGAATTCTGCGTCGGCGCCCCGCGACCTGAAACTCGTCTAGAAGACGCTGGACACGCCTCTGTTTGACGTCCTCATCCACCCTGTCCGGAAGATCACAGGCGCTGGTGTTCGGGCGGTCGGCGTAGCTGTACACCTGGACTCGATCGAAACGGATGGCACGCAGCAAGTCCACCGTCTCCTCAAAGTCCCGGTCCGTCTCGCCAGGAAATCCGACCAGCACGTGAGTGTCCAGGGGCAGGGACGGCACTTCTCTCGAAGGTAAGTCAGAGACGCCTTCATCTCAGCATGGGTATAGCGTCGCTTCATCAGCGCAGGATCTTGTCGCTGCCCGACTGTACTGGAACCTTCAGCCATCGAATTCGGTCGGCATGAGTGGCGAGAATGTCACTCAGTACCGGTGTGTACCGAATCAGGTATCGGACGTTCACGTCGGTCAAAACCAGCTTGTACTGCCCTTTGCGGGCGAACAGATTCTCGAAAAGCTCGACGCAACTGATTCCGATGTCGAGACCGTATGAGCCGATGTCCTCGGCCAGAATCTCGAAGCTCGTATGTTTCTGGGCCAGCCCGAGGTCGAACTCCGCCAGCACCTTGTCCAATGGCTTGGATCGTAAGGTCCCTGTAGCGTGCCGGATGGCGCAGTAGGTGCACTCCTCCAGACAGCCTCTGGCCACCCGGATGTAGAAGGTCGGATCAGCCGGTTCACCGAGAGGTCTTCGGCTGAGCCTTCGTGCCGTCCGCATGGCGAGGCGGTCTGTCCCCACGCGACTCAAGAGCCAGAAGACGGCACGCTTGGTCTGGCATTTCACTGCGGCCAGCGGAGGCAGGCCTGGGTCGGCCTCGCGTATCGGCCAACATGTCTTCGCGGTAAAGACGCGTGGCTCAACGCAGTTGACCGGGGGCACATCCTGCAACGGTACCGTCGCTTCGATGAGCTGGTCAAGGTGATGGATATCGGCGGGCCGAATCGCCATCGCATCAAACGGCTGGGTCACACGGTCTGGATTGATGCCGGCCAGGCAGCCGACCACGATCAGTTTCGACTCCTTGCGACGCTTCTCGTGAAGCAGTGACACGAGCCGGACGCTTTCTTTCTCCACGTCTTCCGTGAAGCCGCAGGTTGATACAACAACCATGTCAGCGTTCCGTGCTTGCTGAACGACCGCCCAGCCGTTGGCCCGGAAATACGAGGTTAACCACGCGGTGTCCGCCTGATTACGCGGACAGCCGATCGCGAATGCAATACACACTCGTTTAGCTTCTGTCATACCGCCGAGTTCCCTGCTCACCCTGTTAATTCTTCCTATTTCGGCCTTTTCAGAACGCACCTTTGCAGGGAACTCGCCTTTTTGTGTGGCCCTATAATATTATCCATCACCCTGAGGCTGCGCGTATCCAGGATAGCACGGCAACCGTCCTGGTGCCAAGCACTGATTGGCCGTGCCAATGTCACGTCTCTAGGGCCGATATGACAGGGGCGGCGCCGCAGAGACGCCGCCCCTCTCTCAGGATAGCAGATAAACTGGGTGTGAATGGGTTTTAGACAACTCTGCGACGCCGCAGCCAGCCGACCAGGCCTGTCCCGAGGCCGCCGAGAAAAATGGCTCCGGGAGCAGGGACCGCCTGGGTCGTCACACGAATCCAGTCCCCCGGTTCGGTGACATTCATACCGACGGTGATGGCGTTGCCACTGACGCTGTACCAGTCGTTGCTTTCCAGCCCGCGGTTGGCGAACGCGCCGGGTAGGCCGTCCCGGGGGCCCCGAGGATCGCGTTGCTGGCGGCTTCCAGATTCCCGCCGATGTCGGACAGGACGCCCAGAATCGGACCGTCGAATGTCCACGTTTGCGTGTCCGATGTGGTCGACGTGCCGACCGGCGTGTTGAGGAAAATCATGTGGCTGTCAACTGCGGTGCCCGACGCGATGGACCCTCCGTCCACCGTCAGATTCGCCAGAAGCAGGACGCCTTGCCGCTCATTAAAGGCCTGCTGATGTGAGTTCTCCGCTCCGGGATTGTCGTCGAAGACGGACGTGGGGGCGCCGATGATGTCCGGTCCTGACGTGAGCACGGCCTGAGCCGAGCCCGCGGCGAGCAGCAACAGGATGGGAACGCTGGCGCTAAGAATAGGTTTGCTCATCACACTCCTCCATGTCCAAACTGAATTGGACTCCAAAGCGGCTGCCGGAGCAACGCGCTTCAACAATGCTTGCTGGGGTTCGGTGAACCCGACTGTGGGATAGCGTACGCGGGGGCGCATGAGCCGTTCGGGAATCTTGGTTCGATCGTCGCCTTTTTTTGTTTTCGGGACGTGTTGAATTCGAATGTCCCGGCTTGTTATGCGGGTATTCGGACGCCAAAGCGAGGGGGACGTCTGCGCACTGTGGGCCGCTGTTTCGAGGGCATTTTCGCCTTGCAAAAGCGCAGTCCGGAACCTTAGCATGAACCGATTGCCGACCGGGCGGGTTGGGAAGAGGTGTGATGCAGCCCCGGCGGCCTGGTTTCTGACATTCAGGGGAAAATCCCGTGTTCGAGTCACTTACGGAAAAATTCAATTCGGTCTTCAAGTCGCTCTCGGGCGCGGGGTCGCATCACCGAGGCCAACATCTCCGATGCCATGCGGGATGTTCGCAAGGCACTGCTGGAGGCCGACGTCAACTACAACGTCGTCAAGCAGTTCTGCAAAGACGTTCGCGATGCGGCCCTCGGCGCCGAGGTGATCAAGAGTCTCCACCCGGGCCAGGTCATGATCAAGATCGTCAGCGACGAGCTGACCAAGCTGATGGGGCCGGTTGATACGCGGATCTATTTCGTTTCGCCCGGTCCGACGATCATCATGCTGGCGGGCCTCCAGGGTTGCGGCAAGACCACCACCGCCGCCAAGCTGGGCAAGTACCTGGTTTCCAAGGGCAGCCATCCGCTGCATGATCGCCGACGACCTCCAGCGGCCGGCTGCTATCGAGCAGCTCAAGGTCCTCGGAGAGCAGACCGGAATTCCCGTCTACAGTGAGGATATCAAAGACGCGGTCAAGGTGGCGCGAAACGGCGTCAAGCACGCCAAGGCCAACGGCAACGACGTGGTCATCGTCGACACGGCCGGCCGGCTGCACATCGACGAAGAGATGATGACCGAGGTGGCCAACGTCGCCAAGGCGGTCACGCCGCATCAGATCTACCTCGTCTGCGACGCAATGACCGGTCAGGACGCCGTCAACAGTGCCAAAGAGTTCAACGAACGCCTCGAACTCGACGGCGTGATCCTGACCAAGCTCGACGGTGACGCCCGAGGCGGTGCGGCGCTGAGCGTCAAGGCCGTCACCGGCAAACCGATCAAGTTCATCGGCGTCGGCGAGAAGCTCGACAAGATCGAGGAGTTCCACCCCGACCGCATGGCCTCCCGCATTCTGGGCATGGGCGATGTGGTCACCCTGGTGGAGAAGGCCCAGGAGCAGTTCGACGCCGAAGAAGCGGTCAAGCTCCAGAAGAAGATGGCCAAGGGCAGCTTCGGCTTCGACGACTTCCTCAAGCAGATGCAGGCCGTCAAGAAGATGGGCGGGCTCAAGGACATGCTCAAGCTCATGCCCGGCGTTGGCGGCCAGCTCAAGGATGTCGATTTCGACGGCAAAGAGCTCAAGCAGATGGAGGCCATCGTCCACTCGATGACGCCAAAGGAGCGGCGCGATCCGGACCTGATCGACCCGGCCAGACGCCGGAGAATCGCGGCCGGTAGCGGGACGCAGCCGAACGACGTTTCCACTCTGGTCAAGACGTTCAAACGCAGCCGCGACATGATGAAGGCCGTCAGCGGCGGAAGTTTCGGCGGGCTCAAGAGCCTGTTCTCGGGCGGTTTCAACATGGACGCCATGAGCGCCGCGATGACCGGGGGCCGCAAGATCAAGCAACGATCGAAGCGCAAACGGGTCATCAAACGCCGGGGCAAGATCAAGAAGCAGCGGTAGCTGCTGTCCTGCTCGTCGGAAGCCAGAGAGAAGCTATCGCGGGTGACCCGTCTATCGGGAAAGAAAGACTGCCGCGGCGGGTCGGCCTTGTCGACGGGCCCGTTCCTTCGCTCAAATCGTCCCTGTAACCCCGTGTGGATTGATCCATATGGCCAAAAACGAGCCCAATTCGGCCCCCAAGGCGAAAATATCTCTCGAAGAATACCTCGAAGAGGTTGCCCGATTCAGCGAAAACGAGTATGGTAATAGGTTTCGTGGCCAGTTCCAGGACATGAAGGGTACGAGCGAACTGGCGATGCTGGCGGCTCCGACGGATGCAGAGTTGACGGAGTTTCGGCGGGCGGTGGCGATCATGACGGCCGCCGAGAAGCAGAACGCCGAGACGCTCTCGGACGAGCAGGTGGCGAGGATTGCCGAAGATGCCCGGGTCGATCCGGCGAATCTCGCGATCTTCATCAACGGCTATGCCCTGATGTGCAAACGCGTTTCGTGACCGGCACAGGGCCGATCGCGGAAATTTGACATACGCTATCAGCGAAAGGAACACCATGGCAGTACGAATCAGAATGACCCGCATGGGCCGGCGACATCGACCGTTTTTCCGAATCAACGTGATGGAATCGCGATCGCCTCGCGACGGCCGGATCCTTGAAAAGGTTGGACACTACGATCCGCTCGAGCATGACGCCGCCAAGCAGATTGTTCTGGATCGCGACCGCGTCGCGTTCTGGCTCGAAAAAGGCGCCACGCCCACGGATACGGTCGCGCAGATTCTGCTCCGCCAGGGGATCAAGACGAAATACGCCGAGGAGAAGGAGGCCCGCCGAGCCAAGGCCAGGGCCATCGCCCGTTCCAAAGGCAAGCTCTTTACCGCCACCGAGCGCATCGTAGCCGAGAAGAAGGCCAAGGCTGAGGCGGAGGCCAAGGAAGCGGAGGAGAAGGCTAAAGCCGAGGCGGCCAAGGCGGCAGAGGAAAAGGCCAAGGCAGAGGCCGAAGCCAAAGCCAAAGCGGAAGAAGAGGCCAAAGCCAAAGCCGAGGCAGAAGCTAAGGCTAAGGAGGAAGCCGAGGCGGCAAAGGCTGCTGAAGAAGCCGCACCTGCTGAGGGTGAAGCTAAGGAAGAAGGCGGCGAGTAGCCGACCTCTGCGATGCGCATCGATGTCCTGACACTCTTTCCGGAGATGTTCGAGTCGCCTCTGAGCTACTCGATCGTCAAACGGGCCCAGGATCAGGGCATCGTTGAGATCGCTTTGACGAACATTCGCGACTTTGCGATCGGCGAGTACCGCAAAGTCGATGACAAACCTTACGGCGGGGGCCCCGGCATGGTCATGATGCCGGGCCCCGTCTTCGACTGCTTCGAGCACGTCCGATCCCTCTCGGCTCAGCCCGGCCGCGTCATCCTCTTGACCCCGCAGGGCGTGCCGTTCACTCAGGCCAAGGCGGCCGAACTCAGCGAGCAGGAGAGGCTGATCTTCATCGCGGGCCGATACGAAGGCTTCGACGAGCGCATCCGCGTTGGTCTGGACGCCGAGCAGATCTCCATCGGCGACTACGTTCTCAACGGGGGGGAACTGGCCGCGATGGTCGTCATTGACGCGGTCGTCCGCCTCCTGCCCGGTGCCTTGGGCGACGACGACTCAGCCAAAGACGACTCCTTCAGCGATGGCCTGCTCGAATACCCACAGTACACCCGTCCGGAAGTCTTCCGCGACATGAGAGTCCCCGAAATCCTCCTCTCGGGTGACCATGGCAAGATCGCGCAATGGCGCCGCGACCAGGCGCTCGAACGCACTCGGAAGCTGCGCCCCGACCTTCTCAAAGACGCGTAGAGGCCAAGCACGGACGACGTGCGGGCGAATGATCGATCGCCCCTGCCACGGCCCCGGGCGCCGGTCTCTTATCTCTCCTTCAAGCCACTGAACTTTTTTTTTCGTGGATGGTAGAAAACGGGCCGCAGGGTATTCCACGGGTGCGGGGCAGTTGGTATTTTGATTGGAGAAATCATCCCCACTCTGCCGAATGGTGCCGGCCTTCTAACGCACCAGAAACGTCCCAACCCTTCTGCTTGATGCAGACGACTTGTAAAGGAACAAGCAAACGATGGACGCGAAACAAGGATCAGCGAATCCGAAAGCGCCCGACAAGGGCAAAGCGACATCAACCGGGACCAAATCCCTGGGGCCCGTCCCCAACCTGGAGGAGCACGTTAATTCCGAATGGTGGCGACAGATCTTCAACTCCACGTACCTCAAGACCGATGGCGACGTGGTCGATGATCTTCAGGTCACCGCCAAGGAAGTCGACGCGTTCTGCGAGATTCTCAAACTTCAGAAAGACCAGCGGGTCCTCGACGTCTGCTGCGGGCAGGGGCCCGATGTGCTTGAACTGGTCCGCCGCGGTTTTGCCAACGTCGAGGGGCTCGACCGCTCCCATTACCTGATCCAACGTGCCAGGAGCCAGGCCAAGAAGGAGGGGCTCGGTGTCAAGTTCAAGGAAGGCGACGCCCGAAAGCTGCCCTACGCGGCGGACACGTTCGACGTGGTGACGATCCTGGGCAACAGCTTCGGATATTTTGAAACGATCGAAGACGACATGCGGGTGCTCAAGGAGGTCCGCCGGGTGCTCAAACCGTGGGGCCGGCTGCTGATCGACGTGGCCGACGGGGAGTACCTGAGGCGCAAGTTCCAGCCTCGTTCGTGGGAATGGATCGACAAGCACTACTTCGTCTGCCGGGAGCGCTCGCTGTCGCTGGACAAGCAGAGGCTGATCTCACGCGAAGTGGTCACCCATGTCGAGAAAGGCGTGATGGCCGATCAGTTCTACGCCGAGCGGCTCTACAGCCGCAAGGGCATTCAGGAACTGCTGACCAAGGCGGGTTTCTCCGACGTCGTCGTGCATGGGCAGATCTCGGGCGACTCCCAGCGGAACCAGGACCTGGGCATGATGGAAAAACGCATCATGGTGACCGGGGCCGTGCGGAAGGAATGGACGCCACGGAAGGGCAAGAAGGAGTTCAAGAACGTCACCGTGCTGTTTGGCGATCCCAACAAGCCCGATCCGCTCAAGCCGCTGTGCGTCTTCGACGACGATGATTTCTACACGATCGACCAGCTCAAGAGCGCTCTGCGAGAGCTGGATGGCTACCGCTACAACTACCTGAGCAGCCATGACACGCTGATCGACGATCTGAGGAAGATCGCCGGCAAGACCGATTTCGTCTTCAACCTCTGCGACGAAGGCTATGGCAACGACCCGCGCAAGGAGCTGCACGTTCCGTCGCTGCTGGAGGTGCTGGGCATCCCCTATACCGGGGGCGGCCCGCAGTGCCTGGCGTTCTGCTACGACAAGTCGCTGGTTCGCGGCGTGGCCAAGGAAATGCAGGTTCCGGTGCCGGAGGGGTTCTTCATCAAGCCGGAGGACAGCACGTTCGAGTTGTCTTTTTCCTTCCCGGTGATCTGCAAGCCGAACTGTGGCGATTCCAGTTTCGGCATCACGCGGCGCAGCGTGACCAACACGGTGGAAGAGCTGGTCAACGCGATCACGGAGATCCGCGAGAAGTTCGGCTACGAGAAACCGATCCTCGTGGAGGAGTTTCTTACGGGCAAAGACTTCACCGTCGGGATCATCGGCAATCCACCCGAGTCGTATACGGTGCTTCCAATCATCGAGGAGGACTACTCGATGTTGCCGCCTGATCTGCCAAGGCTCTGCGGCTACGAGGCCAAATGGCAGCCCGATTCGCCTTACTGGCAGATCAAGTCGATCCCTGCGCAGCTCCCCGAGGAGGCGGAAAAACTCGTCGTCGAGTGCTGCCTCAAGCTGTTCGAGCGGCTGGAATGTCGTGACTACTGCCGATTCGACTGGCGGCTCGACGCCCAGGGGACACCGAAGCTGCTCGAGGTCAATCCCAATCCCGGCTGGTGCTGGGACGGGCACATGGCCAAGATGTCGAAGATCGCCGGCATTTCGTACTCCGAGATGCTCGAAGCCATTCTCAAAGCCGCCGAGGACCGTCTCGGACTCCAGGCCGCCGGTGCCAAGGCCACCAACGGCGCACCGCAGCGACAAGGCAACGGCATCGTGGCCATCGAAGCGGCTCGGACATCGACTGAAGCCGAATGCCGCAAGTCATAGCACACGCACTATCCGGAGAGGGGCCACCCAAGGCCCCTCTCCAGTCTTCTCGCCTCCCATTTGATTTCCGTGACATACCTTGGTAGAATCGATCTTAGCGGTACTTCACCTGCGACTGGTGCACTTCGACACTATTTTGCAGTGAGACTCGGGAGAGCGTTGATGAGACACATCCGATCGATGAGACACGTTTCAGCCAGACGCCGAGCCGGTGGACTCACCCGCGCGGATATCGTGACGGCACTGATTGTCCTTGGAGTCCTGTCGGTAGTGGTCTGTGGCCTACTGCCAGGATGGCGCCACGAACAGGAACAGGCATATCGCCTTCGATGCAGCAGGAACCTTGGCGGGATCGGCAAGGCGATGATCGCGTATGCGAACGATTGCGACGGCATTTTGCCGGTAGCCGGGGGTAGAGGAACCGTTTGGGGGCCCGGTCTTGCCGACTGGAAGGCCGAGAGTCGCGCTGTTGCCTTTGGTTTCGATCCCAACGGCGCTGGCGGCGAAGCGACCGTCGGTTCCAGCCTCTATCTACTGGTCAGGTCCGGCCAAGTCTCGCCCGAGTTGTTCGTCTGTCCAAAGGATAAGGGAACGATGGTATTTCAGCCCGCTGGCTACGGGGCGAGCACCGAAGGCATTACTGGTGTCTGGGATTTCGGGCCTGATCCCGCCAGGCATTGCAGTTACGCATATCACATGCCCTACAGCCCATACGTTCCGACAACCACAGCTCCACCCGGGGTGGCTGTGGCGGCCGACCGAAATCCCTGGATTGACGGTCCCCGACAGAAGGCGCAGGCGTTCTCTTTGTTCAAACCCGACATCGCCCCGTTCAACGGGACACCGGAGGAAGCGTGCCGGGGCAACAGCCTGACCCATCGAACCATGGCCAGCCACCAGGACGGCCAGAACATTCTCTTTCTCGACGGACACGTGGAGTTTTCTATGCGAGCCTCCTGTGGCTTGGAGGACGACAACATCTATACGTCGTGGGAGGGCAAAGACAAAGTGCGAGGGACGCCGCCAAAGCCCTATGAGAGTGCGCCGGCGGATGGGTGCGATTCGCTGCTGGTTAACGATCCGCCAGTGAAACGCTGATCGGTCACCAGTGTGGGATGTGACCAGCCCTGATTGAGAGCCCTTGATTTGGCGAGAATTCGGAGGACGACCATGCGATGTCCGGCTTGCGGAAGTGAGAATACGACGGTGGCCGCCAAATGTGTTTCGTGTGGCCACTCGTTTGGTCGGGAACCCGGGTTCGTCCTCGGGCGTGACGGTCAGGCTCAGCATTTTGGCGGTCATCTCCGCAGCGGTGGCGATCTTAAGCTGGCTTTGTATCGTGCCGCCTGCGATTGCGGCTATGGATCGGTATCTTCTGAGCCCCGAATCTGCTCTGGTCAATCTGACGTTTCTCGGCATGCTATTGGGTGCCGGGCTTGCATTCCTGCTGGGAGTCATCGGCCTGATTGAGATTGGCAGCAGCGGGGGACGGCGAACGGGGTACGGATTCGCAGCGATCGGTATGAGCTGCTCCGGCGGTCCTGGTTCTTGCACTGATGTACCTGCCGTTGTCGGCCGGCAAGTGCACGGCGTTCGGGATGCCGTGCGGGACGAACCTGTCCGGGATCGGCAAGGCGATGCTGATCTATGCCAACGACTACGAGGACAAGCTCCCTCTGGCAGGGGGACAGGGCACGGTCTGGGGGCCAGGATTGGCTGACTGGCACGCCGAGCGTCGCACAGACGCGTTTGGACTCGATCCCAACGGTGCCGGCGGGCAGGCGACGATCAGTTCGAGTCTCTACCTGCTCGTTCGGTATGGCGATGTACCTCCAAAGTCTTTCGTCTGTATGGGAGAGAGAGGCGTCAAGGTGTTCGACCCGACGAAGTACCGTATTGACAGCGACAGGCTGACCGACGTCTGGGATTTCGGTCCGAACCCGGCCAGGCACTGTAGCTACGCCTATCAGCAGCCCTATGGTCCGTACCCCTTGACGGTGTACAGTGAGCCAGGCAGCGTCGTTGCCGCCGATCACAATCCCTGGATCGACAGCGCCAGGTGGAAGGCTGACGACTTCTCTGCATTTCACCCCGAAGTCAACGTTGACACCGGAACGGAGAGGGGGGCTGCGCTGGGCAATGCGAAGGCCTATGGGAGAGAGGGCCAGAACGTCGTGTTTCTCGACTCGCACGTGGAGTTCGCAAGGCGACCTCTCTGTGGCATCGACGGCGACAACATCTACACGTCTCGGAATGGGGACGACAAGGTGCGGGGGATACCGCCTAAACCGTACGGAAGCCAGCCGGCTGATGCGCTCGATTCATTGCTGCTGAATGATCCGCCTCTGAAGCGGTAGGGGCGACGCATGCGTCGCCCTATAAGCTGTCGATAGCAGCCAGCAGACGCGAGATGATCTCGGCTTCGGGGACGATGGCGATCTTCCTGCCATGCAGATAGAACGTTGCTTTCTCTTTGGCGGCGCAGACGGCGATGTCGGCGTCGGCCGCTTCGCCCGGACCGTTGACCACGCAACCCATCACGGCCACGCGACAGGGCTTTCTCACCTTGCTCAAAGCCTTGTCTACCCGTTTGGCGAGCTTGACGATATCGATCTCGGTGCGTCCGCAGGTCGGGCAGACGATCAACTCGGGCCGGGTGCGTTCGAGCAGGCCCAGCGAGATGAGGATGTTGTTGGCGATTCCGGTCTCGACGACCGGGTCGCCCGCCGCACTGACGCGAATCGTGTCACCGATTCCCTCGGCCAGCAGCGTCCCCAGAGCGACCGCCGACGGGATGCTCGCGTCGGCAGGCAATCCCGCGTGGGTCAGACCCAGGTGCATGGGGTAGCCGAATGCCTCGGCGATGGCCCGGTTGACCTCGATGGTCCGCAGCGCGTCGCTGCTCTTGGCGCTGAGGACGATCTGATCGAAGCCGCGACCTTCGAACAGTTCGAGGTAGCTTCGCATCTCGTCGAGCATCAGCGCGGTTCGTTTCTCAGGCGGAACGGGAGCCTTCTTCAGGTCTCGGATGCTGGCCTCGTTGACGCCAATGCGCATGGCGACGCGGTGCTGTTTGGCCGCGTCGATGATGCGGAAGATGTCCTCGCGTTTTTTGATATTGCCCGGGTTCAGACGGATCTTGGCGGCGCCGGCTTCGATGGCTTCGACGGCGCGATCGGCGCTGAAATGCACATCGGCGATCAGGGGGATCTTCACCTTCTGAACGATCTGCCCGAACGCCACCGTATCGGCCCGGCGGGGCACCGCGATGCGCACCAGCCCGCACCCGGCAGCAACGAGTTGCTTGACCTGCCTGACGCAGCGAGCGACGTCGGTCGTCGGGACCTTTGTCATCGATTGGACGACAATGGGGGCCGACGAGCCGATTTCCACCGAACCGACGGAAACCGAGGATGTATGCCTTCTCGTAATCACGGGCGGATTGTAGCTTGTCCTGAGATGCCAGGCAACCTAAAATGGTATCGGGATGCGGTTGCCGTCTGCGCGATATCTCAAGCACGCCGGCCGGAAGGGATGAGGTCGGAGAAGAACGATCGGATTTGCTGGAGTCATATGGGCACAGTGTTGTTATACGCAGGGGTTGCGCTGGCGGTTGCTTATGTGGGCTTTGGGCTCGTGCTGCTGTTCACACAGTCCAGGCTTCTGTACCGCCCGGTGCGGGATATCGCCTTCACGCCGGAAGATATGAGCCTCGATTTCGAGGACGTCACCTTTCAGACGGAGGACGGCGTTACCCTAAACGGTTGGTACGTCGAAGCCGAGGAGTCGCCGTTCACCATTCTGTTCTGCCATGGCAACGGTGGCAATATCATGCATCGCCTCGATACGATCAGCCTGTTTCACGCCATGGGGCTGAGCGTTTTCGTTTTCGACTATCGTGGCTATGGCAGAAGCGAGGGTAAGCCGAGCGAAGTCGGCACCTATCGCGATGCCCGTGCCGCGTTTGACTGGCTGACGCGGACCAAGGGCATCCCGGCGGGGCAGATCGTTCTTCTCGGCCGCTCGCTGGGGGGCAGTGTTGCGGCTCAGTTGGCCGGACAGGTCGATGCTCGCGCCTTGGTTATCGAGAGCACCTTTACGTCCTATCCCGACATGGGGGCCAGGATGTATCCTTACATGCCCGTGCGGGTGTTTGCCCGTTTCCGGTACAACACCAAGGCCCATCTGGCCAAGGTGCGATGTCCCGTTCTGGTGATGCACAGTCCGGAAGACAAGCTTGTGCCGTTCGAGTTCGGTCGGCGTCTGTTCGAGGCGGCTCCGGAGCCGAAACAATTTGTGGAACTGCGGGGCGGGCACAATGATGGCTTCCTGACCTCGGGAGACCTGTACAAAGACGCCTGGATCGACTGGCTGGACTTCGTCGACAATGATCGACTCGAACCGGCCGCCCATACCACTTGAGGATGGACCGCCATCAGCAAGGTCCACACGATTGCGGAGGAATCTATCCCATGAGGAGAATCGTCATGCCTTTGTTTGCCGCCCGTAGACTGTCCAGCACGTTTGCCGTGCTCACCTTCACTGTCCTCCTGTCGGGAACGGCTCTGGCAGACGACTACCCGGCACCAAAGCCTCCCAAAGATACCTCTGAGTACGGCAAGCACTTCCAGCGCAGCATGACCTTGATGGCGACAAGCACACCCCAGCAGCGGCACACCGTTCGCATCCTGTTCTATGGTCAGTCCATCGTCGGGCAGAAATGGCACACCATGGTCGTCGAGGACCTGAAGAAGCGTTTTCCTCATACCGACTTCGTGGTTGAGAACAAGGCGATCGGCGGGTTCGGGTCGCAACTGCTCGTTCGCACGATGGACTACGACCTGATCCCGTTCTATCCCGATCTGCTGGTGTTCCACGTCTACGGTGCCTCCGACAAGTATGAGGAGATCATCCGCAAGGTTCGCAGCCGCACGACGGCCGAGATCATCATGCAGTCCGACCACGCCAACATCTGGCCCGAGCCGAAATGCGAAGGCAACTTCTGGGTCGAGCAGAAGGAGTGGGGCGACAAGATGAACTACTTCATCCTGCCCCCCATCGCCAAGAAGTACGGCTGTGCGTGGCAGCCCCAGCGATGGGAGTGGGTGGACTACCTCAAGGACAACGGCCTCGAACCCTCGGGCCTGCTCAAAGACAGCGTGCATCTGAACGAGCAGGGGCGTTGGCTCATGGCCGAATTGCTCAAACGCTTCCTGGTCTATCTGCCCGACGAGCCGCAGGATGAGTGGAAGGACATGGTGCGGACGTATGAGGTGGGCAAAGACCTGCAGTGGGAGGACAACAAGCTGTCGTTAGAGTTCGAGGGCAATCGCGTTGTGGCACTGGCCGATGCTGGACCAGCCGGGCGAGCGATGGTGCGGATCGATGGGAAGAAACCGAGCGAACACCCGGAGTGCTACACCTTTACGCGTCCCAGCGGCACCCCCACGATCGGATGGCCCGCGATCAAGAAGATCACTTGGGACACTCCGCCTGTGCTGGAAACATGGGAGGCCACGTGCAGCGGTTTCAACGAGGACCACACGGATTTTGCCTTCACGGTCAAAGGCTCGGTGACGGGACCTGATGGAGCGGGGCGGGGGAAGGAGAAGTTCGTCTCGAACAGCGGACGCATCGTGATTGAGCCCGAAGATTGGGTGTTCGAGTACGATCGGAGAGTAGGCAAGAAGGACGCTCCCGACGGTTTCGTCGTCCGATGGAGGGTCGCCTTGATGGGAGTCGACGAGTACGTCGGTCCTGAAGTGACCGATCCGGCCCGAGAATACCCAACGGTTCTGGCTTCAGACCTGGAGAACACGTCGCACACGATGGAGCTTGTTGCAGCAGGAGATGCCAGGCCCGCCATCAAGGCCATTCGTGTCTATCAACCACCGTTCAAGCCCTAGAATCTGGCGCTCCCGTTATTTCGACGTCCATTTCAGTCTGGCGATGCGGATGCCGTCGAGTTTGCCCTCGTTCAGAGCCGCGACGTAGTATTTCCCTTCGTGGTGAATGATCTCCGGGGCGGCGACGGGAAGCGTGCAGAGCAGGTACTTCGTCATCCTGATTGATCCCGAACATCATCGGGTCCTTGGAGAAGTAGATGCTCGTCTTGGGGGTGCCATAGGCTTGCGTACGGAAGAGATAGAACTGCTCGGGCCCCAGGCAGACGACGTGCGGACACTCCGCCGAGTAGAACTTCGTCCCGGCCTGGCCTCCGAAGGCAACGACGGTCGAGTCACTCCAGTGGGTGAAATCCCTGGTGGTGCGAACACAGACCATGCCCTGTCGATTCGGGTGGCAGGTGAAGTAGCCATACCACAGGCCGTCGTATGGAAGCATCATGATGTCACGTGTGTTGGCATCGGGGCCTTCGCTGAACATGCCGGTTTTGCCATCGGGCTGAATCGCACGGGTGAATGTTTTGCCATCGGTGCTGGTGGCGTGACAGATATGGACCCAGTCTCCGTAGAACATGTGATAGGTCTGGTCGATCTTGACCACGTGCGGCGCCTGGAGCCCGCCGGGCGTCTCGCCCAATGATGGATCGGCGTCCATCGCGAGGCCCATCGGTTTCCAATCGGTATCGGTCAGATGTTGGCCTTCCCACCGATAGAAGAATCGCGTCATACCACCTTGACCTCCGGCGGTCGTTTTGCGGATGCACGACCAGATCTGCCATGTTCCGTCGGCTGCCTGCCAGACGGCGAAATCGACCGGTTCCTGCCTATCGGTGGCGTATTTATGGTCGGTCGGATTGCCTGCCACCTGCCACCAGGGGCCTTCGATGGTGGGCACCTTGACGCCTTGCGGTGCGGCCTTCAAAGTGCACGCGATTGCGAGAATCGATAGGATTGTCAGCGTATGTCTTTGTCTCATCCTGCAACTCCCCGAATTGGCTGTAGCGATCCGGTCCGTATGAATGGCTCCGAGGCCATCATGACGCGGAGCCGCTCCGAAAGCAAGGGCCTGGAATTTGGCGTCACAGGAAGTGGTCGAGCGGGGGCGACAGAAGACACACTCGCCCCCGCCCGTCCGGCAGAATTACAGAGCGCGACGCCGTTATCGTTCGGCGGCGTCGCGAATGGGCCTTTATCGCAGCGTAACGGAGCCGCTGCTGGTTTCGATGCGGAGATCACCCCGGCCACTGCCGATGGTGCCCGTGATCTTCCTCTTGCTGAGTTCTCCGCTGATGGTAATGGGCAGATCGGTGCGGACCGAACCATAGTTGGTGGCCAGATGCACTTGTCCGGCGAACCCGGGTGGGGCGGCGAACGTGACGCTGCCATAGGAGCTCTTGACGTTGGCGGTCAGCTCCGATGGACATGCGTCGGCGCAGTCGATATCGACGCTTCCGCTGCCCGAATTGGCTCGCAGATCGCTGACCGCGATCCGGCGGGCATTGACACGGCCGTAGGAGGTCGAAAGGTCTATAGAGTCGGCCGTTCCATCGGTCAGGTCGATGCTGCCGCTACTGGAGCGGAACTTGATCGTCTCTCCGCTCAGAGAGTGTCCCGTGACGGAACCATAGGATGTAGCGGCGTCGCACCGTCCGAATCTCGCATCGGAAATCGTGACCTTGCCACTGCTGGTCTTGATGGCCAGGTCACCATCGGAGAACCGTTCGCACGTGATGGACCCGTAGGAACTGCTGAGATTGGCTGAGCCGCGAATCTGCTCCGCATCCACTGATCCGCTGCTGGTGCGGGCGGTGATCGTTCCCGTCGACATTGGCGAGTCTGAGACTTCCGTAGGAGCTGTGGCAGTCGACATTCGTCTGTCGAGGCACCACGATTCGGTAACTGACGCTGATGGATCGGTTGTTCCCGGTGTGGGGCTTATCGGCCCGGACCCTGAGTGTGCTGCCGATCGTCTCCATCTCGATCGTGACCTGCTCGGCCAGTTCCTGCGCCTCTTCCTGAGTCGGTGCGTACCCCGTGATAGTCGCGACGATATTGCAGTCGGCCACGTCGGCACCGGTGATGGTGATCGATCCGGCGGACGTCTCCACATCCAGCGTTGAGCGAGCGGTCAAAGGTCTCTGGCCTGTCGCTCTTCTCTCGAACCTGGATTGCCCCCTCCAACTGCCGGTGTGGATATCGCACCCACAGGCGATCAGGACCGAGGCGATCGACAAGCCCAGTAAGATTCGATGTTTTGAGTGCAAAAATTGCATTCTGGGATTCTCCTGTTCTGCGGGATTATCGAATGGTGATCGATCCATCGTGCGTTCGCAGTGTGATCTTGCCTTCACCCGCGCCGACGGTTCCCATGAGAGATTTGCCTACCTTGCCCTGCACGGTGATTGGCAGGGCTGTGTGGATCGATCCGTCGCTGACGGACGCATCGATGATGGCCGACAAGTCCGGCGGGGCGGTAAAGGTAATGCTGCCGTCCGATGTGGTTACCGTTGCGTCCATCACCTTGGGCGAGTCCGGAGCGCACTCGATGTGGACGGATCCATCGGAGGTGCGGCAGCTCAGCCGGGCCACGCTGATGCCCTCGCAGCGAATCCCGCCGTCGCTGGTGTGCAGGTCGACCGTCCCACTGCGGACGGTGGTCAGGGCGATGCTCCCGTCGGAGGTTTCAGCCTTACAGGATTTGGTCGTGGCGTCGACAAGCTTGACGCGCCCGTCGCTGGTGTGGAGGTCGAGCGTATCGGCCTCGATACGGGAACACTCGATGCTCCCGTCGGACGTCTTGAGTCTTGTATTGCCCTTGATCCCTTCGGCGCGAATGCTCCCATCAGAGGTTCTGGCGTTGACGGTGCCCTCGATGTTCTCCAGTTTGCGC
>CAVSCO010000073.1:0-7235 GCA_963726475.1 uncultured Phycisphaerae bacterium | reverse complement strand
AGATGGACTACTACAAGAAAGTGCAGGACACCTATGGGCTGCCTTTGGATAACCGATCGCGTTACACCAAGCTCGACTGGGTCCTCTGGACGGCGACGCTGACGGAGGAGCAGGACGACTTCGAAGCTCTCGTCGACCCCGTGTTCCGGTTCCTCAACGAGACGCCGGACCGCGTGCCTATGACGGACTGGTACTGGACGCACGACGCCAAGAAACGCGGCTTCCAGGCCAGGCCGGTCGTCGGGGGCGTGTTCCTCCGAATGCTCTATGAGAAACGCGTCTGGCGCAAGTGGGCCCGCCGAGACACGACGGAGGCGTCAGGATGGGCGCCGCTGCCCAAGCCGCCTAAGATTGTCACGGCGGTCCCGACCAGCCAGGACGAGCCGCTCACGTGGCGGTATACGATGGAGAAACCCGCCGATGGTTGGTTCGCCGCCGACTTCGACGATTCTTCCTGGAAAGAAGGACCCGGTGGCTTCGGTACGAAGGGCACGCCCGGTTCGAGTATTGGCACGGTATGGCGAGGTTCCGACATCTGGCTGCGTCGCGAGTTCATCCTGCCCGAGGCAACGTGGCACGATCTCCAGTTGAATCTTCATCACGATGAGGACGCCGAGGTCTACATCAATGGCGTCCTGGCGATCAAGACATCAGGTTTCACCGGCAGCTACAATCCGATAGAGATGAAGCCGGCGGCACTGGCCGCTCTGAAGCCAGGCAAGAACGTCTTCGCCGTCCACTGTCACCAAACCACAGGCGGCCAATACATCGACGTCGGGCTGGTGGACGTCATTCCCGCAGACGCCAGGAAGTGATTCGATACCGTAGGGTGGGTCCTTGACCCACGCGTCATGGCTGGGCATACGGTCCTACGCGTGGGTTGAGAACCCACCCTACGTCGGTTTGCTTGTGGACGCTTGGGGACCGTACGATCCCATCTTAGGCATGAACCAGTGGACGTACCCGCACTTGGCGCAGATCAGGCACAGCGCGTAGTCCTTGGAGCGAAACAGAGACGTGGCCGGCCCTCGCAGCTCCGCGTGTTTCTGCCGGAATGTGTCACCGTCGCAGACGGTACACTTGAACGGCTTGTCGAAGATCTTCAGTTGGACGGGCTTGTCATCCATTTCGCTCACGGTCGCGACCGTCCGGCAGCCTTGATCTTCTCCAGCATCGCCGCCAATTCCTTGACCTTGCCCGGGTGCTCGGAGGCGACGTTGTGTCTTTCACCCAGGTCGTTGTCCAGGTCGTAGAGCTGGGGCTGCGGATCGTTGCCCAGCTCGATGTTGACGTTGCGGTTGATCTTGGCGCCCTTGCTGGGTGCGATGTATTTCCATCGGCCCTGGATGATCGAAAGTGTTCCGGCGTGCTCGATGAGGCTATCGCGGCCGGTGGTGGTCTTGCCCAGCAGGGCCCCGAGCACGTCGAAGCTGTCCGGTGCCGCGTCGGAAGGGAGCTTCTGATCGGTCAACGCGGCCAGTGACGCCGAAAGATCAATCTGACAGACGAGGGCGTCGGAAGTGCCTGGCTTCAACTGGCCCGGCCAGCGAACGATGAACGGCACACGCGTACCCGCGTCAAAGGCGCTGTACTTGCCACCGCGCAGGGGCCCAGCCGGCTTGTGCCCATTGAGTTTCTCCACCGCCTGATCTCTGGTACCCATCGTCCACGACCGGCCCATTGTCACTGGTGAAGATCAGCAGCGTGTCGTCGGCGAGGCCGAGGCGGTCGAGTGTCTTCAGGATTTCGCCCGTGGACCAGTCGAGTTGAAGAATCGCGTCGCCACGAGGACCGAGACCGCTCTTGCCCACGAAACGCGGATTCGGCACGCGGGGGACGTGGATGTCGTGCGTCGAGAAGTAAAGGAAGAACGGCTCGTTCTTATGCCTCGTGATGAAGTCGGTGGCCTTGCCCGTGATGGTGTCGGCGATGTCTTCGTCGACCCATCGGGCGGCTTTGCCACCGCTCATGTATCCGATCCGGCTGATCCCGTTGATGATCGTCTGATCGTGGCCGTGACTGGGATGCATCTTGAGCAGTTCGGGGTGCTCCCTGCCCGTCGGTTCGTTGCCAATCGGCCCGTCAAAGCTGACCTCGATGGGATCGCTGGGGTCGAGCCCCACGACCTTGCGGTTTTCCATGAAGACGCACGGTACACGGTCGCCTGTTGCGGGAATCAGGAAGCAGTAGTCGAAGCCGATATCGAGCGGACCGGGTTTGATGTCCGTGTTCCAGTTCAAAGGCTGTCCCTTGGCCCCCAGGCCCAGATGCCATTTGCCGACGACGCCCGTGGCGTAGCCCGCCTCCTGCAGCAGCGATGGCAGGGTGGTCCGGCCTGGTTCAATGATCATCCGCGCATCCCCTCGGGCGATACCCGTGCCCGGGTGCCGCCAGGCGTATTCGCCCGTCAGCATCGCGTATCGCGAAGGTGTGCAGGTGGCCGATGGGGAATGGGCGTTGGTGAAGCGCACACCTTCGGAGGCGACCCGGTCGATGTTGGGCGTCTTGACCTTCGTCGCACCGTAGCAGCTGACATCGCCATAGCCCAGGTCGTCGGCATAAATCAGCACGATGTTCTTCGGCCGTTTGCCCTGTGCGGCCCTGAGCGAGGCTGGGACCATGGCGGTGGCGGCACCGAAGGCCAGCGACTTCATGAACGTGCGACGGGACATCTTAGGCAGTGACATTGGCTTATCTCCGATGACAGCAACTCACGTGAGCATATCTGAACTGAAACGGCATAAACCATTGTGACGGACGCACCCGATCAAGCCAAGCAAAAACTTGTGCGGCGATTCCTGTCCGCGTTGAAGGGCAACTGGCCCGTTCTTGCATTGCGGCGCATGGCGTGTTATCTATACGCCTGTGACGGACAAGGATGTCAAAACCAATGCTCAGGCGGATGACGGTCGCCACGAGCCGTCGTGTCGCGAGCACCTGATCGCCCGACGGCAGGACCTGCAATGCGACCTTGCGGGCTATGTGCGGCTCGAAACGCGGTGGTCGTGGCTGAGACTGGGTGCCTTCGGGGCCTCTGTGGCGGCGATCGTGGTGCTGGCCCTGATGTGGGGATTTCTGCCTGCCGTGATAGTCGCGATTCCCGCTGTGGCGGTCTTTCGTCTTACGATCGTGCGCCATTTGCACTGGAAGGGGCATCGCAGTTCCACCGAGCGAATTCTTGTGGTGATCGATGAATCGCTACGCGACGCCGTTGACGATGGAAAACCCGTTCGCGATTGGCGACGCCCAACCGATCCTGACAACGCCGAGGCGATTCTGCCTGCGGCCATCGACTCCGGTCCCATCTGGCCACTGACGGACCAGGAGTTGGACGACCTCGACCTCTACGCGCCGCCCGTCGGCATCTTCGGTCTTCTGAATCGCACCTCGACCGAGGCCGGGGCACGGCGATTGCGGGACATGCTCAATGGTCCATGTCTCTCAACCGAGCATATTCAGTGTCGCCAGGAAGCGGTTCGCTGGCTCGACAGTCACGATAAGCAGCGCGTCGATGTTATGGCGTCCATCATTCCGCTTCGGGGCCACTCGCGCCGGCTCGATGCCCTTGTGGAGCCCCTTCGGCACGCCGCGCCAATCCACATGTGACCGCCTCGAAATGCATCCGGATCTGGTCAATATTCAGCGGGCTCTGCTTCATCTTCGCTGTCGTCCAGATTTCGATTGCTCACTACCACTGGTTCAGGCTGATCGTCGCGTTGATTGCCATCAATCTGGTGATTGCTCATGTGAACAAGGAGATGTTCGCCTGGCTCAAAGAAGCCGTCCTGCCTCTGGTCCGGCTGACGCCTGTCCTGCGCGGCCTTCTGGCGGTGGCGTATAGCGCCGAGGAGAATCTGCCTGCCCGGACCGATCTGGTCGTGCTGAGGCGGCGCTTCGAGAAGGTGACCGAGGTCGGCATTCCCCCACTCTGTGAGCACTTGGGGTGGATGGCGCTGGGCGGCTTGGCCCGCGGCCTGTTGAACGTGTTGGTCTTCTACGATCTGCACGTCTCCGAGGCCATCCTGAGGCGTCTCGTCTCAGGCAAGAAGGCATTGTTGGACGGGCTGGCGGCGATGGCGGAGTTCGAGGCCCTGGCCAGTCTGGCGTGTTTTGCTGCCGAGCGACCCGATACATGCTATCCCGATTGGGTTAGCGAAACCTTGGTATCGATCTCCGACGGTCGGCATCCGCTGATCCCGCGTCAGCACGTGACGGCCAATAGCATGCTGCTGACCGATACGACTCGAATGTGGGTCATCACCGGTCCCAATGCCGCCGGCAAGAGCACGTATTTGCGGATGGTGGGTGTAAACCTGCTGCTGGCCCAGATCGGCTCGGCCGTCGTCGCCGGGCAGATGGCGCTGTCACCCGTGCGATTGCTGACGGATGTGCGGATTCGCGACGACCTGGCACGGAACGAGAGCTACTTCCTTTCCGAGGTGCGTCGCCTGCGTCGTATGGTAGCAGACGAGGGGGCTGACACGCGGCTACTCGGATTGATCGACGAGCCCTTCCGGGGTACGAACTCATCCGAGCGGACGGCCGCCGGCATCGCCTTGACGGAGCATTTGCTGGATTCGGGCAATCTGTTCCTGCTGGCGACGCACGAAGAGACGCTGGCTCAGACCGCTGCCGCATCCGATGTTGCTGAGAACCACCACTTCCAGGAGCACCTGACCGAACAGGGCATCACCTTTGACTACCTTCTCTGCCCCGGCCCGGCCAGCACCAAGACCGCCATCCGCATCCTCGAACAAGAACACTACCCCCAAACCCTCCTCGACCGCGCCCGCAAGTTGATGGGCTCCTAACCTGCTGTTGCCACGCTATGCCTGACGGTCTTTGGCAAGGCAAGCAGGATGACACGCATTTCTCCGGTCCAAGCGCCGGGGTGCCAACCAGGGATTCAGATGTCTTGGCGCGCGGTGATCCTTCGCAAGAGTTGTTGGGTCACCAGATTCCGGGGAGGAGGCGATAGGGAGTGCGGGCGGCGTAGTCGGCGTAGCCGGGAAGTTCGCGCTGGAGCGTCCGGTCTTCGAGGCTGGTCCGTACCGCGAGGGTGACGGTGACGAGAGCGACAACGATCAGGCCGTAGGCGGAGCCCACGATCAGGGGGGCCGCCAGAATCCACAGTTCCGCTCCCACGTATCCTGGGTGGCGGACGAGACGATAGGGACCTCGCGTTACCACGTGGTGGTTGCGGTCGGTCTGGATGCGGACGGTCGTCTCGAAATGGGTGTTGACCTGCATCGCCCAGGTGATCAGCACCGTCCCGAGAATGTAGAGGGCTGTTCCGATTGCCAGCCATGCCGTCCCCAGATTCGACCACCGGTACCTCCCCACATCGAGCCCCATGACGACCGGCAGTGCCTCGAAGCCGAGTACACCGAAGGCGATCACGAGGGGTTTGTCCCACCGTTTGGCGTCGCGTTTCTTCCTCCAACGGGCCCGATGGTTGACCAGTTCGGGGTTTCTCCAGGCCAGCAGCACCATCTGACCGAATATGGCCACGAAGCTCAGGAGCAGAAAGAACCACGCACGGGGCAAGGCGAACGTTCCGGCGGCGGCGAACAGAAACACCCCCTGGATAAGCGCCGCGAAGAACGTTCCGACCACGAGTGCGACTCCTGACCGGTCCAGTTGTGGTCTGCTGTTGTCTGTGGGGCTACGCGACACGTTTGTCCTTTTATATTCCACTGTGGCTCCGACCGAGAGACTTGCCATCTCGATGCGGTCACGAAGACCATAATCATCCGAGAGCAAGGTAAAAGCAAGCGGGAAAGTCGTTTCGATGCGTGTGCGACGATCTCGCGTAGACTTTGGTTACGCCGGGCGGGTGGTGTTCAGGCAGCGGCTGCAGATCGAATCGGCCGGCAACGTACCCGTGAGCATGCCCAGTCGCAGATGACGATAGCCGTTGCCGACCCAGATGTCCCGAAAACGCTCCCTGGTGACATTGCCCAGAGGCATCTCGCCATCGACGTCCAGGCAGCAGGGGACCACCGTCCCATCGGCGAGGATGCAGCCATACTGAAACGGGGCGGCGCACGGGTTATATCCGGTCGGACGGGTCGCGTTCGGCACGCGATGGTCCTCGACGCGACCATGCCATGTCATGCAGTCGACGACATTGACCGCGTCGATGCCGCTGGCGGTCCATTCCATGACGAAATCCCGGATCAGAGGCTCCGTCTTGCGCATGCGAATGATCTCGATGCGCGTTCTGGGACCTCCGCCGGGGACCTGCTTTCGGATGTTCAGATACTCCCTGAGATTGGATCGGACCTTCTCGAAACTCGCCGGTGGGCGGAGCCTTTCATAGATTGCCGCCGAGCAGCCATCGAAGGAGAAGGAAATGGAGGTCAGCGAAGACAACAAAATCTTCTCCGCGATCTCTTTGGTCAGACCGACGGCATTGGTGTGAATCATGGTCCGGCAGTGCTTCGCAGAGGCGTAGTCGATCATGTCGAAGAGATTCGCGTGCAGCAGGGGTTCGCCCGAGAGATAGAGCTTGATCAACGGCCGGTTCGCGCAAACGTCATCGACGAACTCCCTGAACAGGGCCATCGGCATGGTTTCCCGACGCCTTGTCAGCCCATTCGATTGAGGACACATGACGCATCGCAGGTTACACATCCGGGTGATGTCGGCCCAGTACACGGTCGGCAGCGGGGGGATGTAGTAGTCCATCAACTCGGCGACGTTGTTCCAGAGCGTCATCGGCGGTCCCCCGTATGATTCGGGTGGTCTCTGGACGTTGGAGCACCGAGGGGGCGTGAGTGGAGCCGTCGCCTTTGTGCCGGGATTGCAGGCGATGGATTCAGTTCCCTTCATGCGCGACAGGGCGATACGGGAATAGTCCGAGGCCTCAGGGTGTGCGACCTGGCCCAATGGCGACCGCGTTGCGGCCTTATGTGCCCTTGCTGTCTCCATCTGGCGTCCCTTCAGAAGGGCCCCCACCCAATAATAGCGAAGAGACGGGCTCGCGCCAATGATGAAGACAGCTTGCTGTCCAAGGGTGGTGTCAGGGAAAGCGGAACTCGGCAAAGGGCGCGGCCGCCGTGCGCCGCGATACAAAAGTTCGAAGGGCCGCCTGGCTCAATGTGGCCAAGCGACCCATTTGTATCATGCAGTGCAAATACAGACCCCGATTCGGGGGATTCATCCCGTTCGACGATGGCAAGACTCCGGGCTCATTCCGGCGTACGGAAAGGATTCGACGAGCAATACATCGA
>CAVSCO010000072.1:0-17676 GCA_963726475.1 uncultured Phycisphaerae bacterium | reverse complement strand
ATGGCAGGGACAAGGCCGCCGCCCGGGCGGCGTCAAAAGGCCCGTTTGGCGACACCTACTATTACTATTACTTCTTCGCAGATTAGGGAGTCCGGCTCGTGCGGAAACGCGTTGCCATCAGTCTCGCTTTGCTGGTCGTTGGGGCCGGAGCCCTCGTGGGCTTTGGGTTCGTGTCCAACGGGCCGGACGCTATCAAGAGCTTTCACGAGATAGACCGCGAGCCACAGATACGACCCGACTACGCCGGAGCGGTCATCCCACCGAATATTGCTCCTCTGAACTTCCAAGTCGAAGAGCCCGGAACCGCCTACTGCGCGAAATTCTCTTCTGCCCAGGGCGATCCGATCGAGGTCTTCAGCAAAACGGGCACCATCGAAATCGGCGGGAGACCATGGCACACCCTACTGGAGAAGAATCGGGGTCAGGAGCTTCGAATCGATGTCTTCGCCAGGGACGGGGACGGCCAATGGAACCATTTCAAGACCCTCACTAACCAGATTGCCCCGGAAGATATCGATAAGTTCCTGGTGTACCGGAAGATGCATCCCACCCATCTGAGGGTCAAAGGTCAGATCGGGATCTACTTCCGAGACCTGACCGGATTTGAGGAATCGGAGTTGATCAGCGGGATGCGGTACGAAAACGGCTGCGTCAACTGCCACTCCTTCCCCCGGAACCGCAGCGACACAATGCTTCTGGGACTCCGATCGCCCAAATACGGAGTCGGAACGCTCCTGGTCGAAGATGGAACAGTCCGCGAGATCGGCACGAAATTCGGCTATACCTCCTGGCATCCCAGCGGCCGCCTGGCGGTCTATTCCGTGAACAACCTGCCGATGTTCTACCATTCGAGCCGCAACGAGGTCCGGGACACAGTGGACCTCAATTCGTACCTGGCGTGCTATCTCAACGACGAAAAAAGCATTCGCATCGAGCCAAATCTGGCGAGAAAAGAGCATCTGGAAAACTGGCCCGCCTGGTCCGGGGACGGCAGGTATCTGTATTTCTGCAGCACGCCCAAGCTATGGCCGGACAATACGCCGACCCCACCGGCTCTGTACGACCAGGTCCGGTACAACCTGATGCGTGTCTCGTACGACGTCAATGACGGCCGCTGGGGATCGCTGGAAACCGTGCTCTCTGCAAAGGATACGGGCAAGAGCATCGCCATGCTCCGGTGCAGCCCGGACGGCCGCTGGCTGTCGTTCTGCATGTGCAGCTATGGGTATTTTCCGGCCTGGCAGGAAGACAGCGACCTGTACTTGATGGACCTGGCAACCTGCGACGAGGCAGGCAAACCCACTTACCGCCGCCTGGACATCAACAGCGACAAGAGCGAATCGTGGCAGAGCTGGTCGAGCAACAGCCGGTGGATCATTTTCAGCAGCAAGCGGCTCCACGGTGTATTCACGAGGCTTTTCATCAGCTACGTCGATCCGAACGGGACCGTGCACAAGCCGATTTTATTGCCTCAGAAAGACCCGGCCTTCTACGAATCCTGCCTTCGGACGTTCAATACGCCGGAATTGGTCACGGAACGCCCCGCCATGACGGGCGAAACCCTCGCCAAGGTCTTCCGGAGCCACGATGAAGTGGCTGTGAATATACCGATAACGATGGCAACACCCAAGGCCAACCAGGCCGCGTCGGAATCGGCCTGGCAAAGCCAGCGAGAATAGTACTCGATCTGGATGAACCTCCGGGATCGGACGGCCGTACAGGGACCCCTGTCAGTGGCAGGAAGCCCACCGGAGAAATGGGCCGGAAACAGACGGGGACGTTTTCCCGCGTTTTTTTTCTTGAACGGTGCCGGGTTCTGAGTTAGAATTTGAGTATTCGACCTGTGATATAGCAACGCTTATCGGTCCTCGCAAGTCTTTGGTGCGGTAGGAGTGTTAGTTACCTTCTCGGCCCCGGATGGCCATTCGCGCAATAGCACCGCAAACGATGTGGACGACTGTTGCGAGAACGTTCGGCCGTTCGCCCTCTGCGATTAAAGGCCATCTGAAGGACCGAAACACACGTGTTCTCGAGCCACCAGTATGAGAGAGCACGCCTGTCGGACACGGCGACTTGATTGGCGCCGACCCGATCGCAGCGATACGTAGGTCATGGAGGTATCGAGAGAGAGTGAGTGATTCAATCCCATCTGCCACCAATGTCGCACCATTGCAGTTGATGGCCCGGGCTGTGGCTTCGCATTTCTTTGCCAAGCATCTGGGCCAGTTTCAACCCGCGGAAGGACCCTTGTGACCGGGATTCCGGTGTTCCCGGTCGTGACATGACTCAGGCATGTCTTGGGCCTCGTCGGCCCGGGGTGTTGCCAGGAAGGAGGTGGTCATCGGCAAAGGGATGTAGTGTGCTTTGTGCAACGGAGTGTGCGGTAATGTAACCCAATTTATTGTTTTTGTCCGGGGAGGACGTGTTATGAAGAAGTTAGCTTTGTTGGCACTATTATTGTGCCTGGTGCTGTCGACGGTGTCGTCGGCAGGCGTGCTTCGGGAAATCTGGTGGCAAAGCCTCGGCATCGATGATGCCATCCTGCTGGTCGACAGCGGGACACCCGCGGATCAGATCGACATCCTGCCGGAGCCGACCTGGGTGGACATCGCCGACAACTATGTGGCCAAAATGAGTGGTTATCTGACGGTCCCGGCCACGGGCGAGTACACCTTCTACGTCTCCGGTGACGACTACCAGAGGCTGTACTTGAGCCAGGATGACAATCCGGCCAACGCCGAACAGATCGCCTATGTGGACGGCTGGACCGCCTCGCAAGAGTGGACCAAGTACGACACCCAGGCATCGGCCCCGATGATGCTCGAAGAAGGCCAGGTCCTGGCCATCGTTGGCATCATGCAGGAAGGTGGCGGTGGCGACGGTCAGGACTGGGGCTGGATGGAGCCGGGCTCTGACACCATCACACTTATTCCGGGTGAGTACCTGAGCACGCCGTACGAGACAATGGCCGTGAGCCCGTCTCCCGCCTCCGGTGCCACGGGCATCATTGACGCGGAACTGAGCTGGGCTGCGCCGGCAAAGGTTGAGAACCCCGTTTATGACGTGTACTTCGGCACTGATCCGGCCGCCTTGGCGCCGATCGCCGAAGGCATCATCGAGACCAGCGTCAGCGCCGGCACGGCCGGAATCGACCTGGACTTCGAGACGACCTACTACTGGCAGGTCAATGTCGACGGCAACGCCGGTATGGTTTGGAGCTTCACGACCGAGCCGGAAGCCTTTGCCGTGCAAGGCATGATCGCCACGACCAACGGTATTTCGCAGGAAGGCTCGGAGCCCGATAAGGTGCTTGATGGCGTCGTTTCGCAGGAAAGCACGGATCAGTGGCTGGCCGCTCCTCCGGAAGGCGAGGCTCTCTACCTTCAGCTCGAGCTGCCGCGCGTTCTGAAGCTGGTCGAAATGACCGTCTTCAACTCCAACACCCAGTTTGAAACCCTGCTCGGCTACGGTGCCAAAGATGTCACGGTGGAATACTCCGTTGATGGCGCCGAATGGATGGCAGTCGGTGACGTCGAGCTCGCTCAGTCCGCTGAGACGGTCCTTGATATGCACGGCGTTGGCGCCAAGTACGTCAAGCTGACCATCAACTCGACCTGGGGCGGTCTGTTCCCGGATTCGGGTCTGGCCGAAGTCGGGCTCACCTATGTCCCGGCACAGGCTCGTCTGATCGGCCCGGCCAACGGCGCCACGGGCGTGGCCCCGAGCACCGTGCTGGAGTGGTACGCCGGTCGCGGCGCTGTCTCCAGCGATGTCACCGTCAATGGTGAAGTGACGACAGTCGAAGGCAGCAGCCTTGCCGCCGACCTGGTCTACGGCTTGCCGTACACCTGGAGTGTTGACGAGAATGACGGCACCGACATCTGGGCAGGCGATGAGTGGAGCTTCACCACCGCCGAGTTCGTGTCCGCTGGTGCCGGCACGCTCATCTATGACGAGGCCGGCAACACGCTGGACATCGACATGGGTGGTGCGGACCTGACAGCCTACGCTCCTGACACGCTGCGCGTCGCCTACAAGGGCAACCCGGTTGGCTTTGCTGAGGCCGATGGTGTTGTCACGATGGGTGCCTCCGGCGCCGACATCTGGGGCACTTCGGATCAATTCCGCTATGCCTACAAGACCCTCAACGGCGACGGCTCGATCGTCGCTCGTGTTGATGGCATCGAGAACATCACCAACAACTGGACCAAGGCGGGCGTCATGATCCGCCAGAGCACGGCTCCCGGTTCGGTGCATTCAATCACTGCGATCACAGGCAACTTCTGGAGTTCCGGCTCCGGCAACGGCGCCTCGTTCCAGGGCCGTCAGGTCGCGGACTCGGATTCGGTAAACGCCGATAATGCAGGCGATCCGGTTGGTCCGCCGTACTATGTCAAGATCGTGCGTGAAGGCAACAACCTCTCCGGGTTCATCTCTGCTGACGCCGAGAACTGGACGCAGTTGGGTGATGCTCGCGAGGTCGTGATGGAAGATCCGGTCCTGATCGGTCTGGCCGTGACCAGCCATGACGCCGGCAACACCGTTATCGCCCAGCTCTCTGATATCAGCACCACGGGCGATGTCACGGGTGACTGGACCGCTGAGGCGATCGGCATGGATATGCCGTCGAACGATGCAGCCAGCCTCTACGTGGCGGTCGAAGACGCAGCCGGTAGCGTTGCCACGGTCGTCACCGACGATCCGGCGGCGACCCAGGCAGCCGGTACGGTCAACTGGAACATTCCGTTGGCCGGTCTGGAAGGCGTGGATCTGGCGAACGTCGCCACGGTCACCGTCGGCGCCGGTACTCCGGATGCCCCGGCAGCCGGCAGTGGTACGGTCGAGGTCGCACTCAGCGTCGGTACGCCGTTGAGCCACAACGTGATGGCGGATGTCACCAGCCCGGATGACACGGTTGTGGGTGTCCCGGATGATGGTGATTGGCCTGGTGCCGAGTATCCGGCCCTGTGCATCGACAACGATGTTGCCACGAAGTTCCTCCACTTCAAGGGAGAAACCGAGCCGACCGGTATCCAAGTGACTCCGGCCGTCGGTGCGACGGTTGTCACAGGAATCGCGTTGACCACGGCCAATGATGCGGTGGAACGTGACCCGGTGAGCTTCGAGTTGTATGGCTCAAATGACGGGATCGACGGGACGTATACGCTGATCGCCAGTGGCGACGTCGTCGACTTCGCAGGGGCAGAAGCGTGGCCTCGCTTCACCAAGAACGCCACGCCCATCACCTTCGAGAACGAGATGGCGTACACCACGTACAAGCTGCTCTTCCCGACCGTTCGCGATCCAGGCAGCGCCAACAGCATGCAGATCGCCGAGGTCGAGTTGATCGGTGTCTCGTCGTACTAGTCTCGTAACCGCGACACTCCATTGAGTGTCACGGCAACTCTGCTTCATCGTGGGGCCCATGTCACTATGACATGGGCCCCATTCTTATTGCCCCCCTCGGCCCCCCGAATAGTCGTCAAGTCAAAGCCTTCAAGAGCCGATACAAGTCACGGCCTCTCCTGGTCTCAGGTGAGAGTGCTGCCGTCACCAGGGTCCGAGAAGAACCAGCCGTGACACGCATAGAGACGCAGGCGGACCAGACCTATGTGGCGTCTTCGAGCATTTCATGTTGAATAGGAAAGCCGTGTGTGCTAAAGTCCACTTGTTCGAGCCTCGCATCATCGCATCTTGCAGTTTGGGCACACCTCTGCTGTGAGGTCATGCGTCTGTTTCTGACCCGGAAAGCTCGCGTCTCAGGCCTATTACTCTGCGCTTGGACGCGTCCGCAGGAAATGACTGATTGGTTGGCACCGATTCAATGACTCCACCAACATCAATAGCGCCAGAGGAGGTTTGCGAGAAAATCCGTCGAAAGCAACACGTCTCGACATCGAGCGGTGACGATCAGCCGGATTTGGCTTCGTCTGTCACTGGATGATTGGACCATTCGCGATCAGGAGGAAAAGCAGTTGGGCGAGAACTTTCATCCCCCGCTCAATCACGCGATTGTTCAACCGGGCTTTGCAGCCCCAGGACATCGGACGAAAGGGAGGTATAAGCCAAGCCACTGGATACAGGGAATGCGCTGCGAAATGTAATGGGGTTGGGACCCCAACGAAACTGCAAATGTGATATGTTTAAGAAGGACCAAGCATGAAGAAAGTGACTGTAGCAGCAACGTTGATTTGCCTGATGCTGTCGGCGGTTTCGTCTGCTGACATGCTGCGGGAAATCTGGTGGGGTGGTTCGAGCATCGAGGACGCCGTTGAGCTGGCGCAAAGCGGTACCCCCGCCGATCAAGTGGATGTTCTGGCTGAGCCGACCTGGGCCGACATCGCCGACAACTACGTCGCCAAATTGAGTGGCTATGTTCTCGTGCCGGCCGACGGTGACTACACCTTCTATGTCGCCAGCGACGATTCCAGCCGGCTGTTCGTCAGCCAGAACGACGATCTGGCCAGCGCCGTGCAGGTCGCCTACGTTGATGGCTGGACCGGCTCGCAGGACTGGACCGCAAACGCCAGCCAAGCATCCGAGCCCATGTCGTTGGCCGAAGGCCAGCTTCTGGCGGTCTGGTCGGTCATGCAGGAAGGTACCGGCGGTGACAACTGCGCCATCGGCTGGGCGGGCCCAGGCATCGACGGAATCGTCGTCCTGCCGGATGCGGTCACCTACGCCACCCATCCCAGCAAGGCCAACAAGCCCAACCCGGCCGACGGTGCCACGGGTATCGTGGACGCCGTACTGAGCTGGGGCGCCCCCGCCACCATCGCTGACCCGGTCTACAGTGTCTACTTCGGTTCCGATCCCGAAGCCCTCGAGCTGATCGCCGACGGCCTTACCGAGACCTCGGTCGACGCCGGTAGCCTCGGCGCCGGACTCGATTTCGAGACCACCTACTACTGGCGTGTGGACACCAACGGAGAAGCAGGCGATGTTTGGAGCCTGACCACTCAGCACGGTCGTCCGATCATCACGATCGCCACGGGCGATGCGGTCGCCCCCGGTGGCGATGCCCAGTTGATCTGTGAGGCCACCAGCATAGTAGAGTCGGAGATGCGCTATCAGTGGTACCGCGAGACGGTCATCATGATGGGCTTCGAACTTCATGACGTCGCGCTGCCCGAAGGCGTGGAGTCCACACTTAGTATCTCCAGTGCAACGATCGACGACCAGGGGTACTACTACTGCGTGGCAACCAACGAAAACGGCTCGACCACGTCGCCGATGGTATTCCTCGACGTCCAGACCGGTCTGATCCACCGCTGGACCTTCGATGAGAGCGCCGATGGCGTCACGATCCCGGACATCGTGGGTGGCGCAGACGCGACCCTGATGAATGGTACGGGCAACGCGACCATCGCCGGCGGTCAGGCCACACTGGGTAACGACGGCTCGCAAAGCTCCGGTGATGCCGCGACGGGCGACTATATCGACCTGCCCAACGGACTCATCTCGCCACTGACGCAGATGACCATCGAATGCTGGACCACCTGGGACGGCACCGATGCCGTCTGGCAGCGCATCTATGACATCGGCACCTCCAACGGCGGCGAAGACGCCTCCAGCGGGGGCGACCAGGTAAGCTACTTCTATGTCACCCCGGACAGTGGTTCGCGATCGCTTCTGCTGGAATATCGTCGACTGGGCGTTCAGTACAACATGCCCTTGGTCGACAGCGGGAAGATGGCCGCTGGCGAAGAGGTCCTGCTTACCCAGGTGCATGATGACGTGGCCGGCGTCATCAAGCTCTTCATCAACGGCACGATCATCGGCGCCTACAAGGCCCCGGTGATGCTCAATGAGATCATCGACAACAATGTCTGGCTCGGACGGTCGCAGTGGGGCGACCCGCTGTATTGTGGTTCCTACAACGAACTGCGTATTTACGACACCGCTCTGTCGGCTTCCGAGATCGCAGCCGACTACCTGGCCGGCCCGGACGTCGTTGCAGAACCCGCCCTCCCCTGTGACGTTCACGTCATCGGCGATCGCAATGGCGACTGCGTCGTGGACTTCATCGACGCGGCCGTGACCGCGGACGAGTGGCTGGTTCAGTCGCTGGAAGACGAGGAATAATCCTGCCGTTTTCCGGCAGCTTCGCTGTGTCCTGAACAGGACACAGGAGAGAATTCAAGGGCCTGTATCCCCCAGGGGTACAGGCCCTTTTCTTGTACCTGCCCCAAATCCACATCAGAGCCAATCGTGCTTCCCAGCCCCATGCTTGACGAAACCGCCACATATGGCCGATAATAGTGCGAGTTCGCGAAGTGGCTAAAAGTAAACGCAATAGGGTGTTGTTCGACGCCTCGTTCCTATGGCATAATTCATTGTTGACCTGCTGTTTCACCGGTATCCCACTTGCCCCGCGCGTATGACGCATGGGATAATGGGATTGAGGATGGTTTCGCCTCATGCCGCGACTATCGGTGTGTGGTTCTCACACCATTTACGGCAGAACCGGCAGGGTATCCTTGCCATGTCCCCCGGCCCGGAAGAGAAAAGGGATGGACTGCCCGTGGACGGAGGGACGCCTGTGGTGTCTGTTGGCAATCGCTGACGATATGGGCGGACCGGTCCATCAGAGTCTCTGGGCAGGCCCGCAGCCTTGCGATTGGACCAGACGTTGCGGGGCACCAGAGTGGCAGCATCATGTGACAATACCTTACCGGGCCTTGTCAACAGATCCGGTTTTGCGCCTATCGGTCGGAGTCGGGTGTTGCGGACTGGAGAGTAAACAAGAGAGGAGGTCAAGAGCCAAGTCAGGCGCATCGGCAGCGATAGCGTCCGAATGCCGCGAGGAGTTGTTCTAACCATCTGTCACCAACAGACTCTTCAACCGCGGACAGATTCTCTTGGCGTCACGGGCGATGAACGCCGACAAACAGATTGCGTGTTCCTCTTCGGGAAATGGTGCGATATTCAGGTTCATATTCTTTGAAGGAGGTCAGACATGTGTAGAAAGCGAGTGTGCTGTATTGCGGTTCTGCTGGTACTCGGATTGGCCCTAAGCGGCCCGGCGGGTGAACTGGCACATCGTTGGAGCTTCGACGGTGATTTGACGGATTCCGCGGGAGGCCAGGACGCCGTCATTGTGGATCTGGGAGCAAGCGACGCCATCCTGTCCGACACGGAGATAACCCTGACGGGCGGAGGCAAAGACACGTCGGATTACGTCGATCTGCCCGACAACTTCATGAACAGCCTGGGCGACGCCGTGACCATCGAGTGCTGGGCGACCCAACTGTCCGTGCAAACCTGGTCGCGTATCTTCGACTTTGGCACGAGCACATCCGAATACCTCTATATGGGTTGGAGTGTCGGGACGGACATCAACAACGACCGCGTCGAGTGGAACGGCCCGGCTGGCGGCGGACTGCTCGATGGCACCAACGCTCCGTATGAGCTGGGCACGGAATACCATATGGTTATGGTCATCGAGCCGGGACTGGTGACCTGGTATACGGCGCCGGCCGACGCCGGTGAACTTGGCCCGGCCAAAGGTTCGTTTGAGACGGGCAATAGGATCTCAACCCTGAACCACGACAATGCCTGGATCGGCCGCTCCCAGTGGGGAGACAATACCGCCAATGCGAGCTACAATGAGTTCCGCGTCTGGAAAGGCGGATTGTCCGAAGCTGAACTGGAGGAATCGCACGCCGCAGGGCCAGGTGGACTCATCGGAAGCCGGTCCTATAGCCCCTCCCCCGCCGATGGCGCCACGGGGGTCTCTGCGATAAATCAGGTCATGAGCTGGACACCCACCTCAGGCGCCGTGGCCTTCAACGTCTATGGTGGCGAGGACCCCGCCGCTCTGGAAATGTTCAGTGAAGGTCAGGCGGAGAGCACCTTCGCGGTGAGTGATGTCATTGGAGATCTGGATCTGTCCACAACCTACTACTGGCGCGTCGATGAGGTCGCGGCCGATGGTAGCGTAACGGAAGGCAACGTCTGGAGCTTCACGACGGAAGACGGCCGTCCGGTCATCACCACGATCCAGGGCGCGGCCGTCCCCGAGGGTGGCGATGCACAGTTGATCTGCGAGGCCGTCAGCGAGGTTGACCCGGAACTGCGTTATCAGTGGTATCGCGAGACCGTCGTCATGATGGGTTTCGAGCTTCATGATGTCGCGCTGCCCGAAGGCGTGGAGTCGGTGCTTAACGTCGCGGCTGTCACCCCGGCAGAGCAAGGCTACTACTACTGCGTCGTGACCAACGCGAACGGCTCGGTTACGTCGCCGATGGTGTTCCTCGACGTCCAGACCGGTCTGATCCACCGCTGGACCTTCGATGAGAGCGCCGATGGCGTCACGATCCCCGACGTCGTGGGTGGCGCCGACGCGACCCTGATGAATGGTACGGGCAACGCGACCATCGCCGGCGGCCAGGCCACACTGGGTAACGACGGCTCGCAAAGCTCCGGCGATGCCGCAGCGGGCGACTATATCGATCTGCCCAATGAACTCGTCTCGCCACTGACACAGATGACCATCGAATGCTGGACCACCTGGGACGGCACCGATGCCGTCTGGCAGCGTATCTACGACATCGGCACCTCCAATGGCGGCGAAGACGCCTCCAGTGGTGGCGACCAGGTGAGCTACTTCTATGTCACCCCGGACAGCGGTTCGCGATCGCTTCTGCTGGAATATCGTCGGCTGGGCGTTCAGTACAACATGCCCATGGTCGACAGTGGGAAGATGGCCGCCGGTGAGGAGGTCCTGATTACCCAGGTGCACGACGACATATCCGGCGTCATCAAGCTCTTCATCAACGGCACGATCGTCGGCGCCTACAAGGCCCCGGTGATGCTCAACGAGATCATCGACAACAATGTCTGGCTCGGGCGTTCGCAGTGGGGCGACCCGCTGTATTGCGGTTCCTACAACGAACTGCGTATTTACGACACCGCTCTGTCGGCTTCCGAGATCGCAGCCGACTACCTGGCCGGCCCGGACGTCGTTGCAGAACCCGCCCTCCCCTGTGACGTTCACGTCATCGGCGATCGCAATGGCGACTGCGTCGTGGACTTCATCGACGCGGCCGTGACCGCGGATGAGTGGCTGGTCCAGTCGCTGGAAGACGAGGAATAGTCCGACTGTCTTTCGGCAGCTTCGCTGTGTCCTGAACAAGGCACAGGAGAGAATTCAAGGGCCTGTATCCCCCAGGGGTACAGGCCCTTTCTCTATGGGGCTGCGCCCCCGCTACAGATGCACATCAGACTGCCCATACCATGCACATTACTGCACTTGGTACTCTTTTTTTGGTGCTTTTTTCGCACCGGCGGATATGATAGTTGTTCCACACAGACACGACAGCGCAGGCTGCCGAAGATGTCACATGTCGGGATCGTGGCCCGACTGGAGCCGCCAACATGCAGATCACATTGAAGCACCGAAACCTGATCGACCTCTTCAGTCAATCCATGGCAAACGTCAGTTCGTCTGGGAAGGTCTGCACCGAAGTCATCACCGCTGACCGCCATGAGACATTGACCTTCGGACAATTGAAGTGCCGATCGGAAAATTTCGCTCGCAGACTGATCGAACGGGAACACATCCGGCGGCAGGATCGTGTTGCCATCGTCTCGAAGAATCGGACGGATTGGGACGTGGCCCTCTGGGGCATCTTGCGAGCCGGCGCGGTTCCCGTGCTGATCGATCCGGAACGTGGACCTCAAGGTGTGATCGCTCACCTCAAAGGCACCGATGCCCGCGCGGTCATCCTGGCCGACGACTATGCCAACCCGAAGGACCGGGAAGAGCTGACCGAATACACCAAAGCCCAGGGGCTGGCGCTGATCTTCATGACCGATACCCCGCTGGGAGAAGAGGCCTGTGGTAAAGCTCAGGATTTTGACGCAGCCCAGAAAGACCTTAATCCCGACGACACGGCCGTCGTGCTCTGTACCTCGGGAACTACGGGTGACCCGCGCGAGGTCGAACTGACCCACGTCAATCTCGTTGCCAATCTCGAAGGGTCGATCCGCAGAGTGGACTTGGGGCCGCAGGACGTGCTCGGACACATTTTGCCCCCCCATCATTCCTTTGGCCTGACCGTCGGCAAGCTCCTGCCCCTGCTCGCCGCGGCTACGAGTATCTACACCAACCGGTATCGCGAAGTGGCCGATCTCATACGCGACCGAAAGATCACGATCTTCATTGCTATCCCCGCCCTGTTCACCACGTTGGCCCGTAAGCTCGAAGACACTCTTGAGCGGCGGAAGGCCAAGAGCCTCATCCTTCGACTCCTGGACCGATTCTGCCCGAAATACGTGGGCCGACAGATCCGCAAGAAGCAAGGCTGGACGGGAATTCGATTCTTCCTCTCCGGCGCCGCCCCGATGCCCCGGTGGGTCCTCGACACTCTCTGGAAACGAGGCTTCCGAATGTACGAGGGCTATGGCACGACGGAAAACTCTCCCGTCTATGGCTTCAACGAAAGGCTGGACAAGCTTGGCTCGGTGGGCAGGCCCATCGATACACTGGGAGTCAAGATCGTGGACGAAGAGAATCAGACACAGCCCCCCCGCCAGAAAGGCGAGATCTGCCTGGGTGGGCCCTGTATCATGAAGGGCTATTATCGAAATGACCAGGCGACGGAGGCCGTGATTCACACCGACTCAGAAGACACCCGTTGGCTGCATACGGGTGATCTGGGCTATCTCGATGAGGATGGCTACCTCTACATCACGGGCCGCAAGAAGTACCTCATCATTCTCCCGGGAGGCAAGAACGTCAACCCCGAACGCGTGGAGACGGCATTGTCGCAGGCGCGTTTCGTCAAAGAGGTTCTCGTTGTCCCCACCCGCCGGACCGATCCCAACGGCGTCATGGAAGAGACGATGCGGGCGCTCGTGCAGCCGGCATGGGAAACGCTCGAAGGCCACACCCGCCGGCCGAGGCATGAGCTGCTGTCGGAGCTGCACACGGTCAAGAACCTGATATGGGAGAGTATTCGGGATTGCCAGAAGCAAAACAAACACCTTTCGGGATTCGAGAGAATCGCCGCACACCAACTCGAGATTCATACAAGCGAATTCGCCAAGACCTCGACCGGCAAGATCCGGCGCAAGCAATACATGGATTTGCATCATCTCGAAGCCAAGCATATTCCCATCGCTGGATATGCACGCCCCACCCGCACGGGCGACCGAGACACCAGTACCGTGTGACATCGTCAAAACGCATTGCACGCGGGGCGTCGGGCGGTATAATCATTCCAGATAACGACTATGCGACAAGTGGTGTCGTCCAAATGACTTGAAAGGAGGACCGCACAATGCCACAGACGCAGAACCCCACCCCGCCGTCCAACACGTCAGAGAGCATAAGCAGGCGTCGTTTCATGGCCAGTGCGGCCGCGGCGTCGTTCGCCGTCGTCGCTCCAGGCGCCGTCCGTACCTTCGCGGCCAACAGCAAGATCAACCTGGGCATGATCGGCTGTGGAGGACGCGGCACATGGATCGCCAAGCTCTTCAAGGAACACGGTGGATACAACCTGGTCGCAGCGGCCGATTACTTCAAGGACCGCGCCGACAATCTTGGCAACGCGGTCGGCGTGCCTGCGTCCAATCGCTACACCGGACTGAAGGGCTACCTCAAGGTCCTGGACAAGGTCGATGCGGTTGCGATCATCAGCCCGCCTTACTTCCACCCCGAGCAGGCGGCGGCCGCAGTCGAAGCGGGCAAGCACGTCTATCTCGCCAAGCCGATCGCCGTCGACGTGCCCGGCTGCCTGAGCATCGAGGACAGTGGCAAGACGGCCCGGCAGAAGAATCAGTGCTTCCTGGTTGATTTCCAGACGCGGGTCGACCCGTTCTACATGGAGGCCTTGCGGCGCGTGCATGAAGAGAAGGCCCTGGGCAAGTTCGCCTTTGGCGAGTGCACCTATCACGCGGGCGATCCGTTCACGAGCAAGTATGACACCTGGAAATCCGATCCGGACAACGCCGAGAATCGTCTGCGGGCCTGGGGCCTCGACAAGATCCTCTCGGGCGACATCATCACCGAGCAGAACATCCACACGCTCGACGTGATGAGCTGGATCATGGACGAGCCCCCGGTCTGGGCGGTCGGCAGTGGCGGTCGCAAGTTCCGCCCCGTCGGCACCTGCTACGACACGTTCAGCGTCCTGTTCCAGTACCCCAACAACGTGGCGATCACCTTCAGCTCCCGGCAATTCAACGGCTACGGCACGCAGCCCGAGGGCATCCGCAACCGCATGTTCGGCACCGAGGGCATCCTGGAGACCGAATACGGTGGACAGGTCCTCATTCGAGGCGACCACTTCTATCGCGGTGGAAAGTCGCCCGGCATCTACAAGGACGGCGCCGTCACGAATATCAAGACGTTCTACGACAACGTCACGGGCAGCAACTTCGAGAACCCAACTGTCGAGTGCAGCGTCCGAAGCAACCTGATCACCGTTCTTGGACGTACCGCCGCCTATGAGAAGCGCATGGTCACCTGGAACGAGCTGATGAACACCAAGGAGAAGCTCGACGCCAATCTCAAAGGCGTCAAGGCATAACATCACGAACATACTGCGCGTGTGACCTTGGAGACTCCTGAGGTCACACGCGATGCTTTTCATGGAGGTCTACGCGTGGACGGACGAATGCTGAATCGCCGTGAAATGCTCGCCGGCACCGCTCTGACGCTGGCGGGGTTGTCACTGACCACCTCGTGTGCCTCGTCGGACACCAACGGCATGGCAAAGAAGAAACCCGCCGGCTTCAAACTGGGCGTCTGTGATTGGACGGTAGGTCGCACGACTCAGCCTGAATCATTCGACGTTGCCAAACGGATCGGCCTCGACGGCGTACAAGTGGATTTTGGCCGGGCGAGCGAACAGTTGCCTTTGTTTGATCCCGCGTTGCAGAAGGGCATCCTCGAACGCGCGGAGCAGAACCAGCTCGAAGTCGCCTCTTTGGCGATGGGCACGCTGAACGACATCCCTTACAAAAGCGACATACGCGCCGAACAATGGGTAGAGAAAGCGATCGACATCTGCCCGGCGATGAAGACGAACATCATCCTGCTGGCCTTCTTTGGCAATGGGGACCTGATCAACGATCCGAGTGGAATGGATGCCACCGTCGAACGGCTCAAGAAGGTCGCTCCGAAGGCCGAGAAAGCGGGCGTGACGCTGGCGGTCGAATCCTGGCTCAACGCCGAGCAGCACCTGGAGATCATCGACCGGGTCGGCTCGCCCGCCATCAAAGTCTACTACGACGTCGGCAACTCGAATCTGAAAGGCTACGACATCTATCAGGAGATCCGCACGCTGGGCAAGCACATCGCCCAGTTCCATGCGAAGGACTATGACAACCTCTACGGTCGGGGCTCGATCGACTTTCCGCGTGTACGTGAGGCGATGGACGATATCGGCTACCGTGGGTGGTTCGTCATGGAAGGGGTGAAGATGCCGCTTGGCGTCGAGGAGAGCTGTAAGTACGACGCCGAGTATCTCAGGACGATTTTTCCGCCCAAAGTCTGACCGAACCTTTGCGGACCCATAGAGGGAGAAAGGGACATGAGACGATGAAAACACACAAGATCATCACCATCCTGCTGGCCCTGCTCATCACGTCACTGGCAATTGCGACGCCATTGGACGATTACGTTGCCAAACCGGACTCGAGCTACAGTTACAGCCTCGTCCGTACGATCAACCACCCGCAGGGCAAAATCTACGTCATCGATATGAAGTCGCAGACCTGGCGCAGCAAGGAAGAAGTCAATCGCACGCTCTGGCAGCACTGGCTGACCATCGTGGTCCCGAACGATGTCGCGTTCGACACCGCCCTGCTCTGGATTACCGGAGGCAGCAACGAACGTCCCGCTCCAACGAAGCCTGACGACATGCTGGGCAATATCGCAATCCGCACGAAGTCGGTAGTGGCGGAGCTGCGCATGGTACCCAATCAGCCCCTGGTCTTTCCGGACGATCCCGATAACCAGCGGTATGAAGACGAGATCATCGCCTACACATTCGACAAGTTCCTGCGGACCGAAGATCCAACCTGGCCCCTGCTGCTGCCTATGGTCAAGAGCGCCGTCCGCGCCATGGATACGATCCAGGAGTACCTCCCCAAGGCCACAGACGGCAAACTGGCTATCAAGAGCTTCGTCGTCTCCGGCGCCTCCAAACGAGGCTGGACGACGTGGCTGACGGGGGCCGTCGACAAGCGCGTGTGTGCGATCGCTCCGGTCGTAATCGATGTGCTCAACATGAACGAACAAATGCAGCACCATTTCGCAGCGTACGGGTTCTATTCCAGCGCGATAGGTGACTACGAGCACATGAAGGTCCTGGACCGTCTCGACTCTGAAGGTGGCGGCGATATCCGGAACTTCGTGGACCCGTATGCGTACCGCGATCGCTACACCATGCCCAAGTTCCTGATCAACTCGGCGGGCGACCAATTCTTCCTCCCCGATTCGGCGCAGTTCTATTTCAGTGACTTGCCCAAGGACAAGTACCTGCTCTACTGCCCGAATACCGATCATGGCCTGGATGGCTCAGAGGCAGATAAGGCGCTGATGGCGTGGTATTACTCGATCCTCACCCGTCGCGATCGTCCGAAGTTCTCATGGGACATCCCGGAGGATGGGCATATCATCGTCACGCCTCGAACGAGACCGCAGAAAGTGACTCTCTGGACGGCGACCAATCCGGACGCCCGTGATTTTCGCCTGGAGACCATCGGCAAGGTGTGGAAGGGTCGTCCGTTGACGCCCAATGCGTCGAACGCTTACGACGTTCACGTCGACGCCCCGGACAAAGGCTGGAAGGGTTACTTCGTCGAACTGCTGTTCGATTCAGGGACGCCGGTGCCCTACCGCTTCACAACCGAAGTTCGCGTTACCCCCGATACACTGCCTTACGCCGACAAGCTCAAGAACAACTGACCCTCAGCACAAAACGGGACAAGGTCGGCCGGCCCTCGACCGACCTTGTCTCGCAAAATGCATCATTTCTCATTGCCCCACAACTGGCTGTCGTTGCCATGGTTCTTGCGCCATTCGTGACGCCAGCGATGGATATCGGTCACGCCGATGAAGGACTTGGGCTGACGCGACTCCTTGCTGGGAGCCGGAGGCAACTTCTGTAGAGGCGGTGCCTGGTACCAATACGCCACGCTGGCCAGGTCGAGCGTCAGGTTGTTAGCGTGCCCATGCTCGATAGTGACCTTCAGCGACTTGTCGAAGTAGATCGGGTCGCTGATATGGAACCGGTAGACATGGGTCCGGCCCAGCCAGCCGATGTCGTCATTGACGCGGGCATACCCGAAATACGGATGCGTGTAGATCGTCTTCGGGCACCAGGATGTATTGAAATAGTCCTCGGTCCCGGTTCCGTGCAGGGTAGGCATCTCGTCGCCATCGATGAAGATCATGTCGTCGCCTTCACCATACCACATCGGAGTCGGGCAGTGGACGTAGTAGTTGACCCCGACGTAGTGGCCTTTGCCCTTGATGTCGGCGAACACGTAATTGCCTTTGCCATCGGGATTCTTCGGCTGCGGGCCGGTCACACCCCACTCCGTTTCACCCTCCGGCGTCGCTTCGGTCAGTTCGTGATTGTACCAGGCACAAAACCGGCCCATATCGTCGGCCAGTGCGTCAGCAATACGTACTAGTCGAGCAGCAGGCAACATAACACA
>CAVSCO010000071.1:0-89858 GCA_963726475.1 uncultured Phycisphaerae bacterium | reverse complement strand
CATGAGGGGCCAGGGGAATTCGGCGGATACTCGGGCGCGATCGAGGTGCCGCCGATGGCCAAAGCGTACAGTGACGAGCCGCTCGACGTGGGCGATCTCGTGCTGAAGATGCACAGACCGCTTCACGTCGGCGACATAGCGCCGCTGTTCGAAGCCCAAACCCTCGATGGCCAGGACATTCGCCTGGCCGATTATCGCGGCCGGTTCGTTCTGCTGAACCTCTGGTCGCCCGTGTTCAATCCCGAGGTGGATCGTCTAAAGGAATTGCAGGCGACCTATGGCAAGACCGGTAAGCTTCAGATCATCGGCCTCGGCGGAACCGATACGCTCGAAGAGGTGAAGAAGTACGTCGAAGAGACACGACATCGAATGGCCCGAAATCTACTTCGGCCCTGACTGGGGTGGCGATCTGTTCAAGCGACTGGGTGGTCAGATGCAGATCCTGTTGATCGATCCCGAGGGTAAGATCATCGCCACCTGGCTTCGCGGCGAGAAACTCACCGACACCGTCCGCGAAGCGATCTAAAACGCTGACATTGGACTATCGGGTCGCGTCCTTGACCCGAATGGACAACCCGTCCTTGGGGCGATGGTAATGATCTGTGGTGGAAAGACGCAGGCAAACGCGCGCGACTTGAAGGCCGCCGAGGAGATATCGTTCCAAGAGAAGACTCTGACCGATGCCCAAGGCAGGTTTCGCTTTGGTGCCGATTCGCCCAAAGGCTCTGTTCTGATAGCGTATCATAGGGGCGGGATAGTAATGATCCTGTACGATGCATTCAAGAAGAGTCACACCCTTCGGCTGACGCCGTGGCCAGCACCTGAGGACAGCAAGATCATCGCACGCAAATCACTTCCTCTGTAACAACTCTCGCATTTGCGCAATGGTAGAGGCGGAAGAGCAAGGCCTTGCGTGACATTTCGATGGATACCTGAAGCGGAGACTCCTGTTGGGATGGTGGCGGAGACGGTGCGCTTTTCTTAGCAAGTCCGGCCCGGCGGAGTCGTAGAAGGAGCATACCATGAGTGAACGCGAATCAATTCTGAAGATGGATCGGCGAGGTTTTCTTCGTTCAGCCACGGCTGTGAGCGCCGGACTGGCGCTAGCACCGACGATTCTCAGTGCGGCATCGCAGGCCGATGAATCTGAAGATCTCAATGTCGCACTGATCGGTGCCGGCGCGCAGGGCAAGGAGTTGATGGAGGGGGCGGTGCGGCTGCCCGGTGTGCGGTTCAAAGCAGTGTGCGATATCTGGCCCTACAATCGTCAGTGGGTGTCCGGGCGTTTGCGAGCGTATCGACATCCAAATCACAAGTATGAAGATTATCGCGAAATGCTGGCGCAGGAAAAGAATCTCGACGCAGTGATCGTCGCAAGCCCCGATTGCTTTCATGCCGAGCATACGGTCGCCTGTCTGGAGGCCGGACTCCACGTCTACTGCGAGAAGGAGATGTCGAACACGCTGGATGGGGCGCGTCGGATGGTCGAGGCGGCCAGGCGCACGGGCAAATTACTGCAGATCGGCCACCAGAGGCGGAGCAATCCTCGCTACATCTTCTGCAGAGAGAAACTCCTCAGCGAGGCGACGTTGCTGGGGCAGATCACCGCGATCAACGGCCAGTGGAATCGCTCAGTGCAGGAACCGCAAGGCTGGCCCAAGAACGAGGAACTGGATGCTGGCACGTTGAAGCGGTATGGCTATGAGTCCATGAATCAACTGCGAAACTGGCGCTGGTACAAGCATCTGGGCGGCGGTCCCATCGTCGATCTAGGCTCGCATCAGATCGACATCTACAACTGGTTCCTCGGTACCAGGCCAACGTCCGTGCTGGCCAGTGGGCGGACGAACTACTACGACAAGACCACGCACGAATGGTACGACACAGTCATGGCGATTTACGAGTACGATGCGCCGCAAGGCGCTGTCAGCGCCCACTACCAAACGATCACGACCAACAGCAGCCAGGGCTATTTCGAAACGTTTATGGGCCACGAAGGCACACTGTTGATGTCCGAGCGTGCGGCGCGCTGCCGGGTCTATCGCGAAAGCTGGGTCGACGAAAAGAAATGGGATCCCTGGGTCCGCAAAGGCTATCTTAGTGAACCGGAGAAACCGAAAGACGAAGAACCGAAGGTGGGCGGCGTGACGATGGATGTGCGCGAATCCATCCCGGCTCCAAGCTACCGAATCCAGATGGATATGGTCGAGCGGGTACACCAGCCGCACCTGGCGAATTTCTTCGATGCGATCCGGGGCAAGGCCAAGCTCACCTGTCCGGCCGAGGTCGGCTACGAGACAGCTGTGACCGTGCTGAAGGTCAACGAAGCCGTCGCCGCTGCGCAAGCTCGACTTCGAGCCGAGAGATTTCGTCGTCTGAATTGTCGGGAGCGCGGCACGGTCACGGGGCCCACTTGATCAACTCGGGGTGCGAGTCGCGAAGGATCGGATCGGCCGGACGCAGGCGAACGTTCAAGCTCAGCAGGCCGTGCTCGGCGATCTCAAATGTGCATGTGTAAGGTCGCGACTGGCCTTCCATGTCGCCACCGGCCATGCGAATCACGGTGAACTCGTCGCTGTCGGCCTCGTTCAAATAGAGCTCGACGGCGAATGCATCGGGGGACGCCCCGTTGAAATCGACCATGCAACGGACTTCCACCTGCTCTCCCTGGCATACCCGGTCATTGCGGTCCACGGTGGTCGACAAGTCGCGGATGTTGACCTTGTCCCATGAGTTGAGCAGGGCCTTTTCACCCTGAAGGGCTTGGCGGAGTGGCGCGTAATTGTCGGCGGTAAGGCTTGTCACCTGTCGCTTGGCCGGGATGTAGTACTTGGTGTTGTACTCGGCCAAGACACGATTCATATTGAAACCGGAACAGGCCGTCGCGATGGAACGGCGCATCATCTCGACCCATTCCGTCGGAATGCCGACCTCGCTGCGGTCGTAGTATTGCTCCGTAATGACGGCTTCGAGCAAGTCGTAGATCTGGTTGGATTCCGCCACCTCCTGCAACTCCGACTGCTCGTAGAACTGGCCTGCCGTGATGGCCCAGCCATTCTTGCCGTCGTAAGCCTCGGGCCACCAGCCGTCCAGCACACTGAGGTTCAGAACGCCGTTGATGGCGGCCTTCATCCCCGACGTGCCACTGGCTTCGTTCGGTCGAATGGGGGTGTTCAGCCAGACGTCGGCGCCCCAGGCCAGATGCCGGGCGATATCGACGTCGTAGTCTTCGAGGAAGATCACGCGATCTTCGAGACGATAGTCTCTGGCGAACTGGATGACCTCTCGAATCATCTCCTTGCCCGCGCGGTCCGCCGGGTGGGCTTTGCCCGCGAAGAGCAACTGAACCGGTTTGCTGCTGTTGCTGAGGATCTTCGCCAGACGCTCCTTGTCCTTGAGCACGAGCGTGGCACGTTTATACTTGGCGAAACGCCGGGCGTAGACGACGGTCATGTACTCGGGATTCAGCAAACGCGTCAGGTTCTCGATGCGCCTCTGAATGAATCCCTTGGCGGCCAGGTCCACCGCGAGCTTGCGTCGCACGAACGTGACGAGGTTCTGCTTGTTCTTACGGTGCGCTTCCCAGATATCCTCGTCGGGGATATGCGTGACCTTGTCGGTAAGCCCTCGGTTGTTGGCGCAGTGGATATATCCCGGACCGACGTGCCGGTTGAGCAACTCGGTGAATGGCTGGCTGAGCCACGAACGATGGACGCCGTTCGTGACATGGCCGATCGGAATCTCGCGGGTCTGCGTGCCGGGGAAGAGGTCCGCCCACATGTGTCGCGAGACCTCGCCATGCAGCTTGGAGACGCCGTTAATGTGCGTCGCGAACCGGATCGCGACGGCGGGCAGCCAGAAGACTTCTTCGTTCTCTCCGAAGAGACCGTATGAGGCCAGTTCCTCGAACGTCAGACCGAGCGATTCAGCCTCGGGCTCGAGGTATTGCTTGACCAGTGGCATCTTGAAGCTTTCGTTGCCGGCGGTGACCGGGGTATGCGTTGTGAAAACGGTGGATGCGCGAATCAGAGCCTTGGCTTCCGGAAGACTCAGGTTGTGGTCGCGCATCAACTGCCGCAGTCTGGCCAGGGCCAGCAGGGCGGAGTGCCCTTCGTTGATATGGTAGATCGTGGGATGGATGTCCAGACGCTCCAGGGCCAGGACACCACCGATGCCCAGGACAACCTCCTGCTGCAATCGCTTCTCCCGGTCGGCGATGTAGAGCTCGCGCGTGATGTCACGGAAGTCGGACGGGTTGTCTTCGATGTCCGTATCGAGCAGAATCAATCGGGTCCGGCCGACCTCGATCTCCCACAGCTTGACGCGCAGCGGTTCGCCCGCCAGGGTCATGTCGATATACGCCTTCTCACCGTGGGCGTCGCGCAGCTCGCGCACCGGAATAAGATGATTGTCGAATTCCAGGAAAAGCTCTTCCTGCATGCCGTCAAGATTGACCCGCTGAGTGAAATAACCGAAGCGGTAGATCAGCCCGACACCGATGATCGGCAGGGCCATATCGGAGGCCGCCTTGAGGAAATCTCCGGCCAGGATGCCCAGGCCGCCGCCGTAGATCGGGATACACTCGTGCAGTCCGAACTCCATCGAGAAATAGGCGATGACGTCGTTTGCTGTCAGCCCATTGGCCTGGCCCCCTTCGGTCGGCTCGGTGTGAGACATGTATTCCTGGTAGTTCTCCCAGACCTGATCCAACTCGAACAGGAATCCTTCGTCTTGAGCCAGTTCATCGATGCGCTCCTGTGACAGGCTCATGAGCAGCTTGACGGGGTTGTGTTTGACCTTCTGAAATAGCGGGGCGTCGACGCGATAGAACAGCCGGATAGCGTCGTAATTCCAGGTCGACCAGAGGTTATAGGCCAGCGCATACAGGCGCTCGAGGTTCTCGGGATACTTCGGGTAAACGAATACGTTCCTGAAGGCCATGGGCTTTGCTCCTTTGCAAATAACGCAGTGGGCTCCGTGCCAGATTTAGGTCCCAATTGACCTACAGGGCCGGGGGCAATGCAGTTCAGCCGAAATTGTAGTGTTTTTTGACCGCCTCCTCGACGTTCCATACACAGTCGAGGTCCTGAGGGAAGATCACGAAATCACCCGGGCCGAAGCTGACCGATCCTTCGCGATCGGTGACAGTGACCTTACCCTCGATGATCAGGCAGGTCTCCTTTTCCGTGTATGACCAGTCGAAGGAACTGGGTTCGCTGGTCCAGATCGGCCAGGCCTTGCAGCGGTTGGCCTCCTGTTCTGACGGTTTGCGTACCACGATATCCTTAACTGTCGGCATAGCACCTTTCTCCTACCGAAACGAAACAAAAAACAAAACCCTAATGCTCTTTCGTAAGAACGTGGTCATTATAGCTGGCCGAGGGCGTTTGGGAATAGCGCAGCGGTTTTTCTTGCACGGTCGGCGCTTTCGGATACACTCTCGGTCTTTCTTTCGTTGTGGGCGCGAACGATCATTCGTCCCGCTGTTGCGACCCTTTTCGGAAACCCGATATCCATGGAACAGAATCAACTGGAACGATTCAAACGCTGGTTCGGCCAGTACAGCAATCGTTTCTTCGGAGACGATGAATATATCAACGCCAATCTGCGCCTCAAGCAGGACCATACGGAGCGAACGTGTGAAGAGATCTGCCTGTTGGCGGCGGACTTGGCTCTGGACGAGAACGAGAAGCGGATCGCCGAGTTGACGGCGCTCTTCCACGACGTCGGTCGGTTTTCCCAGTTTGCCCAGTATCGCACATACAACGATTCTCGCAGTATCGATCACGGTCAGCGGGGCGTTCAGGTCCTGCGCGAAGAGGGCGTGCTCGAAAGCCTTCCGGCTGAGGAACGGCAATGGGTGGAAACGGCGGTTGGCCTTCACAGTCGCAAGGCGTTGCCCTCGGCCCTCAAAGGGCGAGCCCTGCTGTTTACCAAGCTGATCCGCGACGCCGACAAGATTGACATCTTCCGCGTCGTCATAGATTGCTACGAGCGCTACCGAGACGATCCCGACAACTTCATGTTCGAGGTTGAGCTGCCTGATGAGCCTGAGTACAGCCCCGAAGTGCTCGAAGCAGTTCTCAGAGAAGAGACGGTCGAATGGGCGAAGCTGCGCACCCTGACCGACGCCAAGCTCTGTCAGCTTGGCTGGGTCTACGACCTGAACTTTACGCCTTCACTGCGCCGCGTCGACGAATGCGGCTTCCTCAGCAAGCTGATGGATCTCCTGCCGCCGGACGAGAACATCCGGCGGCTTTGCCATAAGATTCAGGACGACGTTGCCGCCAGGCTGGCTTAGAATTGCCAGCCATAGCGGAGCCACACGCTGTGGCGATCGGTGTCGCGGGAATATTCCCCGTCGTAGGCCAGAGAAAGACTGTGGCGGGCCTTGGTTAGCAGGATCGATCCGGATAGCGTCATGGCCGTGCGATCTCGTTCGGACTTCACAGACACCGGAGCCGCCCCGGGGACCGACTGCCTCACCAGCGACTCGTCGTCGGTCAGCAAATGACGGATGCCGATTGAAGCCGCCGGTGTCACGTGGATGTTCTTGTGCATAAATCCCGTCAGCCAGTGTAGCGCCGCCTCGGCTTCCACGTCGTGGTCGTCCATCGCAGAGAATGTTGTATCCCAATCGGGATCGCTGGCCTCCGTTGTATAACGCTGACGATGTCCCCACAAATAGTTCATACCCACCTCCGGGAGCAACACGTGGGAACCGCGTTGGAAAAGATGACCGGCCATCACCGAAGCTATCATGCCATAGCTGTTGATCGACGCTGCCTCCGTTTCGGTCAGGCCGCCTCCGGTCAGGCCGTGGTAGTCGTGCCAGCCGTAGAAACCTGTCACGCCGTACCGTAGCGTCCAGTTGTCCCAACGCGTCAGGCCCGCGATGCCACCGGTCAGGAGGTCCTGGTCCTCGCCGTTGTTGCTGTAACCGGTTCCGGTGTAGTCGATATTCGCTCGACCGTAGCCTGCATGCAGACTGATCAGTGTATTGTCCATCTGATGCTCACACCCGGCTGCAAAACCCCAGAGTCGAGCGTCGTAACCCAATGGATCGGCCTCCTTGTCCATCCGTGAGTAATACGGTTCGACAAACACACTGCTACGGTCCTCGCCTTCGGCCGAATTGGCCAATCCCAAGCTCATGTCCGTCGGGTCCGCGTCTGCCAGGAGTCCTTCACCGCGGGGGTAAAAGACGCTGTTGAGCAGGGTCGAGGTCATCCGGTGGTGTACCACGTTCATCGACTGAGCGATCAACTGCTTCTCTACCGACACCGAGCCCTCGGTTTCCGTGGCTTCGGGACTGTACGCCAACGACACCGTGTCGTCATCCTTGACGGAAGTGCCCTGGTCGTGGTAGGTGGCCTTGGCATCGGGGTTGACAGCAGCGACATCGCCAAACAGTCCTGTCACAGCGCCGCCATTGGGGTCGATGTCGAACAGTTGGTACTCGGTGTCCCACAGTGTTTCTCCGGTGATGTCCGTGACGCTTAGCGTCGCGTTGTTCAAGACCAGTGTCGCGTCGGCGGCGATTCCCAGCGACGCGTCGTTCGGATCGCCATCCAGGGTGACGTTGTAGGTGTCGACGAGCGTTGTCGTTCTGGAGGCAACGTAGAGTTCATAGGCCTGGTCGCCCGAGGCCCGGATCGTTCCGGTATTGGTCAACGTTCCGTTTCCGGTCATATAGATGCCGTACGCGTAGCTATCGGTGCTGGTGTCATCGGCCGTGGCTGTGCCGCCTGTGGCTATGACGGTAATGGCTCCTGAATTGTAAACACTGTCGTAAGCGTAGATGCCATAAGCACAGGCATTGGCGTCGGCGGTCGTGGCTGAAATCGAACCTCCTTGGATAGTGGCCGTTCCTCCCAGGGCGGTCACGGCAATCGTCCCCGTATTGGTCACGTCACCGTCCTCGGCGTAGATCCCAAAGGCTTTCGCATAGGCGTTGGCCGAGGCAGACGAAGAACTCGACGAAGCCACATCGACGTCACCGATCCCAACGGTGCCGCCTGTGCTTGTCACGGCGATGGAACCGGTATTGTTCACCTCGCCACTGTGGGCGTAAATCCCATAGGCATAGCTATAGGCAGAGGTCTGGGCGGACAAGGAATCTGCCGCAATCACATTGACATCGTTGATCTGAACCGTACTGCCGGTACTCGTCACGTCGATGGAATCGGTGTTCCCGATATCACCATCGTAGGCATAGATCCCATAGGCATTGGAAGGGCTATAAGTCGAGGGAAATATCGAATACAGAGTGACGCGGTCGATCTGAACCATTCCTCCATGGCTCGCCACGGTAATGGCTCCCGTATTGTTGATATCGCCTCTGAAGGTATAGAGACCATAGGCTTCAGCATAGGTGGAGCCAGAGACCACAGAGGACGGCGTCGAGACCCCATTGACATCGCTGATCTGTACGGTTCCACCGGCCCCCGTCACCGTGACGGAACCGGCATTGTCAATAGCACCATCATAGGCCCTAACCCCATGGACCAGGGCAGAGGAGGTGCCCGCCGAGCTCGCATTGATGGCGCTAACCTCAACGGTGCCGCCTGTCCCTGTGACGGTGACGGAACCGATGTTATTGATATCGCCATTGTAAGCGTAAATCCCATCGGCCAAGGCGGGGACGACAGCCGTCGCATTGCCATATGAGGACTCCGACGAGATCGCATTGATGTCGTGGATCTCGGCCGTGCCGCCCGTGCTCGTGACGGTGATGGAGCCGGAGTTGTTTACATTTCCGTCAAAGGCATAAATACCAAAAGGTTGAGCGTGGGAACTGGCCGTGGCCACGGCGGGCGACGAAGTCGCTGCGATCGCATTGACGTCGTAGATTCGGGCCGTGCCGCCCGTGCTCGTGACGCCGATGGAACCGGTGTTGTTGATGTCGCCATCGTCGCTGTAAATGCCATAGGCTTCGCTGTCGGCTATGGCATAGGCCTGGGCATAAGGAATCGAGGCCGTTGCCGAAATCGTATCGATATCGTGAATCTCGGCGGTGCCGCCAGTACTCGTCAGGGCGATCGTACCGGTGTTGTCGACATCACCGGTGCGCGTATAGATGCCGTAAACGTCTGCCATGGCGTAGGGATGGACAGAAGATCGCGGGGTCAACACCTCTTCGGCAACGGCAGTCCCTCCTGCGCCGGTCACAGTGATAGGGCCGGCGTTATCGACAGCGCCGCCACCATATATCCCGTAAGCGATGGCATCAGCAGTGGCAGTGTCTGCTGTGGCCGTGCCGCCTGTGGCTAGTAACTTCAATTGCTCCGGAATTATCTACCGTGTCGCCCTCGTAGACATAAATGCCATAGCCATAGGCGTTCGCATCGGCAGCTACCTGACTGGAAGATGACTCTGAAATCTCTCTGATCTCGCTGATCCTGACTTCGCCTCCCATGCTCGCCACGTCCAGCCGTCCGATGTTGTTCACGTCGCCGGAGGTATAAAGGCCATAGACAGTAGCTTGGGCTTCACCAGCAACATACCCGTCATGAGACGATTCAGAGATTTGGTTCACGTCACGGATGTCAACCGTACCTCCTGTGCCCGTCACAGTCAGCGCACCTGTATTGCTCAGGTTCTCTCCGAAGGCATTGATGCCATAGACAGAAGCTTGGGCATCGCCGGAGACGTAACTCTCCGACGACGATGCAGAGACCTCATTGATCTCATGGATCTGGACTGTTCCGCCTGTCCCCATCACGGTTAACGGTCCGGTGTTGTTCGTGTCGCCCGGGGAGTAAATGCCGTAGATCGCGACTTGGGCATCACCACCAATAAAGCCATCATAGGCCAATTCAGAGGTCTCATTCACATCGTAGATCTCGATCTCGCCACCCGTGCCTGTCACGGTTAACGCCCCGGAATTGGTCACCTTTTCGTAGGCCTTAATACCGAAAACAGAAACTTGGGCTTCGCCAACGATCTCGACTTCAGAAGATGACCCAGAGACCTCATTGACCTCATGGATCTTGACCGTCCCACCCGTGCCTGTTACTTCAACTGCACCGCTATTACTCACGTCACCAAAATCTGCGTAGAGACCATAGATACTGTCGACATAAGATTGGGCAAGAGCATAGGTAGAGGCCCCCATGGCATCAGCCGTCCCGCCTGCGACTGAAACCGTCACCGCACCTGCGTTGTTCACATCGTAATCCGCGTGAAGGCCAGATACAGTGTAAGTCTGAGCAAGGGCAGAGACTGACGCGCCATTGGCCTCTGCGGTCCCGGCCGTAGTCGACACTGTCACCGTGCCCGTGTTGTTCACATCGCCATCGTAGGCATAGAGACCATACACCCAACGGATTTCGGCACAAGGAGTGGGATCGGCAAACGAATAGTAGTCGTTGGAATCTGCGGTTCCGGCCGTGGCTGAAACCATCACCGTGCCCATGTTATTCACATTGGAGTCCGCATGAAGACCATAGGTATACCGAACCGAAGCATCAGTGCCTCCGTTGGAAGCCACAGTCCCGCCCGTGGCCGAGACTGTCACTGAGCCCGTGTTGTTCACCTCTGAACCAGCGTGAAGGCCAAAGATGTCATCGAGAGAGGCAAAGACACTGCCCTCATTGGAATTTGAGATCCCACCTGTGGCCGAGACCGCCACTGACGCCGCGTTGTTGGCATTGGACCCGGCGTAAATACCATAGATGTCCTCAACAGAGGTGTAGGCGGAACCAGTGTTAGCATTTGCCATTCCACCCGTTGCCGAAACCGTTAACGCACCGGTGTTGTTCACATCGCCAGAATGCGAATAGAGACCATAGATCTTATCGACATAGCCATAGGCCTTGGCCTCGTTGGTATCGGCTGTTCCGGCCGTTGCCGAGACGGTCACCGAATCCGCGTTGTTGACGTCCGAATCTGCGTAGATCCCATAGATATACTCGGCGGAGGCATAGGCAGGCCCGTCGTCAGCGTTGGCGGTCCCCCCGATGGCTGTAACCGCAATGGCCCCATTGTTGTCGATCTCTCCAGTGCTGTAGAGCCCACTGACTCTGCCAAGAGCGGTATTGGCGCCGCTGTCGAGATTAACCGTCCCTCCAATAGCGTTGACATCGACGGGGCCGCTGTTGAGCAGGTTCGTGTTGGCGTGGAGACCGTAGGCCGAGAATGTGGCGTTGGTGTAGTTTGGATCGCTGGTGCCCTCGGCCCAGAGCCAGATGCTCTGCGAATTGGTGTACCAGGGGTCCGTCGTCTCGATCTTCAGACCGTAAACCTCATTGGCATCGTGCAGGTCGGTATAGGTCTCGCTGATCTGGGCTGAAACCAGGCTCGCTCCGAGGCCTTGCGCGAGAACGCTGATCATCGTGGCGCGAATGAAACGGGACCATATGACGGAATGCGCCATTGCGAATCGTGCCATGCTTTCTCTCCTGGGCCCGCAGACCCCGTCTTGTGTTCATCTTGCATGAATCGCGGGCGGAGCCGAACGTCGCAGTCGGACGATGAATGAGCCTCTCCCATGGTCCGCCCTCTGCTTTCGGACTGCCGCACGCACCGAATCATAACCGATGTCCGGACTCTGTCAAGCCACGTGACGGACGTCCCGGGGCCTGTGCTGCGGCCCTCATATTGTAGGACACCATTTTCCGGCTACATCGCGACTTGCCAATCTGTGCTATGAATCCCAGGAGGAGAAAAGCAAAGGGGCCGTGTGCGACTGTTCATGTCGCGCACGGCCCCTTTCGATGCTGGAGTCGGGCTATCGTCTGAAAGCTACCCGAATCTAGAACTGCCAGGCGTAGCGGAGCCAAAGGCTGTGGCGATCCGTGTCAGAGGAGTATTCTCCATCATAGGCCAGTGACAGACTGTGGGCGCCTTCGTCAACGTGATCGACCCGGAAAGCGTCATGGCCGTGCGGTCTCGTTCGGATCTTACCGAGACGGGCGCCGTGCCTGGAATGGACTGCACCAGGGTCGATTCGCCGTCGGTCAGCAGATGGCGGAGGCCGATCGACGCCGAAGGCGTCACATGGATGTCCTTATGCATGAAACCGCTCAGCCATCGCAGTGAGAGTTCTGCTTGCAGATCGTGATCGTCCATCGCGGAATACGTCGTATCCCACGCCGGGTCGGTGGCGTCGGTGGTATAGCCCCGCCGATGGGCCCAGAGCCAGTTCAGGCCGGCCTCAGGCAGGATGATGTGACTGCCGTGCCGAATGACGTATCCGCCCATCAGCGTGGCGACGGCGCCATAGCTGTGCATCGAGGCGGTCTCGCGTTCGTCGAGCGCCAAACCGGTCAGCCCCCGGTAGTCATGAGAGCCGTAGAATCCGGTCAAGCCGTAACGTAGCGTCCATTCGTTCCAGCGGGTCAGTCCGGTTACACCACCCGTGAGGATGTCCTGGTCCTCGCTGTTGCCGCTGTAGCCGGTGCCGGTGTAGTCGATGTCGGCCTTGCCATATCCCATGTGCAGGGCGACCAAAGTGTTATCCATCTGTCGCTCATAACCGGCCGCGAAGCCCCACAGCCGCGCATCGAATCCCGAGGGATTGGCGTCGTGTTCCATACGGGTGTAGTAGGGTTCGACGTACACGCGAGGCGTTTCATCCGAGCCGGACTCGGCCAGGGCGAGACTGGAGGTGATCGGTCCGGCGTCCGCCAATCCGGGGGAAGTCACTGGAGAGAGGATGCCCTGGAGCAAAGTCGACGTCAGGTGATTGTTGACCACATAGTTGGCTTGTGAGACCAGTTGATTCTGAACGACAGCCGAGCCGATGATCGATGAAGCTTCCGGCGTGTAGGCCAGCGAGACCGTGTCGTCGGCGCTGTCGACGCTGTTCTGGTCGTAGTACGTGGCGGTGGTGTTGGGATTGAGAGCCTCGACGTCACCAAACGCGCCTGCCACGGTGCCATTGGGGTCGACCTCGAAGAGACGATAGGGCGTATCCCAGAGCGTCTCACGGCTTGCATACGCGACGGTCAGGCTTGCATCGTTCAATCCCAGCGTCGCGCCGTCGGCCACGTAGAAGGACGCTTCGTTCGGCTCGCCGTCGAGAGTGACGTTATAGGTCTCGACCAGAGTTGCGGTCGCATCGTCGTCGATGTAGACCTCATACGTGGTATCGGCCGAGGTGCGAATGATCCCGGTGTTGGTCAGGGCGTGGTTGCCGGCAAGATAGATGCCCGTGGCGTATGACGAGGCCCCTTCTTCCGCTGTTGCAGTGACGGTGAGACGCCCCGAGTTGGTGATGTTGACAATGGTGTCATCATCCGGAGCAGAGCGGATCCCGGACGCCCACGCGGAGGCGTCGGAGCTATCGGATCCGGTTGCCGTTCCGGCGGTGGCGGTGACGTTGATCGTGCCACTGTTGTCGATATCTCCGGCGGCCAGAATCGCGCCGCCCCATGCAGAGGCATCGGCCGTGGCGCCAGTCGCCGTCCCACCCGTGGCGACGACCGTAATGTCACCCGTGTTGACGATGGAGTCCTCCCACGACAGGACCCCCATGGCCCGGGCTCTGGCGTCGGCATCACCACCGGCTTGCGACTGTGCCACCTGTGGCTGTTACACTGATCGCGCCGCTGTTGTCGATTGCGTAGTCGGCGTCCAATCCATAGACAATTGTATAGGCCGAAGCGTCGTCGTTGGCATCGGCCGTGCCTCCTGTGGCGATGGCGGTGACGGCTCCGGAGTTGATCAAGTCGTTCTCGGCATAGATGCCAGCCACGTCCGCCTCCGCGCTGGCGAATGTCTCACCGTCGGCGCTGGCTGTACCGCCTGTTCCTCTGACGCGGACGACTCCGGTATTGTTCACATCTCCTGTCGCCTCGATTCCGCTGATGTAGATGTCCGTATTGGCATCAGTTCCGTCATTGGCATCGGCGGTGCCCCCTTCGCCCGTGACGGTCAATAGGCCCGAATTGGTCACGTTGCCCTCGGTAAGTATCCCGTAAGCATCCGTGTAGGCGGAGGCCTCCTCATAGGCGTCAGCGACTCCGCCGTAGGCCATGGTGGTGATGTCGCCTGTATTGTTCACGTCTGCGTGACTGTAGATTCCGATGGCATTGGCGTCGGCGGTGGCCAGGGTGCTGCTTGTAGCGTCACCGGCGCCAACCAAAGCCGATATCTCTCCGCTGTTGGTCACTCCTGCAAGTCCGTAGATTCCTACGGCATTGACGTCCGCGATGGCCTGAGTATCGGCTTCGGCATCTCCGCCCAATGCCATGACGGCGATATTGGCGGTGTTGTCTGCGATTCCATCGGTATGGATTCCGTGGGCGTGAGCGCTGGCGTCTGCCTGATCGTCTGCGGTCGCATCGCCACCAAGAGCGACGGCTGCGACGGTGCCGGCGCTGGTTACGCCTGTACGGCTGTAGATCGCTACGGCGTTGACATCCGCCATGGCCAAGGCATTGGCGTCGGCCGTTCCGCCTATGATTCCGGCGACGACCTCGCCGGTGCTGATCACTTCCGCGAGACTGTAGATGCCCGCTGCGTTACCACCGGCCGAGGCCTCCGTGTTGCCATTGGCGGCACCACCGATGGCGATGGTCTGGATGTCGCCGCTGTTGTTCACGTCTGCGGGGCTATAGACCCCCGCGATGCCGACGTCCGCCGAGGCAACATTGTTCGCGTCGGCCTGACCGGCTCGGCCTGCGGTGTTCAACGATCCGGTGTTATCGACTTGTCCTCCAGCGCGGATGCCGTAGGCGACCACATCGGCGTAGGCTGCGTCATTCGCGTCGGCTCGGCCCGCGAGCACCTCGGTCGTTACCTCTCCCGTATTGCGAACGACACCGGTTTCACTTTCGAGGCCGTACGCATAGGCGTTGGCATCTGCGATACCCGTCCTCGCAATGGCTATGCCCCCCGTAGCGTCCAGCTCGATCGTGCCTGTATTGTACAGGTCGCCGGCGGCGTAGATGCCGCTGGCGTCGGCGTAGGCAAGGACATCATCATCGGCCTCAGCCCTGCCGCCCATGACGGTCACTGTGATGTCGCCGATATTGTTGACATCGCCTGCCTCATTGTCGAGACCGTACGCGTAGGCCTTCGCGCATGCGCGACCACCGATGGCCGTTGCGGTGCCTCCTGCGGCGTTCACGTCGATGGTCCCGGTGTTGGTGAGATCGCCATAGCTGACGATCCCATGTACGGATGCGTACGTATCGGCCACTCCATTGGCGTCCGCCGTTCCCCCTGTTGCCGTCGCGGTGATCGCACCGCTATTGGTGACATCCGATGCGGCGACCAATCCATAGCTCTGGGTGTAGGCCTTGGCGTAATCGTTGGCGTCGGCCATACCCCCGGCGCTGGTCGCAGTGATCGCACCGCTGTTCACGATCGATCCGGTAGAACCGATCGCGGCCGCATGGCCTTCGGCAACCGCGTTGGCGTCGGCAGTGGCCGTGCCCGCGCGAGCCGTTACCGTGACGGCGCCGGTGTTGTTGACATCGGCCGTGCCGGCCAGACCGACGCTATAGACTTCCGCAGAGGCATCTGTCCCTGTTGTGGTGTCAGCCGTGCCAGCGACGGATGTAACCGTAATCGTACCGCTGTTCTCGATTCCTGATTCGGCGGCGATTCCACCGCTTCTGATATCGGCGTAGGTGCTGGAACTCGATGTGGTTCGACCGCCGATGGCGTTGACGTCAATGACGCCGGAGTTGACTATCTTCACGCCGTTCACGTCAGTGTACAAGCCGTAAGCCTCGAACGAGACGTCCGTGTACAGCGTCGGATCCGTCTCGCCCAGTGCCCGGAGAAAGATGCTCCCTGCATTGATATACGGAGTCTCTGCCGTCACGACCTGAAGCCCGTAGACCTCTTCTCCGTCGTGCAGGTTTGGTTCGGTTGTGTCGATCGGCCCCGAACTGTCGCCAAGCGAGACACCGGCCATAAGGATCGTTATCAGCAATGCCAAGGTCACGCGAGACCATACAATGGGATTTGTTCCGTTAGACTTCTGCACAACTTTCTCCTAATTCACTGCGGGAATGCGTCTTTCTGTTCCACCCCATGGCGCTGACGTCGAATATCGCATATCTTTTGTCGAGGGCCATTCTCAGCCACCCGCGTCTCTGTTCCGACGACAGCATGAGTTGTTGTTATCGTCTCAGTTGATGGCATGGCTGGAGCAAAAGAGAGATAATTCGATGGTCTCAAAGGAGTTGGCCAAGGCCTGTAATGGTCGAGGAAACCAAGTGGTGAAGGGGGGGGTGCACTTTTGCAGCCTGGTGATATTGAAGGGTGACGCGTTTTCGGACCACCGGCGCCGTCGCCACGCGAAACGAGGCTTCCTTTCGCAAGGACAGCATCAATCCAGTCCGTGGAAAATTCTTGACGGATATCTGCTCAATCAGGATGGAACGAAGTCGTCGCTCGCCCTGTACGCCGGCCGAATGACATCGTGGACAAGAATCAGATGTTAATCACTATTCTTGCCGGGGGTATCGACGTGGGCCCTTCCGCTGCATTTGGATCTCGTCGAGAGTAGAGCATGGGCTCACAAGTCCGGGTGACGCTGTCCTCTTCTGCGGCATCGACCACGGCCTCTCATGGGACCGGCTCTATGGCAGGGTTGTTCCGATTCAGGTGCTTCTGTTGGAGTGACTTCAATGGGACCGCCGTCGATGGACAGGGCTTTGCCGTAGACGAGGGCATCGGCGATCTTCTTGTGGGCTTCGGTGATGATGCGGCCGAATGTCTGGCGCGAGACGTTCATGCGCTGGGCCGCCTCCTCCTGGTAGAGCCCTTCCAGGTCGGCCAGGCGGATGGCCTCCAACTCGTCGACCGTCAGGGCCACCTGTTCGAGCGTTCGCAAGGGAACACCTCGCGGCTTGTAATAGGTCGCGTTCGGCAGTTGAGCCACTCGTCTGCATTGTCTGGGTCTGGGCATCTTACGATTCCGGATCGTTATCGTCGCACTTCATGAACTTGGCTTCCGCCCAGGCCATGACATGGCCGGTACATCGCACGTCCGCTTTCAGCCGGTACAATGGCGGCTTCTGCTGGACTATCCATGCGGCAATCTCGACTCGCGACGAGCAGGGGATCCGCTGTACGAAGCGAATGTGCAGATCGCCCGTCACGGCCCGCACATTGTGATGGAACAGGCAGTGGGTCATCGCCGCATCGAGGAGAGAGGCAATGACGCCGCCATGGAGAATGCCGTCGTATCCCTGAAGTCTCGGGTGCGCGCTGGAACTCGCCGCACACCCGTCCTGCCTCATCGGCGTGAAACCGCAATCCGAGCGACCAGGGATTGCGGCTGCCGCAGATGAGGCAGTGGGTGTGGCCTCGTTCGGCCGGACCGACCATCATGGTTTTAGTGGTCGCAGACATTGGTGCCCGTCTGAAGCGTTCCGGCAAGATAGCTGCTGACCAACTCTTCGGGTGTTTCGACGGGGGCGCCGACGATCACTTCGATGTCTTTCTCGCCAAAGAGCATCTGAGCCCGCTGTCCCATGCCACCGGCAATAACCAGGCTCACGCCTTGCTCGCTCAACCAGGCAGGCAACACGCCCGGCTCGTGCGGCGGAGGATCCAACACGACCTGATTCTTGATGGTTTTGCTCTCGGGGTCGACATCGACGATGGCAAATTGCCCGCAATGTCCGAAGTGGGCCGTCAGCTTGCCGTCGGCCAGGGGGATGGCGACTTTCATATCGTTCGTCTCCTTTGTATTGGTGGATTGGCTTGGTTCGTCCAGCAACGGACGGAAGGCATGTTCGAACGCCTGCGTCGTGGGACTGCTCTTTTCGAATGCGATCAGTGGCTTGCCTGCGTCGCAGGCCCGCGCCACCATGGGGTCCATCGGAATGGCGCCGAGGAACGGAACCTTGAAGTCTTGGGCGATCTGCTCGCCTCCCGCGCCGGGGAAGATGTCCGTGCGCTTCTGGCAATGGGGGCAGATGAAGCCACTCATGTTCTCGATGATCCCCGCCACCGGAAGGCTCAACTGCTTGCAGAAGGTCACGCACTTGCGAACGTCGACCACCGCCAGATCCTGCGGGGTCGTGACAATCACCACACCGTCGATGGTTCCAAGCACCTGCACGGTCGACAGTGCCTCATCACCGGTCCCGGGCGGGCAGTCAACGACGAGGTCGTCCAGGTCGCCCCAGCGCGACGCCTTCGACTGAACTGCTGGATCATGTTGTGCTTCATCGGCCCGCGCCAGATCACCGCTTCGTTGGGATTCTGGAGCATCAAGCCCACACTCATGACCTTCAGTGCCCCGTCATAGGTGACAGGCTCGATCTTCTCGTCGATGGCCGTCAGCCTGGCACCTTCGAGTTGTAAGAGTTTGGGGACACTGGGGCCGTGGATGTCCACGTCCAGCAGGCCGACGCGCCGGCCCTGACGGGTCAGCCAGAGCGCCAAATTGACCGCGACGCTGCTCTTGCCGACGCCGCCTTTGCCACTCATAACGAGAAGCTTGCGTTTGATGTTGCTTGCCACGTTGTTTCGCTCCTACTTCGTTTCTTTCAATGCCTCTGTAATGGTCTCCCAGATGGCCGCAACCTGTTTGGCCGGTCCATCCTGGGTGTACTCGATAATCGTCTGTTCCGCCACCTGGGCCCGTGTCACGGCTGGATCGTAGTCGATCCTCCCTGCGAACAACAGCCCCTTCTCAGAGACGCTTGCCTCGATATCTGCGGCGACCTCCGGATTGATGTCCCACTTGTTGATGCACACCGCCGTGGCGATACCGAAGTGCGCGGTCAATTGGGCAACACGTTCGAGGTCATGCCGGCCCGACAACGTCGGTTCGGTCACCACCAGGACCAGATCGGCACCCGTGATCGAGGCAATTACCGGACAACCGATGCCCGGTGAGCCGTCCACGATCAGAAGCTCTCGATCTCGATCGGTGGCAATCTGCCTGGCTTGCTTTCGAATCAGACTGACGAGTTTGCCACTGTTCTCCTCTGCGGTTCCGAGTCGAGCGTGCACCATGGGCCCGAATCGCGTGTCGGAGATGAACCACTGGCCGTTGATCGCATCTTCGAAGTCAATCGCGCTGACCGGACAGAACTGCACGCATACGCCGCAGCCTTCGCACGCTACCGAATCGATCGCGCAAGTCTTTGCGACGATCTCGTTGCCTGGCCCGCTTAGTGACACCGCTTCGAATCGGCAGACACGCTCGCACTCGCCGCACCCAATACACTTCTCCGAGCGGATATAGGCGAGCTTGCCTCCGCTGAAATCATGAGTCTCCCGGACGTCGGGCTTCAGGATCAGGTGCAGATCGGCCGCATCCACGTCGCAGTCGGCCAGTACCGCGTTCGGCGCCAGCGCCGCAAATGCCGCCGTCAGGCTCGTCTTGCCCGTGCCACCTTTACCGCTGATGACCACCAACTCGTGCATCGAGATCTTCCCTTGTCCCTTCATCAAAACCAGATGCCTAATTGCCGCTTTGGGCCTGTCGTGCGGCGCAGATTCGCGAGGCCCCAGTCAAATACATGAAAAATGCCTTTCCTTTTCTTGCTTCGTCTCGGAGTCGAGAAACTTGTCGCGCCACCAGCAGAAATGGCCCCAGCGATTGTCCAACCTGTAGTGCTCGTCCTCGGGCACGTTGGAGAAGGAATCCGCCCCGTCGAGCAGCGCGTCACAGGGCCGATCAAAGGCCAGCAGTTCGAAGGCCTGCCTGATCAAGGTGAATCGTCGATTGGCCTCGGCTGTGTTGCCGTTGTGATCGGGATGTTGTTCAACCGCCGCATCCCGGTACGCACGCTTCAATTGCTCGGCGTTCGCATTCTCCGGGACACCGAGAATGCGGCGTGCCGCTTCTCGCGTGGCCAGGTCGCGATTGATCCGGTCCATGAAGTTCGGATCGTTCTTCATCCGTTTGCCCTCCCGTTGGCAATCCACGTGTGAAGATCCAGGAATACCTGGCGATACTCCGGAAGGGCATCGATCATCATCTTGCCCGTCGAATACGCCTGGGCGATCCGCCGGTCGTCTGGAATCCGGGCGGCGATCGCGATGCCTTCCGCCTCACAGTACGCCTGGGTCTCATTGGTGCCGATTCCGTCCCGATTGATCACGACGGCGAACGGCAACGCCATTTCGCGCACCAGTCCGATCGCCAGCTTCAGGTCATTGAGTCCGAACGGCGTCGGCTCCGTGACGAGCAGGACGAAATCCACGCCCCGCAGCGCCGTCACGACCGGGCACGATGTTCCCGGTGGTACGTCCACGATGGCCAATGGTTCAGACCCGATGCAGCCCTTGACCGAACGGATCAAGGAAGGCGTCCGAACGTGGCCGATTTCCAGTCGTCCGGAGACAAAGTCCAAGGCACCGGCTTTGCCCTTTTCGATCTCGCCAATCCGCAACGGTTTCTGTTGGATCGCCTCGGCCGGACATACCAGCCGGCACCCGCCGCAACTGTGGCAGAGCTGTTCGAAGGTCAACACCTGGTCGGCAATGCACGTGATCGCGCTGTACTGGCAGATCTCTCCGCACCGCCCGCATCCGATGCATTTGGCCGTGTCCACCTCGGGTACGTCGACCGTCACCTCTTTCCGCTCGAGGATCTCAGGCTTGAGAAAGAGATGACCGTTCGGTTCCTCCACGTCGCAATCGAGATACTGCGTCGGCTGGCCCGCTGCGGCACACACCTTCGCCAAGTTCGTTGCGACGGTGGTCTTGCCCGTTCCGCCTTTGCCTGATGCCACCGCAATGATCAAGGCTGTCCCCCTCGAAAGTCTCGGCGACCCCGCTGGCGGGCCGTCTCTTCATCGACGGTTGCTGTCCAGCCGCCCGTCGCATCATCGACCCGTTCGAAACGCGGAATGTATGGCTTGATGTCCAGCAGGGGAGTCCCATCAAGGATGTCCACATCATTGAGGTGAAGCACCGTGCCTTCGACTCGCATCAGTCGCACCAGCGAAAGACCGATGGGATTGGGACGCCTCGGATGCCGCGTCGAGAACAGGCCGCGCGGTTTGTCGTCACTGAAGGGCACTACCGTCATGAGCGGTTCACCCGCCCGGTGCAGGTGATACAGCAGCAAGAGGTGCGAATAGCCGTCGAGGTCCTTGAGTCCTTCTGCGTATTGCGGCAGGATCTCCGCACGCCCTTCGCAACCGCGCGCGTAGACGGGCTGAATCGGTGTCTGCTTCGGCTCGTGATGCTCGCTGCGAATGACGCCGATAGGCGTGTAGGTCACAGGGCTCAATCCCATCGTCGACTCCGTCACGTTCGATCTCCCTTCCTGGCCCTTGTTGGACGCCATCGTCACGTGTTCATCCCGGAATGCGACTGGACGCTCGGTCCCGTCGCCTCGGTAAGCCGGCCGACCTTGAACTGCTCGACCGCCTCAGCGACCGTGCCCGCAACGCCCGTATAGAGCTTGACGTTGCCCGCCCGCAGCGTGCGTTCGGCATTCGGGCCACAGTTACCAGTCAACACGGCCTCTGCTCCGGCGTCAATCACCACTTTTGCCGCGTTGATCCCTGCACCGCCCGAAGCGTCTACATTGCGATTCTCGACCGCTTCGAAGGCCATGCTCTCCGTGTCGACGACGACAAAACACGCCGCCCGCCCGAATCGCGGGTCCACCTGTGACTCCATGTCGCCACCAATCGACGTTACCGCTATCTTCATACTGTCTTCTCCTAATCAGAGCCCTCGGGTGGCATCCTCAAGCGAACCTTGGGGATGGCTTGCCCCGAACCGAGTCTGGCCATTCGCATTCCCAGTTTGGGCTGCACCTGGACGGGAATGGTTCTATGCTTATTTGGCTTCTGCTCCCAGTTTGTCGATGCGCTTCTGGATGTCTTCCAGTGCGGCCTGGAAGTAGCTCGCCTGTTGCTTGAGCGTCTTCAGCTCCTGCTCGCGTGTGGGTGCAACGGGCCACTGGACCATATGCCGGTGCCATCGGCGCTCGCCCAAACCGGCCCATGCCAAGCCCAAAGCCTCGGCCTCTGCCGCCGCCACGTCCGCGACCCCCGAACCCGCGACCTCGGCCACCGGCCGGGTTCGCAGAGCCGGGCATCCCATATCCTGCGCAGAAACCCGCCGCTCGACCGGTCATCGATCCCACGCCCATCGGGCCTGTTCCATCTCCACCTGGCATCGTCGTGCTCCTTTCAAGAACGCTATTCTCGTATCATTTTCGCACCGCACTTCGGACAGTCCTTCCCGACGCACGGTTCGCCCCGCACATGAGGCACCGTTGTGCCGCAACTCGGACAGACGCAGTTGCCGCCCGGTCCGGCTCCCCAGCCACCGCCCCGTGCGCGGCCGGAGCCCATACCCTGGCCTCCACCTTGTCCGCCGCTTCGCGGCCCGGTTCCATCTCTTCCCGGCATCATCAGTTCCTTTCCGGCCTGAACTCGCATGGATGCTCTGTATATATTATGGGCATATGCTCATAATAAGTTCGAACCAAAAATCCGGAATTGGAGAAAAATCGTTCTCTCGGCCCTCCGTCGGCCCGAAAAAGGCGATCTCATACCCCCGTGCAGGCGTAGAGGGCTTGCACCGCGTGTTACCCGAGCGGATACACTAGCCGGTGGCACATTGCGGCCACGATGGAAACACAGGACAAGATCACGAAGGAGTGCAAGATGGCGAATATCGGCCTGTTTTATGGCAGTACCACCGGCAGTACGCTCAAGGCGGCGGAGTTGATTCAACAGGCATTCGGCGACGGGGCGGTCGACCTTCTCGATGTGCGGAAGGCCTCACCCGAAGATCTGAAACGATACGATACGTTGATTTTCGGCACCTCGACCTGGCATTGGGGCGGGCTCCAGGACGAATGGGCGGTATTCGAAGATCATCTCAGTGCTGAGGCCCTGACGGGCAAGAAAGTCGCCTTCTTCGGTCTGGGCGATCAGGTGCAGTATGGCGACCATTTCGTCGATGGTATCGGCCTACTCCACGACAAGGTTCAGCCGCTTGGCGTCCAGGTCGTCGGCACCTGGCCTAAAGACGAGTACCGTTACACCGGCTCGGCAGCCGAAGTCGACGGCCAACTCATCGGGTTGGCTCTCGACGAGGACACCGAACCGGAGAAGACTTCCGATCGCATCTCTCGGTGGGTCAAGCAACTCAAGAGCGAACTGGTCTGAGGGCTCTACAGAAGCAGAGTTCTCTCCATGCAGACCGCTGGAACGTGCCCCGTTCGGTCAGGGGGTGCTCTGTTTTTGAGTCGCCATGTACTGTTCGCGGCCCTGGCGCATCCACTCCCAGATGGCGTTGCGCCACAGGGCGACGCGTTGCTTTTCGGTCTCGGTTTCAGCTTGTGCTTCGCCCCGTGCGATGAGCGCTGCGAATTTCTTCATCCTCTCCGCCGTACCCAGGCGTTCCCAGGCAACTCCTTTCCAGTCGATGCCGTTGCTGCGGTGATAGGGAGGCCCGTAATTCGTCGGATCGCACGCGATCGCCTCAAGACGACGATAGAACTCTTTCATTGGGTCGCCCACCGCGCCGAAATAGAGGCGGAAGAATTCGTCTATCAGACCGTCCACGTCCACGTCGGGATCGTCCCACACCTTGGCCATGATGTATTGTTCCAGTTGATCCTGCTCGCCACATTCGAAGATGCCCTGGACACCGTCGCGTATGAACATCCGCATCGTCCGCGCCGTGTCATGCACCATGATGTGGGGGAAGCACTTCCACTTCTGTATCAGGGCCGGTTCCATCGGATGATGGTAATAGACCCACAGATACATGGGGGCCTCGGTCTCTTTCTGCCACTGCCGATAGAAGCGAAGGTCGTTCTCTTTCATCTCTGCGTGGACGGGATAATAGCACGTGTGCAGGCAGGGCGCCACCGAGACATTTGGTTCAAGTTCGAAGTTGGGGGTAAGGGCGTAGTTCCAGTACGCCAGTGTCGCGATGTATTTGTTCGGATGCGTCTTTCGTACTTCGCGCGCGACGGCATTGACGAAGGTGAACCAGTAATCGCTCATCTGGCCGCTGCTGAAGAACCCCGTCTTGCGATTTCGGCCCTTCGCCAGAAGCGCCTGGCACGCCGGGCACGTGCAGAGATGAATGTTGTCGTCGGGGACGATGGCGAAGTAATCGCCCATGGCTTTCCACCCCTTGGGCAATTCGCCTTTGCCGTCGAAGTAATCCCGGGCCATCTGCGCGACTTGGTGGATTAGCTTGTCATTGGTGTAACAGAGCTGAGAGCCCACGCCTTGCGGGTTCTTGCACTGATATTCCGGATCGTTGAACACGGTCTTGATAGTGTTGCGGTGGAACGTATGATTGCCCGCCCAGCGCTGTCCGCCCAGGCGGAGCCGCCGCCAGTAGAGATAGACCTGCTCTTGCGTGTAATCGCCCCATTGGCCGCGCAGAAATGGCCAGGAGCCTCGGACAAGAGCGCTGCGATGTTTGAGCGCCGGAGAGCGCCGAACGTCCTGACCCGTGATAGTCAGATCCTGATGGGACGGAATGACCACGTTGAGTTCAGAAGGGCCATACCAACGCACGCCGCAGAAGCGTTCGATGAAGTCATAGGTAGCCAAACACGTGCCCTGGTCGTCGTAGACGCCCGGAAGCTCCATCTCACCGGCGCTCCGTTTGGGTAGACGCACCGCTTTCCAGTAGTCGATCCTATGCCGCAACTGTTGGAGGGTTTCATCCGTCGTGGATCGGCCTTGTACCTTTCGATTAGCCTCTGTATCCTCCCAATCGCGGCCGATCAGGACAATGGTATTCTCGCGAAACGCGATAAGATACTCCTGCGGCGTGAGATCCTCGCTGCGAATACCGAGCTGCCGCGTGGCAACACTCTCGCCGACGAGTATCCGAGGGCCTTCGACGCGTTCACTCGAGGACACGACAGGGATCTCTGCCCCCGATATCTTGAGAATGTGATATTGAAGTTCGAGCGCGGCCAGACGGGCTGCGGGGGTGGGCTCTTCCGCGAGGACGATCGAGCAGGCAGGTTGTCCGTGTTGCACGATGTCAATTCCTGCCCGCGCAAATTGGTCGTGGTCAAACGCGAGCTGGAGGACGCCAAACAGGACGAGTGCAAGGCATGTTTGTTTCATTGTGTGTCACGCTCCTGTCGATCTCTCAATGGGTCGCCGCGCGAGCTGCGGATATAGATGATTCACCCCACAGTACGCCTACGCAATGACGTCCAATTGTAGACCGTCCGGAGCGGTTCGGCAAGCACGTCCGGCTCTGCGTTCGCTGTCTGTGCACGATCTGCATGTGTCCGCAGATATGCCGAGATTCTTTGTGATCGACGTTGTCTGACGGCTCGTGTTTCTGTCGGTGTGACGACTGGCCAGTTCAGAACGTCGGGGCCAGCCAGGCTTTCACGTTCATCACCGCGGTGACCAAGCCGAACAGCACGAATCCGATGACGACCAGGGTAGCCAGTGTCTCGGAGACTCCGCTGACGACGAGCCCGGCCAGCGCCGTGACGATGAACACCACCACCAAGTGCGTCAGCATGCCCGCCAGAAACAGAAACATGCCTTCACGCACGGTCTCGCCCTGATGCCGGACCGCGAGCAGCCACCTGAAGAACATCACCCAGCCGACCGAAAGGCGCGTTTCTTCCCCGTCGTCCACGCCCGTTTCGAGTGTGCTGTCGAGATAGTCGGACAGCATGACGTTGCGAATGCGCTGGCCCCCGATTTTGACCACGGATCGTCGCGACATGTAGGCACTGGTATTTCTACCCGATCCCAACAACTCCAACTGTCCGGCGTAATTCATCTGGAACATCTGCAAGCCCTCCCTTCAATGGGGGCAGTCGGAATGTGGTGACACAGCCAAGTCGCCATGGGTGGGGACGAGAGTTCTGTCTCGTCACGGATGCCGCCTGTCACATCGACGGCGCGCAGTCCGCAACCCGCGGCGACGCGCATGCCGTTCGTCACCACATCCCGACCGCACTTCCTTGGTCTTATCCGCGTTGGACGGCTCCAACCGTCCCGGCTGTCCTCGCTTGGACAGCCCATTGCAGATGGCGATACGCAGAGGATGTCGATGGGTTTGGTGTGATTGGGCTTTTTCTCAAGATTCCCTGAGGTCTTGGACTGGGGACAATGACCTCTGGGACACCGGTGATAGGCCTTGATTGCTGGGAAGGCAATTCGCCTTCAGAGCATACTACGTGGTTTGGACTAAGCCGAACTTCCTGACGTGGTCGGCGTTTTCGCGGATCTGGTCTTGGTAACGCGGGTACATGCCGACGATCACCCCGTCGGTGGGCTTGATATGCTCGAATGCGAACTGGAACGCCTCCCGCACGGTTCGCGCATCGTGGCAGCGGCGTCCGGCCGCCAGGATCTTGAAGCCCAGGCAGGGCTTGTCCACCTGTCGCACGACTTCCGTCATCGTCGCAGGATCGGAGGCGAAGAACGGATAATCGATCTGAAGCGTCGCGACCGTCGGCATTTTGTCAAGATCCGCCTGCGTTCTCGTCAGGAAGTAGAAGCAGGTCATGAAGAAATCGACATCCCAGCCTTCGTCGGCCACGCGCTTGATGCAGTCGGGGTTGTGGGCCGAGACCCCTGCCAGCACGCCGGCATCGTGAACGCGTTTGACGAAGTCGTGCACCTCCGCGCTCTTGCCCTCGCGGAACAGCTTGTCGGTCGCACCGCCGTGATGGACGATGGCGATCGGCTGTGTATCGCGGACCACCTCCTGGGGCGAGGCATTGCGCGAGCCGCCCGAGTGCAGGCAAATGAAGTTCAGTTTGGAGCCACGTGTGCGCAGTGTGCGAATAACGCCCGCCATCTTGGCCGGGTTGCTGAACTGGTGCGTGTTGATGCCGGTCCGTTCGCAGTCCGAAAGGAACTCGACGATTCGCTCCGGCGTGAAGTACTCCCGCATCTGCTGATCCATGATCGGCCCCAGATACGAATACCCCCCAATCGGATTCCATCCCGCTACCAGCCGCGTCACCTCATGCCCCCCCAGCCTGATCGTAGGCAAAAGCGCTTCCGCCGCACCCGCCTTCACTCGCGGCTTCTCTACCCCCGAAGCCGTTCCCAGCACCCACCCGGCTCCTGCCATTGCCAACGGCACTCGCGAGAGGAATTCCCTTCGTGGAGTGATGCTTGCGTTGTGCAGATCCGAGTTCATTGCAGCCTCCCATGATCTCGATTGTGCCGAAGCACGGTCTATCGGCGGGATTTCCTGAGTGCACATCGTCATTCTACCCTGGCACCCCGCACCACGCAAACGTCGATCTTTCCCGATTTTCAATGTTGAAAACGAGGCGTTCGCTTCCCACCTCGGCTCGGAACACAGCCTCTTTCCTCTTTGTACGCGTCGGTCCGTGCCATGCCGGCTTTTGATTGACGCCGGAGGGGGCCTATCTTAAGATGACCACTCATGAAAACGGATGATGGAACCGAAATATAAGGATATGTGATGGAAACAGTACTTCAGACGAACATAGCCGGGACGGAGCCGAGCCGGGGGAAGGTCCGCGACATCTACGATCTGGGCGACAAGCTGCTGATCGCCGCGACCGACCGGATCAGTGCGTTCGACGTGATCATGACCAACGGCATCCCCTCGAAGGGGATCGTGCTGACGCAGATCTCGAAGTTCTGGTTCGAATTCTTCAAGGGGACCGTCGAGCACCACATGATCAGCGACGACGTGGCGGATTTCCCCGCCCCGTTCTGCGATCATGCCGATCAGCTCGCCGGGCGGAGCATGCTGGTGAAGAAGGTCGAAGTCCTGCCCATCGAGTGCGTCGTGCGGGGCTATCTGACCGGCTCGGGGTGGAAGGAGTACCAGGCGGATCAGACGGTTTGCGGCGTCAAGCTTCCGGCGGGTCTCAAGCAGTGTGCGAAGCTGCCCGAACTGATCTTCACGCCTGCCACCAAGGCCGAGTTGGGCGAGCACGATGAGAACATCAGCTTCGAGCGTACGGTCGAGATCATCGGCAAGGACAAGGCCACATACGTCCGCGACCGGAGTATCGAGATTTTCGCCAAGGCCAGCGAATACGCCGAGAGCAAGGGCCTGATCCTGGCCGACACGAAGTTCGAGTGGGGTCTGGTCGACGGGAAGATCATCCTGATCGACGAGGTGCTGACGCCCGATTCGTCGCGATTCTGGCCGGCCGACAAGTACGAGGCGGGCCGGGATCAGGAGAGCTTCGACAAGCAATTCGTGCGCAACTATCTCGAAGAGATCAAGTTCAACAAGTCCGGCCCGGGCGTCGAACTGCCGCCGGACATCGTCACCAACACGCGCGCCAAATACATCGACGCCTACGAGCGACTCACCGGAACCAAGTTCGCCTGGTAGAGAGCGGTGGTTTTATTGGACTTCTTGCGTGGTGCGCCCAACCGCATCGGCGGCGGGTCTCCCCACAGGGGCAGGGCGGTGAGGTTGACTCAAGTGCCGCCCTCAACTTGCCGAGGAAACCAATGACAGGCCGGCGGTGATCGGCACGGAGGCCATGAGCGGGATGGTCGGTTGCGAATCGAATCCGTTTGGTCTACCGTTCGCGGAGTTTGTCTAAAGGGATCCACCGCCAGCCATCATACCCGAAACCTCGCGCTGTCGGATCATCTCGACGCGTCGGATGACGACGGGCTGGGAGGCAGAGTGGGCAAGCGCATCCATATGGCTGGCAGTGATGTTCGTCGCAGTGACGGCAAGCAACTACCTCTGGCTGTCCTACGATCAGACTCCACCCGACTGGGACGAAGCGGTCCATATGACATCATCCATGAAGTATCACCGCATTCTGGACGATGTGCTCCACCACCCTGACTTCACCGGACATGGGATTAAGGAGACAGCCCGCCGATTGCTCGACGTGGATTCGTTCGTCTACCCACCTCTCATCACCTTCGTCGGTGGTCTACTCATCTTCATCGGCGGCAACTCGATGGATGTGTTGGCGATGACCAACACGTTCTTCCTGGCCATCCTCATCGTCTCAGTGTTTCAGATCGGGCGGCGTATGGGCGGTGAGCGCGCCGGCCTGTTGAGTGTTCTGCTTCTTCTGTTATACCCTCTAGTCTTTGGGATTGCCCGAACGCCAATGCTCGACTTCGGTCTGCTGGCCATGACGGCACTAAGCGTCTACTTCCTGTTGTACTCGGACTCCTTCACTCACCGTACGTATACGGTCCTCTTCGGGATCAGCCTTGGACTGGGCATGCTTGCGAAACCGGTCTTCATGACCAACATGCTGATCCCGGTCGGATACGTGGTGGGCCACTGCATTCGCCAGCGGCTCCAGGGGGAGGTGACATCGAAGACGCTCTTGAGGCAGGCGCTCTGGGCCCTGGGCGCCCTGGTTCTCGGTGGACTGGTTGCCGGATTGTGGTACGGCCCGCACGCCCATCAATGGGGGACCTTCCGGAGGATTGCTGCGGCTTCGCTGTCCGAATACAAGCTATATGATGTGGAGTCACTCCTTTACTACCTGCGTCTATTGCTCACCGAGCACGTGGGACTGCCGCTGTTCATCGTATTCGTCTTTGCGCTGTCACGTTTCAAGAAGAAGGCGGAGCCGTTTCATGCGTATCTTCTGCTGGCGTGGCTCGTGGGGTTGTATGTAATATTCACGCTGGTCCCTCAGAAGACGCCTCGACAGAGCATCGGCCTGTTGCTACCGGTCGCACTGATTTCTGCGATCGGCCTTTCAACTCTCCCTCGGTACCGACGCAGCGCGATTGCGATCGTCCTGTTCTACGGCGTCTTTCAATTCACAGCGTTGAGTCTGCCTGGTTACGTTCTCGCTGGTAGGATGGGGCAATTGGCCTGGGCGGGGCATTTCCGCTATGCCCAGCCTCCGAACGACGCCGACTGGCAGATCGATGAGATGCTCCAAGCCCTGGGCCGTGACGTGCATAAGATCGGGGTGATCTCAGATCATCGCTTCGTGAACGGGCAGACGCTGGCCTACTTCAACGCCGCTATGGGACTCGGTTTGGAGATTGTCAAATGCCGTGATGAGCACAGGGACTTCCTCGACAATCTTGCGAGCTACGACATTGTGATCAGCAAATCCGATTGGGTCCCGATCAAGCACCGAGTGAATCCCAAGGTCAGTGTGGACACCAACGCCAGCCTGATGAGTCATTTCGAGGACAACATCGATCGCTTCGAGTTGGAGCGGAGCAATGCACTTCCTGACGGATCGGAGATGCTCGTCTACCGCCAGAGACGATCGGCCCCCATTGCCCGAACCGGTACGCCTTAGTCGTGTTTCATTCCGCGCCTTGCTACGGGATCACGCCGAAGAATGGACTCGCATCGTGGCCTGGTTTTCCAGGATTCCCTTTACACGTCCGCCCGCGAACGCGGTTACTCTATGGTGAGAGTCGAACATGTTCCGTCTCCGAGTAAAGGGCAGTCATGAGGCACGAGGATCGCATTGCGGTCTTTGACCGGGTCAGGGCCAGACACCTTCGCTTTCTCACGGGTGTTCTCTGGAAGCTCACGGGCGATCGCGAGCGATTCGCCGAGGCGATGCAGTATGCTCTACTGGGCATGTGGAAGCACGTCGAGAATCTCGAAGGTGACAAGGCCCAGAGCTACCTCTATCGAGTCGCCCTGAGTGCGAACGCCAGGGCGTGGCGTCACCGGATCGGCCGGGATGGACAGATTGCATCAGACTTGAGTCGTATCTCTTCGGAGGATATTGAGTCGGTCGACCGCGGGGAACTCTTGGCCGGGGTCCGCCAGGCGATTTCGAGACTGCCCGAGAACCAGGGCCGTGCGATCGTCATGCGATACCTCGAACAGAAGGACTACGCGAGCATCGCTGAGCATCTGGGTTGTTCCATGCCGACTGCGCGGTCGCACGTATCCAAGGCTGTCGCCGCACTGCGGAGCAAGCTCGCAGCGCCGGTGACGCAGGAATCTGATCATGGAAAGAGATGAATTCAACGACATCCTGAACGATCTGGGTCGGCAAGAAGTCCCGCGTGATATCTGCGAGATGGCCGAAAACATGGCCGATCGCTTTCATGATGATCTCGTTGGAGGCAAGCGATCCTGTCGTTCCATCTGGAGGGAGCATGTTATGAAGAATCGAATCGCACACATGGCGGTCGCCGCCGCGATCATCCTGGCTGTGTCCATTGTCCTCTATCACCTCGGTGTTTCGCCCGATGGGACGAGTGTCGTCTGGGCTGACGTGCTGGAGAAGGTCGAGAGCATTTCAGCCGTGACGTATCGGGTGAAGATGACGATCACCTATCCGCAGCAACAAATGGTGCTTGGATGAGTCCGAGGTATATTGGGCGGGCGAGCAGGGCACTCGCATCGACACCTATCGCGATGGTGAGTTGTTTATGATCAAGTACTGGCTGCCCGCTCGCAAGATCTACTACATTGTCCACCCACAACTGAAACGGTACATGGAGCGACCTCTTTCCGACGAAGAGATTGCGGGAGGGTTGCAGAAACAGGACCCGCGGAGGTTACTCGAGTGGATTCTCCGGTTCGATTATCGCAACCTGGGTCGCCGTGAACTCGATGGAGTCGAGGTCGAAGGGATCGAAGCCGTCCGCGAGGATGTCGAGACCGTTCGGCTCTGGGTCGACGTCGCAACCCAGTGGCCGGTCCGGTGCGAATCCGACGGAAAGATGCTGGAAGCCGGTCAGTATATGCCGGTCCGCACGGTCATGGAGGGCTACCAATGGCATGATCAGATCAGTCCAAGCCTGCTCGACCCGAACATCCCCGACGACTATACGCTTAGCCCACCGAGGTAGCTGCATGCCCGCGCTGAAATGAGAATCTGCGTTCGCTATTGTGCAATCAGTGTCCAGGCGGACCGTCCCGTCCGCCTGGACACTAGTTCTATCTGTGACGCTTAGCTGTTGAAGCGATCCCACTCTTCATCGTCGAGCGGAATTGCATTGCGTGCGTCCGATGGCGTTTTCGTTCCGGCATCCGACGCGATGCGGTGATACATGTCGTCCGAGTGTGAGAGCCCTGCACGCTTGGATCGCTTCGCCCTGGTGGTTGTGGATGTTTTCGAGGTTGTCCCAACGAGGGCGCTCAACTCGATGACGATGTCATTCATGGAGTGGGCCTGAGAGCTGAGTTCCTCCGACGCACTGGCCGATTCCTCGGCATTAGCGGCATTCTGCTGTGTCACTTTATCCATCTGGGCCACAGCGAGGTTGACCTGGTCGATTCCTTGCGCCTGCTCGGTCGATGCGGCGGCGATCTCACCGACCAGCGAAGCGACCTTCCCGGCATTGGTTTCGGTCTGTTCCAGAGCTTCGAATACCTGGGCACTCTTCTGCACGCCCTGCTCCGCCTTCTTCTGTGATTCCTCCAGCAGGCCCGACGTGTTCCTTGCCGCTTCGGCCGACCGCATCGCAAGATTTCGGACCTCTTCAGCGACGACGGCAAAGCCCTTGCCTGCCTCGCCCGCTCGGGCCGCCTCGACGGCAGCGTTGAGGGCCAGCAGATTGGTTTGGAAGGCGATGTCGTCGATTACCTTGATGATCTTGACCGTTTCGTCGGACGAGTTCTTGATATCTTCAATGGCTCTGGCCATCTCGCGTGTGGCGACCGACATTTGCCCGACCACCTGCTTGGCGTCCGCCATCAGCCCGTTGCACTGTTGCGTGTTGTCGGCATTCTGTCGGGTCATCGACGCCATTTCCTCGAGACTGGACGACGTTTCTTCCAGCCCGGCGGCTTGTTCCGTGGTCCCTTCAGCCAGTGACTGCGAAGCTTGAGAGACTTGAGTGGCTGCGGCCGAAACCTGGGCGGCGCCCTCGGTTAACGAGGATACGACTCGCCCGATGAGCCGAGTCAGCCCACGCGTCAGGAAGACGCTGAACACACCGACCACCAGGACGGTAGCGGCCACGATGCCTGCGATGCTCGCGAAGGATCGGTCGATCCTGGAGACGACGGCTGCCTGCGAGGCGCCGCTGGCCTTTTCCATCTGTGACGTCAATTGCTCCAAGGTGCTATCGATCTGCGCATGGTTCTGCCGCATGACCTCCAGATTGGCAATGTATTCCGTGGTGAAGGTCTGCACTTGTTCGTTCGCCCTCTGGGCCTTCACGGGCAGTTGCGCAAAGGGCGTGTCAGCCAGGAGCTTGGCATCGCCCTTGGCTTGATCGATCGCATTCTGTACGAATTCCACCAACTGATCCTTGGTTGTGGAGTCGCAGGCCATTTTGTAGAACAGGCTCTTGACGGTCAGACTGTTGCAGACGTTCTTGTTGGCGCCCGCAATGACCGCTTTCTCCAGAGTAGTCACGGAATCGGCCTGGTTCGGGTCGACCAGTCGCTTGGACACCTCGTTGATGTACGTGCTGGCTTGCGACACCGACTCATCCGCCATCGCCATGATCTCCGCTTCAATCTGGACGTTGCGTTTCTTGGCGGTCACAATGGCCGCCTGCCAGGTCGCCAACTCATGTATCGATGCGTCGAGGTCCTGGTTCGTCTCCGATCCAGTGCCGATCTCGCCGAAGGCGTTCGTCAACTGCGCGTCTATCTCGTCCCGAGGAACGGGATCGCTGTAGTAGCTGCTCGCCAGTTGTGCGATCTTCTGGAGTTTTACCATGTGGACAAGGTTAGACTGCGAATGGTCCAGGGTCTTTTGGGAATTGGCCCGGCTGATGACAATAACGCTCAGAATCGGGATCAATGCCACCGCCTGAATCACCACCGGAACATACATCTTGGTTCGCATCTTCATAGTACCTACTCTCCTTCTTTCTTTTCCTCCCGTGTGACGTGCGATTGACGCGGTCCGAGCTCTTACGATAGCTCGAATGCACTCGACGAAAGAGTCGCCCCACCCAGAACGGTGTCGATGTCGAGCAGGATCTTGACCGATTCGGCGACCTTGGCCATGCCAAGGATGAAGTTCGTTTCCAGAGCCGTGCCGAATTGGGGAGGTTCCTCGATTTGTCCACCGGCAATATCAAGCACCTCCTGTACACGGTCGACGATGATGCCCGTGCTGGATTTGCGGCCGGAATGGGTAATCTCGACGACGATGATGCACGTTTCGTCGGTGGTCTCGGTCGTTTCCATGCCGAACTTGGCTCGCAAGTCCACGACCGGAATCACCTGTCCCCGCAGGTTGATCACGCCCTTGACGTAGTGAGGTGTTTGTGGGACGGCGGTCACGTCGATATAACCGATAATCTCGCGAACCTTCAGAATCTCCAAGCCATATTCTTCGTTGGCCAGCGCGAACGTCAGGTATTTGCCTGCGTTGGACGCAATCGACGACTGTACTTCCATCTTCAATGCCTTTCACCCCAGCGTCAGTAGAATGGTGGCGTACTCTGAGCCTCTATGCTGGGAGGAGACGCTCAGATCAGGTCGGACAAGCAAAAGCTCAGGTCCCAGATCCCCCTCCCGGTCCTACCGGGCAACGCATTGTGCTACGATTGCAGCTCCGTGTTTCCTGCTGCACCACCCCAAGTATGGTGCCACAGCCGTTCTATCGGTCTGCCGGCAAAGCGGCTTGAATTGCTGGTTTTCGCGAGGCGCACTTCAACGCGGGGTAAGTGGGCCTCAGATAATGCGGCGGCAGTCCTTTGTGGTTGTTGCCCGGACGGTTGAGTGTGTCGTAAAGGTAGCGGAAGTGCTTCGGGATCGGATTGGGCCTGTCCTATAACCAGTCGCCGGCGGATATCGACCCAGGTCGAGGCGGTGCGTTACGGATCGAGGAATCTCCAGGGGGGCTCGATGGCCCCCCGGAGTTCTGACCCTCGTCGGAGATGATTACTTGTTGAAATACTCCAACTGCTCATCGTCGTCGAGTGGAATGGCCTTCTTGACCGCCTGTTTCACCGATTGGCCCTGCATGGCTTTGGCTGCCTTGGGCTTGGCTGCCGAGGCGATGTGGTGATACAGATGATCGGCTTGCGAGAGCTTGCGACCGGCTCGTGTGCCGGCGGACCTGGTCTTGGAGGCGGTCCCTCCGACCATGGCAATCAGTTCTCCGACGATGTCGTTCATGGATTCGGCCTGGGAGCTGAGTTCCTCGGAGGCACTGGCACTTTCCTCGGCGTTGGCGGCGTTCTGCTGCGTGACCTTGTCCATCTGAGCGACGGCGGTGTTGACCTGATCGATGCCCTGCGCCTGCTCCTGGCTCGCGGCGGCGATCTCACTGACCAGGTCGGTGGTCTTGCCCACGCTCTGGACGATGTCGTCGAGCACCTTGCCGACTTCATCGGCGATGTCGACGCCGTTCTGGGCGTTCTTGACGGACTCTTCGATCATGTTGGAGGTGTTCTTGGCGGCTTCGGCCGACCGCATCGCGAGGTTGCGCACCTCTTCGGCCACGACGGCAAAGCCCTTGCCCGCTTCACCGGCACGGGCGGCTTCGACCGCCGCGTTGAGGGCCAGCAGATTGGTCTGGAAGGCGATCTCGTCGATGACCTTGATGATCTTGGCGGTTTCGTCGGAGCTCTTCTGGATCTCCTCGATAGCCGTGCTCATCCGGCTCATGGACTCGGTGCCCGTGTCGGCGGCTTCGCGTGCCTCGGTGGCGAGGGTATTGGCCTGCTGGGCGTTGTCGGCGTTCTGCTTGGTCATCGAGGCCATTTCTTCGAGGCTCGACGAGGTCTCTTCCAGACCGGCCGCCTGCTCGGTGGCCCCTTCGGCCAGCGACTGCGAGGCCGACGAGACCTGTCCTGATGCCGCGGCCACCTGTTCGGAGCCTTCGGTCAACCCGGCGATAATCCGGTTCAGCGGTCCCATGATGCTGCGGGCGATCCAGATCGCGAAGAAGATCGCAACCACGGTTCCGACGGCAAGTGTAACGAGCATAATGGTCGAATTGGTGGAAAGCGAAGCGGCCGAGGCCTTGGCAATCTGATCCGTATTGCTCATGCCGGCCTCAGCGGTCGTCTTGCACGCCTGGATCACCTGCTGCCCCGCGTCATCGCGTTGCTGACCTAGATTCTGCAGCTTTTGCCACTCTGCCAGAAAGGTGGTCAAAGCGGCGGCATAATTGTCTCCGGATGTCTTCGTGTTGTTGATGCGTTCGAGATCCGCGTCCAGGCGCGTGATCGGCGCAAGGCCGCATATTTCTCATCCAGCTTGGCGAAGTTCTTCAGGGCATCGGCCATGATGGCAGGGGACCGAAGAGCCTGTGCCTTGAAGGCCTTTACGCGGGCATCGTTGCCCAGACCGACGATGTCGTTGACGAGCGAGATCTTCTCCTGGCGCTCATGCATGTCCTTGGTCAAGGCCTGCTGCTGGTTGTTGAGGAATGCCTCGCAGTTTGTCACGTACGCGCCGGCACTGCTATCCATCTCCTTCCGTATGGTGTCGAGTCCGAGATAGCCCTCCATATACGTCTTCACGGCCTCGGCATAGGTGGCTGCGGCCGCCTCAATGACGTCAATCTGTTTGATGTTTTCGGTTTCTCGCGTGATCTGGCGTAGTTCCGTGATGATGCCCTTGACGGTTCCCATCTGCTCGATGGCCTCGCGCATGAGTTTCACATCCTGGCTGGCCTGGGCCTTGAAGTTCTTGACCCGTGCCGTATTTCCTGTGTCGATGACGTCGTTGATTAATGTGATCTTCCGCAGACGTTCCTGAAGGTTGGCGCCCTCCTTGCCGAATTCTGCGTTCATCTTCTCGTTTTGACTGGTGAGAAAAGCCCCGCAATTCTCCATGTAGGCGGCCGCATTGGTGTTCATCTTGTCGCCGGCGGATGTCAGAGCTTCATTCGCATTTACGTACGCCTCAATGGCTTCGGCATACCCCTTGGCGGCGGTCTCGATCTGGTCCATCTGATCGATGTTCACCTGTTGCCGAGTGATCGGACGCAGTTGCTTTAGCTCCTCGTCCACCCCGCGTACCAGGGTCGCTGTCTCCTGGAGAAGATCCATGTCGTTCGCCCCCTGGGCCTTGAAATTCTGCACGCGCAGCGCGTGTGCCCCGGTCCACGATGGCGGTGACGATGTGGATCTTCTTCTGCCGCTCATCCAGATCTCTTCTTGAAAGCTTCGTTTTGCCCCTTGAGGAACTCGGCGCAGTTCTGCATGTAGGTGGCCGCATTCTGGTCGAGTTTTGTCCGTTGGGCTGCCATAGCGGCAATGGTCTTCTCTGTCTGCTGCATCAGTTCGGCGTAGGTGTCCACCGCCGTCTTCGCTTCTTTGACCTGGTCCTTGAGGGCGGTGAGGTGTGCCGCTCTATCCGCCAGATCCGACGCCTCGCTGAGATGCTCGTTCACAGTGGCGATCTCTTTCTGGGCCGCTTCATAGTACGTCGGATCCTCGGTCAATCCGTACCCTCGCATCTGGTACATCACCCGGTTGGAGGCGCCGCGAAGATCCGTGGCGACCTTGACCTCCGGAACATATTCCGTTGCAAGCTTCGTCGAGTCCGTTTTCGCGCCCAACATGCTCCACGCGCCAGGCCGCCCAACACGATGGCGATCAGGATGACGATTGAAAACCCGAGCGCAATGCGCTTGCCGATTGTCATTTGCTTACTCATGCTTGGTTCCTTTCTCCAAATCCTCGTAGTGGTCAACAGCCATTTCTTCTTCGTACATGATTCCACGTCAGGAAGGGGCTTCATCGGCCCTATCCGCATCTCGTTTTCCCTCCGGTCTTGTCCCTCTGGTGCGGCTCTTGCGGGCTTTCACAGTTGGCGCGCTCCTGGGTTTCTCAAGCTTGTGTCCCTCTCCGTCGTCTCATCCTCAGCCTCCATGATTTGCCGGATGATCTCCCCGACATTGATGGCATCCTCCAGGAGGTGCATCCGCTTATGGTCCGCGTTCTCGGCAAATCGCCATGTGACGGTGAGATGGTTCTGTGGATAGTCGTAGCTGATCGTGGCGGACTCGGCTCGGGGGTTGTACATCACTCTGACTTGTGAGAGGAGAAAGCCCTCTTCGACGAGTTTGTCAACCACCGCCAGCAGCGTGTTGAGATGTGGTGCTACCACAACAAACAGGACGCGATGCCGTTCGCAGCGATAGATGTCGAAGCCCTTGATTCTCTTGATCATGGGGCCGAGCAGGTTCGTGTCGTCGGAACCGTACAGTCTGTCCTTCGGGCTGATATGAGCCAGGTAGGCAAGTTTGCCCGGGTAGGCGGCCAGGACTCCCGTACACGTCGAAACGCCGAACGTATGGAGACGCTCTTCGTTGTCGGCTCTGAGAAACTCATCCATGTCCACCCGCAGGGCTTCCCTCGATGCCAGCGGGGATGCATCCCGCAACGGGACCAGAGGTGCTTCTTCTAGATAGGCCAGAAGCTTGTCCGCATAGTATCTCCGGTGCTGGACGTAGTGGTCGGTGACAATCTCATCGGTGTCCATCTTTGCCACGACCAGCCATTGTGTCCCCAGGAATTCAACCACCTCGAACGACGTCAACGCCGTGCATCCGCGATAGTCGGTGACCGTACGATGGCCTCGTCGTTCTGCGAATTTTGCCTGGACGTTCCGGTCATCCAGACGCTTCTTCAGGATGGTCGAAGCGCCTTCGAAATTGGACTCCGTCAGCATGTATCCATCCTGGTTGACCAGAAACGTCTCGCCCGTCTGGCCCAGGTTGTCCGTCCAGGCCAGGAGTGTATTGACCTTGTGGATGGCGCACTGGAGGATGATCCACCCCATGGGAGCGCCGTCTCTGTATATGGGCTCGACGAAGAAGGCGGCGGGCTTGGACGAAGCTCGGCGGTGGTGGAAATCCACGAATACTTCGTCACGCGGGCTTTCCTGCATGCATCGGACCAAAGCACTGTGCGTCGCGTCCCCTTGCAGGAGGTTGGTATTCAGGCCGGGCTCCTTGCGGATCGAGTAGAAAACCCTGCCCTTGGCGTTCACGAACAGAACGTCGTAGAAGACGAAGTAGTTCTGGATGTAGTAGGCGTTGAAGCCATCCCTCAACTCGTCAACCCGGTCCACCAGAGCTTCCGGGACGGGGCCTTTTTCCGTCGCCTCGAAATACTGGAGATTGATGTCAAAACAGGCGATGACGAACTTGTCCTGGGCCGCCTGAAGGGCCAGCGCGTGCACGCGGTTGCAGAAGTTCCGCAACTGCGTCACCTTTTCTTGCCTCGTGTAGTCGAGGCGAATAGAAGCCCAATCATAGGGACTCTTCTCCGCCGATGCCGTCGTGGAGAGGGTCAACCAGGCAAGAAGGAGCACCAGCTCCGGGAGACGTCCGGGGGTACCGGTCGCCGGTAAATACGATATCCTTCGAATGTGCTTGAGCATCTCGCAACACCACCAGGACCACTCCGCGCGGTCCTCATCTCACTTCAGTCCTCTTCGCTCCCTACCCTCGTCCCACAACCGTTCCTGAATCGGGGACGATACGTCTTTGCTCCGCGTATCCTCAGCGGATGCTATCGAGGTCGTCGCCCGCCAAGACCTCATCGATATCCAACAGGATCTTGACGGCGTCACCTACTTTGCCCATGCCGAGGATGAAGTCCGTGTGAATCGACGCGCCGAATTGCGGGGCCTCTTCGATGCTCGCGCAGGGGATGTCCAGTACTTCCTGAACGCGGTCCACGATGATGCCCGTGCTGAAGGTGCGGCCCTCCAAAGCCGTCTCCACCACGATGATGCACGTCTGCCCCGTAACATCGGCGGCATCCATCCCAAACTTGGCTCGCAGGTCGATCACCGGAATGACCTGTCCCCTCAAGTTGATGACGCCTTTGACATAATACGGGGTCTGGGGGACCGCGGTGACATCGATGTATCCGATGATCTCGCGGACCTTCAGGATTTCGAGCCCGTACTCCTCCTGAGCCAGGGCAAACGTCAAGTACTTCCCCTCTCTCTCCAACAGGGTCTGTCCCGATGCGCTCGCTTCTGCTGTGGTCTTGCTCATGACAGTCTCCTTCCATTTCATGTGTTTCCGGGGTTTGTCCGGGGTACGCTCGAGGCCGCGTTACGACCGTGACTTACAGTCGATCCTCTGGGAGGGCGCGAAGCTCTTCTGTGCGTCTGTACAAGCATTACGTGACAAAAACGTCACTAGTGAACAGCCATCAGCACAGAAGGAGGAGGCGCCATCGGCGAGGGCGCCCGGGGATATTGGAATCTCACGTCTCGGCTGCTTCCAGAGCCTCCAGGCCTCTCTTCTCGATGTTCTTCTCTCCGCCATTCCATCGTCTCGCAAGTCATTCTCTGCTTCCAAAGTGAATCCTATTTCGGCTTCCATCGGGCGGTCGGGGGCGCGACGTGCTCTTGTCTTCCTTTCAGTGAATTCCGCTGTCTCCGTGCCACGAGATTCCCGGTTCGCTTGCTCATGCCTATCGGAGAGAAGGTCTTTAGGCTTGATCCGTGAACGTAGTTTTTTCCTGGGGTGACATTTGGCCGAAATAGGGATAGACCGTCACAGTCATGCCGCGTGTGCAAGGCTGCTCCCCGGAAACCATACCGTGGGATAATAGAGGGTCGCATGGTGCCCGGCAGTGTATGAAGGAAGGTTGTCGCGATGGGAAAGAGACACACGGCTGAACAGATCACCAGGATCTTGAGTGAGGTGGATCTGGCGGTCGCCGCCGGTGACACGGTTACCGAAACGTGTTACAGGTTGGGCATCTGCAATGCGACATATTACTTGTGGCGCAAGCGGTATGGTTACATGACGCTCAAACAAATCAAGCGTCTCAAAGCTCTGGAGGAAGAACATGCCCGCCTGGTGAAGGAGATCGCGGGCCTGTATCTTGATAAGGCGATCCTCCAGGAGGTGCTGCGTCATGGAAAACAAGACGTCAGCTCTGCGTGGAGACGGCAAGTCATCCGCCGTATTCAGGAGGAATTAGGGGTGTCAGAGCGTCGAGCCTGTGCCTTGTTGGCACAGTCGCGTTATGTGCAGCGGTATGAATCGCGGCGGCAAGAGACCGATCGCCCTTTGATTGAGGCGATGCAGCGCCTGTCGAAGGAGCACCCCGAGTATGGATACCGGCGCATCATGGCCCTACTGCGTGCGGAGGGGTGGTCGGTCAATCACAAACGGGTCTATCGTCTGTGGCGCCGGGAGAAGATACGCGCTGCCGAGCCGACATCAATGCGAGAGGGAGAACCATCCGACAAGTGACATCGTCGCACATGGGCGACATGTCACGTGACTGTCCAACGTCGTGCGGGATTGCCAGAACTTGTGTCGGCGTCCAGGCGGACCAGCATGGTCCGCCTGGAACGTCGATCATCTCTGAAACGCTTAGCTGTTGAAGTGTTCCAACTGCTCATCGTCGTCGAGTGGAATGGCCTTCTTGACCGCCTGTTTCACCGATTGGCCCTGAATGGCCTTGGCTGTTTTGGGCTTGGCTGCCGAGGCGATGTGGTGATACAGATGATCGGCTTGCGAGAGCTTGCGACCGGCTCGTGTGCCGCCGGACTTGGTCTTGGAAGCGGTCCCTCCGACCAGGGCAACCAGTTCGCCAACGATCTCATTCATCGATTCCGCCTGGGAGCTGAGCTCCTCGGAGGCACTGGCGACTTTCCTCGGCGTTGGCGGCGTTCTGCTGCGTCACCTTATCCATCTGAGAGACGGCGGTATTGACCTGGTCGATCCCCTGGGCCTGCTCCTGCGAGGCGGCCGCGATCTCACTGACCAGATCGGTGGTCTTGCCGACGCTCTGAACGATGTCGTTGAGGACCTTGCCGACCTCATTGGCGATGTCGACGCCGTTCTTGGAGCTCTTGACGGACTCTTCGATCATGCTGGAGGTGTTCTTGGCGGCCTCGGCCGACCGCATCGCGAGGTTACGCACCTCTTCGGCTACGACGGCAAAGCCCTTACCCGCTTCACCGGCACGGGCGGCTTCGACCGCGGCGTTGAGCGCCAGCAGATTGGTCTGGAAAGCGATCTCATCGATAACCTTGATGATCTTGGCGGTCTCGTCGGAACTCTTCTGAATGTCCTCGATAGCGGCGTTCATGCGTCCCATCGACTCGCTGCCGGTGTGGGCGGCGCTTCGCGCCTCGGTAGCGAGGGTGTTGGCCTGCTGGGCGTTGTCTGCGTTCTGCTTGGTCATGGAGGACATTTCTTCGAGACTTGAGGAGGTCTCTTCGAGTCCTGCGGCCTGTTCGGTTGCGCCTTCGGCCAACGACTGCGAGGCGGCCGAGACCTGTCCGGAGGCGGCGGCAACCTGCTCGGCCCCTTCGGTCAACCCGGCGATGATCCGCTGGATCGGCTTGGTGATGCTACGCGTGATGAAGACAGCGGCAAGAATCCCAGTAATGACCGCCGCGATTCCAACCGTGTTGATCAGGAGGCTGGCCGTGCTAACCTGCGCGTCTGCCTCTTCGTTGGTCTTGTCAATGAACGCATAGACTCCGTCGCGAACCTTCTTGGCCTCTGCCATCAGGTTCTCGGCAGCGGGCTTTTGCTTTGTCAACTGCACGTTGCGTTGATCGCGATTGATCTGACGGAACACGTCCACCTGTCCTGAGTACGTGGTCAAGGCGGCCAGCGCGTCATCAATGCAGCTGCTTGGAGTCCGCGTCGCTCATCTGCGAACGGCATTTTTCAAGGGCCTTCCGGGTGGTCTCGATTTCCGCCACCCAGTTCTTGGCCATGGCATCCTGCTCTTCAGGGGTGAGCGCCAACTGATACTTCTGAGCACAGACCTGCACCCGGTTGAACGCGTTCCGGGCTGTCTGAGCGAGCAGCGTCTTCTCGATGGCTTCGTACGGTGTCACCTTGCCCTTGTCAGAATCCTGAGACCGCTCCTGCAAGAACTGCTCACGGCGGGCGATCAGTTGCTTGATGCCCTCAAGCGCTTTGCCGGCGGCTTCGGTGCGAACGTTACCGGCTGTCTCTTTGTTTGCCACCAGCGTGGCATATTCTGTGTTGGCCGCGATATAGGCCTTGGCACTGTCGGCCACGGCATCGGCGTTTCGCCGGTTTTCCTCGGAGTGCATCCGACTCTTGGCTTTCTCGATCTCCTCAATCGCATTGCGATTGGCCTCTTCCGACGTCGTCAGATAGGCGTCGTCCTGGTAGATAATGAAACGCAGTGAACTTGCCTGGCTGTCTTGCGACAAGGCCAGCGTGTTGTTGACGTTCTTGGCGATTTCGAGTTGCTCCGAGATGGCCTCCATCTGATCGATGGTTCCGTTCAGGCTCAGATATCCGGTGAGCCCAACCACCACGAGGAACACGAGGACCAATCCGAACCCTGCTATGATCTTTGTCGCCAGCTTCATATTCTTGAACATGAATTCTTCCTTTCACATTTCACAGTCATCTAGTCGTTGCCGACGGCTGAGCCGTTCCGTGTTTTCCCATCGACTTACTCGCCGAACCCGGCGAGATTCGCTCCAGCCAGGATCTTGTCGATGTCCAGAAGGATCTTGACGCTCTCGCCGATCTTGGCCATCCCGAGAATAAAATGAGTATCAACCGATGCACCGAACTGTGGGGCGTCTTCAATGTCCGCGCCCGCGATGTCAAGCACCTCCTGCACGCGATCCACGGTGATGCCTGTGCTGAATGTTCGACCGCCCTGGGCGATCTCGACAACGATGATACAGGTTTGCCCCGTGATCTCGGCGGTCTGCATACCGAAGCGGGCGCGCAGATCGATCACGGGGATGACCTGGCCTCGAAGGTTGATCACGCCCTTGACGTACGAGGGCGTCTGCGGGACAGCGGTGACATCGATATAGCCGATGATCTCGCGAACCTTGAGGATTTCCAGGCCGAACTCTTCCTGAGCCAGGGCAAAGGTCAGGTATTTGCCCTCTCGGTCTGTGACAGCCGAATCCTTCTCGGCAATCGCTGTTGCAGTTTCAGTCATAACCAGTCTCCTTCAACTTCCTAACGTGTCCTGGGCCTGGCCTCTAGAGGCCGAGACAATTAAGAGAATGCCCAAAGGTGGTCCGGTCCTTTAGGGGACATCGAGCTGTTCGACGACATAGCGCAGGGGCTCTGTGATGCGCATCTGCCTGTCATGTAGATGTTTATGGGGGTCCGGGGTGTGGCGGCGGCCTGGGCGGAGGGGGCCGAGGTGCCGGTATTTCGATTCATGATCGCTGTTTTCCGTAAATTCACGTGACAATATCCTTTTCATCTTCGCGTGGACTGCATACACTACCCTCGTTGGCTCGTGAGGTAGGCCACGAGCGATATCGTGTGACGTAGGTTGTGTCACCGGGTCTCTTTTTGCGGAATACGGACGCACAGGAGGGTGGAGGTTTCCACAGGTAGTCCGCTTCGAGTACAATCAGCACAAGACAACTCCGCCACATAGTCTCCTCTAAAGGGGTCGGCCTCGTGGTATTGTTCCGACTCCGCTGTTGCATTGTGCCTATCGTGTATGGAGTGACTCTTCTTTATGGAATTCCCGGAAATCAAGGGACACCGCCGTGGGTCGACATAGAGGTGTCATGCTGGAACCGGCGAGGTGTTTCCGAGGTGCTTCACTTCGCCTGTACCAGTGGGAACGGGAAAGACCTTCGGTTTGCCGAAGAAGATGTCACTGAAAGAGCAAGCATGAGAAAGAGGCACGGCCCCGAAGAAATCTGCGAGGTCTTGCGCCGCGTAGAGACGGCGATGGCTGCGGGTCAGACCGTGACGGAGGCATCGCGCGGTTGTGGGATCGGCGTAGCCACGTATTACGTGTGGCGCCGGGACTTCGGTGGCATGACGCCGGAGCAGATTCGTCGCGTCACGGGGTTGGACGCAGAGAACAAACGTCTGCGAAAACAGGTTGCGGACGTATCCATCGACAATGCCATTCTCAGGCACGTGCTGTCGGAGCAATTGGTCGGCTCGGAACAGAAACGGGATGCGGTTCAGTATGCTCGAGAGGTTCTGGGGGTCTCCGAACGTCGCGCCTGCGCCGCGCTGGCGTTGCCCCGCAGTTCGCTCCGCTACCAGCAATCACCTCGCAAAGAGAGAGCTCCTCTGGTGGAGGCGATCCGCCGGCAGCGTCAGAAGCATCCGCGATACGGCTACCGACGCATCGCTGCTTTGTTGCGTGCCGAAGGCTGGTCCGTCAGCGACATTCAAGTGTATCGACTGTGCCGTCGCAAAGAGGGCACGACATCCAGGTGACATCGGGACGGAACCGTCGCCGCTCTACCGTCTTGGTGTCTAATACAAACTGGTACAGTCTGTTGAAGCAGTGACGCAGTTGGAGGGCGTTACTCACGGCAGTTCGACCCCCCGTCAAGTGCGTGACTTTCGACATGGAAATCGCCTTACGTGTCCTATAAGGCGTCACCTTCTCAAATTTCACACCAAAGAATCTTGCCCGGGTAGGCGTTTTTGCCCCGGTGTTCACCCGTGCCAAATGTACTGTGGTGCCTATGAACCGGTGCGACAATGACGGTTTTTTTCTGTAATCTGGGATGCGGCGGATTGTCTCTATGGTGAAACCGGATGGCGGAGCAGGCATTTGGATCGACGTAGCGACAGAGATTTGGTCGGGGCCGTGTCTCAGGGGGACCGGTCGGCGTACGCCGTCCTCGTAAAGAGGCACTACGGCAAGGTGTTCCTGGTCTGCCTGGGGGTGCTCGGCCATCTTCATGACGCTGAGGATGTGGCGCAAGATGTGATGCTGACAGGGTTTGAGAAGATCCAGCAGCTTCGCGACGAAGCACAGTTTGGTCCTTGGATTGCCCGGATCGCCAGGAATATGAGCATCAATTTGGTTCGGAGAAGGGCCGCCGACGAGAGAACGCTGGACCGCAAAGTCCAGGGGTCGACGGAGAGAGTTGCACCGGACGATGGGTTGAAGCAGGCCATAGCCCGGCTTCCGATGGAGTTGCGTCTACCCCTGGTGATGTACTATTTCGACGGCCAAGATGTGAAATCCGTCGCTGAAACGCTCGAGATATCGACGTCGGGCGTCTATGCGAAACTAAGAACCGCGATCAGGGAGCTCCATGAGATCCTGACCGCCGACGGAGAGCAGTCATGAGCAGGCCATGTGATGACATGCTGGAAAGGATCGTCGATTTCACGCTCGGCATCCTCAGCGAAGAGCACACACGTGATGTGCAGGCCCATGTGGACGAGTGCGAAGCGTGCAGGCGATATATGCAGGCATTAGCCGACCAGAGCGACGCGCTGGTTGCCATGAGCCGGGATGTCCAGACGGATATGGACGCTCGCCAGAAGAGAGTGATTGAGGCGCTGCAAGCCGGTGCATCCGCCAGGCCGAGAGTCCTGCCTTTTATCGGCGGATTCATCCGGGTTGGCGTGGCAGCCGTGCTGATGCTGGGCGTTGGCATCGTTGTCGGTCGCCTCAGTGCGCCCAGGCCCGTCGACGTAGATCAGCTTCGTTCCGAACTGCGGGCGTCTATCGTTGCATCGTTGCAGCCGATGCTTCGCGAGAATGTACGGGCCGACATGGCTCGGCTCGACGCTGACGTCCGGTCATCCGTGGTTGCGTCGCTGGAACCGGTGGTTCGCGAACGTGTGCGGGCAGAGAGGGACCAGCTTGGTGCCGAGTTACGGTCATCTATCCAGGCATTATTGGAGCCTGCCTTACGCGAGACCCTGCTGGAGGATGTGGACGAGCGGCTGGAATCAGCCCTGCTGGCCAGCGACGAGCGCATCGCAGCCCACGTGGTCGAGCAGATGAGGCAGGATCTTCACGTCGTCGCAACCGAGCTGGCGGCCGGCTCGGAGCGCCTGGTGGACCAGCGTTTCGGCGAGGTCGTGCAACTTATCGAAGCGGCCCGCCAGACCGACCGGCGACAGATCGCCAGGGCCCTCGATCAGATCAAGACACAGACCGGCATGGGCTTGCTGAAGTTGGCCGCACGGACAGAGGAGAGGCCCGTGATCCGCAAGGAGCAGTGAGACGGGCCAGGATGCCGAGTAGCCGCCGATCCTGGCGTACGGGAGAGAGAGTGGTTGGAGATACTGAGAGCATTGCGAACCTGTGAAAGGGTGAAATCATGATGCGCAAGACATTCGCGATCGCAGCGGTGGCCGTCCTCATCTTCTTGGGTGGCCTGAGCCGATCTGCCGACTCCAAGACCGAAATATCGGGCAGAAAGACCATCGCGATCTCAGGGTCAATTGGACTGCCCGGCGTTACCCTACAGGGCTTGCCTGGATTGCCCGCGACTGATGAAAATGGCGTCTATGCTGCTACGGTGGAGTCCGGCTGGTCGGGCAGGGTCACGCCGATCAAGGTTGGCTATCGGTTCCAGCCCTCCTCGCGAACGTATAGCGCCGTCTCGAAGAGTCTGACTGGCGAGGACTACAAGGCCATGCTACTGACCTTCACGATCTCGGGCAATGCCGGTGCTAGTCGCGTTACTATGGCAGGTTTGCCTGGTGACCCGGTCAGCAATGTGAGTGGTGACTACAGCGTTCATGTCGCTTATGGCTGGTCGGGCACCGTCACGCCGGTCAGGGAGGGGCTTGCCTTCTCTCCACGTGCGAAGACGTATCAACAAGTCACAGCCGACCATACCAACCAGAACTACACGACCAAAGCAGCTACCTTTACGATCTCAGGCAACGTCGGTGTGCCCGGCGTGGCGTTGCGTGGTTTGCCCGGTGGTCCGGTCAGTGGTACGGGGGGCTTCTATGCCGGCAAAGTGCCCTACGGCTGGACCGGGACGGTGATGCCGGTCAAAGAAGGCTGCACCTTTGTTCCTCCCAGGAGGATATATGAGAAGATTGCGAGCGATCAGACGAATCAGGAGTACGTCTCCAATGTCGTCCCATACACCATCGCGGGCAATGCGGGGCTGTCCGGCGTGACGATGGAAGGGCTGCCGGGCGATCCGATCAGCGATGACAATGGGTACTATAGCGCCACGGTGGAGTCCGGCTGGACGGGCACGGTGACCCCGAAGAAGGGCGACCGCAAATTCAATCCGGCCAGCAAGAGATACGCGGCAGTTGCGAGGGATCTCACCGACGAAGATTACATCCCTCTGACCGTCGTCATTTCCGACCGAATCGTGTTTGGCACAGAGCCGATCGCGGATGTGACCATCACCGCCGACCCTGGCGGATACACCGCTACGACCGACAGGCAGGGCTGCTACCGTGTCGAAGTGCCCTATGGCTGGAGCGGCATGTTGTTGATGTCGAAGCCGGGATTCGAGTTCAGCCCGCCTGGCATCTCCTTCACCAGAGTCACTGCAGACATCGACAAGACGGCGCCGAGTGGAGCGCCCTTCCGAGCCGTTTCCGCCCCGACTGGACGGGGGCTACCCCTATCGTTCAACGATCCCGCCGGTTGACGGCGTGCTGGTGATCCCCACCACGAGCGTCGCGCCGAGCGAATTTGCTGAAACGAGCGAAGACATACGCGTGATGCAGCAGATCCTGCGCGACCTGCTGAGCGAGCCGCGAATGATTCTGGGTGTCTTGCAGGACTATGGCGATTTCCTCGGAGGTGAGGGTCGCCGCCACGAGGCCTTCTATCTCCAGGGCTTCGGCGTGCTGTTCGTAATGGAAGTGGATTTTCCGCTCTCGCCCGCTGCCGTCGCTGGCGTCGAGTCAGAGCCGCAGTCGCAACCGGCGGTCGATCCCATTTGGCAGCGGGCCCGGCAGAAGCTGTACGCACCCCGGGGCGGAGGGTTTCGGTCGAGAAGGTCGCCCAGCCAGAGGCAACAGATGAACTTCGAGCAGTTCAAGGCCGACCTGATCGACACGCTTAAACACGCTGCGAACATCCGCCATGTCGACCCGAACGAGAACATTGTTCTGACCGTCGTCGGACAGGTGTCGGACACCGGTACGCCGATGTCGGCACCGAGCCGAGGCGGCTTCTCAGGCGGCGCAGGTGGATGGTTCGAGGGCGGCAGTTACAGCTACAGCGGCGGCAGTTTCGGTTCCGGAGGCGGCAGTTCCTATGCCGATTCCCGCTCGTATGCCAGGGGCTCCGGACGCGGACAAGCCGTCCGTCGCGCACCGTCGGCCCTCGGGACGTCCGCCACCACGGTCCTGACGATCCAGGCCCGCAAAGCCGACGTCGACGCCTACGCCCGGGGCGAACTCGATCGCGAGCAATTTGAAGAATCCGTAAAGGTTCTCGCCTATTGATCTCGGCGCGTGCTGGTACGGAAAAGAGGGAGGTTTGCACATGAGACCGCGAGGCCGGATCATTTCGATGTTGGTGATAGTTCTCTGCTTGATGGTGGCAGTTCCGTCGTCGCATCCGCAATCGCAACAGACGTCCGAGTCCAAGACGCGGGAGAACATGGAGGCGATGCATCGCCAACAGGAGCGGTGGCGAGAACAGACGCAGCGCCAGCAGGAACAGTGGCGAGAACAGATGGCTCGGTTCCGCGAGCAGCTCAAGCGCGACAGTCGACGAAACCTCGACGAAGCAAAGCGTCAGGCGATCGGTGCCACCCCTTCTCAATGGCGGGCGATCCGCCCCCGCCTGGAGGCGGTAGAGGCCCTTCGTTGGGAGGAGCACGCCTGCCTGCGGCCTCAGGTCAGACTGCACGGTTCCAACTCCGTCAGAGAATGCCAATGGACGTGGGAGAACATCTTCGCGCTGGATCCCGACAAACCGCCGACGGCAGCCGAGACCGCCTGCCGCGTGCTGCGCGACATGCTGGCCGATGAACGGACGCCGATCGAGACGATTTGGGAGCAGGTCGAACTGTTGCGGCGCAGCAAGAGAAGGCGCCGCCGAGCGGTTGCCTGCCGCCCAGCGGACGTGTGCGAAGTCGCGACCCTCCGCCAGGAAGCCGCATTGACTGTCATGGGTTCCTTGAATTGACAGACGCCTGTCGAGGCGATGGAGAAAGAACGATCATGAAGCCAAAGCGATTTGTGACCATGATATTCCGGAGCGTTATGCTCGTATCGATTGGCCTTGTCCTGGCAGGAGCAGCGGGCTCCGAGTCAGCCGATCCCAACGCGGTCCCTGTCCCGGGCCTGTCGGGCGTACCGGCTGATCGCGTGGAATGGAATGCCGTTGAAGGGCACTCCAGCAACCTGGAAGACTGCCAGGAAGCTGTCCTGCGCGAGTTGGTGGGAGCGACCGAGGAGCAATGGCGGCAAATCGGGCCCAAACTTCGCGAATTCGAAGCGGTGCAGAGGCGGACGCAGTCCAGCTTAGGTGTCTTCGCGGGCGGAGGGGCCGGCTTTGGCGGTGCATCCGGAGTGGCTACGGCAGCGCTCCAAGCCGCGGCCGTAATGCACAAGACAGTCCGCGCCGCTCGCCGCGCTACCGAGGACGCCGGCGCCGCCGCGCAGCACCCGGGCAGCCGGTCCGCTCTTCGGCGGGCACGAGTTCGTCCACTTCGGGATGGCTGCGACTGCCCGAGCGCCGCGCCGGCGGGCAGGTCAATGAGGGTGAGCGCCTGTGCAAGCAACTGCTTGATATGATCAGCCGCGTCGATACGACGAGCGAAGAGATCCGAGAGAAGATGGCCCAGCTCGCGGCGTATCGCCGGCGGGCCGACGAGGATATCGCGCAGGCCAAGCAAGCCTTGCGCCAGGTTGTGAACCGCCGCCAGGAAGCCATGCTCATCCTGATGGGCTACCTCGATTAATGGCTATCTTCGAGAAAACTTGAAACGCTGAACAGATTGACGGGACTTATAAATGGAGACGGTGCAACCCGCGCCGTGCGGGGAGGCGGGCGGTACGCTGGCTGACGGATACGAGGCCGCGGTCGACGTAGACGGCGGATAAGGATATCTTTGGTGCGAGGCGACCTTTATAGGAGGGAAAGCCATGCGAAGCGGAGATTTCAACAAAGTGTTTGCCATCGTGGTGTGTGTCTGGACGCTGGTGGGTGTCGTGGCCGCTCAGGGGGATGCCAACACTCCCCTGGACCCGGCGGACTATTTCGAACCCTATTGGAGTTCAGTGACGCTGGATTCGCGGCTCTACAACCCGGCCGAGGAGCCCGATCGTGATCCGAACGCACAGACCGCATTGACGATCTCAGGTGGTGTCCGCATTGTCGAGGACACCGGCCTGGTCGGGATTGACGATCGGGAGAGGAAGATCGTGGTGTTCAACCAGGATGGGGTTGAAATCTACGCCTCTACCGACCTGCCTCTTATCAGCCGTACCTATCAGACAATCGCCCAAGCGACTCGCTCAACTGCCCTGATGGGAAGAAACAATGAGCTGTGGTTTACTTTGAGCTCTCCCATAGCCCCCGAGGCAGACTATCCATCGGCGCTAAGCCGGGTGGAATGGTCGATGAACGTCTTGATGGCCAATGAGTTCATGACCGTCGACGTTCCCTTCGAGCCGAATGAAGCCTGGATCGAACTGGTGCCCGGACTCGAAATCCTCGTGGAGGAGGCGTCGGTTGACGAGGGCCGATACAGCTACTGGATCCAGGCCATCTACGACCCGAATCTTGCGTCTTTCTCTACGACCGGCAGGGGGCACTTCTGGCAGGATGAGGTTCCGCCGGCGGCGATGATGACGGCGATGGATATCCTTAACGCTGAAGGAGAACCTGCGTACCAACCGGGTACCTCAGGGGGCTTCATCTCGAACGCAAGCGGACAACCGCCGTTGGACGGTCTGAAGACGCTTGTCGCTACCGGCACCGGCCGTTGCAGCACCTGCGGCGACGCAGCAACGCTCCGCTTCACCTTTGCCCTGGCGCCGTACGAACGAGAGGCACGGCTGGCATTGGAGAACATCCCCGTCCCCGGGTACTGAGAGGCTCGTGGGGCGGTGTGAAAGGATGTCATCGGGCGGCGGCGCGCGGAGGCCGCCGCCCGGCGATTTGGCAGTTCGATAGAAATCGCCACGGTAGTATGGAGACGCCTGCGGGCCGAAGCCCGCCGCGAACTGGCCCAGGCTCGTGATGAACTGATACCCCTGCCGATCCCTCGCCAGCGGGCCCGACTCATCCTCATGGACTATCTTGGCTGAGCCACAGGGGGTCTTCATTGTCAGTCCGACCACGATTCAGCGTCCCTCACGCCGATGTGAACCGGTTTTTTCCAAGAAAAAGCGCTTCGATGGGCCACGATGCGCACCTCTATGGTTAGGGTCTCGTGTTTTTGCTTCGAGTTGGTGATGCGAGATGCAAGGCTCAGCAACCTTGTTATCGTTCTATGTGTCATGCAGGCTGGCGTTGGGGGGGATTGCCGCTTGCACGCGGGCTGACGGATACGAGGCCGCGGTCGACGTAGACGGCGGATAAGGATATCTTTGGTGCGAGGCGACCTTTGTAGGAGGAAAAGCCATGCGAAGCGAGAGATTCAAACCATTGTTTGCCATTGTTCTGTGTGCCGGAGTACTGGCTGGCGTCGTGCCTGCCCAGGAAGAGCCCAACGTTCCGCTGGACCCGGCGAACTACTTCGAGCCCTACTGGCGCTCGGTTACACTGCGGTCCGAGCACCTCAACCCGGCCGAAGAGCCCGACCCGAACGAACAGAAGGCGATGACGATTTCGGGCGGCGTCCGCATTCTCGACGACACCGGCCTGATTGGAATTGACGATCAGGAGAGGGAGATCGTGGTTTACGACCAGGATGGGGTCGAAATCTACACCTCTGTCGACCAACGTCCTCGTATGAACCATAGGTATGAGACAATTACCGATGCGACTCGCTTAGCTGCCGTGATGGGAAGAGACAATGAATTGCGGCTCGCTTTGAGCATTCCCATAGCCTCTGACGCAGACTACCCATCGGCGCTAAGCCGGGTGGAATGGTCGATGAGCGTCTTGATGGCCGATGAGTTCATGACCGTCGACGTTCCCTTCGAGCCGAACGAAGCCTGGGTCGAACTGGTACCCGGACTCGAACTCCTCGTGGAAGAGGCCTCGGTCGAAGAGGGCGAATACAGCTACCGCCTGCAGGCGATTTACGATCCGAATCTTGCGTCCTTCCCGACGGGCGGCTGGTGGTACTTCTGGAACAATGAGACCCCACCGGTGGCAATGATGACGGCTATGGATCTGCTCAACGCCGAAGGGAACCCCGTGTACGAACCGGGCACGTCGGGGAGCTCCGGCTCGAGTGGACACGGTGGAGTGTCGGATGGTGTGGGGACGGCTACTACCAGTGGCCACGGCCGTTGCGCCTCCTGCGGAGACGCGACGACGATTCGCTTCACCTTCGCCCTGGCGCCGTATGAAGGAGAGGCACGGCTGGCATTGGAGAACATCCCTATCTCCGAGTTTTGAACGGCTCGCAGGAGGGCATGAGAAAGTCTCATTGGGCGGCGATGCGCGGAGGTCGCCGCCCGGTGGCCTGGCAGGTTGATGAGATCGCCACGGTAGTACGGAGACGCCTGCGGGCCGAGCCTCGCCGCGAACTGGCCAAGGCTCGCGATGAACTGATGCCACTGCTGACCCCTCGCCAGCGGGCCCGACTCATTCTCATGGGCTATCTCGACTGATCCACAGGGCATCTTCATCGCCAGATCGACTACGATTCAGCATCCGTCACGCCGATTTGAATGGGCTTTTTTCAGAAAAAGCGCATCGATGGGCCAGGATGCGCACCTTTATAGTGAGAACCTCGTGTTCTGCCTCGGGCTGGAAATACGAGATGTCTCCTGGTCGATACGTAGCAAGCGCCGCCCGGTGTCGGTTGCGCGTGCGAGAAATCTGTTCGGTGACACGATTGTTTCTGGAGGGAAGACGATGCGAAATGCAAGCCTCAACAACTTTCTGGCCGTCGTTCTGTGCGTCATCCAGGCGGGCGTTGCGTGGTCGGGCGATCGCGTGCTCTACGTCGATGCGGCCGCAACCGGCGCCAATGACGGGTCATCCTGGACCGACGCCTATCGCCATCTTAACGACGCGGTGGCCGAGGCGAGCACGTCCGTGCCGGCGGTGATTCGTGTTGCCCAGGGAACGTACCGGTCCACGGGCCTGACCGGGGACGTGGTGCTGGCCGCGTTCCATTTGCACAGCGGGGTGGTGCTGGAAGGAGGGTATGCCGGTGGCCACGAGGCCGATCCGGATGCGCGCCATATGGATCGCTACGAGACCATTCTCAGTGGTGATCAGGCCGGTAATGATGTGCCCGGAGACGACTGGGACTCACCTTCGCGACAGGACAATGCTTTGCGCGTTGTGGCGGCCTATGAAACCGACGAGACAGCAGTCATCGATGGATTTACCATCGTCGGCGGGGTTCGCGCCGGGCTGCGGATTCACATGGCAAGTCCATCTGTTTACCGCTGTCGCTTTGTTGACTGTGGTGGAGCCGGTGTTGACGTCTCGAATTCCAACAGTGTTCTGGCCGAGTGCGCCATCGAGCGAAACGGCTTCAGGGTTGAAAACGGTGGACTCCTGGCTCTCCAAGCCGATCTGACATTGACCGACTGCGTGTTCACAGGGAACCAGGGAGGGGGCATCCATACCAGTCTCGGTGATACACTGGACGTGCAACGCTGCACGTTCGTAGACAACACCGCACTTCTGGGGGGCGGGATCCGGAGTGGAGGCGATCTGACCGCGCGAGACTGTGTGTTCAGGTCAAACCAAGGGCCGGCGATCGACTGCACGGGCCGCGCGACCCTAACCGGCTGTGAGTTCAGAGGGAACTCGTGTCGCACTCTGGGAATGGTCCTGGTCACAGGCCCCCTGACCATGGCCCATTGCACGTTCATCGGTAATTCAGGGGGAACTATTGGTTGTGGTGGCGTGATGAGCTTCGGTGATGTGCTGACCGCAGAACACTGCCTCTTTGCCGGCAATTTCAGCGAACAGGGCCCCGGCGCGCTCCACTGCTCGCCCGTGACGCGGCTGTCGAATTGCACGTTCGTGGACAATCACGGCCAGCCCGATGCCGTGCGCTGTGCGTCTACGTCGGCTGAGATGCGGCAGTGCATCTTCTGGGACAGCGAAGACGCGTTCACGACTTCCCCTGCCATCATGCCCGGAGCAGTCGTCAGCTTCAGCAACGTGCGGGGAGGCTATCCGGGCGAGGGCAACATCGATGTCGATCCACTTTTTGTCGAGATCGGCTATTGGGACCCCAACGGTACGGCCGACGACAGTTCCGACGACATCTGGATACCGGGGGACTACCATCTCAAGTCGCAGGCGGGCCACTGGGACCGCGCCGCCGAAAGCTGGGTCTTTGACGATGTCACCAGCCCCTGCATCGATGCGGGCGACCCGAACGGGCCGTTGGGTACCGAGCGTTTCCCCAACGGAGGATACGTCAACCTTGGTGCCTATGGCCGAACGTCTGAGGCCAGCCGGTCCTATTTCGGTGGTCCCGTTTGTGAGACTCAGATCGCAGGGGATATCAATGGAGACGGCAAGGTCGACGACCTCGACATGGACATCCTGGTTTCGCATTGGCTGATCGACGTCGCGGGGACGGCCAACATCGCTCCTACCGTCGTCCTGACGAGTCCCGAGGACGGCGCCGAGTTCACCTACCCGGCGCCGATCGTCCTTCAGGCGGAGGCGTCGGATGCGGATGGAACCGTGCTCATAGTTCGTTACAGGTTGGAATACCGCTCGGAGAGTGAGGCTTCTATGCACAGCACTTCAGGTTCGAACGCGACAGACGGCTGGCGAAAGCAGATAAATTGGGAGAGTATCCACCACGATGGAACCCACACCGTCTGGGCCGAGGCTGTCGACGACGACGGCGCCATCACAGCCTCAGACAAGATTTACGTGACCCTGCATCCACAGAATTGACGGATATTCTCCCACCGGGCTATGCGCCCATGCCATAGCACATATCACGCCAGGGCGGCGGCGAACGGAGGCCGTCGCCCTGGCCGTCTTATGGGCAGGTGACGTCGCGGTGGAGAAGGCCTTCACGTGGCTGAGTCGTCAGGAGGTCTACCTTGTCTGGATGGCCGACCTCGACTGGCGAGATGGCTCGAATCCTCCTACTTCCAGCAGCAATTCGATCAATTCTCCTGGAAAACACTGTAACGCCGCCTGGTACTCGTGGACTTTGCCTCAGGAATGCGGTATCCCGCAGTGAGGCGGGGTGCGGGATAGACTACGGTCGGTGAATCCAAAGGCAGACGGCGCAGCGAAACGCGTTCGGTGCGAGGCGTTTGTTTCAGGAGGGCAAGCCATGCGAAACAGAAGACGCAACAAGCTGTTCGCCATCATTCTGTGTGCAGTTCTCACGGGCGCTGCGTGGTCCGAACGAGCGCGTGATCTACGTGGATGCAGCGGCTGCGGGGTCAAACGACGGCTCGTCGTGGGCCGATGCGTACTGTGATCTTCAGGATGCGCTGGCTGACGCGAACGAGGCGGTGCCTGCCATGATTCGTGTCGCCCAGGGAACCTACCGGCCTGGTCTGGCCCTGGACGCAACGGCCGAGTCCTCGGGACGCCACGTTCAGGTTGCACAACCACGTCACGCTCGAAGGCGGGTATGCCGGTGTGGCTGGGAACAACCCGAACGCCCGCGACGTGGAACGCTACCGGACGGTTCTGGATGGTGACCTGGCCGAGAACGGAACTCCCGAGACCATCTGGGACTCAGCCGTTGGACAAGACAACGCCCGATATGTCGTCACTGGCGGCGGGACGGACGAGACTGCCGTTATCGACGGCTTCACCATCTCTGGAGGCGGTGGCTGTGGCATGGAGATTCTCGCCGGAAGCCCTTGCGTCTATCGATGTCGTTTCGTCGGCAACGTGGATGTTGGAATCGAGGCAAAGGACTGCAACAGCGTCCTGGCCGAATGCGCATTCGAGCGAAACGGTCCCGCGACGTTCAATTGGGGCGGAATCAACAGCGTCCGAGGTCATCTCACGTTAGTGGACTGCGGTTTTGTAGAGAACCACGGTGGTGCGATCCGCAACACAGGCACGTTGGACCTGTTCGCTGCTCCTTTATCGGCAATGAGTCTTTTCTGGTCGCCGGTGTGGAGAACGCGGGCAAACTCGAAGCCCGGAGGTGTTGCTTCCGATCGAACAAGGGGACACCCATCCAGTGCTACAGCGATCCCGCTTTGATCGGCGCGATGCCCCGGGCGGTATCGACATCGTCGACTGCCAGTTCGCAGGCAACGTGTCCAACTACGCCGGGGCGATTCGTGCTCTCGGCAACCTGAACCTGGTGCGGTGTGAGTTTATAGGGAACTCGGGAGATGATATCAATGGGGGTGCCCTGACCATTGAGGGCGACGTGCTCTTGGCCAAGAATTGCCTCTTTGTGGGCAACTCCGGTCGTCGGAGGGGTGGGGCCATCTGCGATCGTATGGCGGTTGTCCTGAAGCTTATCCCATTGTACGTTTGCCGGCAATCGTGGCTGGCCGTCGACGATCGAGTCAATTCATTTTCCCTTGGCGGCGGTGGTGGAATTGACGCAGTGTATCGTCTGGGATGGTCCCGATCCGTTCATCTCGGAAGTTCGCTTCGTCGCCGGATTCCCGTGGTGACGCACAGCAATGTACAGGGAGGGTATCCGGGCGAGGGGAATATCGACATCGATCCTCTGCTTCGTCGATCCGGGCTATTGGGATCCGAACGACACGACCGAAGCTGCAGACGACGAGTATCTGGATGACGGGCGACTGCCATCTCAAATCGCAGGCGGGGCACTGGGACCGCAACACGGAGGACTGGATCTTTGACGATGTCAGCAGCCCCTGCATCGATGCGGGCGATCCAAACGCTCCACTGGGCGCCGAAGCCTTCCCCAATGGAGGCTATGCCAACCTGGGTGCGCACGGTGGCACGTCCGAGGCCAGCCGATCCTATTTTGGCGAACCCGTCTGCGAAACCCATATCGCAGGCGACATCAACGGGGACTGTAGGTCGACGACCTCGACCTGGATATCATGATGTCGCACTGGCTGATGCCGGATATCGGAAGGCCTAATATCCCGCCGACGATCCGGCTCATCAGCCCTGCCGAAGGCGATCAGTTCACCGGTGAGACGCCGATCGTTCTCCGTGCCGAAGCTTCGGATCCTGACGGTACTGTAGTCCGTGTGGTTACACGTGGTCAGGCGGTTGGAAGGTCGAAGCTGGAGCATGCCGCTGTTCGGCGGGTGATCCGAACGACGATTGGGTGGCAACGTGCGAGTGGTGGCGCGATGTGACGGTCCACCCGGATTGGATTACACGTGTCGGCCGAGGCCATCGACGATGACGGCGCCATCACGGCGACACCCGAGATCGAAATCAGGCTGCTGCCATAGGTGCACACCCTTTCAACGGACATCCTGACACCTTGCTCTGAAGGCTTGACGGTCCTTCACGAGGGGGCGGTGGCTGAGCACAAGCCACCGCCCCATGCTCCCATGCGAGAAGGTGGTGCTGGCTGAACAGCCCGTTTGGGACGAATCCTTCCCCCGGTTGGCATTGATTCGAGTCATCTCTTCGAAAACGTCTGTAACGCTTGCTGGTGAGGGGGGACTATATTTGTGAAGTGTGCGGAATGGGTCTCATCTGACGGATGGTGTTGGCGTGGACGCCGCGCGGGAGCAGGCTGGTGCGAGGCGTTTGTGTTTCAGGAGGGAAAGCCATGGGAAGCGAAGACCTCAGCAGGTTGATTATCATCGTTCTGTGTGTGGCTCTTGTGAATGCCGCCCGATCGAGCGGACGCTTGATCTACGTCGATGCCGCTGCCACCGGCGCCAATGACGGTTCCTCGTGGGCCGATGCGTACACCGATCTTCAGGAGGCGTTGGTCGAGGCCAACGAATCGGCGCCAGCGGTGGTCCGCGTCGCCCAGGGAACCTATCAGCCTGCGACTTCGCCCGCGGGCGACTTCAGTGCTACGTTCCAGTTACATAGCCAGACCGTGCTCGAAGGAGGTTATGCTGGCGGGCTTGAGGCCAGTCCGAACGTGCGAGACGTCGACCGCTACCTGACCGTTCTCAGTGGCGATCTCGCGGGCAACGACAGCGCGGCAGATACCTGGGACTCGCCCTCGCGAGACGACAATTGTCTTGTCGTCGTTACGGGCAGCGGGACAGACGAAACGGCCAAGATCGACGGTTTCACCATCACCGGTGCCCTCTGGTATGGGATGCGGACGTGCCTCGGAAATCCTCATGTTGCGCGATGTCGATTCACTGACAATGCGAATGCAGGTATCTACGCCTGCGACTGCAATAGCGTTGTGACCGAATGCGTCTTCAAGGGCAATGGCTACAAGTCGTCCTTGGGCGGTATCTTCTGTGCGTACGGTGATCTGACCGTCACGGACTGCGCGTTTGTCGATAACCAGGGCGCCGCGATTCGCAACGACGGCACGCTGAACCTGCTGCGATGCTCTTTCACCGCCAATGCCAATCCGTTCTTGGCGGTGGTTGAGAATTGGGGCAATTTGATAGCGCGACAGTGCTCTTTCACGTCAAACCTGACTACGGCGGTGGACTGCCAGCCGAGAGTGACCCTGATCGACTGCAGATTCACGGACAACTCGTCGAACCGAGCAGGAGCGGTCAACGCTTTGGGAGTTGTTACCCTGGTGGGCTGCGAGTTCATCGGCAATGTGGGCAGTGGCAGTGCAGTGATGGCCGCCGGTGATGTATTCACGGTAGAGAACTGCCTTTTTGCAGGCAATTCCAGCCGTTTTGGGGCCGGTGCGATCGATGCCTCGTCTCCTACGGTCATGCGGTTATCCAATTGCACGTTCGTGGGCAATCGCGGCCGGCCCAGCGCCATCAGGCGTTCTTCGCCTTCTCCTCCGACCGTTGCTGAGGTGAGCCAGTCCATCGTCTGGGATGGTCCAGCCCCGTTCACGGAGTTCACCGCGTTTCCGCCGCAGATCGCCTTGACATACTGCAACGTACAGGGAGGGTACGCAGGTGAAGGTAATGTTGATATCGATCCGCTCTTCGTCGATCCGGGATATTGGGACACGAACGGCACGCCCGACGATGCCAATGACGATATCTGGGTGGCAGGCGACTACCACCTGAAGTCGCAGGCCGGCCATTGGGACCGTGCTGTCGAGACCTGGGTCTTCGACAAGATGACCAGCCCATGCATCGATGCGGGCGACCCCAACGCTCCGTTGGACGATGAACCCTTCCCCAATGGAGGCTACGCGAACCTGGGTGCGTACGGTGGCACGACTGAGGCCAGTCGATCCTATTTTGGCGAGCCCGTCTGCGAGACCCACATCGCAGGCGATATTAACGGGGACTGCAAAGTCGACGATCTCGACATGGATATCCTCATGTCGCACTGGCTGATGCCGGATATTGGAAAACCCAACGTCCCGCCGACTGTTGTTCTAACGAGCCCTGAGGATGGCGCAGAACTGACGGCTCCTGCACCGATTGTGCTCCAGGCGCAGGCGTCTGACCCGGATGGAGTCGTGCTCAGAGTCCGCTATGCTCTTGAATACCGCGACGAGACGACGTACGCCAGAGGCAGTACGAGTTCTGAGGATCTGACGAATGGTTGGCAACGCCAGTGGAGCTGGTCGAATGTCGATTATGACGGAACGTATACCATCTGGGCCGAGGCCGTCGACGATAGCGGTGCTACGGGCGTATCACGCAAGATTCACGTAACCCTCCATCCGTCGAATTGACGGTTATCCTCCTATTTGACCATACATCCATAGCACCGATGACACCGGGGCGGCGAGCGGAGGCCACCGTCCTCTGCCTGGAATGCTCCATTTCCCCGCGAGATTTTTCTCGGGATTTTCATTTTTCCTGTTGTCGTCTTCTACGGATGTAGTAGAATGCTACTACGGTTGTAGAAGGAGAAGTACGAATGAAGCTGACAGAAGCGGAATGGCAGATCATGAAGGCGTTGTGGGAGAAGCACCCGGCGACGGCTCGCGAGGTGATGGAGCGGCTGCCGGCGGGAGTAAAATGGGCTTACACCACAATAAAGACCATGCTCACGCGACTGGTAGAGAAACAGGTCGTCAGTGAAGCCAAGCAGGGCAACACGAGTCTGTACGACCCGCTGATCTCACAACGCAAGGCCCGGCTCAGTGCGTTTCGTTCGTTGCTGGAGACGGCCTTCGACGGTGCCATGGGGCCGCTGGTCCACTTCCTCGTCGAAGAGGAGCAGTTGACCCCCAAGCAGAAGCGTGAACTGGCGAAGATCATGCAGGATGAGGCCAAGGGCAAGGGAGAGACGAAATGATCGCGTCCATCAATACGATTGCTCGTTTGTGGTGGGAATGGTCCGCCGCCATGTTCTGGCAGGTGGGCCTATTGATCGTTCTGATCGCCTGCGTCGACCGCCTGATACGGCGGCGGGCCTGGCCGCAGTTGCGGTATGCGCTGTGGTCGCTGATCCTCGTCAAGCTGATTCTGCCCCCGACGTTGTCGTTGCCAAGTGGCGTGGTGCCTGAATTGAGGCCCATGGTGGGGCAGGCCGTTCGATGGATGGATTCCGAGACGCCCGTTGCCGACGAAAGTCCAGTCTTAAAAAGCCTTTACGAACATTCTGCTGCTGCCAAGGCCGTGAGACCGGCACCTGCGGTCCCGGTTGCCTTTGCGGCGATCAAATCGTGTGAACCTGTCGAGGATAGTGATTCTGCCGGTGGGACGTCCGCATTCAGGGGACGCCATCGGCAACCCATTCGGCGAGCTCAGGGGAGCGCTTCGCTCGAGGCTGCCACCCTGCCGCTGGACGATCCCGCCTCGGCGCCGATGCTCAGTGTTGATACACGGCCGAGTACGCCATTGTCATGGCAGTTCTACGCGATGGCGATATGGCTCGCAGGAACGCTGACTTTGGGACTGTGGCTATTCCTCAGATTGCACTCGTTGGCCGGCCAGAATGCCAACCGTGCGGCAGACGCTTCACTGCCGCAATCCTTCTATATGCAAATGGCCGGTTGTGCGAAGCGTCTGGGGCTGCGGCACGTTCCCAGGGTCATCGTGGTGAAACGACTCGCCACGCCTGCGGTGTTCGGGGTCTTTCGACCGGTTCTGCTCATGCCCAAGGGCTATCTGAGCAAGCTGAGTCGCAAGGACACCGAGCACATGCTCCTGCACGAGCTGGCACACATCCGCAGAGGCGATCTGCGCACGCATGGTCTCTACATGCTGTTGCAGGTCATTTACTGGTACAACCCTCTGCTCTGGCTGGTGCGCCGGCAACTACATCATTTGCGGGAGCTGTCGTGCGACGCCACGGTCGCGGAGTTGCTGCGCGAGCGGACGATTGCCTATCGTCAGACGCTCTTGGAGACCGCCCGGCGCTTCCTCGCCCGCTCGACCGAGCCGGGCCTGGGGCTGTTGGGTTTGTTTGAAGACGCAAACCGTTTAGCTGTTCGTTTGAACTGGTTGGCCAGACCAACCTGGAGGTATAAGACCATGAAACGTGGAATCGTATTGATTATAGCGGCGCTGATGTTCGCTTGCGTGCTCCCGATGGCGCAGGGGCAGGACAACACGCCCGCTGTTGTAGACAACCAGACATCCAATCAGACCGAAGACCAGGTCCGGCACTCCGAGGAATTCCAGGAGTTGCAGGCCAAGCTCAAGACGTTGGAGATCGAGCGGCAGAAGCTCCAGGAACAAATGGTGACGCTGGAACAGGCCCACCAAAAGGCTAAAGAGGCAAGGTTCACAGTGTCAAGGCCGGAAAGGAAGCGGAGAAGGCCAAGGACATGGCGGCCAAAGCCCAGGCCAAGGCCGAGGAGGCTCAGGTGAAGGCCATGGCCGCCCACATGAATGCGGAAGAATACCAGCAGTGGGCCGAGGAGATGCAGGCGTGGAAGAAGGAGATGGAGCAGTGGAAGAACAGTGACGAGTGGAAGCAGTGGCAAGACGATGTGCAGAAGTGGAGCAAGGAATACGGAGAGAAGCTTGGAAAGGCCTATGGCGGCGATGGCAATGTCTCCGTTCCCCCAATGCCGCCCATGCCTGCGATGCCTGCTCCACCAGCGCCCGTGGCACCGCATCCCATGCCAATGCCCATGGCTGAAGTCCATGTTCCCGCTATGCCGGAGATTCATGCTCCTGCTCTGCCTGACATCGAGGTCTCCGCAGTGCCGCACGTGAATGTCCAGTCCAACGTGAACGTTGACGCAAGGCATGATGATGGCAAGGTCAAAGCCACTGAGACGATGAACTTCACGTCTCCCATGGTTGATGGTGGGCTCCTGATCGTTGAGAATCGCGTCGGCGCCGTCAAGGTGCACGGGGCGGCGACGGATGAATGTCGCGTCGAGATCAAGGTCACAGCCCGAGCGGAGACCGAGGAAGAGGCGCAGGCCATGGCCAGGGCCGTGAAGATGAAGGTCGACACCAGCGACACACGGTTCTTCATCAAACCCATCAAGCCGGACAATGACGAATGGAGCGGGATCGATGTGACCTTCGAGATCACGGTGCCCCATCACGTGAATCTCCAGATTGCTTCCGACGTCGGCGCCGTGCTGCTTCGTGACGTGCAGGGCCAGATCAAGGTCAAATCGAACGTCGGCGAGGTCAAGACCGAGAATGTGCGAGGCGATATCGAACTGGAGACCAACGTCGGCAACGTCGATTTCATTGTACCGGACGATCCTTCGGCCAAAGTCAGCGCCGTGACGAACATGGGGTCAATCCGCAGCGACTTTGGGATACAGATCGTAAGCACGAACATGGCGGGCCAAGGCAAGATGCATGTGCCCACGGGCAAGACCGCCACCTGCACGCTGGGCGCCGGCGAGGGCACAGTCAAACTCAAATCGAACATTGGCTCGATCTCCATCCGGTCGAAAGACTCGTGCACAAGCCCGCCAGGGTCACGACGATGCCCTCATCACACGCCTCGTCGGCTATGGTCAAGGTTGGCGACACTTCCGCCGTCCGTATGATCGAAGCGATCAAGGAAACGCAGGAAGACGACCGGTACAGTTTCCAGCGAGCCGAAACACAGACCGTAACGCTGCTGCCCGGTTCGACTCTGGACGTGACCAACGACAACGGCGCGGTCACGGTTCGCGGGATCGACGGCAAGGACTGTCGCATGCACGCGATGGTCACGCTCAAGGCCCCCACGGCCGACGCCGCCAAGAAGTTGTCCAAAGCCGTCTCTGTTGACCTGGCGCCAACCGCCAGGGGCCTGGTCATCGCGTCGGTCATGCCGAAGAAGATGCCGGAAGGCCATTCCTGCCGCGTGGATCTGGTCATCGAGGTCCCGCGCCGCACGGACCCGAACATCACCTGTGGAGACGGCAACGTACGAATCGCCAATATTGACGGGCAGATCAAGCTGTACGCGGAGGACGGGGACGTGTCCTGTGAACGTCTGGCGGGCGACTTGAATCTCTACCTCGAAGACGGCTCTCTGAAGATCGACCAGGGCGCATTTTCGAACTGTCGCGTGGCCATGGAGGATGGCTCGGCCAAGTGCAACGCGATCACCGGGAACCTCGACTTCGAGCTCGAAGACGGCCAGGTGACCATCGTCTATGGCGATGACGTCCCCGAGAGCTGTGCCATCGCGGTGGTGGCGGAAGACGGCAGCATCCAGTTTTCCGCACCGAGCCAGATGTTCCCCACCGATAACTCAGCCAAGGTCCGCAAGACCGAGGAAGGCAGCGAGTGGAAGACTGTCGTCGCGAACGCTCAGGGCGCCCGGGCTGTGACCCTGCGGACAGGCGACGGTGCCGTGAAAGTCGACAGACGTTAGACGAAGCAGCGTACGATGGGTCGTCCCGACAACCATCGGGACGGCCCATCTTTCCTTGAATACAGCAATCCAACACGGGTGCCGCGTGCGCCCACTCTACTCCTGCACGATCTCACCAGAACGTGCATCCCTCCCACCAGGCCGGGGGCCACACACCCCGGCCTTTTTTCTGCGCTGTGCTCGACGTCGCGAGTGGAGAGCCCGGAGTTGGACCGCCCCGATTTGTCTTGCGATCAACTTAAGACGGCCGCTACAATTCCAGGCGACAACCATCAGGAGGCACTCGGATGCAGAAGAAGAGGAACACACGCACACGCTTTCTGTCAGCGGTATTTCTCGCCTGCGTAATCTGGCAAGGCCTGGCTGAGGCCAAGATCCGCCGCAGTGCACCTGCGGTCTCCTGGCCGGACGTGTCGGCGCCGGGCCGTATCGAGGTGAAGGCGGGCGATTTGCGGATGGTCCTGGAGACCGTGAGGCAGGGCATACGCCTCGTGAGTCTCACTGACTTGGCCATGAACCAGGAATTGTCTCCGGCTGATCACCGTCACTGTTCTCGATGACCCTGCGAGATGTACAAACGAAAGAGCTGCTCACCCTGACGGCGGATGCCGGATGGAAGCAGGCGGACGTTGCCTTCAGCGGAGCCACCGGGACGTACACGCTCACGTTTCGCAGCCCAACCGATGATCGCACGGCGGGAATCGAGGTCAAAGTGACACTCGAGGTCGAGGATGCCAACAGTGCGCTGACATGGGACCTGCAAGTCGCGAATGACAATCCCAAGTGGGCCTTGTGGCGTGTCATATTTCCCAAGGTTGCGGTGCGCGATCTCGGCGACGACGGCAGAGTGTTTGCGCAGGTCACCTCCGGCGTGGAACTGTCCGATATGTGGACCAAGGGAGGCAAGCGAGGTGGACCCTACCCGGGCGGCTGGACGCCCATGCAGTACATGGCCGCTTACAACCGGGCCGATCGAACGGGCCTTTACGTGGGTATGCACGATCCGTTTGGCTCCACGAAGACTATTTTTGCAGAAGGTCAACCCGACAAGCACGCCGTGATGTTCACCTTCGACCACGCCGTCCCCAACATGGGCAAAACGGGCATTGGTTTCGATCTGCCTGGCAAGGCCCGATGGCAACTGCTGCGCGGAGACTGGTTCGACGCCGCACGGATCTACCGCTCCTGGGTCATGCGGGAGGCGCGATGGTGGCCCACCCTTGGGTCCGATGGACGCGAGGACACGCCGCGATGGATGCGTGAGTTGCCGGCCTGGGTCATGACGGGGGGGCCGGCATCCGACTGCGTCCCGCGCGTCAAGAAATTCGCCCAGGCGATTGGTCTCCCGACCGGCTTTCACTGGTACAACTGGCACCAGATACCCTTCGACAACGACTATCCCGCACTATTTCCCGGTCAAGGATGGATTCCAGGAAGGCGTCGCGGAACTGAAAGACGCGGGCGTCTATCCGATGCCCTACATCAATGGGCGACTGTGGGATACGCATGACAAAGGCGCCGAGGACTGGGAATTCACTCGGATCGCGCTGTCCGGCACGACGAAGGACGAAGCAGGCAATCCGTACACCGAGACCTATCGGAGTAAAGAAACGGATGGCAACAGTGTGAGGCTCGCGGTGATGTGTCCGGCTACGTCACTGTGGCAGGATCGCGTGGGAGATATCGTCCTTCGACTCTTCAACGAATACGGCGTCACTGGCGTGTACATCGACCAGATCGCCGCGGCTCAGCCCCGCCTGTGCTTCGATGCCTCGCATGGTCACGATCTTGGCGGGGGCCACTGGTGGACCGAAGGCTACTGGAAGATGCTCGACGCGATCCGCGCTGCCAAACCTGCCGGCTGCGTGCTCACCACGGAATGCAACGCCGAGCCGTACATCAAATGGCTCGACGGGTACCTCACCTGGCACTGGCAACAACAGGATATGGTCCCGGCGTTCTCAGCCGTCTATGGCGGGGCGATCCAGATGTTTGGGCGGGCCTACCGTGGTGGCCCGACCCAGGATTTGGCCAACCGGATGAAGGGTGGACAGCAACTGGTTTATGGAGAGCAGATCGGCTGGTTCGGCCCCGAGATCATCGAGCGAGTCGATTGCTGGCCATTCCTACGCGGTTGTATCCAACTTCGCTGGTGGTTGCGAGAGTATTTCTGTCGGGGCCACATGGCCCGTCCGCCCCACCTGGCAGGACCGGTCCCGCGCATCAAGGCGGATTGGCAGTGGAGTGGCGAATGGCCCGTCACCACTGACGCCATCATGACCGGTGCCTGGTGGATCGATCAGGACGACAAGCTTGTGCTGATCTTCGCCAACGTCTCAGATGATCCCTATTCCGGTCACCTCGATCTCGACCCGGCAGACTACGGCCTGGCCGGCAAATCGGTCAAGGTCACTGCAATCCAGCCCAATGGCAGTAGGGGCGACACATGTGTCGCCCGCCCCCTCACCATCCAGGCCATCGACCACGCCGACATAGAACTGCCGCCACGAAGCATCCTCGCCTGGGAAGTCCAACTCGCTGCCCTGCGAGCGACGCATGCGTCGCCCCTGCCATAAGGCCATTGTCTCGAAAAAAATCTCACCTGTTCGATACGAAGACACGCCTTCCCGTTGTTGTATAGGGGACAATCGATTGTCTTGTGAGGCCGGCTGGTTCATGCTTGAAGATAAATGGCTCATTTTGCGGTTCAACCGCGGTGATAAAGGTGCCCTGCATCGGCTCTACGACAAGTACAAACACGACCTGGTCACTCTGGCGGCTGCGTTGCTGCTGGACGTCAGTGTGGCTGAGGATGTGGTTCACGACGTCTTTCTTGGGTTTATCGGCTCGGCCGGCCGGTTCCGGCTGACGGGCAGCTTGAAGGGCTATCTCCTGACGTGCGTGGCCAACCGCGCCCGCAACCATAACAAGGCCGGTCGGCTGCGCGTCGCGCCGGCTCTGGGCGATGTGCCCGAGGCAACGTCCGACGCGCCGAGTCCCGACCGGGCCGCCATCTTCAGCGAGCAACTCGGCCGTCTCGGCGCGGCGCTGGAGCAACTGCCCTACGAGCAGCGCGAGGTCTTGCTCTTGCGTTCGCAGGGCCAGATGCGCTTCGCGGCCATCGCCAGGGCTCAGGGCGTCTCCGTCAACACCGTGCAAGGCCGGTACCGGTATGCGATCAAGAAATTGCAGTCTCTGCTCGATAGTGAGGCAGACCAATGAAATCAGAACGTGATATCAACAGATTGGTCGAACAGGTACGTGTCAAGGCCAGCTCCCGCTTGGACGATCGGGTCCATGGCGAGATCGACCAGGCCTCGACCAACCCGAAAGCAAACACAACTCCGACGATTGGGAGAAGAATCATGATCAGTTCACTGACAAAACTTGGAGCCGCAGCGGCGATCATTCTTGCCGTGTTGATCGGCTTGAATGTCATCGAAACACCGAGTGGCAGTGGCATTGCCTGGGCACAGATTCCGGATCGTGTCGCGAGCGTCGATGCGTTCATCTTCAGCTGTCCGTCCGACGTCACTGGCGATGCATCGAAACCTCCCCAAGACCACATGGCTCAATCGACCTACTATTTGTCCGAGGAGCATGGCTTCCGCATGGATATCAACGCCGATGGCAAGCTTACCTCGTGGTACAAGGCTCGCGGAGCTGACTCGATGATCGTAGTGATTCCTGATGAGAAGACGTGGTTTGCGCTTCCTATCCCGGAGGATCAGCGTGGCAAGCTGCCCGAGGAGTACAAAGATCCGGCTGATTACATCCGCCGCTTCATGGCCAGGCCGTACAAGGAACTGGGCCGCTCGATGATCGATGGCACCGAGGTCGAGGGAGTCGAGGTCACTGACCCGCCCACCGATGGTGAAGAACTGGGGAACGCCGTGGGACGGATGTGGGTCGATGTGGAGACGGAACTGCCTGTCCGGGTTGAAATCGAGGGGACCGCCGAGGGGCATGCCGTGCAATGGCTGATGGGCTTCAAATGGTCCGAAGCGGTTGACCCAGCCGTATTTGAGCCCAACATTCCCTCTGACTACACCCTACCCCTCCCCTAACGCCACCACATGCTGCTTTCAGGGCCGAGCCTCCGGGTTCGGCCCTTCTTCATGCGCCTCGCTCCCTCCGGTTCACAAGAAAATGTCGGCCCACTAAGGTAAAATGGCTGGTCGTCTCGTCGTATAGGTGACGATCGATCGTTGAGAACCGTGTGGGCAGGTCATGACTGAGGATAGACAGCTTCTGGAGCGACTCAAAGGCGGCGACAGGGACGCCCTGCGGACGATCTACGAGACGTACGAGGGTTCTCTGACGACGCTGGCCGGCAGTTTACTTGATAATCCCGCTGCGGCCGAGGATGTGCTTCAGGACGTGATGGTGTCTCTCGTTCGGTCGGTGCACAGGCTGAACATCAGGACCAATCTCCGGGCGTATCTGGCCACAGCCGTAGCGAACCGTGCCCGCGACGTCTATCGCCGCAGGCCAAGACAGAGGCTGGTGTCCATCGACGAAGCCACCCGAGTGGTAGCCCGCGACGATGGGCCGATTCAGATGGTGATTCGCGACGAGCGGTTGCTGCACCTGCGATCGGCTCTCGACGAGTTGCCCTACGAGCAGCGCGAAGCGATCGTGTTGCGGTTGCACGCGGACATGAAGTTCAGAGAGATCGCCCGGTTCCAAAGCGTATCGATCAAGACCGCCTTGAGTCGCTACCGGTATGGGCTCGACAAGCTTCGATCCCGATTGAATGGTGAGGCAGAACGATGACAGCACACGACCCCATGGAAGACCTCGTACGAGATGTGCGATACCAGCTCGACCCCGCCGCGAAGGGCCGCATCCTTGAGAAGGCCTGCGGGGCGATGGACGAAATGCAGACACCGGAGCCGGCTCCCAACCGGCCCCGAATATGGAGAATACCCATGAGCAGTAAACCGAAGAAGTTCGCTTTAGCCGCGGCGGTCATCTTGATCGTCCTTGGCGGCATCACCCTCTGGCCTTTTGGCCATTCCGAAACCGGGCAGTGGTGGCTCGGGCCTCCTGCCGCCTGGGGAAAGTTCATTACCGAATCTCTGGACACGGTCCGGGCCGTCGTTTATCGAGAAGGCTATGTCTTCGTCGGAGACTATGGCTCCACGCACGTCTCGGGGAGTTGGAGCCGTTGGTACAAGACGCCCGAGAGAACGAGGCGGGACCAGTTCTACAAAGATACGCTGGTCAGCACCATGTGGGAAGTGCCCGACGATATCGGTTCGGTCGTGCGTTACGATGTTTCGTTTGAATACGCGTGCTACACGATCGAGACTCACAAATCGCATTCGAAACCATCCGATCCGGTTCAGATGCTTCGATTCTACGTCGATCAGTTGGATCAGGCCGATCGCGTCCTCGAGCCCAAGACCTTCGAGGGCAAGGAATGCGTGGGGTTCGAGATCAGCGCCAGCAAGTACGGCGACAACCCCGTGAGCTGGATTGATCGCGTCTGGTTCGACACGGAGACCAAGCTGCCGGTTCGTATCGAACAGCACGGTCGGCCGGTTACGGACCATCCCGAGCAGACGTTCACCTTCGTGCAGGATCAGTTCGAGTATTACGCTGACGTGCCGTCCGAGCTGTTTGAGCCTGAGATTCCCGAAGGCTTCGCCAACACACGTCCGGATAACGTCCGCGCCGCCAAGGAGTTGCAGGAAAAGGGTGAGATGGTCTTTGCTGACGTTCCTGCAGACCTTAAGGGTCAAATCCTCGCCGCGCTGGATCAGGCGGAAACGGTAGCCTATGACGATGGAGGACAGACACGAGTCTACCTGTCACGGTATGCCTGGCGGCGAGACCACTTTGCGGGCGATCAACTCACAAGTACAGAGTGGTATATCATCAAGCAGGATGTTCCGAGTGCGACCGACCTGGACTTCAACGACGAAAGTTTTCAGCTCGTGCATACCACCGTGGATTACCAGGCCGCGACCTACAGCACAGTCACCTATGGCCTGGAAAATCGGCCGCGGCATCCGATGGACGGTATTCGCCATCCTATCGGGTTCATCGACCGAGCCGATCGCATCCTCGATGATAAGGTCATCGACGGAATCGAGTGCTTTGGCCTGGAACTCAGCGCCAAGAAGTACGGCACCAATCCCGATGACATGATCCATCGGATGTGGTTTGACACCGAGACCAATCTGCCTGTTCGGATGGAGTTTGAGTATACCTCGGGTGAACCGGCGCACAAGGTTGTCAGCGATTAAAGACAAGTTCGAGTGGAATCCTGTGCTGCCCGACGATTTCTTCGTCCCTGAGATTCCCGCCGGTTTCACATTGGCGACGGATTGAGTATCCGTAGTTCTGCTTATCGTCAGCGACCCAAGGCCGAGCCGTCTGGCTCGGCCTTTCTTATGCGCCGGTGGAACACGCTTGTTTTCAACGTGGCGGGTAGCTTAGAATCAAAGCCCATCGTCTCGTTGGAACGGAGAAAGGAGTTGTGACGCCATGCGAAGGAAGAACCCGGCCCATTCAATCGTCCTGCCGTCTCTCTTTGATGCTGATATTGGCTCCCGCTGCGTCATATGCCCTGGACTATGCGATTGGGGCGGACCTTTCGTTTCTTAAGCAAGCAGAGGATCGAGGTGCGGTGTTCAAGGACGCTGGCGAAGCGAAGCCCGGCCTTCAGATCTTCAAGGATCATGGCTACAATTGGATTCGTCTGCGGTTGTTTCATACGCCGACTCGCCTGCCAAACAACCTGGATTACACGACGGCGCTGGCACAGGATGCCAAGAAGCTGGGCTTCAAATTTCTGCTCAACTATCATTACTCCGACACCTGGGCCGATCCGGGCAAGCAGTTCATTCCCAAGGCGTGGGAAGGCAAGTCACACGAGGAGCTCGTTCAGGCCGTGCGGGAGTATACACGCGACACGATCGAGGCCTTCCGCGACGCCAATGCCACGCCCGATATGGTCCAGATCGGCAACGAGATCACTCCTGGCATGCTTTGGCCCGATGGCAAGCTTCCCGACCACTGGGACCAGTTCGCCGAGCTGTTGAAGGCGGGCATCGATGGAGTAGAGGCTGGGCGAGGCGATGGGCCCAAGCCACTTATCATGATCCACATCGATCGGGGTGGCGACCTCAAGACGACCAAGGCCTTCTTCGACAAGCTGAATTCTTACGACGTGCCCTATGATGTCATCGGCCAGTCCTACTATCCCTGGTGGCACGGCAGTCTGCTCGATCTCCGAGAGAACATGATCTTCATGGCCGAGACGTATCAGAAGGATATCATCCTCGTGGAAGTGGCCTACAACTGGCGGCCCGCCGAGTACCGCAACAAGCCGGCGCCGTTCCCCGAAACGCCAGAGGGGCAAAGGCAATTCCTGGAGGAGGTCCATCGCATCGTTTTGAACACCCCGCACAATCGAGGCAAGGGCGTCTTCTGGTGGGAGCCCGCCGTGACGGGAGGCCTGGGCCGTCGCGGGATGTTTGACGAGCAGGGCAACGCACTTCCCGTCATCGGCGTGTTCGACAAGTACACCCGGCATTGACGAAGTCCGCGCAGGGATTAACCAGAATCCGTATTCCCCTTAACCATTATCCGCATCCTTCGGTCATCAAGGCCACCCGGCCTTGTTTGTGCCGTCCAAATCTGGTACGATTGACTCCAGTTGGAAGTGTAAATCTGCCGGTGGTTGGGTATTACTTCGGGACAAAGTGCGCGGGAACAGAAGGTCTCCAGGTACCTTCTTCAGATCGACGCGTGGGTTACGAACCCACCCTACAGAGTGTAAGGAGGATTGGCATGTGCAAGAGACTGTATCTTCCGATTCTGTGTTTCTGCTGCTTTCCTTTTGATTTCGGCCAACGTGGCGACCGCCGCCGACCCGGCTCCTGTCGGCTGGTGGAAGTTCGACGATGGGGAAGGCATGGCGGCCCATGATTCCAGTGGTAACGGGAACCACGGTACACTCTTTGGCGATCCGCAATGGGGCCCCGGTCAACTGGATGGCGCTCTGGAACTCGACGGTACGGGGGACTACGTCGACTTGCCGATCGGGTCGGTCATCAGCACGCTGGAAGAGGCGACGCTGATGCTGTGGGTGAACTGGTCGGGGGCGGGCGGCACCTGGCAACGCATTCTGGATTTCGGTTCGGGGACGGAGAACTACATCTATCTGTGCCCCAACAATGGTTCGACGAATGCGATGCGCGTGGCCATCACCGCCGGCAACGGGGTGTGGAACGAGTTCGATTCCGATGCCGGGCTGCTACCCACCGGTTGGCACAATGTGGCGATCACGGTCAGCAGCAGCGAGGAACTGATCGAGTTGTTTCTCGACGGAGAAAGCGTCGGCTCGTTGGCGAATATCGCGAACACGGTCGATGCGCTGGGCGAGACGACGCAGAACTGGGTTGGCCGATCGCAGTATGCCGCCGATCCGTACTTCAACGGCGCGGTGGATGACCTGCGCATCTACGACATCGTGCTATCTGCCGAGCGCATCCAGAAGGCGATGCGCGGGGTGAGCACGGGGGGCGCATCGGGGCCGGTTCCATCCGACAAGGCGACGGACGTGCCCCGCGATGTGACCTTGAGTTGGACGGCCGGGGAGTTTGCTGCCACGCATGATGTCTATTTTGGAACGTCGCTCGACGACGTGAACCTCGCCAGTCGGGCCGATCCAAGGACGGCCCTGGTCAGCCAGGGACAGATGGCGGCGACGTATACGCCTCCCGTTCGACTGGATTTCGAGACGACCTACTACTGGCGAGTCGATGAAGTCAACGCGGCCCCCGACAATACGATCTTCGGAGGTGAAGCTGTGGACCTTCACCACCGAGCCGTATGCCTATCCGGTAGCGAATATCATTGCCACGAGCAACGCCGCGAACGTGGAGGAAGGGACCTGGGCCCGAGAATACCGTCAATGGTTCCGGGACTCGACGCCAATGGCGGGCACTCCATCAACCCAACGGATATGTGGCTGGCTCAGGGAGCGGGCGAACCGGTCTGGATTCAGTTCGAGTTCGATGGCGTATACAAGATCGACGAGATGCTCGTCTGGAACTACAACGTCATGTTCGAGAAGATGCTCGGCTTCGGATTCAAGGACACGACGGTGGAGTACTCCACCGATGGCGTCGAATGGACGGTCCTTACTGACGTGCAGTTCGCCCAGGGGACGGCCAAGACTGGCTATCAGGCCAATACGGTCGTCGACTTCGAAGGCCAGGTGGCCAAATACGTCCGCCTGACCGCCAACAGTGGTTACGGCATGCTGGGACAGTTCGGCCTCAGTGAGGTCCGCTTCATGTACATTCCCGTCCAGCCCCGCGAGCCGCAACCCGAGTCCGGGGCGGCCGGACGTGGCAATTGACACGATGCTGGATTGGCGCAGCGGTCGTGAAGCGGCGTCGCACGAGGTGTATCTCAGCACCGATGAGGCGGCGGTCACTGACGACGCAGCGCTGGCGGCACCGTGGCTGATAGTCACTACGATCCGGGCATTCTGACATTGGGTGAGACGTACTACTGGAAGATCGCGAGGTCAACGACGCCGAGGCCATCACCACCTGGGACGGCCCGGTCTGGGATTTCTGCGACGCAGGAATTTGCCGTCGTGGATGACTTCGAGAGCTATACCGACGACGTTGACGCCCCCGAGACGATCTTCGACACGTGGATCGATGGCTGGACGAACGGGAGCGGTTCGACCGTGGGCTATCTGAATGCTCCCTTTGCCGAGCAGGCGGTGGTGCACTCGGGCACTCAGTCGATGCCGTTGTTCTACGAAGGCAATTCTCGCGCAGACTTCACGATCGACGGTTCGCAGGACTGGACGGCCGGCGGAGCGACGACGCTGGTGCTGTACTTCCGCGGTGAGGCTGACAACGGCGCCGGGCAGTTCTACGTGACGGTCAACGGCACGAAGCTGACCTATCCAGGTGGGCTCACGAGTCCGGTATGGAAGCAGTGGAACATCGAGCTGGCCTCGATCGGCACCAACGTATCCAATGTCACGGCGTTCACCATGGGCGTCGATGGCAGCGGCTCAGGCCTGCTGTTCGTCGACGATATCCGTCTGTATCGCGTGGCCCCTGAGGTAATCGCTCCTGTCGATCCGGGTACCGCCGGACTGTCGGCGTACTACATGATGGATGGCAACGTCCAGGACAGCTCGGGCAATGGCTACAACGGGACCGCCTTCAACGACCCGACGTATGCCGAGGCGCCGGCAGGGTTCGGTCAGGCGATCCAGTTCGACGGGTTTGCCGACTACGTCGAGTTGCCGATCGGCCCGCTGGTCGCGTCTTCGTCGAGCATGACGATCGCAACTCGCCTTCAGTTCGCTGGAACGGGCGACGCGTGGCAGCGGGTCTTCGACTTTGGGAACGGCGCGACGGAATATATGTTCCTGAGCCCGAACAATGGGGCGACCGGCACGCCTCGTTTCGCGATCACGACCAGCGCCGGCGCTGGTGAGTCCCATTGTCACGGCACCGTGCCGAACTGACCGAAGACTGGCACCACATCGCGGTGGTGATTGACGGCGAGACCATGATGTTGACGCTATACGTTGACGGCGAGGCGGTCGACAGCGTCGAAACGGGGACGCTGCCGTCGGATTTGGGCGAGACGACGCAGAACTGGCTGGCCCGGTCGCAGTACGCGGCCGATCCGTACTTTGCCGGTTCGGTGGACGAGTTCCGAATCTACAACCGCGCCTTGTCGGCAGGCGAAGTCCGCTACCTGGCCGGAGACCGGTAGTCTGCGTTCTGCGGACCCAATTGTCCCCCTTTCACCAGACACGAGAATTAGGCCATCGCACGGGACCTGTAACAGCACGTTACAGGTCCCGTCTATTATTCAAGAGGAACGCTCCAAGCCAGGTATGCATTCGCACTGGCGGCGTCGGTTTTGTGTCATAAGCCCTCTTATGGTATAATGATGCGGTAGATTGGATGGTTTCTGGAACAGGAGTGGCGATGATCGCAACCCACGGGGCGCCTCCTTCATCGGAGGCAATCGCTCAAATCCCCCAGACCTCGACGACGGCTCGGCGTGTGCGCGAGTCGCGACGGGCTGCTTGGCTCGGTACGCTAATGGTAGTGCTGGTCCTGCTGTCCGGCGGGATGAAGTCTGCGCGGGCGGGTTCCATCGTCATCAACGAGATCCACTGCAATCCCGATGAGGACGCCGAGCGGGTGGAGTTCATCGAAGCTGTACAATGCCGGTGACGAGGACGTCGATCTGTCCGGCTGGTACTTTGGCGAGGGTGTGGACTACGTCTTCCCGGCTGGAACGGTGTTGCCGGCAGAGGGGTATCTCATCGTCGGTGAGAGCCCGGAGGAGATTCACGCCAAGTGGAGTGTCGGCCGATTCACCCTGCCGACTCGATTCGTGTTGGGGCCTTACGAAGGTCGGCTGAGCAACGATGGCGAGGAGATCGTTCTGTGTGATGCGTCCGGCCAGGTCCAAGACGAGGTGGACTACGAGGTCGGGTTCCCCTGGCCCACCGTTGGGGATGGGGTCCCGCTCAACACCCATGGCACGGGCCATTCCCTGCAACTGGTCCACCCGGATCTGGACAATCGTATCCCGGGCAACTGGCGGTCAGCTTCTCCCACCCCGACGATGATGAACGAAGCGGTGTACTCGTCAAACGCGGGCCCATATGTCGACAAGGTTGGCCACGAACCTCAGCAGCCTGTTTCCGACCAGCCCGTGGTTGTGACGATCGAGGCGACCGACCCCGACGGCCTGGTCGGTGTCGCTTTAGAGTACCAGGTGGTCGAGCCGGGGGCATACATTCCGGCCTTCCTGCCCATCTCGCAAACCACTCTTCAAACCGATCCGGATGCCCCGTTGATTCCCAACCCACGCTACCACGATGCGACCGACTGGGTCCAGGTGTTGATGTTCGACGATGGCACCGGCGCCGACGCGGTTGCGGGCGACCACATCTACACGGCGGCGTTGCCCGGACAGCCCAACCGAACGCTGGTGCGATACCGTTTTCAGGCGATGGACATGAGGGGCAAGGCCGTCATGGCTCCCTTTCCGGACGACAGCGCACTGAACTATGCCTACTTCGTTTACGATGGCATCCCGGATTACGAAGGTTTCTCCTCCCAGATGCTTTCCGCAATCGGACTTCCCGTGCACTTTCTTCTGACGCGCGAAGAGGATATGAGGCAGGCGGTGGAAGAACAGATCCCGCAGTTTGGGGTCGCCGGCTCCAATCCCGCCCGATTCGTCTACAACTGGTGCGGCACGTTCGTCTACGATGGCGTAGTCTACGACAACATCCGCTATCGCTTGCGAGGAGCCAACGGCCGCTACCTTGGGGGCAATACGAAGCGGAGCATGCGGTTCCGGTTCAATCGCACCCACTACTTCCAGGCTAAGGGCGCCGATGGCGAGCCCTACCCGACGAAGTGGCGAACGCTGACCACCGCCAAAGGGTTCGACAACCGCCAGACGCTGACGTACGCCCTCAACGAGCACATCAACTTCTACCTGTTCAACAAGCTCGGTGTACCCGCGCCGTACTCGTACTACTTCCACTTTCGCGTGATCGATGGCGCTGAGGAAGCCCCCGATCCCTGGCATGGGGACTTCTGGGGATTGGGGTTTGCCCAGGAGACGTACGACAGCCGTTTCCTCGAAGCGCACGATCTGGAGAAGGGCAATCTTTACAAGCTGATCAACTCGACCACGGACGCCAAGCAACAGCAGCGATATCAAGCGATCGACGCGGTGAGGGATGGCTCCGACCATGACAACATCGAGCACCATCTGACCGGCTACAGCACGACCGACTTCATTCGAAATCATGTGCGGCTGGACAAGTGGTATGTCTATCACGCGCTGTGCCAGGCGATCCGACACTACGACTACTGGCCGACTGCGAACAAGAACGCGGCGTGGTACTTCGAGCCCGTCTACATGCCGCAGAACGACTACCTGGGATGGATGTGGACATTTCCCTGGGATACCGACGCGACGTGGGGACCGACCTGGAACGATGGGCATGATGTGGTCTACAACAGCATCTTTGCGAGCAGCAGGGGCGATAGTGGGCGCATCCGGAATTGCAGCCGGACTATTTCAATGCGGTCCGTGAGATCCGCGATCTGCTCTGGCAGCCCGATCAGATCGAGTCATTGATCGACGAATTCGCCGCACCAATCATGGAATTCGTCGAAGCCGATCGAAGACGATGGCTCAACGCACCTTCTGATGCAGGCAACTACAATGCCTTGAGCGGAGCAGGCAAGAACGGACTGCCCGCGCTCGTCGAGGACATGAAGGATTTCGCGTTCGAAGGGGGCAGTTGGCCCGGCGGCAGCGTCGGCCCGGGCGGACGGGCCGCCTTTCTTGACTCGCTACTTCGCGACGCGGATGAAGACCTGATCCCGGACACGCCCGAGGTGACATATGTTGGCGAACCGGGATTCCCGGCCAACGCGTTGCGCTTCCAGGCGTCCCCTTTCGCCGACCCGCAGGGGGCGCACACCTTTGCAGGAATGAAGTGGCGCATCGCCGAAGTCTCGCCCGACATGCACGCATCTGCGCACGATGACAGCCTCACACTCATCTCCGATGGGACCTCTTGGCGCTACTTCAAAGGTCTGGCGGAGCCGTCGGATGATGCCGAGGATTGGCGGGCATCGGACTTCACCGATTCGGATTGGCTAACCGGTCCGACGCCCATCGGATATGGCGAGGCTTTCGTCGCCACGAATCTCAGTGATATGCGAGGCAACTACACGACGGTCTATCTGCGAAAACAATTCGACGTAGCAAATGCAGAGGGGTTCGACAGCCTACTTCTGGAGACGCTGTATGATGACGGTCTCCTTGTCTGGATCAACGGCCGGCTCGTGGTCCAGGATAACGTCGCGTCGGCCGATCTGCCTCACGATGCCACCGCCGAAAGTGCCATAGAGAACTCCGACTTCGTACCGTATTCCTTCTCCGCCCCCGCGACGTATCTGGTCGAGGGGACCAATACGATTGCGGTTCAGCTTCTCAATGCCTCTCTCAGCGGCAGTTCCGACTGTTTCTTCGATCTGCGTCTGACCGGGCATCTCCCTTCGGATGAGCCGTCACAGGACGAGGAAAGTGTCGAGGCAGGCCCACGCAAGTATGAATTCGAAACGCTCTGGGAGAGCCCCGAATTGACGACGTTCGAGCCGCAGGTCAGCATCCCGGGGAGTGTCGTTGAGGCCGGACGAACTTATCGAGTGCGCTGTCGAATGAAAGACAATACCAGTCGATGCAGTCATTGGTCCGCTCCGATGCAGTTCCAGGCGGGCGAGCCCATTTCCGTCGGGACGCGGTCGGGTCTTCGGATTACCGAACTGATGTACAACCCGCCTGCGTCGATTTTGCAGCCGGACATCGACGATGAGGACTTCGAGTTCATCGAACTGAAGAATACAAGCGATGAGATGCTGGACTTGTCAGACGTTTCCTTTGTCGATGGTGTCGAATTCGATTTTCGAGATGGCGATATCACGACTCTTGCGCCGGGTGAGTTCGTTCTGGTCGTTCGGAATCGCGAGGCTTTTACATCTCGCTATGGGGCCGGCCTGTTGCATCGGATCGCCGGGCAATACGAGGGCAAGCTGGCCAACGAAGGGGAGAACGTCCGGCTCGTCGATCTCTGGAACGGCGCGATCGCGGAGTTCACTTACGACGACGAAGCCGGTTGGCCCGCACTGGCCGATGGCGAAGGACACTCACTCGTGCCGTTGGAGTCTGCCTTGCCAGGTGAGCCTCATGGTTCTCTCCGAGACCCTGCCAATTGGCGAGCCAGCACGGAAAGAGGCGGTTCTCCAGGACTGGACGACCCTCAATAGCCCACGCTCTTGGCGCTTGCCGAGATAATTGCATTTCGATACGATGAACCCGGCCTGTTCGTCTGGGCGACGCATGCGCCGCCCCTACCATTTGAATGAGGATGCTGTCATGCGATCGATTCTACTGGCTTTGCTGTTGTGTCTCAGTGCCGGCTCCGAAGCGCAATCCAAGGAAGAGACGATGCCGATGCAGGAATGGACCAGACAGGTGGGCGCTCAGACCAGGCCCGACAAGACCGCGACTTTCAACGTGACCGATCATGGTGCCATCGCCGATGGCAAGACCCTTAACACCAAAGCGATTCAAGCCGCGATCGACACCTGCGCCGAGAAGGGCGGTGGCGTCGTAACGTTTGGTCCGGGCGCCTATCTGACCGGCTCGATCTTCGTCAAGAAGGGCGTGACGCTGCGGATCGACAAGGGTGTGGAGATTCTCGGCAGCCAGGACCTTGCAGATTATCCCGATATCGACACGCGCGTGGCAGGCATCGAGATGCGCTGGCCCGCGGCGCTGATCAACGTCTGCGACCAGGACGACGTCGCCATCGTTGGAGAAGGCCTGATCAACGCCAGGGGCAAACCGTTCTGGGACAAGTACTGGACCATGCGGCGGGATGAGTACGAGCCCAAGGGACTCCGCTGGATCGTGGACTACGACTGCAAACGTCCCCGCACGCTCCTGGTGTCTCGCTGCTCGAACGTCATCGTCCAGGGCATCACGCTTCAGCAGGCGGGGTTCTGGACGGTCCACATTCTCTACTCCAAGCATGTGACGGTCGACGGGATCGTGATCCGCAACAATGTGGACGGCCACGGGCCCAGTACGGACGGAATCGACATCGACTCTTCGTCGTTCGTGCTGGTCGAGAACTGCGATATCGACTGCAACGACGACAATTTCTGTCTCAAGGCCGGACGTGACGCCGATGGGCTGCGAGTGAATCGCCCCACGGAATACGTCGTGATCCGCAATTGCATCTCCCGCGCCGGTGGGGGCCTGATCACGTGCGGCAGCGAAACCTCCGGCGGCATTCGCCATGTTCTGGCACACCATCTCAAGGCCAAGGGCACGGGTGTCGGGTTACGGTTCAAGTCGGCCCGAACCCGGGGTGGAACGGTCGAGGATATCCACTTCGAGGATATCGAGATGGATGGCGTCGGGACAGTGCTCGAAGTGTCGGTCAACTGGAATCCGAGCTACAGCTATTCTACACTGCCCCAGGGGTATACCTACGAGACGATCCCATCCCACTGGCGGGTCATGCTGCAGAAGGTCGAGCCTCCCGAGCGAGGGATTCCCACTATCCGAGACGTCCACATCTCCCGGCTCGATGTCACCGGCGCCCGCAGGGCGATCTCGGCCGTCGGCACCGGAGATTCCATCGTGAAGGACTTTCACCTCAACGATGTCACGATCCAGGCGGATACCGCCGGACAGATCATGTTCGCCAAGGGCTGGCGTTTCGACAACGTCTCGATCGAGACCAAGGAGAAACGCAAGCTGGACGTCCAGGGCTGCGCCGACATGGAGCTCTAACCCGTAGGGGCGACGCGTGCCTCGCTCTGTTCATGACCTGCGTTCGATGCTATTGCCTCTCGCACATCAGCCGGATAATCGTCAACGAATACGGCCTGAAGTCATAACGAAACTCCGCCGATCGAATCGGGACCCTTGACGTCACAGGAGTGATCTTCTCGGGCGTCTCGAAAGAGTTTTCGTCGGTCAGATTATCGCTGGCCAGGGTCGTCACATTCGCATACGCGCCCACGGCTTTGGCGCCTTTCGTCTCGATGGTGACCCTGAACGGTTCGCCCACCGCGTTGACGACTTTGAGGATCATCTCCTTGGACGTTTCGTCGTAGACCGATGAGGCATAGAATCGCGGCTTGCGGTTCGAGGCCGTAGCCGGGTCGGTCAGTTCTACGGGCAGCACGCGATCCCCTCGGTTCAGGCTGAACAGCTTCTGCACGTAGTAATTGGGTGTCCCGAAGACGCGGAGATTGTCGAACCAGATCAGATCGGGCCGCCATTGCCAGCCATTGACGTTGCAGAACAGCGGGGCGTAGCAGCTCATGGTTACCAGGTCGGCGTTGCGTTCGAGTCCGGTCATGAAGGCCGCTTCGGACAGGGCACAATGCCAGTTGTTGCGGTTGTCGGGACTGGCGACGCCGACGCTTTGCGCGCCATACTCGCCGACGAAGATCTCCGATCCGTCGCGCGGATAGTCATCGTAAAGATCGGCGTTGTCGAGGAACCAGTCAGGCCGGCGATAGAAGTGCTCGTCGACGATGTCGGCCTTGAGCTTGCGGAACTGGGACCAGAGATAGTCGATCTCCTGTCGGCCGTTGGGAAAGATGGTCGCATCCGACCCGGTCCCGGCGATCAGTTGCACGTCAGGATACTTGTCCTTGATGGCTTTGACGAAGACCTTGTAGCGTTCGATATATTGCGGCCCCCACTGCTCGTTGCCGACACCCAACAACTTGAGGTCGAAGGGCTCGGGGTGCCCCATCTCGGCGCGCACGCGGCCCCACTCGCTGTCGGCCGGACCGTTGGCAAACTCGATCAGGTCGAGTGCATCCTGTACGTACGGGGCCAGTTCGTTCATCGGTACCAGTTCGCCCGTGTTGAACTGACAGGCCATGCCGCAGTTGATGATCGGCATGGGCTCGGCCCCGATGTCGTCACAGAGCAGGAAGTATTCGTAGAAGCCCAGTCCGAAGCTCTGGTAGTAGTCCGGCGTCAGGCGGTGATTGAACTCGGTGTTCCAGCGGTTGATGATGAGTTCTCGGTCGGCCGGGTCGCCGATGGTCTTCTTCCATTGATACCTCACGTCGAGACTGCGGCCTTCGACGATACACCCACCAGGGAAACGCAGGAATCCTGGCTTCATATCGGCCAGCATCTGGGCCAGATCGGCGCGCAGACCATTCTTGCGACCCTTCCACGTGTTGACTGGAAAGAGTGAGACCATGTCCAGGTCGAGCGTCCCCGTCCCGTCGACGAACAGGTTCAGCCGGGCATTGGCCTCGGTGGATTGGACGTGCAGCATGGCCGTGTATTCCTGCCACTTCGAGCTGAAGCCATCGAGCTTCGCCTCTGCCAGCGGTCGCCGGGCTCGGCCTGCCAGTTCGACACGCAGCGTCATCGGGCCTCCGTCCGTCACGCGGGCGCGGACGCTGAACCGGTAGTCCTTTCCCCCGCGAACGCCCATGCCTCGAAAGCCTCCATTGGAGACGCCAAAGCCTTGGCCCGTGTTGTCGACGTTCATCCTTAGATAGTGGGCGTTCGTCTGTTTCCGCTGATACCGCTCAACGTAGATGTAGCCCTCAGTGCCTTCGCGGAGGATGCGGCTCCACCCCATGATGCTGTCGGGAAACTCGAAGGAGCGGTTCTTCACCAGTTCGGCGTACAGACCGCCGTCGGCGCCGAAGTTGATGTCCTCGAAGAAGATGCCCCACATGGTGGGACGAATCGCGGCCCCGGGCTGGTCGGCCTGCACGGTGATGTGTGTCTCCGCCTGCGCAACTGTCACCAGCCCCAGTGTCAGAGAACACAAAACGAGAATCGTCAGACCCCTCTTCATGTGGTCACCTCCCTAAAGCGATCTGCACTTCTTCTGTTCTATCCTCGTAGTACTTTTACCGCCTCGATGGTGTTACCCGATGGCAGGCTTTTTGTCAATCCGTACCCGCATTGAGGTTGTCCCGAGAGATTGTGGGCAATAGTCTTGTGTCCTCTGCGTCTGTCCAGGTAGGGTGGTTCTGCGCCTGGAGGATTCATGGGAACCAACGGGCGGTGTACAAAGTGGAGTTGACCGATGATTGTGTTGTTGCGCGGTGTATTGATTGCGTATGTGCTTCTGTGGGCGGCTCTTCTGGTTGGCTGCCTCCGCAAACGTGATTTCTGTCCGATCTTCGTCAATTCACGGCGGACGCGTCAATTCTGGCTGGCGAGCTTCGTCTTTGTCAATCCACTGCTGACCCTGCTGTACCTCGTGTTCGGGCAGATCCGCTCGCACCAGGCCCGTCCCGTCAGGTCGGTGCGCGATTTGGCGGTTGTGATAGCCATTGTGGGTTTCTTTGTCAATGTCCCTGGTGTGACCCATCTATGGATGCAACCCTTTCTGGGGCGATCTGCTGGGGCCGACCGCACCGTCAAAGCACACCTGGCCGCAATCGAGGCCAAGAGCAATACCAGCACGACCAGTGCCACCAGCAGTAGTGACAACTCCCGGTTCGCGTGTGGTCATGTAGCCCTGATTGTGGAGGGCGATCACCCCCTCCTGCAACACGTCGGCTCCGATCTGGTCGAACGGGTCGAGACGATCGCAGGCGTGAGGACGGTCGATCTTTATCGCGATGGCATCTTTCCTCCAAACGGCGGACGAGTCCCTGATGTCTTTGTGCGGTTGTATCTCGACCGGATGGAAGAGAATCTCGTCCCCTATTCGCTCAAGCTGAGAACGAAGATCGGCGCTGAGATCGGCCGAACGCCCCTGCGCAGCACGCACCATTACCAGGACACATTTACTCCTCCGCTGTTGGATTTCAACCTGCGTATCGAGATGGACCACACCAGCACAACGACAGGCTACGAGTCGGTGCGGTATACGATGGCAGCCGGGAACATCGCGAAGGATTTGGGCACGCAGATCGCCAAGGCCTTCGACCAGTGGCGGGATAAGTACGGGCCCTTGCCTGATTTGCCAGAAGCATTCTATGGTGACTATACCGCAAACGAGATCCCTGAACCGCTGCAAAGATTCGGTCTCACATCGCTGGGTTCATACGCCGGGTTACTCGCGCATAATCAGACCTATCTGCAATTCACACTCGCCGGAGATCCGGTGAAACCGTTTGAGGAGCTTCGCGACGCCATGATCGCGAGGGGTTGGAAGGAGTTGTCGAGCGACTGGAACCCTCCCAACCTCGACCTGAGATTGCAGAAGGACCATCGGCGTCTCCACATCTTCCAGGTCCGTTCGCGCGAGCCGCTGAGCGGTATCGTGATGACAACTCAGTCCTCTGAAGAGAAGCCTGCACATCTGTTCGGAGTGACCGATGTGCAGCGGTTCGATGACGGCGAGTTGAAAACGGCGCTGGATACGCTCCTGGTCGAGCCCGCGCCGATGACACTCTTGGTGCTCTTCGAACGCATGTTCGACAAGGAGCAGAGGGATCGCTGGTTCGAGATTCTGCAGAATCAGCCTTCACACAATGTCTTCGCGACGCTTCGTCTCGCGAAGACGTTGTGTGAGGGCTGATTCTGCAGAATCTCGAACCAGCGATCCCTCTGTTCCTTGTCGAACATGCGTTCGAAGAGCACCAAGAGTGTCATCGGCCGGGCTCGACCAGGAGCGTATCAAGCGCCGTTTTCAACTCGTCGTCGTCGAACCGCTGCACGTCGGTCACTCCGAACAGATGTGCAGGCTTCTCTTCAGAGGACTGAGTTGTCATCACGATACCGCTCAGTGGCTCGCGCGAACGGACCTGGAAGATGTGGAGACGCCGATGGTCCTTCTGCAATCTCAGGTCGAGGTTGGGAGGGTTCCAGTCGCTCGACAACCCTTCCAACCCCTCGCGATCATGGCGTCGCGAAGCTCCTCAAACGGTTTCACCGGATCTCCGGCGAGTGTGAATTGCAGATAGGTCTGATTATGCCTGAGTAACCCGGCGTATGAACCCAGCGACGCGAGACCGAGTCTTTGCAGCGGTTCAGGATCCCGTTTGCGGTATAGTCACCATAGAATGCTTCTGCAAACGAGGCAATGCGCCCGACTTATCCCGCCACTGGTCGAAGGCCTTGGCGATCTGCGTGCCCAGATCCTTCACGTTTTCCCGGCTCCATCTCATACCCCGCACCGACTCGTAGCCTGTCGTTGTGCTGGTGTGGTCCATCTGATACGCAGGTTGAAATCCAACAGCGGAGGAGTAAATGTGTCCTGGTAATGGTGCGCGCTGGCAGGGGGTTCGGCGATCTCAGCGCCGATCTTCGTTCTCAGCTTGAGCGAATAGGGGACGAGATTCTCTTCCATCCGATCGAGATAGACGCACGAAGACATAGGGACTCGTCCGCCGTTTGGAGGAAATGTGCCATCGCGATAAAGATCGACCGTCCTCACGCCGCGATCGTCTCGACCCGTTCGACCAGATCGGAGCCGACGTGTTGCAGGAGGGGGTAACGTCCTCCACAATCAGGGCTACGTGACCACACGCGAACCGGGCGTTGTCACTACTGCTGCTGGTATTGCTCTTGGCCTCAATTGCGGCCAGGTGTGCTTTGACGGTGCGGTCGGCCCGAGCAGAATTATCCAGAAAGGGTTGCAAGATCCCATTTATGGGTCGTTCCAGGGGACATTGACAAAGAAACCCACAATGGCTCTCGCAACCGCCGAATCAGCCGCACCAACTCAACGGACCCCCCGAACACGAGGTACAGCAGGGTCAGCAGTGGGAGTTGACAAAGACGAAGCTCGCCAGCCAGAATTGACGCGTCCGCCGTGAATTAGACAAAGACGAATGAAAATCACGTTTGCGGAGGCAGCCAACCAGAAGAGCCGCCCACAGAAGCACATACGCAATCAATACACCGCGCAACAACTCCAATCATGAGTCCCCGTGAGTTTGTACACCGCCCGTTGGTTCCCATGAATCCTCCACGTACAGAACCACCCTACCTGGAGAGACGCCAGAGGACACAAGACTATTGCCCACAATCTCTCGGAGCAACCCCAATGCCGGCCGACAGAATTTGAGCAAAAAGCCCGCCATCGGCTAACACCATCGAGGCGGCAAAAGTACTACGAGGATAGAACAGAAGAAGTGCAGAGCGCTTTAGGGAGGTGACCACATGAAGAGGGGTCTGACGATTCTCGTTTTGTGTTCTCTGACACTGGGGCTGGTGACGGTCGCGCAGGCGGAGACACGCATCACCGTGCAGGCCGACCAGCCCGGGGCCGCGATTCGTCCCGCCATGTGGGGCATCTTCTTCGAGGACATCAACTTCGGCGCCGACGGCGGTTTGTACGCCGAGCTGGTGAAGAATCGCTCCTTCGAGTTTCCCGACAATATCATGGGGTGGAGCCGCATCCTCCGCGAAGGCACTGAGGGCTACATCTACGTTGAGCGGTATCCGCAGAAACAGACGAACGCCCACTATCTAAGGATGAACGTCGACAACACGGGCCAAGGCTTTGGCGTCTCCAATGGAGGCTTTCGAGGCATGGGCGTTCGCGGGGGAAAGGACTACCGGTTCAGCGTCCGCGCCCGCGTGACGGACGGAGGCCCGATGACGCTGCGTGTCGAACTGGCAGGCCGAGCCCGGCGACCGCTGGCAGAGGCGAAGCTCGATGGCTTCAGCTTGAAGTGGCAGGAATACACGGCCATGCTGCACGTCCAATCCACCGAGGCCAATGCCCGGCTGAATCTGTTCGTCGACGGGACGGGGACGCTCGACCTGGACATGGTCTCACTCTTTCCAGTCAACACGTGGAAGGGTCGCAAGAATGGTCTGCGCACGATCCGGCCCAGATGCTGGCCGATATGAAGCCAGGATTCCTGCGCTTCCCTGGTGGGTGTATCGTCGAAGGCCGCAGTCTCGACGTGAGGTATCAATGGAAGAAGACCATTGGCGACCGGCCGACCGAGAACTCATCCTCAACCGCTGGAACACCGAGTTCAAGCACCGCCTGACGCCCGACTACTACCAGAGCTTCGGGCTGGGCTTTTACGAATATTTCCTGCTCTGCGAAGACATCGGGGCCGAGCCCATGCCGATCATCAACTGCGGCATGGCCTGCCAGTTCAACACGGGCGAACTGGTACCGATGAACAACTGGCCCCGTACGTACGGGATGCCTCGACCTGATCGAGTTTGCCAATGGTCCGGCCGACAGCGAGTGGGGCCGCGCATCAACGAGATGGGACACCCCGAGCCCTTCGACCTCAAGTTGTTGGGTGTCGGCAACGAGCAGTGGGGGCCGCTATATATCGAACGCTACAAGGTCTTCGTCAAAGCCGTCGAGGACAGAAGTTGCCCTGACGTACAAACTGATCGCCGGGACCGGGTAGCAATTCGAGCCCGGTACTTTTCCCAACGGCCAACGAGAAATCGACTATCTCTGAGTCCCCCGGTTCCGCAAGCTCAAGGCCGACGTCGTCGACGAGCACTTCTATCCGCCAGCCTGACTGGTTACCTGCGACAACGCCGAGTTTACGATGACTATCCGCGAGCAACAGTCGTTCGTCGGCGAGTATCACGCACCAAAGCGTTGGCGTCGCCAGGTCCCGAGCAAAAGATACAATTGGCATTCAGCCTGCTCGAAGCGGCCTTCGTGACCGGACTCGGAACGCAACGCAGACCTGACGTATTATATTTTGAAAAAAAATTATGTTTAGCAACGTCAATGGCTGGCAATGGCGGCCCGATCCTGATCTCGTTCGACAATCTCCGCGTCTTCGGGACACCCGGATTGCTACATCCGCAGACTCTCTATAGCATGAACCGAAATAACAGCGTGCCTTCTGAGAACTGACCGAGCCCGGGCTACGGCCTCGAACCGCAAGCCGCGATTTATGCCTCATCGGTCTACGACGAAACGTCCAAGGAGATGATCCTAGAAGTCGTCAACGCAGTGGGCGAACCGTTCAGGGTCACCATCGAGACGAAAAGCAGCCCATGCCTTGGCTAGTATGCGAATGTGACGACCCTGGCCAGCGATAATCTGACCGACGAAAACTCTTTCGAGACGCCGAGAAGGTCGCTCCTGTGACAATTCAAGTCGGCAAATTTACGTTTTATCTTTAGGCACTATTCGTTGACGATTATCCGGCTGACTGTGCGAGAGGCAATAGCATCAAAGAACGCAGGTAGTGAACAGAGCGAGGGCACACGTGCGCCCCCCTACGGGTTAGAGACTCCCCATGAGGGCGCAGCCCTGGACGTCAAGCTTGCGTTTCTCCTTGGTCTCGATCGAGACGTTGTCGAAACGCCAGCCCTTTTCAGAACATGATCTGTCCGGCGGTGTCCGCCTGGATCGTGACATCGTTGAGGTGAAAGTCCTTCACGATGGAATCTCCGGTGCCGACGGCCGAGATCGCTCTTCAGGCACAGGTGACATCGAGCCCGGGAGATGTGGACGTCTCGGATAGTGGGAATCCCTCGGCTCGGGAGGCTCGACCCTTCTCCAGGCGTGAGACCCGCCAGTGGGATGGGATCGTCTCGTAGGTACTCTTTCCCTGGGGCAGTGTAGAGTAGCTGTAGCTCGGATTCCAGTTGACCGACACTTAGGACACTGTCCCAACGCCCCATCCATCTCGATATCTTCGAACTGGATATCCTCAACCGTCTCCACCCCGGGTTCGGGGCCCGATTTGAATCGTAGCCCGACACCCGTCCCCCTTTCGCCTTGAGATGATCCGCCAGGACGTGGCGAATGCCGCCGGAGACAACGCTTCCGGCGCGTCATGAGCCCCGCCGCACGGGAGATGCAATTGCGGATCACGACGTATTCCATCAGTTGGGTCACTCGCAGCCCGTCGGTTTCGCGTCCGGCCTTCAGGCAGAAGTTGTCGTCGTTACGGTCGGTCTGTGTCCAGAATGAACGACGAGGAATCAATGTCGATCCCGCCAGTACTCGGCCATGACCGGTCCACGTTATTGCGAATCACCACCGCCGTCGACCAGTCACATGCTTGGAGTAGAGAATGTGGACCGGTCCAACCCCCGCCTGTGAAGCGTGATGCCCGGACGATGACGTTCAGCAGCGAGACACCAGGAGCGTGCGGGTACGTTTGCAGTCGTAGTCCACGATCCAGCGGAGTCCCTTGGGCTCATACTCGTCCGCCGCATGGTCCAGTACTTATCCCAGAAGGGTTTGCCCCTGGCATTGATCAGGCCTTCTCCAACGATGGCGACGTTCTCCTGGTCGCAGACGTTGATCAGCGCCGCGGGCCAGCGCATCTCGATGCCCGCCACGCGCGTCTCGATATCAGGATAATCTGCCAGGTCCTGGCTGCCGAGAATCTCCACACCCTTGTCGATCCGCAGCGTCACGCCCTTCTTGACGAAGATCGAGCCGGTCAGGTACGCCCCGGATCAAACGTTACGATCCCACCGCCCTTCTCGGCAGCTCGATCGCGGCCTGAATCGCCTTGGTATTGAGGGTTTTGCCATCTCCGACGGCGCCGTCGTCGGTCACGTTCAAAGGTCGCGGTCTTGTCGGGCCTCCTTTAGCGCCCACCTGTCTGGTCCATTCCTGCATCGGCATCGTCTCTTCCTTGGATTGGCTCGGAGCCGGCACTGAGACACAACAGCAAAGCCAGTAGAATCGATCGCATGACAGCATCCTCATTCAAATGGTAGGGGCGGCGCATGCGGCGCCCGCACGAACAGGCCGGGTTCATCGTATCGAAATGCAATTATCTCGGCAAGCGACAGAGCGTGGGCTATTGAGGGTCGTCCAGTCCTGGAGAACCGCCTCTTTCCGTGCTGGCTCGCCAATTGGCAGGGTCTCGGAGAGAACCAGTGAGGCTCACCTGGCAAGGCAGATTCCAACGGCACGAGTGAGTGGCCCTCGCCATCGGCCAGTGCGGTGCCTCGCCGTCGTAGGTGGAGCTCCGCGATCGCGCATTTGCAGAAATCCACAAC
>CAVSCO010000070.1:0-10787 GCA_963726475.1 uncultured Phycisphaerae bacterium | reverse complement strand
ACCACGATGTTCACGAGGAAATCACGCAGCAGGTCGGAGCATTTCTTGTGCATGTCCACTGCTCGGCGCGTCAGGCGGCCCAGCACGGCTGACAAAATGATGGCGGCGAGCACGATCAGGATGAACGACAGGATGCTTTTGCCCGGCGCAGCCCGCCTTCGGGTGATTTGAGCCAGCCCAGGATGATCGCCCGCGTCGCGCTGATGTCCTTGACGTCGACTTTCAGGCCGGAAACCGCGTCGACGTACTGTCGGTATTCGGTGACGTCTCCGCCCTTGTCCTCCAGTGCCGCGATCACGATCCGCACGCGGTCGGTCAGCGCCGTCTGCTCCTCGCGCAGCCGGTTGATATTGGCGAGCAGTTGTTCCTTAACCTTGGTGTGCAGTTCTACCTCCGCCTCGCCGATCTTTTTGACTTTCTCCTCGAGTCCCAGGTCTGCCTGACTGACCTCGGCCGCGGCTTGCTTGAACTTCTCTTTCGCTTCCTCCACCGCTTCGGTCTTCTTGATCAGATCCTTCTCGGAGGAGCGGACTTCGTCCTCGTCGGCCATATTGATGTCGGCCACTACCGTTTGATTCACATCCTCGGCCGCCTGGGCTATCTCCTCGGTCTTCTCATCGATGGTCTCCAGTTTCTGCTGAATCTTCTGCTCAACCTGGGCCGCTGGCTGGTTGGCCTCTGGAGCAGCCGTGGGCTGGTCGTTTGGCTCGGTCGTTGGCTTGGGTTCTTGCTTGATTTCCTTTACCTGCTTCTTGATATCCTGCTTGGTCTCGGATATCTGCCGGCCCTTCTCCTTCATCTCGATCTCGGCCAGACTGATCTCTTCGACCTTGGCCTGGAGCAGGTCCAACCACGCCTCCGTCTCAACCTGCAATTGGTGCCTTCGCAGGGGCTTGAGCAGCAGCTCCAGATCGCCCGGGGCAATCTTTGGATCGGCGGTCGTCGTGGCCTGATACTTGGCTTCCTCGCCCCACAAGGGCGTGATGACAAACAGCATTAGACCGGCGACAAGAAGCGCTCTTGACTCCATTCATCTGGCAATCTCCCCGTTGGTTTGACTTCACAATTGAGCTTGTGCCTCATTGTCAGAGGCCCGATGCATACTCCCCATTAGCGTCTGTCCCCCGTCCTGTTGAATCGTGGCCGGCAGGCCGGTCGGTCGCCAGGACGCTACGGAACGGGCCCATTGTACGCGGATTGCAGAGAGAAAGGAACGTCAATGGTCCCTCTTTCTCGTACAAAGGTAGGATTTGTGCTCGCGGACGCGATTTGACGACGAAAACCCTCGGGTTGATGATGGCGATCCAGGCAGACCCCGTATAGAATGTCGCACCGATCCATGCGATCGAGGCAGGTATTGGTCTTTCACGAGGAGTAAGAAATGAAGAAGGCAATGGTATTGATGTCCATCGGTTGTATCTTTCTGCTGTCGTCGTGCAGTCAGAGTCTGACCGTCCCGCCGAAGACCCATCCGAAGGTCAGTTCGTGGAGCGATCTATTTGCCCCGGATCTGTCGAATGCGATCTATCCCAAGGGCGTCTGGACGTTCGAGGACGGCGTGCTGACGGCCAGCGAGGACCAGTGCATCTGGACGAAGAAGGACTACGACAACTTCATCCTCGACCTGGAGTTCAAGACGCGCCGAGGGCACCAACAGCGGCGTGATCGTCTACTGCAGCGACATGAAGAACTGGATTCCCAACTCGGTCGAGATCCAGATCGCCGACGACTTCGCCGAGCAAGTGGGCTAATAGTCCCGCCACCTGGCAGTGCGGGGCGATCTTCGGCCACCTGGCACCGACCAAGAGCATGGTGAAGAAGCCGGGCGAGTGGAACCGGATGACGGTCACCTGCAAGGGCCAGATGATCTACGTCGTGCTCAACGGCGAGATGGTCACGGTGATGGACATGGCCATGTGGACCAGTGCCAAGACGAACCCCGACGGCAGCGAGATCCCGTCCTGGCTCAGCACCCCGTTTGCCGAGCTGCCCACGCAAGGGCACATCGGGCTGCAGGGCAAGCACGCCGGCGCCCCGATCTACTTCCGCAACATGAAGATCGAGGAAATCGACTGATGCCGAACGGTTCGTTCAGCCCACAGTGGACGAACTCGACCTCATCCAGAATGGCATCGACCCGGGTCCGGCAGCCGATCCGACTGCCGGGCCTCGCTATGCGCTGCTATCTCTTATTCAAAATAGGGGAATTCCCTCATTTCACCCTTGCTATCGGGAAATTAACATCGCGTCGGGTTCTCGAACGACGAAGACTGCCCGCGGACTAAGATATCACAGGCAAGGAGAGATGAACGCATGAAAGGGAATGAGAAAATCATCGCCGCGTTGGATGCGCGACTGGCCGACGAGTTGACCGCGATCAACCAGTACATGGTTCACGCCGAGATGTGCGAAGACTGGGGCTACGGGCGGCTTCACGAAGCCGTCGAGAAGCGGGCCATTGTCGAGATGAAGCATGCAGAGAAGCTCATCGCACGGATCCTGTTCCTGGAAGGCAGGCCCACCGTTAGCAAGCTGAACAAGATCCACATCGGGGCCGATGTGGAAAAGCAGCTCAAGAACGACTGGGATGCGGAAAACACCGCCATCAAGGATTACAACAACGATATTCGGCTCGCTGCCGAGGTGGGGGACCACGGGACGAGAGAGCTGTTGGTCGCGATTCTGAAGGATGAGGAGGACCACATCGACTGGATCGAGACGCAGCTCGAGCAGATCAAGCAGATCGGCGCCCAGAACTACCTCGTGGAGCAAATGGAATAGGCGACGCCGGCCGCGGATGGCCATTTCCGAGACGTTTCCATAGGTCGATGCGTTACGACGTTGGGGCCGCACACCTCAATGGAGCGCGGATTCTGTGCCTTGCCCATCTCGATCGCATGAAGTATGGTGGCCGCCGGGGCCAGGTTCCGTTTCCCGGCGGCACGCCTTCGTTCAGGGGCTGACGTATTCTGGAGGGCCCCAAGCCAGTGATTGAATCGTGGGTGAGGAGTCTCGTGGGATGTCTGTGTTTGAAGCGATCATGCTGATCTGTTTCGGGGTGAGCTGGCCGATCTCGATTGCCAAGAGCCTGCGCACCAGGAAGGTCGAGGGCAAAAGCCCTCTGTTCATGGCAATCGTGTGCTTTGGCTATCTTAACGGCATCCTCTACAAGGCCTTCCACGCCTTCGATTGGATCATTGTTTTGTATGCCTTCAACATGGTCCTGGTGGCTGTGGACCTGTCTCTGTATTTCTACTATACCCGGGTTCTGCGCAGACGCTCGCCTCACTGGTGGGCGAAGAAGCCGCAGGACCAGTATGCCGTCTGAGAGACCAATCGGGGCCGTTCCTGGGGGGCATCGCCTGCAATCGCGTCTCCGCCGGCCGATATTCCGTTGAACCGGGCCCGGTGCGTGCGTATAATCTGCGTTTTCGAACTCTTGGCGTTTGAGGATACCGCAATGGCGAAGAAGAAACAGCAGCAGAAGGTCGTGTTGGCGTACAGTGGTGGGCTGGATACGAGTGTCATTCTGCCCTGGCTGAAAGAGACATACGGATACGAGGTTATCGCATTTGCCGCCGAGCTGGGGCAGGGCGACGAGCTGGCCGGTATCAAGAAGAAGGCCATGGCCAGCGGGGCCAGCAAGTGCGTGGTCAAGGATCTGCGCCGCGAGTTCGTCGAGGAGTACATCTGGCCGATGCTCAAGAGCGGTGCGGTCTACGAGAACAGCTACCTGCTGGGCACCAGCATCGCCCGGCCGCTGATCGCCAAGCACCAGGTCGAGGTGGCGCATGCCGAGAAGGCCACCGCGGTTGCCCACGGCGCCACCGGCAAGGGCAACGACCAGGTCCGCTTCGAGCTGACCTTCATGGCCCTGGACCCGACGCTGGAGATCGTTGCGCCGTGGAAGGACCCGAAATTCAAGCTGACCAGTCGCGAAGCGGCGGTCGACTACGCCAAGAAGCACAAGATTCCGATCGACCAGAGCAAGAAGAAGATCTATTCCCGTGACCGCAACCTCTGGCATATCAGCCACGAAGGGGCCGACCTGGAAGACCCGGCCAACGAGCCCAAAGACGACTTGTTCGTCATGTCGCAGCCGGTTAGCAAGACGCCGGATAAGCCCGACTACGTGACGATCGGGTTCCATGAGGGCGTTCCCGTCAAGCTGGATGGAAAGCTCACCAGCGGCGTCAAGATGATCGAAACGCTCAACGACATCGGCGGTCGCCATGCCGTCGGGCAGGTCGATATCGTCGAGAACCGCCTCGTCGGTATGAAATCGCGAGGGGTTTACGAGACACCGGGCGGCACAATCCTGATGACCGCCCACACGGCCCTCGAGTGTCTTACGATGGAACGTGAGACCATGCACTACAAGCAACAGGTGGCGCTGAAATACGCCGACCTGGTTTACTACGGCCAGTGGTTCAGCCCGCTCCGCGAGGCCCTCGACGCCTTCATCAACGTCACGCAGCGCACCGTCACGGGCGACGTCCGTCTCAAGCTCTACAAAGGCCGCTGTACGCTGGCGGGCACGAAGAGCCCGAATAGCCTCTATCAGGCGGACCTTGCAAGCTTCAAGATGGGTGCGGAATACGACCCAATCGACGCCAACGGTTTCATCCGCCTGTTCGGATTGCCGATGAAGGTCGCCGGTGCGGTGAGTCGTCGGGACCAGAAGGGCGCCAAGTAACGCTGCTCCGGGTGGCAGGGCGTCCGAGATGAATTGCCAAGGGAGGCGATGTGCCGGCACAGGAATGGATTATCAGTGCGTTTACCTTTGCGTTTGGCTGTTGCATTGGTAGCTTCCTCAATGTCGTGATTTATCGTCTGCCCCGGGAGAAGTCGCTGGTGTCTCCCGGTTCGGCCTGTCCCGGATGCGGCAAACCCATCCGGTTCTACGACAATATCCCGCTGGTCTCGTGGCTCGTCCTGCGGGCCAAGTGCCGCCATTGCGGAACGCATATTTCCGCTCGGTATTTCATCGTCGAGCTGCTCACGGGGCTGGTATTTCTCGGGCTGTACCTGGTCTATTTCCACTCTCCGTTGCGGCAGGGGATGCAGGTGCCCAACGGACGGTTCATCTATCTGATCCACGTCACTCTGCTGGCGGCGCTCATCGCCGGATCGGGGATCGACTTGGAACTCTGGATCATCCCGCTGTCGATCTGCTGGTTTGCGACCGCCGTCGGATTCATCGGCTCGGCGGTTGGCGGATACCTGGTCGATCCGAAGATCATCAAGACCTTCTCGTTGCTGCCCGTTGCCTCGCCCAAAACGGGGGCGTTGGCGCTGGGAGCCGGGTTTGGATTGATAGACAGCCTTCTCCTCCTCAGGTTTGGGCTGATCAAACGCAGCTATGAAATGCCCGAGACGGATGGAACGGCCTCGCCGGTCGACGAAAAGCCCGAAGTCGAGAAGGGGGCGTTTCCCTTTGCTGATGATCCCGAATTCAACCACCGTCGCGAAGCGCTGCGGGAAATCGTCTTTCTGGCGCCGATCATCCTCTGGGCGGTTGTGGCGCAATTCGTATTGACGCGACCGGGGCCGATCGCGACCTGGTGGGCCAGTGTGCTTGAACACCCCGTCGCGGCGGGATTCCTCGGAAGTCTCTTCGGTTATTTCGTCGGCTGCGCCGTTGTCTGGGCAACGCGCAGTCCTGGGGACATTGGCCTTCGCCAAGGAGGCGATGGGCTTGGGCGACGTTCATCTGATGGGGGCGGCCGGTGCGGTGATCGGCCCGCTGATGGTTGTTATCGCATTCTTCGTCGCGCCGTTCTTCGGGTTGAGCTGGGCGTTATTCCAGATGTTTTTCAAAAAAATTCGCCAGATTCCCTACGGTCCGTTCTTGTCTTTAGCTGTCTTGACGGTTATGATCTTTCACGATTGGATATCACAGGAGTTTGCCTTTCTTTTCTTGCGCTAAGAAGGCAGAGTTGCGTTCATAGGATTGCAGGGAGGTTACGAATGCACGTCGTCAAAGCGAAAGCGATCGTCCCGCTGTTGTTGGTCGTTGGGTTGTCTCTGATTTCCGGGTGCGTCGATTACAAGAAGAAGTACGACTACCTCAACGTTGAGCATCAGAATCTAAAAGGGCGATTTGAGAACCTCCAGAACGAGAAGCAGCAACTGGCCCAGAAGATCAGCCAGGACCAGCAGACGATCGATGAGTTGCGAAGGCAGATCGAAGAGCTGAATCAGACCCCTGCTCAGGCGACTGGTTTCGGCGAGGGCTATGACGTAGCTTTCGATGCGGCGGCCGGCACGATCACCGTAACGCTGCCCAACACGATCCTCTTCGATTCGGGTAAGGCGACACTCAAGAGCGCTACGAACGCCGATCTCGATCACATCCTGTCGGTGCTGAAATCGAACTACGCGGGCAAGAAGATCGACGTAGTGGGCCACACGGATACCGATCCGATCAAGAAGTCTGAATGGAAGGACAACTGGGAGCTCTCGGCCCAACGGGCGCTCTCGGTCGCACGCTACCTGATGGATCATGGGATTCCAGCGGACGACATCCGTGCGGCGGGTTGCGGCCCGGCTCGACCCGTGGCGCCCAACACAACGTCGGCCGGCAAGGCCAAGAACCGTCGCGTCGAGATCATCGTCAACATGCGGTAGGGTGGCTGGCCTCGCGGCAGCTCCGCGTCTTCGCCCGGCATGATACACGCGAAGACGCTTGCCCTAAGTATTCGACCCCAAAGGCGATATCGAGATGACAAACTCGTGTTGCGAGGGGTCAAAGCGAATCTCTTCGATTGCTCCAGAGACCGGGCAGATACATGATGCCTCGGTCTCTTTCTCTGTCAGCAGACTCTGCCCCTCTCGCACGCGATCACCGGCGCGCACACCGAGCGAATGAGTCGCGTCGATCCGAATGACACGGCCGTCGGTCATTTCCTGCTTTGCGGGAAGGTCTTGATTCCCAGCGCCTGAGCGATCTTGAGCGGGATTTCCGTGTTGTCGTAGACCCCGCCGAACCTCTGTGACTTCGGCCCGATGGCGTAAACGGGAACGGGCGAAGCCGTGTGTCCCTTGGTCGACCAGTGGGCCTTGGCGTCGGTGCCTTTGAGGCTGCCCTCGGGGATGGTCAGTCCTCCGGTCTCGTGGTCTGCCGTGACCACCACGAGGGTGTGCCCGTCGGCCAAAGCGAAATCGACGGCCGTCCGGACCGCCTCGTCGAACAGCAGGGTCTGTCGGACGCATGCCTGGGCGTTGTTGGCATGGCAGGCCCAGTCGATCTGGCTGCCCTCGACCATGAGGAAGAAACCCCGGCCGTACTTGCGCGAATCGGATACAGTCTCACTGAGGATACTGATGGCCTTCTTGGTCATATCGGCCAGCATCGGCTCGGGTGAAATGGTCGTAAGGCCATCAAGCTGGAAGAGCCCCAGCACATTAGGCCCATGCACCCAGCGCAACTGATTGGCCGTCTCGATCACGGTGTATCCGGCATCGGCCGCCTCGGCCAACAGGTTCCGGTCGTCCTTGCACCACTGTCGGAATCCGATTTGGGCAGGAAGTACTTTCGGCCCCCGCCAAAGAGGACATTGATCCGGTTGCCGAGCAACTGCTCGGCGATTTCCGGTTCCATCTTACGGCTCTTGACATGCGAACCGAACGAAGCAGGGGTGGCATGGGAAATCGTGGAGGTCACGACCAGACCCGTGGCCATGCCCTTACTTTGGGCCATTTCCAGGATGCTGCAATAGGGCTTCTGATCGGGCGTCATCCCGATCATCCCGTTGTCGGTCTTGATCCCACAGGCCAGGGCGGTCCCCGCCGCAGCGGAATCCGTCACCAGTCTGTTGGCTGAATGCGTGCGAATCAGGCCCTGAACGGGAAGCAGTTGCATGTTGATCTTGCCCTCGACCCCGATGGCTTTCATACGGGCCAGGGCGACCTGGCTCAGGCCCATCCCGTCACCGATCAGAAAGATGACGTTTCGCACTCTGGCCGGCTCGACGGGGTATGAGCGGTCCCTGTCCGGGGCGCGATAAAAGCTGATATCGTTCGGGTCCGTCCTGGGCGTCGGATAGTTGAATGCCTGGGCGGCCGGAAGGACGGAAGACAGTAGGACTACAATGGCGGCGATCATAAGGGTGAGGGTTGTCACTTTGGAACACTTGGTCATCGGTTCAATCTCCTTCTGGATGTCGAATCTGTACTGTAGTAGATACCACACCGCTGTCTTCTACGCAAACGGTTATCGCGCCGTTCCGAGCGGTATAGAATTCCCTACCATTTCCTTCTTCGGCCAGATTGGCCCTTCGGGTGTATTGCTTCTGGTCGCAACTGCAGATCTGCACGCTCGGTTTCAGACGCTGGAGGAACGTCCTGTCCTGAGTGACTGTCGATCCATGGTGAGGAACGACCACGACGTCGGCGGTCAGGCCCGGATATCGGACCAAGAGCTGTTGTTGGGCGGTTTCCTCAATGTCTGAACATAACAGGATTCTAACATTGGAGAACTCGATCAGGGTGACCAGGGATCGGTTGTTGTCGTCGAAGTCGGTGCCGCAGGCGGGCTCGTCAGGCGGCCAGATCGCACGAATCGTGATCTGATCGGTCTCGAAGAGCCTCGGTAGGGGCTCGACCACGCGTCCCATTTCCGCAAGGGCTTTGATCAGCAGACCGGCCGTCAGGTCATCCTGTGCCCGGGCAAAGAGCGGTTCGCATGCGTAGATGTGACGCACCTCACAGCCGGCGACGATCTCCGGGATGCCATTGACGTGATCGATGTCACTGTGGCTGACGATGATGGCTTCGAGACTGTCGATGCCCATGGAATTAAGGAAAGGCAGGACAATTCGCGATCCAATGTCCCGGCGGTACATCGAGCCGGCGTCGAAGAGGATCGTCTTTGTGCCAGGCAATCGAGCGACGATGGCCTGACCATGCCCGACGTCGAGGCAGGTGATCTGCAGACAGTCCCGGTGCGTCCGGCTCCATTTCAGCCCGCCGATCCAAGCCACCAGAAGGATGCCCATCGCGACACAGAGGCCGTGTTTGACAAGTGGACGACGCACGCGTCCGAAACGGGCGAAAAGCACCAGCACATAGTAAAAGACCACGACTCCGATTGTGACGCGACCGATGAGAATGGTATTGATCTCGGGGTGGCTGAACAGGGTCACGATGTAGACGAGCGCGTCGGTGGCACCCGTTAGAAGGACGCCGAGCAACGCCGCCAAGGTCGGCAGAAGAAATGCCAAGAGGATCTTGAGGAAGCCGGCGGTCAAGATGATGACCACCAGTGGGAAGACCAGAACCGTCCACAGGCTCGTCAAGGGTGTGATGGTCCAGAAGTGATAGAGGAGGACGCCGGCGCCGCCGAGCCAGGCTGCCACGCCTGCCGCGAAGAGGCGAATAGCACCGCTGCCAACCCACTTGAGCGTGGACAAAGGCAAGCTCGTCTTCAGATCCTTCCGTTCGAGCCAGTGACGCGTGAGAGCGTGTATGGCCCCTTCGACCGGACGGGTCATCGCCAGAATTCCGGCGATCGAGGCGAACGACAACTGCCAGCCCGCCTCGAACACCTGTGTAGGCTGGATCAGCAGCAGGATGATGGCCGCCAGGGACAGGGAGTTCAACGCGCTTGTGCGACGGCGCACGAGAACGGCAACGCAGAACACCCACACGATGACTGCCGCCCGGACGGTCGGTGCCCGTGCCGGGACCACCAGGAGAAAGGCGGCGGTAGCGATGATGCACACGATGGCCCGCCCCGGTTTCATCAGTCCGGCCGCCTTGCCGAGCCACCAGACCAGCCCGGCGAAGATGCCCAGGTGCATGCCCGAGAGGCTGATCAGGTGGAGCAGCCCCGTCCTGCGGAACGCCCTGTAAGTTCGGCGATCGATGTGGCTCCGATCACCCAGCAGCAAGGCCGCTGTCAGCCCGTGGTCATCTGGCAGGGGCGTTGGAGTTAAGAGAAGTGCATCGGAGGCCAGTTCCTTGATCCTGGCGTGGATAGACCAAAGCAGGCCTCGCGGACGGTCACGGTGCAGTTCGATGGCCTGTCTCGATGGGACCGCGGCGCCGACGTAGACGTTTCTGTGGGCCAGATGAGCGGCCATATCGAACTGCCCCGGGTTGGTCGGTTTCTCGAAGCGATACAACCAGCAGTAGGCCTGAACGACATCGCCCACTTCCAGATCGGGGGCCGGCTCGTCGATCTGCATTCGCAGGACCCCGCTGGCGTCGACCCAGCCGCTGCTTGTTCTGACCTGATCGAGTTCCAGGTAGAAGGATGTGGGCGGGTCGGCGAAGGTCAGTTCTGAAAAGCACCAGTCCTCGCGGACGGGAACCGGTTCCGTGAGAATGCGTCCACGCACGGTTGCCAGGACACGATCGTCCCCGACAAGGTGGCGGACATCGTTGCCTGGAGCGGTTTGGTAGGCGGTCAGGCGGACCGCGCCGAGCCCCACGAAGCAGAGCGTCGTGCCCCAAGCCGCGACAGGAGGCCTAAGCCGGCGGTGCGTACAGGCCATGATCAGACACAGCAGAGCTGAGAGGGCGATGGGCACCGCGTGGTCCCAACGGGCGCGGTGGCCGAACCGGTCGGTTCATGTGCGGCGATCAGTGCGTTTTGGGCGACAATCCCTACGATTAGGCCGGCAGCGGGGAAGAACAGACCGGCGGCGCCGATCAGCCGTGCGTGCAGACTCTGCCCGCTGAAGCTCCGCCTCGATGAGGGCTAACTTTCGCCTAATCTCGTCCATCGTTCCACCCATTTCTACCCGAAATCGGGTCTCTTGGCTACCCTTTGCTGTGTTTTT
>CAVSCO010000069.1:0-71611 GCA_963726475.1 uncultured Phycisphaerae bacterium | reverse complement strand
CAATGGCCAGGCTCTTGTCGCGCTGGACGTTCCAGGCGATGTAGCCGATGTCGAAGTAAATCTCCTCGGTTGGGCTGGCTCCAAGTTCGATGAAACGGTTTACGGTCGCGACGTACTGCGACCAGGCTTTGTCCCAGCGTCGCATCTGTTTGTAGCAGCGTGCGATGCGTCCCATCAGGATCGGATGGTTGGGGAATTCTGCTTCGAGCTTGCCGTATTCCAGCAGGGCAGACGCATAGTTTTCCTGGCGTTCGAAATACTCGCCAACGCCGAAGCGTGCGGCCAGATTGGTGGGATGAATCCGCGCGGCAGCCTCGAATTCGCGTCGCCCGGCGTCGAGATCCCCCTTGGCATACAGGATCTGACCGGCCAGAATCGACGGCTCGGCCAGCACCCCGCGCCAGGCTCTTGGCCGTATTGGCCGATCGCAGGGCGTCGTCGTAACGGCCCAGCGTCAGGTGCAGTTGCGCCCGATTGTAGTGTGTGCGCCAGAGCTTGGGGTGCGCCTGCACGGCTCGGTCGGCATACTGGCTGGCTTGAACGAGGTCTTCGTTGCCCAGGTAGATCTGACTGAGCGTCAGCAGGGTGTCCATGTGCCGGGGGTCGGCATCGAGCGCCGCGTTGAAGGCCTTCAATGCTTCCGACAGACCTTCGGTTTGCAGCAGGCACGAGCCATACAGGTAGTGCGCGTTGGCGCTGTCGCTTCGCAGCTTTACGGCACGCTCGGCCAGCCGTCGAGCATCGTCGCCTGGATGGCGGTTCAACAACAACGATGCCAGCGCGTAGCTATCCAGGAAATCCAGGTCCGGGTCCATTCCCAGCCCCAGCTCGGCCACCAGCGGAAAGCGATCGATGAGATAGCGAACGGGGATGACGCCGGAATAGCCGACCAACTCGTTGAACTTCTCTCCCTGCTCTCCCCCCTGGATCGGCATGCCGTAGGTGTTCTGCCCAATGACGCCTCCAGTGATTCGGCTGAAGCACGGACCGCCACTGCTGCCTTTGGCGATCTTGGCATCGGTGAAAATCGAGTCGATGTGGCCTTCCCGGTTCCGATTGAAACGCGTTACCACGCCGCCGGTGACGAAGACGTTCAGCGTGTCGAAGTGGAACCGCTGCGGGAAACCTACGGCCACGACCGGGTCGCCCAGCCGGACCTCGTCGAGCGGGGTCAAGGACGTCGCGGTATACTCACCCGGCGGCAGCTTCAGCAGCGCGACGTCCGATTCCCAGTGAAAGAACATCTTCTCCCGTTTGCGCCGCCAGCCGATCAGGTCGGCTTCCACCTCCTTGATACCCAGGCCCGAGTCCCACTGCACGGTGTAACGCGGGGCGGGGCGGCCTTCCTCGTCGAGCACCACGTGGGCGTTGGTGGCGACGTACCCGTCGGGGTGGATGATGAACCCGGTGCCGCTGCTCAGGCGGCCGCCCCCGCGATGGGCCAGTACCGAAACGACGGATTGCTTATAGCGTTCGACGAGTTCGCTGGATTCCAAAGCCCGGCGCTGCGGCTGGCGCCCGGGCCGGCCGAACTCCGACTCGGTTCGAATCTGCTCGAAAGCCGCAGCGTGCGATGTAAATTGATCGCTCGGGGCCCGGCAGACCGCCATGTAACTGACGCCGTCTTGAGAAGCCAGATAGATGTCGAGGATGAACGATCCCGCCTTATCCTTGAGATTGCCGACAAACCGCTGTCGGGCTGCCGGCAGTTTGCCGAGACCTGTCGTTTCGATATCGCCCTGCAATTCCATGTCCGGTTCATCGGCTCGCAACAGGGGCAGCAGATGCCGCAGGTTCTCGGCGGCGCTCCGGTCGGTATCGGTGATCGCGCCGCCCAGGTGCAGCAGGCCGACCTCGAAGCAGACCGTCAGGTCATCGGCCCGGCTTTTGCCTCGCTCGGGAGTCGCGGCATACGTAACCGTTCCCTGATCGAGCGTTCGGATCACGCGCCAATCCGGAGGAAGGTGCAGCGTGAATTGCTTTCCCACATGCCGGTATTCTCGTCCTCCTCCGGTCGTGGCCACGGGCGCAGCGGGACGCCGGCCTTCGCGGAACATCGCCACCACGCCGTTCGGTACGCCGGCCTGCAGCAATCCCAGGGCATCACCGGCTGTGGGACGCTCCTCGCTGAAGCCCACCAGCGAGGCCAGCGTTACGTACCCATCTTCCTTCAGTTGCGTCTCGGCCAGACGTTTGAGGTCATCGACGCCCAGGGGCCGGCCTTTGAGGGCCAGCAAAATCGCCAAGGGGACCTGTTTGCGGCCGAGTTCCAGCGCCTGTGCAGGTGTCAACCCCAGCGCCATGCCACTCTGGGAAACCGCTTGCAGGATCTCCTCGGCCGAACGCCCGTCCTCGACTCATCTTCACAATGCCTTCAATGGTCAGCGGCGTGCTCTCCGGGCCTCGCATGAAATCCAGCAGCTCGTCGCCAACCCCGGCTTTCCCAAGCTTCTCGATGTCGGCCTCGGTCAGATGGTACGTTGTGCCGGCCTTCTCGATCTCGGTCTTCACCTCGGCGTCGCTGAAACCAAGATGCTTCAGTTGAACGACGTTATCTACGGTGATATCGGCCGCCCAGGTCAAAGTGGCTATTAGAAAGACAATGCACGATATGCTGGCCAACCTCCGCATGGCATGGCTCCTCTTGACTGGATTTCGATCGATCCGCATCAACCTGTAGCTCATGATTCCAGGGCAACCGGTCGAGTTCCGGTCACCTCGCCTACAGGACTCTCCAGGATTCTACCGCCCTTGGCCAAGGGCTGTCAACCGCCTCTGTCACGACCCTCGGGCATCGTGCTCTTCGCTTGACAGGTCTGAACGCCGATTCTATGATGGGCAAAACCGATATATCAGGATAGGATGCATAAGGCATGGCGCAAAAAGGATTTACGCACTTACACCTGCATAGCCAGTATTCGCTTCTCGATGGGGCCATTCCCTTCGGGCGGCTCTTCGATCGCTGCAAGAAGCTGGGCATGGATTCGGTCGCACTGACCGACCATGGCAACATGTTCGGTGCGATCGATTTCTATACCAAGGCTCTGGCGGCCGAGATCAAGCCGATCATCGGGATTGAGACGTATATCGCGCCGGGCAGCCGGTTCGACAAGACGGGCGGTGGCGGCGTCAAAGAGAACGCCTTCCACCTGCTCCTGCTGGCCGAGAACCTGACCGGCTATCGTAATCTCATGAAGCTCAGCAGCATCGGTTATCTCGAAGGTTTCTACTACCGTCCTCGAATCGACAAAGAGGTGCTGGCCGAGCACAGTGAAGGCATCATCTGCACCACCGCCTGCGTCGGCGGCGAGGTGCCTGCGGCCCTGGCCCGGGGCGATCAGAAGGCGGCCCGCGGGGCGGCCGAGAGTTACCTGAAGATCTTCGGCCCGGAGCGGTTCTTCATCGAGCTCCAGCACCATGAGACGCCTGATGATCCGATGCCCGACGTGCGCCGGCCTCTGATCGATCTGGCCAACGAGATGGGCATCGGCATGGTCGTGACCAACGACGTGCACTTTCTCGACGCCGAGGACTACGAGGCCCACGATGCGTTGTGCTGCATCAGCACGGGCAAGCTGATCACCGACGCCAGTCGCGATGATCTATCCGCCCGACGTGTACCTCAAGAGCCCCGAGGAGATGCGGGAGATGTTCCCGGAGATCCCCGAGGCGTGCGACAACACGCTGGCCATCGCCGAGCGGCTGCAACGTCGAGATCGACCTCAAGAGCCGCCATGCCCCGGTCTTCAGCCCGCCCGGACAAGACCACGCCGGAGGAATACCTGACGCGCCTCGTCGCGGAAGGGGCCGAGCGAACTCTACGGCGACGATCACGCCCGAGATTCAGGAGCGAATCGACCGCGAGCTCGAGGTCATCGAGGGCAAGGGATTCTCCAGCTACTTCCTGATCGTCTGGGACTTCTGCAACTACGCCCGCGAGAACAACATCCCGGTCGGGGCTCGTGGCAGCGCCGTCGGCACGGTCGTGGGCTACTGCCTGGGCATTTGCGACGTGGACCCGCTCAACTACGACCTGCTGTTCGAGCGGTTCATGGACCCGGAGCGGAACGAGATGCCTGATATCGATATCGACATCTGCCAGGACAGCCGCGCGCGGACGCTCGACTACGTTCGGCAGAAGTACGGCCAGATCGCGCAGATCATCACGTTCGGGACGATGAAGGCCAAGGCCGTCATTCGCGACGTTTGCCGGGTGCTGGATGTGCCGCTGGCCGAGGCCGACCGATTGGCCAAGCTCGTCCCCAACGAGCTCGAAGATGACGCTCGACAAGGCCCTGGAGGTCGAGCCCGAACTCAAAGACGCGTACGACCAGGACGAGCGGACCCGTAAGGTCATCGACATCGGCCGCAAGCTTGAAGGGCTGGCCCGGCACGCTTCGGTTCACGCCTGTGGCGTGGTGATCGCCGACGAGCCGCTGACGAATTACCTGCCGCTCTACAAGGCGTCCGGATCGGACGATATCATCACGCAGTTCGAAGGGCCCACCGTCGAGAAGGTCGGCCTGCTGAAGATGGACTTCCTGGGCCTCAAGACGCTCAGCGTTCTGGCGCGGGCCCGCGATCTGGTCAAAGAACTGCACGGCGTGGAGATCGACCTTGAAAAGATCGACATCACGGATCCGAAGGTCTTCTCTGTTTTCGCACGCGGTCAGACCAAAGGCGTCTTCCAGTTCGAATCCGGCGGCATGCAAGACTTGCTGATGAAGATGAAGCCCGACCGGATCGAGGACCTGATCGCCGCCAACGCGCTCTATCGGCCGGGCCCGATGACCCTGATTCCTGACTACATCGACCGCAAGCACGGCGCGAAGTGGACGGCGCCGCATCCGATCATGACCGAGGTGCTCGACGAGACCTTCGGGATCATGGTCTACCAGGAACAGGTCATGCGGATCTGCAACCGCCTCGGTGACATCCCGCTCCGCGAGGCGTATACGCTGATTAAGGCCATCGGTAAGAAGAAACTCGCCATCATCGCCAAGGAGAAGGAACGCTTCATCGAAGGCTGCGTCGCCAAGGGGCTGAAGAAGGACGAGGCGGAGAACATCTTCGACCTGATCGAGCGATTTGCCGGTTACGGCTTCAACAAGAGCCACTCGACCCGCTATGCGTTCGTGGCGTACCAAACCGCATATATGAAGGCCCATTGGCCGGTCGAGTTCATGGCCGCGCTGCTGACCTACGATCGGGACACCACCGACAAGGTCGTCGAGTATATCGGCGAGTGCGGGACCATGGGGATCGAGGTGCTGGCACCGGACATCAACGAAAGTAACGTTGACTTCACGCCGCTCTACAAGGAAGAAGACGGCGATGAGAAGAAGGGCGTCATCCGGTTTGGTCTCGCCGCCGTCAAGGGCGTGGGCGAGAAAGCGGTTGAGCAGATTATCGAGGCCCGCAAGAAGGTCGGCCGGTTCAAGAGCCTGTTCCACTTCTGCGAGAACGTCGATCTCAGGGCCGTCAACAAGCAGGTGCTCGAAGCGTTAATCAAAGCCGGCTCGTTCGACCGGCTGGGCGGCAACCGTCATCAGATGATGGTCGGACTCGAAAAAGCGATGGAGACGGGTGCCAGCCTCCAGAGCGACAAGGTCAAGGGCCAGATGAACTTCTTCGGTGCGATGGCCGGTCAGATCGATTACGCCGAGGACCACAAGCGCCTGCCCGACGTGGCCCCTTGGCCGGAACCCCAGATGCTTGCGTTTGAGAAGCAGGTGCTGGGCTTCTATGTCACGAGCAATCCGCTGAGCCACCATGCCGAGGAGATCGCTGACTATTCCAGCATCAACGCCGCACAACTCGCTCAGAGCACGGGCGAAAAGCAGGTGGTCATCGGTGGAATGGTCACGAGGATACGATACAATATCACCAAGAGCGGTCGCAACGCCGGTGCGAAGATGGCCGTTTTCGTGCTGGAAGACCTCCAGGGCACGGCCGAAGTCGTGCTCTTCCCTGAGACACTTAGTCAATTTGCGGAGTTTGTCGCGGAAGACACGGTGGTTTTCGTCCGAGGGAAGACCGATTTCCGCCGGGAAAAACCGAACATCATCGCCTCGGAGTTGATTCCCTTGGAGCAGGCGCAGGAGAAGCTGGCCAAAGGCGTCAGAATCCGACTCGATTCTCGTGATGTGACGCAGGAGAAGGTCGTGCACATCCGCAGTATCTGCCAGCGTCACAAGGGGGACCGCCCGCTGTCCGTCGTGGTTCGAGCCGGCAATGCCAAGGTCTATGCTACCGCCGACCGGACGCTCTGCGTCAATCCCGACGTGGAATTCTGCCGGCAGATGAAGCAACTCGTCGGCGACGAGAACTTCGCCTTAGCCAAATAGCCATCGCATGCGGATGTCGAGGGAGAGATGCCATGTGGTTGCCAAAGGATGAGAGGCATGTATTGGTCGCGTATTACGCGAATATTTTTGACCTTAGGGATCGAGATGTGACGACGTATCTCGACGGTGACAAATGGTTTCGCCTGAGCGATTGGACCTCTGTTCTGAGGCCGCCACAGTGGATCCCTGTGGCATCATTGTGGCTGGTTCAGAGACGAGCCAGGCAAATACGGACATATGGCGATAGTGTCACTCGCAATTCAGGTGAGGATATCTTGTCTGGTGATGGAGCAAGGATCATAGCGAAAACGATCCAGGTGATGAAGAGGCTGGAGATTGCGAATGCCCGTCTCCAGGAGCGACAGCTCGTGGCAATACACCCTCATCAGTCCGAGCATGGAGTCGCAGGGCTACGTCTTACGCTTCAGGGCTGCGATCTTGCTCGTCGGTACAGTCGTTGGTTTGGACGTACCGGACTGTGGTTTCGTGAATACAAAGACCACTGGTTGTGGCTGATCGTGAGTTTCTTGGGTGGCATAGTTGGCGCTCTTGTCGTTCAATGGCTGGCCACGTGATTCACCGCGCGGTATGCTCTTGGGCTTGGGTTACAGAAACAGATAGGGGTCAGAATGCTGAGTTCACAACGGAAACGTGCGTTAGTGAGTGAGCTGGTTGCGTCGCTTGCCAAGGAGCACGAGGTCTGTCGTATCGTAGTCTTTGGCTCCTTTCTGCATTCTGACGATCCGCACGATCTGGACGTTGCCGTGTTCCAGGACAGTGAAGAGACCTACCTGCCTCTGGTTCTGAGGTATCGCAAAAGAGCCCGCCAAATCGCTCGCACCATTCCCTTGGATATCGTGCCGCTCAAAGCCGGTGTCAAGGATGGCCTGTTTCTGGACGAGATCGAGCAGGGCAAGGTGGTCTATGAACGATGAAGCCAAGACGTGGCTGGCATACGCGCATGAGAATCTGGCGTCGGCGAAAGTTCTGCTGGACCATGAACTGCACAACCCCTGTCTCCAGAACGTTCAGCAGGCGGTTGAGAAGATGCTCAAGGCGGTCTTGGTCGAGTGGCACGAAAGGCCAAGAAAGACACATAGCATTCGTGAATTAGTGACGGCTCTGGGCGAAAGAGGTCGGCTTCTGGCCCTCACAGAAGATGAGATCGATCTGCTCGATTCAATCTATCTGCCCTCGAAGTACCCTCTGGGTAACGTGCTGCCGGACTTCGAACCCGATCGTGCGTTGTGTCGGAGCTGTCTTGATATTGCCGAACGCGTGAGGGACTCCCTGATGAGTCTGCTCCGTCGGGATTCCTGATCACGGATTTCGAAATGCAGGGAGATTATACATGGGAATCAAGCGTGATATGAGGCTCGGTTGTACGATCTGTGTTGCCGGCGGGCTCATGGCAATGTTCGTGCTGCTGTCCGGGTGCAGCACGAGTCGGTCGTTGCAGGCCGATGGGTTGCCTGGCGAGGAATACCTCGTCGGGGGCGGAATGATGATCAATTGGGAAGCTCCGGCCGATGGCACCGCCTTCCTCGTCGAAAAAACCACCGGTAAGATCGTCGAAACGCGGTCGATGAAACGCGGCGACACCTACGATTTCTCCGTTGGCTCAGCCGGTCAGGCCCTGGAGTTTGAGAAGGTTTTCGGCGTCAAGCTTTCCGAAGCACGCTTGATGCTCTACTTCGAGCCGGCCACCTCCGGCCGCTCGGGAATGTAGGCGGACCGGAATCATGAGACACCGAATGTCCGACGATACCACGCCCGAGGCCCTCACTGTGCAGCTTCGCATTCTGCGCGAAATGGGAACTGCCGGCAGGGCCGCCATGGCCTTCGAGTTGAGCAACAATTTGCACTTGTTGGTTGAGGCTGGTGTGCGGCATCGCAATCCCCTTTGGGATGATCGAGCCGTCGAGCGGGAAGTCATACGTTTAATGATCGGTGATGAGCTGTTCCGACGAGCCTACATGAAGGAGTCGGCCACATCATGAGCACGCAGCAAGAATTTCTTCTGCGTCTGGCAAGGCTTCTCGATGAAGCTGGAATCCCGTATATGACGGCCGGTTCCACAAGCAGCAGCATCCATGGTCATCCTCGGGCGACGCAGGATGTGGATGTGGTGATCGATCCCACAGAGGATCAGCTTGATTCTCTCATACGTCTTCTCGGGCAAGACTACTATATTAACCGGGAGGTGGCGTTTGAGGCGATGCGCTCTCGAACCATGTTCAATGTTATCGCTTTGGACGGAGGGTGGAAGGCCGATCTCATCGTCTGCAAAGACAGGCCTTTCAGCCGCCGAGAATTCGAACGCCGGTGTCAGGTTGAGGTCATGGGCCAGGTGCTCTGGCTTGTTGCCCCGGAGGATGTCATTCTCAGCAAACTCGAGTGGATGAGGGGACGCGAGTCCGACGTACAGTACTCGGACGCCTTGGGAGTGGCCATTTCGCAATGGGGCAACCTGGATATGGAGTACCTCGACAAGTGGGCGGTGGAGCTAGGGGTCACAGATTCGCTGACTCACCTGTTGAACGAGGCAAAAGCAAAAGCCGACGATATCGGCTAGCAGGAGGCAGTGGTTTGACGGACATGCTGGATGGCAAGTTCATTGTGCTGGATGGGCCGGATGGGTGTGGCAAGAGTACCCAGTCGCGTATGTTGACCCAGTGGCTCAACGAGCAGGGGACTTCGACGGTGAGCTTCCGCGATCCGGGAACGACGATGATCGGCGAGAAGATTCGCGAGATCCTGCTGAGCCCGGCACACGAGGCGATGACGACGCCTACGGAAGTGTTGCTCTATATGGCTGCACGGGCCCAGCTCTGGGCCGAGGAGATCGCGCCGGCTTTGCAGCAGGGCAAGTGTGTGCTTCTCGATCGCTGGATCTCGAGTACGTGTGCTTATCAGGGCCACGCCGGGCAGTTCGGTATCGACAAGGTGATCGCCATCGGCACCGACTCGCTCGACCGGGTCTGGCCCGATCTGACCATCATTCTCGATGTCGATCTGGCGACCGCGGCCGGGCGGCTCAACCGCGAATTGGATCGCATGGAGCAGAAGGGTGACAGCTATCACCGAAAGGTGCGGGAGGGTTTCCTCGAGCTTGCCGACGGCCGGGAGGATTTCGTGGTAATCGACTCGACACTCGGCATCGATACGGTCCATGAGCAGGTCGTCGCCGCGGTGCGGCGGCTGGGCTCCGGACTTCAGCAGAAAGCATAGACCCGACAATGCCTATAAGACGAATGGGATTCATGTCGATCTTCGATGGGATACTACAGAGGGTGGTTTCGGGATGTCATTGAAAGACGTCTTTTGCCAGGACCGGGCGATTGAGATATTGCAGCGCGGCGCGCGGCCGGCCGCGCTGCGCACGCCTACATCTTCGCCGGACTCGAAGGGGTGGGCAAGTACAAGACAGCCTACGAATGGGCCAGGCTCACACTGTGCAAGAACCCTGTCGTCACGGGCGGCGGAACCGAATCGTTTGCCGACAGTTGCGGCTCGTGCGAATCGTGTGATCTGTTCGAAGGAGGGGCACACCCCGACTACTCGCACATCTACAAGGAGTTGCTGGAGTTCACCCGGGAGGGCAAAGGCCGCAAAGCGCCGGTGGAGTTCCCGATCGACGTGGTCCGCGAATTCCTGCTGGAGAAGGTCGCGATCCGGCCGACGGCCTCCGAGCGAAAGGTCTTCGTCGTCAGCGAAGCTGAAAAGCTCAATGCCTCGTCTCAGAACGCATTACTGAAGGTGCTGGAGGAGCCGCCGCACTATTGCACGATCATCCTTCTCTGCACCCGGCTCGAACAACTCCTGCCGACCACCAAGTCGCGCTGTCAGATCATCCGCTTTGGCCCTATCAGTGAGGAGCGAATTATCGCCCGCCTGACTGAGACGGGGCTCGACGGCTCCCGCGCCCAATTCTACGCACGCCTCGCTCAGGGCAGCCTTGGCTCGGCCTGCCAGTGGGCCCGGCTCGAACGCGAGGGTCTGGCGCTGTTCGAAGCGAAGAAGGGCATCGTCACCTCGGTGGTAGGTTTTCAGCGGGCCGATGTTCTGGAACTGGCCGAACGGCTCATCGCCTGCGGCAAGCAGATCGCCACGGCCTGGAGCGATCTCGACAAATCTGTCAGCAAGAGCGATCTGAGCCGGCGGGCCCAGAAGACCGTCATCCAGATCCTTCTGTCGGCATTTCACGACGCGATGATGGTCAACGTGGTGCCGGAATACGGCCTGATCCATTTCGACCAGGGCAAGGAGATCGCCCGCCTGGCCCGGAGGATCGACCCCGAGGAGGCCGCCAGGTGCATCGATGAGGCCTACGAGGCCCTCCGCTGGATCGACGCCAACGTCAATGAGAAGCTTATTTTCGAGCGGCTGTTGTTACGCCTGGTCCCTTCTGCTATAATCAGCCCAGAGCGTTAGTTCTGTGTAGTTCTCCATTTACGGGATTTCCATTTCCATCGATGCGTGGTGGACTCCCGGTTAGGATATCGATATGAGCGAAACAGCGGCGAAACAAAAGCCGGTTAAGGGCAAGAAGTACATGCTCGTCCGTTACGGGCGGATGAAGAACCTGGGCCTCTTCGAGCACGAGGAGATGCAGATCCCGAAGACGCCGACCCGGGTCGTCGTCAAGACGGACAAGGGGCTCGAACTCGGGTATATCGTAGGGCAGCCGACGTCGTACAGGGAAGGCCGTTTCCGGTTCACCGAGGACCAGGTGTGCAGCTACTTCGCCAACAGCGACATCAACTTCCCCAACGAGATCGCGGGGAAGGTTCTCCGTTTGGCCACGCCGGAGGATATCAGCGAAGAGCAGCATCTGACGAAGATCACCGACGAGGAGATCGAGTGCTGCGAGCGTTTCGTCAAGGAATTGAAGCTGAAGATGAAGATCGTTGGTGCCGAGCACATCTTCGGTGGCGAACGCATCATCTTCTACTTCATGGCCGACGGTCGCGTCGACTTCAGGGAACTGGTCCGGCGTCTGGCCCAGGAATACCAAACGCGGATCGAGATGCGACAGATCGGCTCACGCGATGAGGCGAAGCTGCTGGGCGACGTCGAAAGCTGCGGGCAGGAGTGTTGCTGCATTCGATTTCTCCAGTTGCTCAAGCCCGTGAACATGCGCATGGCGAAGATGCAGAAGGCCACGCTCGATCCGTCGAAGATCTCGGGCTATTGCGGCCGCCTGAAATGCTGTCTGCGCTACGAGGACGAAAACTATACGGCTCTCAAGAAGCGACTGCCCAAGCGGAGCACCTGGGTGCAGGCCAGTCAGGGCGAGGGAAAGATTTTCGAAGGCAAAGTCATTGACACGCAGATTCTGACCCAACTCGTGGTTGTGGAGTCGCAAAGCGGCGAACGCGTGGCCTTTCCTGTCGATGAGATCAAGATTCTCCCCGGACCGCCGGTCAAGAAGGACAAACCCGAGAGCAAGGAACGCCCGCCACGCCCGCCACGCCGGCCGCGCCGCGGTGGTGGTAATTCGCGAAAGAAACCACAGACGTAAGGACGTTAAATGCCTCGACAGATTGTAGTGACTTCGGCGCTGCCCTATGCCAATGGTCCGATCCACATCGGGCACCTGGTGGAGTACCTCCAGACTGATATTTGGGTCCGCTTTCAGAAAGCCTGCGGAAATCGCTGTTTCTACTTCTGCGCCGACGACACGCACGGGACACCGGTCATGCTCAGTGCTCGTGCCGCCGGCATCACGCCGGAAGAGCTGATCGGGCGGGTACACAAAGAGCACAAGGCTGATTTCGACCGCTTCCATATCGAATTCGACAATTACTACACCACCCATTCGCCCGAGAACAAAGAACTCAGCGAGTTGATCTTTACGAGGCTTGATAAGGCGGGCTCTATCGCCCGGCGCGATGTCGAGCAGACGTATTGTGAGAACTGCAAGATGTCACTGCCCGACCGCTACGTGCGGGGCACCTGTCCTCGCTGCGGTGCGGCTGACCAGTATGGCGATTCCTGTGAGTCGTGCGGTTCCACCTATCAGCCGAAGGATCTGGTCGATCCCCGCTGCTGCCATTTGCGGCACAACACCCGTGCTTCGGACGTCGGAGCATTACTTCTTCAAACTGGGTGATTATGAAGACCGGCTCAAGACGTTGATCCGTGCCGGACATACGCAGAAATCCGTTGCGAACAAGCTTGATGAATGGTTCAAGGCGGGGCTGAAGGATTGGGATATCTCGCGCGACGGTCCCTATTTTGGATTCAAGATTCCAGGCGAGGAGAACAAGTACTTCTACGTCTGGCTCGATGCGCCCATCGGCTATATGGCCTCAGCCAAGAACTACTGCGAGCAGAACGGCCTGGATTTTGACGCGTTGTGGAACAGCCCTGACAACGAGCTGTATCACTTCATCGGCAAGGACATCATGTACTTCCATGCGCTGTTCTTTCCGGCGATGCTCATGGGCTCGGACTTCAAGACCGCCAACAAGCTTTTCGTCCACGGGTTCCTCACCGTCAATGGCGAGAAGATGAGCAAGTCTCGCGGGACGTTCATCCGTGCGGCGACTTTCGCCAGGCATCTGGACCCGGAGAGCCTGCGGTACTACTACGCCAGCAAGCTGACCGACACGGTCGGGGATATCGATCTGGGCATCGAGGATTTCGTCAACAAGACGAACGCCGACATCGTCGGCAAATACGCCAATCTCGCATCGCGCTCGGGGCCCATGCTCGCCAAGAAGCTCGATGGTCGGCTCGGCCGGCTCGACGCCGAAGGGCGGCAGCTCGTTGAGAAGCTTGCGGCCGGTAAAGAGGCGATCACCGCCAACTACGAAGGACTCGATTACGCAGCCGCTGTCCGTGCGATCAGTGCCCTGGCCGATGAGGCCAACCGCTACGTCGAGGCCAAGCAGCCCTGGGCGACGATCAAGGTCGATCCCGAGCAGACGAGGGCGACGCTCACCGCCACGCTCAATGCGATGAAGATCCTGACGATTTATCTCAAGCCCATCCTGCCGAAGTTCGCGGAGAAGGTCGAGAGATTCCTGGGCGTCGAACCGCTGGGCTTTGCGGACGTGGACACGGTTCTGGAAGACCATACCATCGGTACGTTTGAACGATTGTTCGAGAGAATAGACGAGGAACAGGTACAGACCATGCTGGAAGAAAGCAAGGAAGGCCAGGCCCCTCAAGCGGCGCCGGCACCCGAACCCGAAAAAGAGGCGGCTTCGCCTTTCAAACCTGAAGTGACCATCGACGATTTCGCCAAGCTCGATGTGCGGGTGGCCAAGGTCGTAGTGGCCGAACCCGTCGAAGGGGCCGACAAGCTCCTGCATCTCGTGCTGGATGTCGGTGGGGTCGAGCGGAATGTCCTGGCCGGCATCGCCAAGGCGTACAAACCGGAGCAGCTTGTGGGCCGATTGGTGGTCTTCTTCGCCAATCTCAAACCCCGCAAGATGAAGTTCGGTTTGTCCGAAGGGATGATCCTGGCCTGCGGTCCCGGCGGCAGCGACGTCTTTCTCTTGTCGCCCGACACCGTGCGCAGCCCGGGCAAGCGGTCTCCTGACGACATCGACCGGAAGCGACGTAAATTCAGTGGGTTCACAAGGTCCGCACAGGATCGAGGGGCCCGTTCTGCGAAGAAAAGGTGGTATGAAAAAAGGTCTCGATCAAATTGCGATGGCGGACGGCCGCTTCAGCGTGGCGGCCTTTAAGTTCGTCTACGAAGGACTCGGCTACACGATCAAGAACATCGTGGGGGAGCAGCAACATGTCAGCGGCCAGACCCTTTGCGAAGGCCTGCGCCAGATGGCGGCTGAGAAATACGGGCGTCTGGCCCCGCTGGTCCTGCGCTCATGGGGGCTCAAGACCACGCGGCATTTCGGGGAGATCGTCTACACGCTGATCGACTATGAATGGATGAGCGCCCAGCCTACCGACACGATCGACGACTTCAACGACGTCTACGATTTCGAGACCGCCTTCGACGACCTCGTCGCCTTCTGATCTGATCGCTCTCCACGGTCCTGCCCTTGCCGTGGAGCCCTTACGACCGGAGTGAAATCCGCTCCCTCAACTCGACAAGCATGTCGATCATTCCGCGGAACTTTTCGCCAGGAATTGGTATTCCGCAAGTGGGATGGCAAACTGCTTCTCGACGCGCTGGCGGTGGCACGGGCCGCTGTTGTAGCTACAGAATGGATAGATGCGGCCGTCGGGAGCCGCGTAGTGCACCACGCAGCGGCGTACCCGGTCCAACTGGTAGTTATAAGCATCCTGGAAGTGCATCGAAGCCATCAGAAGCGACCGGAAGCGGCTACCCGCGCCAGCTTTCATCCGCGACTCATTATCGCTGAAACGACCCCGGAAATCAGCGAAGTCCATCATGAACTCTGCAAACTGCTCGAAAGGCCAATGGGCCGGTGCGTTCTCTTCATTGTAGAACCGCTTCAGCCGACCCAGTTGCCTGCCGACGGTGAGTCTGCTGAGCAGGCCTCCGTGGTTGAGATGTTCGGCCGCCGACTGCATCGTCTGCATCAGACCCTCGACGTCGACGAAAGCCGGGATGGGAGAGACGGCGCCGGTTTGTGAATCCACGATCAGATAGGTGCCTGCCCCACAGATGGGATTGCAGCCCAGCACCACGTTCGGCTTCTTCTGGGTGGCCTCCAGGAAACGGGAAAAAGGATCGACAAACCCGTACGGATACCAATCGCGATACATGTCGACCAGTCCGCTCTGACGCTGTATTTCGCGGGCCAGGTCGGCCACGGTGAAACGCCGGGCCAACCGCTCTTCATAATTGAGCCGCCCCGTGAATGCTACCGGTTGCCAACTCACGCCGGAGATTCTGTCGGTGTTCTCTACTGCAAAACGGGCGATCGCCCCGATCTGGTGGGTGTTGATTCCTTTGACGATGGTCGGGACCAATACGATCCGAATCCCCGCCGCGTAAAGATTGTCCATGGCGGCAAGCTTGATCTCCAGCAGGGGGCGTCCTCGTGTCTTCCGGTAGATGTCATCGCTCAGGCCGTCGAATTGCAGGTAGGCCACGTTCAGTCCCGCTTCGCTGGCCTGCATCGCGAACTCGCGAGACTGGGCGAACTTCAACCCGTTCGTCGCGATCTGGACCTGAGGGAACCCTCGTTGTCTGGCTTCCTCCAGCGCCGACAGAAACTCGGGATGGACGGTGGGCTCTCCGCCGGTGAATTGGAGGCACGATGGTTGAACGTCGTCGACTTCGCACGCCAGGTCCAACAGGCGGCGGACCTGATCGAGATCCAGTTCGAGCACTTCGCCGCGTGTCCCGGCGTTGGCGAAGCAGATCGGGCACCGCAGATTGCAGCGGTTGGTCAGATCGATGTTCATCATGATCGGGCCGGCCTGGTGCTCTCGGCAGAGGCCGCAACCTTGAGGGCACGACGCTGTGTGGCCGCCCACAGGATGTGTCACTCCTCTGGTAACGGCCCTGTCGCGTTCAACCATGAGTCGAAAGAACGTCGCATCGCTGCTGATCAGTTCGCGTTGGACACCGTGAATGGGACATGTTTTCCGCATGAAGACCTCGCCATGCTCCTCGTACAGGGTGCCGGGGATGACCTTCAAGCAAGCCGGACAAAGCGATTCGATGTCCTTGGGTAACACCGCGTTCTCATCCGCTTCATGAAGTAGTTTATGCGCCTGTCTGAAATCTTCCTGAGTTAGCGTCATCGTTCGACCTCTCTATTCTGTACCTTTTGTCATTTTGTGGCAGGTTCAATGGGCAGATGCAGTCCGGTTGTCTCCGCGCATAGTCGCACCGGTGTTTTCCTGGATGACCGCGCTTTCTCTGCCTTTTCCGAGTCCAAAGCCTGCAACTACCCTACGGGATTACGCCATGTCCGCTGATTGGCAGACTCCGCATTTCGGGGTGGCAAAAACCTTAGAGTCGCAAGATTCGCACAGGAGGTCGGTCGTTTGGAGGTGATCGACGTGCGGCCCGATCCGGATGGTGGTGGACAACCTGGAACGGCTAGATCAATCGGAGGATGTAGGCTTGGTCGCAGCGGGGTGAGAGGTGGTCGCCCGGGTGGGGGACGAAGCCGTAGCGTTGGTAAAGGGCGATGGCTTCTTTCAGGACGGATGCGGTTTCCAGGGTCATCGTCGTGAATCCCAGTTCGCGAGCGGTGGCCAGTGCGTCTTCGAGCAAGCGTTTCCCGAATCCCTGACCTCGGCACGCCTTGTTCAGGTACATCTTTCGCAGTTCGCAGGTCTGGTCTTCCAGGGGATAGAGGCCATAGGCGCCGACGATCGAGCCGTCTTCCTGCTCCAGTACACGGAACGTCCCACCCCTTGCGAAGTATGACCGTTCGATGTCGTCAAGGTCGGCATCGGTGCAAGCCGGATCGGGTTTAAGACCGTACTCTTCGAGCACGGCGTAAACGAGCGAGCGAATCGCTTCGCAATCCTCGTTCGTCGCTGGCCTCAATCTCGGATACGTTCCGTCAGACATCGCTTCACTATGACTTCGCGATTCGCTTCTCCAGGTCGGCGTGGAACGTGCCCTGGAATGTCCCTTCCACCGGTCCGGTCATGAAGACTTCGCCATCGGGCATGATCTCGATGTGCAAGGTCCCGCCAGGCATGTGGACGGTGATGTCGTTGTCCACCAGGCCCAGTTTGTGGGCGGCGCAGGCCGCAGCGCAGGAGCTGCTGCCCGAAGCCAGGGTGTAGCCCGCTCCACGCTCCCAGATACGGATATCGATATTGGCCCGGTCGATGACTTTCAGGATCTGGAGGTTGATGCGGTTGGGAAACCGCTCGTGGTTCTCGACGTACGGGCCGATGGCACGGGCCCGCCCCTCGTCGACCTCCTCCATCGGGATCACGCAATGCGGATTGCCGATGGACAGGCACGTGACCTTGAAGTCGACGCCGTTGACGTCGAGGACTTCGTTGACCACCTCGCGCTTCTCGCCCGCGACGGGGATCTCATTGCTGACGAACGTCACCTTGCCCATGTTGATCCGGATCAGGCCGGCCACGTCGTCCTTGACCTGCACCGAGACGATCCCGCCCAGCGTCCGGATCTGGAACTCCTTCGATGTGACGTACTGCTTCTCGAAGAGGTACTTGGCGAAGATGCGCAGCCCGTTCCCACTCTTCTCGGCCTCGCTGCCGTCCGGGTTCAAGATCCGCAGCCGCGGGATGTCGCCATCGAAGATCGGCCCGTAGAGAATCCCGTCCGAGCCGACCCCGAAGTTGCGATCGCAGATCAGCCGGATATTCGCCTCGGTCATCGTCGACGTCCCGCACGTTCGGATCGATCACCAGATAGTCATTGCCCAACCCATGATACTTCTTGAAATCCACGTCCATTCTCACCTGCCCTGCAAATGCCACAGTTCTAATTGCCTCTAACGACTTCTGTTTATACCCAATTCCCCTGACTTCTTCAACGATCTGCTCGGATGTTGACATAGGGTGCGACACGACAGTACAAGAACGTAAGGTGGCGTGCTGTGTACACGACCGCAAGCGGAAAGGACCTAATCGACGCAAGGAGTGGATTTTATGAAACGATTCTTGGCTGTGGCGATTCTGTTTGTCTTGGCGTCCAATCTCTCGCTGGCGCATGCGACAGTGTACAAGTTGTACTACCTCGGCGGGCAGTCGAATATGGATGGGTATGGGTTTGTCAAGGAATTGCCGGCGGACTTGAAGGAGGCGCCCGCGGGGGTGCGGATCTATCAGAGTAGTGCGGAGATGGACAACAGCCCGGTCAACGGGGCGGGGAAATGGTCGCCACTGTTGCCCGGGCATGGTCGGGATTTCAAATCCAACGGTGTCACCAACACCTATTCCGACCGGTTTGGTGTGGAACTGACGCTGGCCAGAAGGCTGCGCGAACTGGACCCGTCTTCTCCTATCGCCATCCTGAAGTATTCCAAGGGCGGGACGTCCATCCACGTCGACGCGGCCGGCAACTTCGGCTGCTGGGAGCCCGACTTCAACAAAGGCAACGGCATCAATCAGTACGACCACTTTCTCGCCACCTTGCGAAAGGCTGGCGGTGCGGGACATTGATGGGGACGGCACCGACGACACGTTGGTTCCGGCCGGGATCGTCTGGATGCAGGGCGAGAGCGACGCCAACAACGAGGCGATCGCAAAGCAGTACGAGGCGAATCTAAAGCGTTTGATGGACCTCATTCGCGCAGCGCCTGCGCGTCGACGATTTGCCCGTGGTGATCGGACGGATCTCCGATTCAGGCCGGGATGCCGACGGGAAGGTCTGGGATTACGGCGACATCGTGCGGAAGGCTGAGGCGGATTTCTGCGACAAAGACGCGTGTGCCGCTCTGGTCACCAGCACGGACAAGTACGACTATTCCGACAACTGGCACTACGACACCGCCGGCTACATCGATCTGGGCAAGCAGTTCGCCGAGGCCATGCACGCACTGGAACAGAGCAAGTGATGCGGCGTCGGCCGTGCTGACGCGAAGTCATTGCCCCGCAGCTTCGATCTCGGAGTCGTTCGACTCGCGGGCGAGGTAGCGTTGGGTCCAGGGGCAGGCACGGATGCAGATGCCGCAGATGGTGGCTTCGAATCCCGCCTGATTGGAGAGTCGAACGGCGGTGGCCCGGCACGTCGGCGCATCGTAGATCGATTCCCGGGCGCACCCGGTTGCCAGTGGTCTCCGACGATGGCTCGGGCGGGGCAGCGGTCGACGCAGTTTCGGCAGTTTCCACAGTGCGACTCATTCATGGGTCGTGCCCGTCTCCAGGTCGGCGTCCGTCAGCACGGAACCCAGTCGCACGGCGGGACCATATTCCTTCGTGATGAGCAGGGCCGATTTGCCGATCCAGCCCAGTCCCGCGCGAGTCGCGACGGTCTTATGCTGAACCGGCATCGAGAGTTTCACGGGGTCAAACTGGTTCGTCGTTGCCTTGATCGGGATAGCGTGAAACCCGGCCTTGGTCAATGCGTCGGCGGTGCAGTCGCTCAATTGTCCCAACAAGGTGTTGATGCAATTGTACTCGGCGAAATAACGCGGCGTCGGGCCATTCTCAATCTCGCGCACGATGTCAGGATTCAGACGAACCCCAATCGAGATCGCGCGGGGCAATCCGCCCGTCACAGTTGTGGACAGTTCGCTCACGTCGGCAAAGCCCACCAGGCTCGCACCGGCGTTGCGCAGTTTCTGCTCGATTTCACCGTTCAGTGATTTCATCATCGATCCACTTCAAGAATTCGCCACTGTGACAGTGTGGCCGGCACCACGCAACGCGGCCGTTGCCGACGTCGCGTCTTCAGCACGGATCAACAGGTAGTCCGTGTCGTAGGTGGACACGGCAAAGAGAGAAATGCCGGCTTCGGAGAGCGTGCCGGCGAGGGCCGCGAGCACACCTGTCATGGAGAAGTTCAACGGTCCTTCGACCTTGAAGGCTCTCCATCCTCGTTCAGCCTTCGTGTCTTCCGGTACGACCTGTTCGAGACAAACGACTGAGATTTCGTCGGGCGTCCGCGTGACACTGCAGAACGTCCCCTGCATCGCCCAGTCGGGTACCGGCTGATCCGGCTCCAATCGACATACGGCCAGATTCTCAGGCAGCAACTGCAAAGCCAGCGCTTTGCCCGTCACGGTTCCATGTCCTTGACGATCTGCCGCGGTCATCATGGCCATTGTCCTTTCGCGATCATGACGACATTGCCCCCCACGTTGACGTCGATGGCCTCGCCTTGTTGTCCGGCTTTCAGGCGAATCAGCGAGGGGCGGTCGATTTCGTAGCCCTGCTCGACTCGGACGTCCACTTTGCTGTCGCCAAAGTAGCGATTCTTCACGAGATAGCCCGCCAGGCACCCGTTGCCACTTCCGGTGGCGGGGTCTTCCTCGATGCCGTAGAAGGGTACGAACACGCGGACGTTCAGATCGTTCTTGTCGTCGTATGCCTCGGGGCAGAAAACCAGGATGCCATCCTCCTGCTTCTGTCTGGACAGGGCGAAGTACTTGTCCTGGTTGACACGGGCCTGCTTCACCGCGTCGAGGTCCCTCAGCGGGACGATAGTGAACCACAGCCCCGTCGAGACCTCCTGGATCGGAAAGCGCGTATCGATCTGGTCCGGGTCGAGCCGCAGCAGTTCCGCCATGTGGGCCGGATCGACCGCATCTCTGAAGTCGGGTGACTTCTGCTTCATCCACAGGATGTCACGACCCTCTTCCTGGCCGAATGTCACCGGGATCTGTTTGAGTTTCAGGTTCAGGTTCACCTGCGGGACGTTTCGCCCGATGATCTCCTTGCGGATAACGTATGAGGTTCCCAGCGTCGGATGGCCCGCGAAAGGTACCTCCGCGACCGGTGTGAAGATGCGCACGTCGTATCCACCTTCTCGCTCGGCATCCGACAGGATAAACGTCGTCTCCGAAAAATTCATCTCCCGCGCGATCTGCTGCATCTCCTGGTCGGTCAGGTCGTGGGCGTGCCGGAAAACAGCGAGTTGGTTGCCCGCATATTTGCGTTCTGCAAAAACGTCCACGATATAGAAAGGATGTTCGCTCATGGTGTCACTCCTTTGTATCTACTTCGCTACGATGGCCAGGAAATGGCTTTGCCCTGCCTCCTCCGTGGTCCCGAGAGAAGCAAGCAATTCGATGGATTCGAAGCCACACTCGGCGACCAGATCGCGGTACTGCTCATCTGTGTACGCCTGGATGGTCTGGCCGTGTCGCGTCACATTGCCCGTCGCGGCATCGATCACGTAGAAGCATTGCACCGCCGTGCTGCTCTGCGGATACCAGAAGCTCTCTTCGAGCCAGATATGCGGCTCATCCGAGAACAGCCCCGATTCAGCCGAGTGCCAGGAGGGACCTTGCTTGCCCACCTGTTCGACCACGTCGAAGCGATGCGGTTCCAGAATCAGAGTGCCGCCCGGCGCCAGCGCCGCTTTGGCTTTCTTCAGAATTGCCCTGGCATCGGACGGATGGAAGACATTCAGTTCACCGAACACCATCATCGCCAAGTTGAACCCGGTGCCGAAGTCGGTGGTCCGCACATCACCGTGTACAAACGTGCAGTCCAACTGCTGTGCGGCCGCCTGTTCCTTTGCATACTCGATCGAAGCGGGGGAGAAGTCGATGCCGACGCACGAATGCCCGAGTTTCGCCAAGCGGTTGGCATAGAAGCCTGGCCCACAGCCCAGGTCCAGAATTCGGGCGGGTCTTCCCTTCAACACGTGTTGATGAATCCATTGCACGTGCTCGTCGATGATGGCGAACCGCCTGCTGGCCATATCATGGTCCTGCGAGAGATGCTCTCGAAGCATCCGCCGGCTGAAGTCCGGCTCGTGCCAGGGGATCTTGTCGGCCCCTGTCCAGGGTTCCACTTGCTTCGGGCGTGTCACGATATCGGCGATGTGCATCTTGGTCTCCAATTGCCTGCCTATGGCCGGCTCAAGCCAGCAGCTTCTTGATGATCCGGCCGAGCCGGGCGATTCCTTCTTCGATTCGATTCTCATCGGCGTTCGAGAAATTCAGTCGCATATTGTCGGTGCCTCCGCCATCGACGTAGAAAGACGTTCCAGGGACGAAGACCACTTTCTCCTTCTTGGCGTGTTCGAACAGCTCCAGTACGTTCAACCGCTCGGGGACAGTGGCCCAGATGAACATTCCGCCTTCCGGACGGGTGAAGCTCGCCTCGGGTGGGAAATGGGCTTCCAGGGCGGCCAGCATGATGTCCTTCTGCCGTTTGTATCCCGCTCGGATCAGGGCAATGTGCTCGTCGATGTTGTTGCTCATCAGAAATCGATGCAGCATCCTCTGACAGAACGAATTCGAGTGCAGATCACTGGCCTGCTTGGCAACAACGAGATTCGCCATGGTCTCTCGCGGTGCGCAGACCCAGCCGATCCGTAGTCCCGGTGCGACGATCTTGGAAAACGATCCGAGAAGAATGGCGCGATCACCGAGTTCGTGTCGAATTGAGGGAGCCGCCGTTCCCTCGAACCGTAACTCTCGGTAAGGATCGTCCTCGATCACCAGCGTGTCGTGCTCTTTGACGAGTTGTGCCAGTGCCCGTCGCTTCTCGGTCGAGTAGCTGATGCCGGACGGATTCTGGAAGTTGATCACGGTATGGAAGAACTTGACGCGATGCGTTCGCATCACATCCGCGAGTTGCTCGATGTCGACGCCATCCTCCATCAGTGATACCGGATGGTATTGCGGCTCGTACACCGAGAACGCCTGGATCGCGCCGAGATACGCGGGCCGCTCGATTGCGATGGGGTCGTGTCGATCGATGAAGACTTTGCCGATCAGGTCCAGCGCCTGCTGCGATCCGTTGGTGATCAGGATTTCATCGGCAGTGACATCGAGGCCTTCGGTCGTGCGATAACGCTGGGCGATGTATTCCCGTAGCGGCGCGTAGCCCTCGGTCGTGCCGTACTGCAAGGCCGATCCGTTTGTTCCGCTCAGAGCCTCCACGGCAGCCTGGGCGATTCCCTCCTTGGGGAAGAACCGCGGATTGGGCAACCCCCCGGCGAACGAGATCACCTCAGGGTCCTGCGTGACCTTCAGGATTTCACGGACGAGCGACTTTGGAATCGCGCCCATCCTCGGGGCATATCGTGGTGGCATCATGACTCCTCTCTACTACTGATGTTGGAATCCAGTCTTCCCTGAGTTGCTGATCCTTCCAGTTCCTTCTCCATGAATCCGACGATGAACGGCAGATGATCGAACGCTTTGGTTCCCGTCTCAACAAAGCCGAACCGGTGGTACCATTCTTTGAGTTCGGTATCTTCTGAGATGATGCCGATACCGATGCGTCTAAGTCCGATCGCCTGCGCCTGAGCGAACACGTGACGGATCAGCGCGCTGCCATAGCCCTTCGATCGATGCTCGGGCAATACGGCCAGCCTTTCCAGATAGCCGACTCCGGGTTTGGCCTTCTCCAGAGCAACGCAACCCCGCGCCTCTGCATCGTCTTCGATGATATAGTACTGAACGCCTCGTTCGAGATCCGCTTCGACGCGGTCCTCAGTGTAGAAGGCCGGGCTCTTGGGGCAGTTCTCCTCCGTCAGCCCAAATCGACTGGCGACGGTGGCGCAGGCCCGCCTCAAGAGGCTCACCAAAGTCTGTATGTCGTCTGCGTTGGCCGGCCGGATGGTCATCGTCATTCTCCGATTCCTACCGTTTGGCTGCGTCGTTCCATCAGGACCACGTCGCGCCAGATTCCGTTCATCTGGCCGATCCGTTCGCGGATGCCGACGGTCCGGAAGCCGCACTGTCTGTGCAGCGTCAGGCTCACGGTGTTTTCGGGAAAGATGCCCGCCTGGAGTGTCCAGATGCCGGCTCGTTCGGATTCGTCGATCACCGCTTCGAGCAGCGTCTTGCCCACGCCCTGGCCTCGCGCGGACGCCTTGACGTAGATGCTGACCTCCGTCACGCCCGCATAGACGGGACGCCTGGAGGTTGCACCGAGGATCACCCACCCGACGACTTCGTCGCCGGACCGCGCTACGAGTCGACAGTGGGGCAAATGCGTTTCGTCGAATTCCTCCCAGGTTGGCAGCGTGTCCTCGAACCGGGCGTTGCCCGTCGCGATACCTTCGTGCAGGATCAACGCCACAGCGGGCCAGTCCGAGTCCACCATGCTCTTGACCGTGATTTCCATCTTCTCACCTCTCAGTACCATTGCGACCGGGGATCGGATCGATTTCCAGACCCATAAGATAGGCATCATGAAAGACGTCCGCCACTGCAAACTGGCGCCTGGCCGTCTCTTCCCGGATGACGGCTGTCCGGCCATCTTTCAGTTGTGTCTGCACCGTTTGCATGGCTAAGCTTCCTGGTACTTGTAGGCGACGAGAACTTCGCGCGGGGCCTGGCCGATGGGGCAGGCCCTCAGGCATCTCTCGCATTCGAAGACATACGGAATCTTCCCGAGTGAATTGCGGATGCCGCGCATGCCATCCCGGCATTTGAGACCATCAAAGTCATTGGCCATGATGGCCCCGGACGGGCAGGCGGTGACGCATCGGCCGCAATGGGTACAGGCCTGCTGAACCTTGGGTTGCTCGAATGCGATCTCGGCGTCGGTCAACACGATGCGCAGGTGCATCCATGGGCCCCAGTCGGCGTTCATCAGCAGAAAGCTATCGCCCAGATGCCCCAGTCCGGTACGGGCGGCCAGCGTCTTGAACATGACGCCGCATTCGCCCGGGTAAGGCAGGAGTGTGCTGCCGTATCCCTCTTGACCGAGAGTTTCCGCAACCTTCTCGGCCATTGCCCTGGTATGCAGATCGGCAGGGCAAGTCTCACCGCGACGCTCGGCCTCGAAGGTGAACCAGGTCCATTCCAGCGCGTGCATGACGTGATGGGCCACCACAATGACGGTCTGCACATCGGGCAGGAACCCACGTAACGCGTCGACCTCGTGGTCGTCGCATTGGTCTATTGAGGCCAGGCCGATGCGACAGCAATCGGGTAGCAGTTGTGATAAATCTTCTTGTCGCATAACACTCTCCTATGTCTTGGAAGCGTTCTTATTCTTGCGTAACGTCACAACACTGGCGCCCAGAACGACGGCTGAACCGATTAGCGAGCGGGCCGACACTGGCTCTTTGAACAGCGTGACGCCCATGATGTAGTTCAGCACGGGGACGAGCATTCCGAGCAGTGACCCCTTCGCGACCGTCAGGTGGCGATACCCTTCGGTCGAGAGAAGCTGTCCAATTGCCGACGTCACGCCGATGGCCACCAGCAGCAGGCCGCCGTGCAGACCGATCGAACAGGGCACGACGTTGGCCGGGACGATGACGATCCACAATCCGATCACGCACTGCGCGAAGAAGATCGCGTAGGATGAGTCGGTGTCGTGCAGCTTCTTGACGATCACCAGCGCGATGCCGCCAAGCATCGCGCCGAAGATCGTCAGTAATTCATCACCGTTCGGGACTGCCAACAGCGAGAAGCTCTCTTCGTGGTCCGACGCCAGGAGATAGATGCCCGCAAAGGCCATGAGCATCGTGGCCAGCCGGGCGGCTCCGAGCCGCTCCTTCAGGAAGATCGAACTGAAAAGACTGCCAAAGATCGGGAACGAATAGATCAGCACCGTGGCCTTGCCGATCCCGAGCCTGGGGATCGACCAGAAGAAAATCAGGATGCCGAGCCCACCAAACAGACCTCGAAGAAACAGCAGCGGCCCATGCGTGAACGTGAGCTTGATTCTGCCCAGCAGGGCCGCTGTGCCCAGGATACCGAGTCCGACGACGAAGCGGAACAACGTCATTTTGTAGGGATCGATGGCCGAGGCGTGCTGTACCAAAGCCGACATCGAACAGAACGCGACTGTGGATGCCAGCATGAGCATCACACCTCGGGCCTCGTCGGTCATCGATCCGTTTCTTTGAAGCATTGTCGCTAACCTCTCTTCGTGCACAGGTAGGCCGCCAGGAATTCGTCCCGGTAGTCCGCCGACTCCACGGTGAAGCCCGCTCGTTCGAGAAGGCCTTCCATGATCCAATCGCACGTGCTGTACTCCTCGCGCACGTGCGTTTCCGATTCACTCTGCCCGCTGGGGCCCATGTGTCCCGTGGCCTTGCGGATGAATCGCTTGATGCCGCGTTCGTATTCATCGATATCGAACGAGAAGACCACGTCGAACAGAAAGAGCCGGCCGTTCGGTTTCAACATCGATGCCAGACGCTGGAGCCCGATGAGTTTCCAGAAATCGGGCAAGTGGTGCAGTGCTGCCACCGTACTGATGGCGTCCACCGGTTTGGCCCTGTGATCGTACGTCAGGAAGCCGCCTCGGTGGAACTCGATGTTCTTCAGTCCCATCTTGCGGGCCTTTCTCTTCGTTCTTCCCAGCATGGCGGCCGAGACGTCGACCGCGTGGACCGTTCTGTAGTGTCCGGCCGCGTGCAATGCAAACTGCGCCGGTGCCACACCCCATGTCCATCACCGTGGCCGAGGCGTCCAGTCCGAGGCGGGCGACGATCTCCTCGGCTTCCTGTCGGTAATCTCTGAACAGCCGATGGTACGTATCGTACAGCCTCGCCAGGATGGCGTTGTTGTAGTTGACGCCGCACGGCTTCATCTCGTTGTACTGCCATGCCGGTCGGCGCGATGCCTCAAGGCTGTTGGTGTAGTGTCGATAGAATTCGATGTCCATTTCTTTGACCCTTATCATCGGACAGACCTTTCACATCCTCGCAAAACCTTCCATTTTGCTGGTCCACGCGATAATGAAAAAAGCCTTTCAGGGCTTTGGCTCCCTGAAAGGCTTTTCGCTGGTTGATTCACAGTGCGATGGAAAATCCTTCTTAGGGAGGCCCTCCACAAAGCACATGGCCTTGGCCACAATGACGTAAGTCAATGTAGCGGCGATGTGCGCGCGGGCCCACGGCTTCGTCACGTGGTGACGGGTGAGCTGCCTGGCCGTGTTGTTCCCAAAGAGGATCATGTTCGTAATCTCGTCAAAAACCGCACTGAAGCTTGAATTTATAGACACAGTCGGTCCGAGTCAAGGACTATTGCCTGAAAAAGGGCAAAAAACCGATGAAGATCTCCTCCGGTTGGCCTTACGTGCATCGATGGCGTTCTCTTGCTGAGGCGCGTGGCCGGGATGTCACGTGAGGAATCGCCGGATGACTTCCTTGAAGTAGTCTCGACCCTGCTCGAGGTCCGCGATGGTGATGTGTTCGTCCACCTGGTGACATTGCTGGGGTTGACCCGGTCCATAGATGACGATGGGTGCGCCCAGCGGGACCAGGTGGGGGGCATCGGTCGTAAAGCCTACCACGTTGGTCAGATCGACGTCGACCGCCGAGCAGAATTGCTGGACGAAATCGCAGTCCGGGTCGGTCTCCATCGCGCCCACCGAGCGGATGATGGAGATGTCCGCCTGGAATTGAGGGACCTCGGCGGTGAGTTTGGCGAGCATGCGTTCGATGTCGTACCGGATCGCGTCGCAGTCCTGTCCGGGCAGGGTGCGGATATCGACGCCGATCGAGCAGCGGTCGGGAACGATGTTCAGGGCCTCGCCGCCCCGGATGGTATTGACGCTGACGGAACACGAGCCCAGTTCCGGATGAGGCGGGAAATCCACCTTGTAGTGTTCAAGCTCTTCGAGGACGCGTCGCATCGACATGATCGCGTTGATCCCGCGATGCGGCATGGAACTGTGGACGGCCTTGCCCTTCGTGATGATCTCCAGCCAGAACAGACCGCGATGGGCGGTGATGACCGCGAAATCCGTCGGTTCGGGGATGATCACGCCGGCTGGCTGGGTCATGTCGGACAGGCCGGCCGCGAATCGCTCGATTCCCGCGCTGTCGGTCTCCTCTCCCGCCGTGGCAGCGAACACGATGTCGCCCTGGAGTTCGACGCCTGATTCGACCAGGTCACAGATGGCAGCCGCGGCCGCCGCAGTTCCACTCTTCATGTCCACGGCGCCACGTCCGTATATCTTCCCATCAACCACTTGGGCTTCGAAGGCCGGGTAGGTCCATGGGTCTTCGCCTGGTCCGACGACGTCGAGGTGGCAGACGAACATCAGGCCCGGCCGTTCTCCCGTCGATGGCACGCGAGCGGTGATGTTGGCCCGGTTCCCATCCCACGTATCGAGGTCACATTCCACGCTGCGTCGGTTGAAGTAGTCGCGGATCACTTCCGCTGCAGCCACTTCTCCGGTATCCAGAGTGGACCGAGCACGAATCAGTTGTCTAAGCAGGTCATTCATAGTCCGTCGATTATACAGGTCGGCCAAGCAGACGCAACCGGACATGTCCCAGGCCTCAAAAGTACGGGGCAGGAAGAGTGTGGTGCTGCCGTCTGCCAAAAATATCTCAGAAAGAGCCCATGTTTCTGTTGCAGATTCGGCCCTCTCTGCCCATAATCCAGGATTAACAAGGTTGTTGCGTCGACCAAGAGGAGCCTAAATGGGACCTGTACTGAATGGGTTGGTAAAACTTCAGAGTGTTGAAAATCGATTGCGGGCCGCCAAGGCCAAACTTGCTCGTTGTCGAAGAAGCGTCATCATACAGGAAAACCAAGTTCGCAGCCTTCAAAGCGCTCTCGAAGCCAAGAAGGAAGAAACCCAGTTGACCAAGATCCAGTGCGACCGCCTCGAACTGGAGCTCAAGTCACGAGATGCCGAAGTCAACAAGCTTCGCGCTTCGCTGAACAACGCCAAGACGAACAAGGAATACGCTGCCGTTCTGACTCAACTGAACACGACGAAGGCCGACAACTCGAAGATCGAAACGCAGATTCTCGAATTGATGAAGGCCATCGAGGCCGACGAAGAGGAATCAGCGGGAATCCGCAAGCAGATCGAAGAGCAGAAGCAGTTGCTGGAGGAGACCCGCAGGAAGGCCGACGGCCTGACCGCCGAGCACGAAGCCGAGATCGCCAAGATCCAGGCCGAGTGGGACGAGGTTGCCAAGTCCATTCCGCCGGCCGCTCTGACGACATTCAATCGTGTGGCCGACACCTACGATGGCGAGGCCGTGGTGAAGGTCGATGAGCAGGACCGTTCGGGTGCCTACAGTTGCGGCGGGTGTTTCATGGGCGTGACGGCTGAATCGGTCAACCTGTTGATGACCAAGGATGATCTGATTCGCTGCCCCAACTGCACGCGTATTCTGGTGCTCAGCGAGACTCCCGACTAACGTCCAGGCCGCAGTCGAGCCGCTTCTTCATGGGGAGGAACGCCGTTGTCTGCAAAGCTGATCGTCCATACAGACGGGGGGAGCCGAGGCAATCCGGGGCCTGCTGCCGCTGGTTTCGTGATTGACGACCCCGACGGCAAGCGTCTGGCGGCCAGAGCCTTCTTCCTGGGCGAATCCACCAATAACGTCGCTGAATACACCGCTCTGGTCAGAGCCTTGGAGGCCGCGGGCCAGCTCAGTGCCAAACAGGTCACGGTCTTCAGCGACAGCGAGCTGCTCGTCAGGCAGATCGGGGGCCAGTACAAGGTCAAGAGCGAGCAGATCCGCCCCCTTTTCGATGAGGTCCGGGTTTTGATGGGCCAGTTCGAATCCTGCGACGTCCGGCACGTCCGCCGGGAGCAGAACAAGGAGGCCGATCGCCTCGTGAACCTCGTGCTTGACGCCGAGCAGGATATCGACGAGATGGTCATGGACGCGAAGCCCCCGTCTGAAAGCAAGCCTGCACCGTCGGAGAAGCCGCTTCGTCTGGGCGTGCTCATCAGTGGCAGCGGCCGCACCATGACGAACATCCTCGATGACATCAACAAAGGGCGGCTCAACGCCGAAATATCGATCGTCATCAGCTCTCGTTCGACTGTGAGCGGCGTCAAGAAGGCCGAGGACGCCGGACTGCCCCTGGAAATCGTCCGCAAGAAAGACTATCCGGACATCGATGCGTTCAGCGGGAGGATCCAAGAGTTGCTGGTCGCTGCCGACGTGGACCTCGTCGTGCAGGGCGGCTGGCTCTGCCTCTGGAAGATTCCGAAACGGTACAAGAATCGCGTCCTCAACATCCATCCGGCGCTGCTGCCCAGCTTTGGCGGCCGGGGCATGTGGGGCCACCATGTCCACGAGGCGGTGCTCAAAGCCGGCTGCAAGGTCAGCGGCTGCACGGTCCATTTTTGTACCAACGAATACGACGATGGGCCGATCGTGATCCAGCGGACCTGCCCGGTCGAGGACGATGACACACCCGATTCGCTGGCGGCTCGGGTCTTCGAGCAGGAGTGCATCGCCTACCCACAGGCGATTGTGCTGTTTGCCGAGGGCAAGCTGAAGATCGAGGGCCATCGAGTGAAAGTCAAAGCATAACGACCGCCGGTGCGGGGTATGCCGTGACGAAGTACAAACGATCGCTGCTGATACAGTTCACGGTCGTCGCCCTGGCGACGGTAGCTGCCATCGTCGGGATGCTGCACCTCAAGGACTACGTCAACCGCTCCGAGGCGATGCGCGCCATGACCCAGCTTGGCCAGCGCATCCTGGATTACCGCCAATCCCACGGTTCCCTGCCCCCGCAATCGTTCATCGACGACGTTAAGGACGATGTGGACGGCGCCGTGCGGATCGGCAACGTCCGCTACCGTGCCCTCTGGATCGGCCCGGATGCGCCCGGCGATACGATCCTCGCTTACTCCGAGAAGCGGCACCCCTCCTCATTACTCCGCGACGGGTTCGTCGTCCTGTATCTTGACGGTCGCGTCGAATGGCTGCCCACCGCCAAATTCCGAGCCCTCTTCGCCACCCAGCGGACCGACGCTGAGCGTACGAATTGACTGCCGTTCCGGCGGATAAGAAGAAAGGCCGTGTGTCAGCGGGCTGACACACGGCCTATAGGACTTCGGGTGAGGGTGATGCGTTACTTGGAGCCGACGACTTCCTTCTTGTCCTTCTCGGGCTCTTCCATCTTCTCGCCCTCGAAGTTCAGGTGCTCCTCGTCCTGGACATCGATCTTGATCAGGTTCTTGCCCTTGAACTGACCGCCCAGAACGGCCTCGGAGAGCGGGTCCTCGATGTAGTGCTCGATAGCCCGTCGCAGGGGTCGTGCACCGAATTCGGGGTTGTAGCCCTTCTCGATGAGGAATTCCTTGGCCTGCGGCGTCAGGTCCAGGTGCAAGCCGTGCTCGATGAGCCGTTTGAAGACCTTGTTGAGTTCGTACTCGACGATGGTCGTCAAGTCTTCCTTGCTCAGCGGCTTGAAGACGATCATGTCGTCGACGCGGTTGAGGAACTCCGGCCGGAAGTGACGCTCGACCTCTTTGTGCAGAACGTCTTTCATCTTCTCGAAGTTCGACTCGGGCGTCTTCTTGCCGAAACCGAAACCGGACTGGTTCTTGATCAACTCGGCGCCGATGTTGCTCGTCATGATCAGGATGACGTTCTTGAAGTCGATGCTGCGGCCGAAGCTGTCGGTCAGGCGGCCTTCGTCCATGATCTGGAGCAGCATGTTGTACACGTCCGGGTGCGCCTTTTCGATTTCGTCGAGCAGCAGCACCGAATACGGCCGGCGTCGCACACGCTCGGTGAGCTGGCCGCCCTCTTCGTAGCCGACGTATCCTGGAGGGGCGCCGACCAGACGGCTGACGTTGTGCTTCTCCATGAACTCGCTCATGTCGAGCCGGATCAGCGAGTTGCGATCGCTGAACAGGAACTCGGCGAGCGCCTGGGCCAGGAGCGTCTTGCCGACGCCGCTGGGCCCGAGGAAGATGAAGCAGCCCATCGGCCGGTTCGGGTCCTTCATACCGCTGCGACTTCGACGCACCGCCTTGGCGACCGTCGTGATCGCCTCGTGCTGCGAGACAACCGTCTTGTGCAGTTCGGCCTCGAGCTCCAGCAGCCGCTGGGTCTCTTTCTTCTCGAGTCTGGTCAGAGGCACGCCCGTCATATTGCTGACGACCTCGGCGATGATCTCGGTGTCGACCACGCCGGTGGCTTCCTTGTTCTGCTCGTACCACTTCTTATGAAGCTGGGTCTTTTCGTCCAGCAGGTGTTGCATCTCATCGCGGAGCGATGCGGCCCGCTCGTAGTCGGCGCCGCGGACGGCTTCGTCCTTCTCGCCCTGGAGCCGTTCGAGCTTCTCTTCCACCTCGGTCAGGTCCGGCGGAGGCGTCATGTTCTTCAGACGCACGCGGGCCCCCGACTCATCGACCACGTCGATGGCCTTGTCAGGCAGGCACCGGCCCGTGATATAGCGGGTCGAAAGCTCGACCGCCTGGAACAGCGCCTCGTCGGTGAAGCGGACGCGGTGGTGCGCCTCGTAGCGGTCCTGGAGGCCCCGAAGGATCTCCAGCGCCTCGTCCTTCGAGGGCGGGTCTACGATAATAGTCTGGAAGCGGCGCTCCAGCGCGCCGTCTTTTTCGATGTACTTGCGGTATTCGTCGAGCGTCGTAGCGCCGATACACTGCACCTCGCCTCGGGCCAGGGCGGGCTTGAGGACGTTGGAGGCGTCGATCGCGCCTTCAGCGCCGCCTGCGCCGACCAGAGTGTGCAGCTCGTCAACGAAAAGAATGACGTTGGCGGCGCGACGGACCTCATTGATGACGGCCTTGATGCGCTCTTCGAACTGCCCGCGATACTTGGTTCCGGCCACCATCATTGCCAGGTCCAGCACGACGATCCTCTTGTCCTTGAGGATCTCGGGAACCTGCTTGTTGATGATCTGCTGGCTCAGGCCCTCGACGATCGCGGTCTTACCCACGCCGGCCTCGCCCAGCAGCACGGGGTTGTTCTTCGTGCGGCGGCAGAGGATCTGGATCAGACGCTCGATCTCACGCGTGCGTCCGATGACCGGATCGAGCTCGCCATTGACGGCAAGCTGGGTCAGGTCGCGACCGAAACTGTCCAGCGCGGGGGTCTTGCTCTTGAGCTTGCGTCCGGCCGCTCCGCCCGGTCCCATCTTCAGGCCCAGGTCGTTTGGCGCGTCTTCCACGCCGGCCCCGAGCAGATTCAGGACTTCCTGGCGGACGTCTTCCAGCTTCAGACCCAGATTCATCAAGACCTGAGCGGCGATGCCCTCGCTCTCGCGAAGCAGCCCCAGGAGGATGTGCTCGGTCCCCACATAATTGTGGTTCAGCGCCCGGGCTTCCTCGATCGCGTACTCGATCACCTTCTTGGCTCTCGGCGTCTGCGGCAGCTTGCCCATCGTGACCATGTCCGGGCCGCTCTTGACGAGCTTCTCGACCTCGAGACGCAGCTTCTTGATGTCGACGTCGAGGTTCTTCAACACCGTCGCGCCGACCCCGCTGCCTTCTTTGACCAAGCCCAGGAGGATGTGCTCGGTCCCGATGTACTCGTGATTGAACCGCTGGGCCTCTTGGTTGGCCAGGGCCATCACTTTCCTTGCTCGATCTGTAAAGCGCTCAAACATAGCAGTTAAACCCGCTCCAAAGAATGTCCGTTTTCGTCTAATTTCTGCGGCCTTAGAACCACCCCAGATTCCCTGCTTTCCGCCATGTTATCCCATTGTTCCTACGTTCTGTCAACTCAGCGAATTCGATAAAGGTCCGCGTTCCGAGCGGGTCTGCTTCGCCGAGGCGTACGTTGCAGGGCTACAAGTTATATGACGTAAAGGGCCTCCGTGTTCATCCAGGCCAGGGGCCTATCCCCTGGGATAACGTAGGTATCGGCAAAATCAGCGCGAAACTTTTCCCCCGGATGGGCTCAAAACGCATCTTCGTCGGATTTGTGACGTGAACGCAGGATCGGTCGACCGTGGGACTCCGGGATGGCCGAGCCACCGACACCGGCTCAGAGTCGCAGGGCTGGGCCGCGAACCGAGCGGCTCGCGGTGCCCTGAGCCTGGTGGTCAGGGTCCGTATTGTCAACCTGCATGCCCCCCATGCAGACTACTTGTCGTCGCGGTTGCTTTCCTCGAGCAGCTTGCGCAGATAGGCATTCTCACGCCGCGTGGCTTCCAGGTCGAACGCCTGGTACTTGATGCAGACGCGGAGATAGTCGAGCAGTTCCTGAAGGGTGTCGATACTCTTCTGGAGCTCCTTGCGATTGGCCTCTGCCTGCTTGGCAAGGTCCGCCAATTTCTTGTGGTTGGGATCGGTGCTTTCGCCGAACTGTTTCACCAACTCGTTCAGCGCACCTTCAAGGCTGGCCTCATCCATTTGATCCTCCTCCAGTGTACTTCTCGTCGTGGTGCCGCCCCATATCCATGGCCTCATTGTACCAAAACGGGGCCTCGAAAAGAAGCGCATTTGGAGTGGTTTTGGTCGGTTGTTCCCGATGTCGGGCGAAAAAACGCCCCTGCGTTTGTATCTGTCGAACGTGTGGTCTGTGCGCGGTCTATCGTGCAGAGACTCTGTAGCGATTATGACGACAACAGAGCGTCCGAGAATAGAGAAGCTCACACGTGAGAGATCAGGTCGAGCGTCCCGTGTGTGGGAGTCGGCAGCGACGCCTGGCAGTGGACGCAGTCGATTCGATTCAAACCTCGGCGTCTGCCGCAGGCAGAGCACTTCGTCGTCGGCGTGTGATTCAGGGCCCAATAGACCAGAAAGCCCGCCACGTTCAGCAGGGCGACGAAGACGAGCCAGAACGCGAGCCTGCCCAATGAGGTGCGTCTGGGATATCCGTGCCAAAACGTCAATGCGAGCATCGTTGCGGTGACCAGCCAGCTCCAAAGGCTGTAGTGCGGCCGGATCTCGGTAACCACCTCGATGAATACCCGCGTGGACTCGTGGCGCTGCCAGATCTCAGACCAGAAACCCTTTGGAAAGGGCAGCCAGAAGAGGTCGAACAGAAGCGGTGAGGACGCGGTCACATAACGCTTCGCACGTGACCCAGGGGCTTCGTATGGGCTCACGTCTTGCTCGGCCGGAACCGTCCAGGCATAATGATTGGCGAGCGCGAGGTTCCCTGCTTCGTCTACGCGATACAGCTCGACCCACACCGTTCTGGTCTTCTGGCGAAACTCGATCCACCAGCCCGGATTGCCATATGGTGTCACCGCCGGATACTCCCACCATGTCCGCCGCAAGAAGACGGCATCCTTCGTCGCGGCAAATTCACAGCGGTTGCCATACCATTTCTTCCATTCGCGTGGAGGGGTGACCGTGATGGTCTGATCGGGGTCCTTCAAAAACAAGTGGTCCACGTCGTCGCTCGTCCGGCAGTGCAGCAGGGGGCGAGATTCTGTCGCTGCGCCATTGCGGTTGGGCCAGATATACCATGGGGTCATGGTCACTTGTTCGATCCGGCTCTGAGGGCTCTCGAATATCGCCTGAACCTGGTGGGCCGCGAAATCGATCTTGTAGATGGCGTGCTCGGTCTGCCACAAGGCCGTGGGGCTAAGCGCGTCCTGTGGCCACCAGGCCCGAAGGTTCTGAAAGGAGCCGAATGGGCGGACGTCCGACTTGCTGTCGGTCAGGCCGGACGCGCTCAGATAGCCAAGTCGGCCGGTCTCAAGGCTGTAGCCGGCGAAGCAATCGGCCCACGGATCGTAGTCCCACATCTCCAGGAGCGTGTCGGCCGTTGCTACGGGGAACTCGAGGGTCTGCAAGGTACCGGGTGAGACGGCCCGTATCGTTCTCATCTGGTAGAGCGCGAAGCGTTGGCCGCCGAAATCCCAGGCCCACAGAAGATAGTGATAGGGGCATTGCTCAGCCGGCCCTTCCCAGAGCAGCTTGTCATTGGTGTCATAGACCCGCTCCCGGCCCATCGGCGTACCCGGAGATGCTTCGTCCAGGGACTGCCGTTGCCTCGCGCCAATCTCGGTGACGAGGTGCAGCGTACCGTCCGGCAGGAACTCTTTCTGAGCATGCAGGATTCTCTGCGTTTCTTCCTGTTCGGCGGTCAACTCCTTCCTGGGCTCTCGGGATCCTAGCGCCGGGGCCGGCCCGAGGAGGGACGTCACTTCGAATGCTATTGCCTCGAGTATGACGATGACCAGCAGAACCACCAGGGTCACCATGAAGACCTGGATGGGCCGTGCGATGTGCTGAATGGGATTCTTCGCGTCCATTGGACTGATTTCCTCCGTCTAAAACTCCCGGCTCAGAAAGACCGCCACCGTCTGTACGAGCAGGATCGAAATCGCCACGACGGTCAACGCGATGATCCAAGCCGGATGCCATTGCGACCATATGACCAGGAGGGCCAGGATGGCGAAAGCCAGACCGAAGATGCGGCTGGTGTACCAACGGGCGGTGCTCAAGGCCGATAGCGCCGTGCCCAGGTAGACTACCAGGCCCAGGGCCACGTAGAGCCAACCGACGACCAGCATCCTGAGTGGTTCCGGCACCGGGAACACACCCGGGCGACAGGCATACCAATACAGTCCCGTCCAGACCAGGCCCGTCGAGATGAGAAAGGCCAGAATGGCCGCCGTCAGCTTGGCGCTCAGCATGGTCAGTCGCGAGGCCGAGCGGTGCAACAGGAACGACCAGGTTCGCGCCAGCAGCGGTACCCAGAAATGGCATATGCCCAGGACCAGGCCCAGACCCGGTGCGATGAAGGCCAGCCACATGGCCGGCAGCTCAAGCCTGCTGGGTCGGGTAAGCCGATAGTCAGCGACGGATTGGCCGGGTGCCATGCCCTGGTCGTAGGACCAAGCGCTCGGGTTGGCGAAACGGGACTGGGCACGCAAAGTGAATGCGCCGACCGCCAACAGAAGCAGCCCGGCCAGGAGCAGCCAGGGCAGCGATTCGCGGAGCTCTTTGCGCAACAACGCCAGGAATCTCATCTCAGGCTTCCTCCCACTGGAACAGTCGTTGCCGGCGGTGCGGCGCCGTGAACTCGATGAACTGATCCTCCAGGTTCATCTCGACGAAATGATAGCGCTCGGTGCCGGCCCGCTGGGCCCAGTCGGCGACCTCCGCGTCGCCGACGCCCACCAGCGTCAATTCGAGCTGTCGCTCGCCACGCCGGCAATGGACCAAACCCTCCAGTTCCACGTCGACCGGCACCGAGTCATCGAAATACAGCACCACCTTGCGGACCGAAGTCCGGAATTGTTCGAGCGAGCAATCCGCCCGCAACACGCCCTTATCGATCACGACGATGCGGTCGGCGACGCGTTCGACATCGGCGAGAATATGACTGGAAAACAACACGGTTCGTCCCTGCTGCGTAATCAGCTCGATCATCCCTTCGAGGAACTGCCGTCGGATCACGGCGTCCAGACCGAGCGTCGGATCGTCCATGATCAGCAAGTCAGGATTCGGGGCCAGCGCCAACGCCAGCGAGACCTGCGCCCGCTGGCCGTTGGAGAGATGCTTGATCTTCTGGCGCTTGGACAGTTCGAAGTAGTCGATCATGTCGGCAAACAGCCGGCCGTCCCATTGTTTCGGGAAGAAGGCCCTCTGAAACTGCTCCAATCGCCCGATGGTCATCCAGCGAAAGAGGCGATGGCCCTCGGTGACGTAGCCGACGCGCTGGCGGATCGCTGGTGTCAGCGCGGTCGAATCACAGCCGAGCAGACTGGCCGAACCGGCCGTCGGGTGCAGCAGCCCCAGCATCAGTTTGATGGCGGTCGTCTTGCCGGCGCCGTTGCGACCGAGAAAGCCACAGATGCTCCCGCGCGGAACGCGCAGATCCAGATGGTCCAGCGCCGGTCGGGCGCCGTAGTACTTCGTCAGGCCTTTGGTTTCCAATGCGATCTCAGCCATTTTCAGTCTTGCCTTCGTCGAGTTGAGGGGCGAATTTCTCCAGACGGGTCTCGAACAGCTCGATCAGTTCGGCCCGACTGAGACCGAGGTTGACGGCGCGGGTGATGAGGGTGTCCATCCGTTCGGCGAGGATATTGATCTGGGCGGCGTCCGCGTGGCGAAGAGCCGGGTCGCTGACGAACGTTCCCGACCCGGTCTTGGTGGTCACCAGCCCCGACTGCTCCAGCAGGGTATAGGCGCGGGCCACGGTGTTGGGGTTGATCACCAACTCAGCCGCCAACGTCCGGACGGCCGGCAGCTTGTCTCCCGTCCGCAACAGGCCCTGGGCGATCGCCTTGCTGATCTGCTCGACCAGTTGCAGGTAGATGGGCGTTTCGGAACCCGAGGATATCTGCATCCAGACTGCCATGGCGATCGTTCCCAGCTTGTCCGCACGATTATTGTATTAATACCATTAGTACATTGTGTACTATTTGTTCGTGCGAAGCAAGCCCTTTTCTTGCCGGGAACGCAGTTTTTTTGTGCAAGCGGCCCGCCGTTATAATCCGGCGAGCCGCAAACCATTTACAGACAGGATGTTAAGAGGTGCCGGTCAGCTCTGGGATTGGGGATTGGTCACACGCCCCAGGAACAGAAGACTGCCCGAGGCGTTGTCGCGGATCATGAAGATGAACGGATGGTCGGCTCTGAATACCGGTGTCCGATTCGGGCCGATGGACGTCAGTCTCATCACCACGCCCGTAGCCGCTGCGGCCTCGGTGCCTTCCTCGTTCACATCCACGTAGGCCTGATGAATCACCGCTGAGATGAACAGATTGCGTTGGCCTGTCATGCCTGAGAAATCGGCCGTGCTGCTGAACGCCCGCCCCATGCCCATCGATCTCAGCACCGTCCCGAGGTCGAACTTGCTGGTCATCTTGAACTTCGGAATCGAGACGATGACTTCCCGGTGGTGGATGCGATCCAACCAGGTTGCCAGATTCTCCGTCGTCAGGTTTGATTCGAGCTGCACGATCCCATCGTCCGCTTTGGGCAGCAGGATGACCATCGAGAGTTCATCGCCTGCGTAGGGCAATTGCAGGATCTGTAAGTCCTTAGCCTCGGCATACCCAAACTTTGCCTTCTGGTTCATCATCGGGACCTGAGTCTTGTCCTCCTTGATGAGCGTGAACGGGGCGTCCTGCGTCCTGGCTTCGTCGAACTGGCGGGCCCAGTTGCCTTTGAAGTAGATGGCGTTGGTCAGCACGAGCCGGGTCATCGCGCCCAACGCCCCCTGGGCGATGAGATTCTTGATCTTCCCGTTGGTCTGTTCTTCGACCCACGCATTGATCGTCTGGCGGGCCTTCTCCGTGGCGCCGACGAAATCCACGTCGCGGGCTCGCCCGCCATACTCGGACGCGACGAGTTCCCTGAAGGCGTCGAGGAAGGCGAAGCCCTTCTGACCCCATAGGGCGTTGGCGACCCTCAGTTCGTAGGCGTCCTTGCCGCCACGTTCGTTGAGGTCCCGGATGATCTGCCCGAATGCCCTGGCGAACTCCTCCGGCGTCATCGGTGCGTCAGGCAGACCCAGCTTCGCTATGGCCTCGGGCGACGTTGGAAACAGAAGAGTTTGAGCCATCTCGTGTGCAGTAGCCCCCCGTGCCCCGGCGTACGTCATCGCCAGGGCGGTCGAGATGCTGTAAGGCGAGAAGAACAGATTCCCGTCCCCACCCCGCAGCTTCTGATAGAGTTGGAGCGCGAATTGATTGTTCCCATCGACTATCAACTTGGCCGCTGCCGCGGTCGTTTCGGAATTCTTGTTCGTGGACGCGCATCCGGTGCACGCGAGCACCAGTATCGGTACGAATACGATTCTCAACGCTCTCATTTGTCTGTCCTTCCAAAAAGAACCCCTTTCCACTCGCTACGACGTTGATTGTAGCGCCTCGGTTGACCGGCGTCTTTGAGGAATCGCCCTAATTCCTTGAGTCTGGCGGGGATTTTCGCTAGGATGCAGTCGACGATTCCGGTCAGACACCAACCTGGGCTTGGGATGAAAGGCTATGCAGGGAAGTCTAGACACCGTCGATATCCTCGTTCTCCTTCTGTATGGTGGCGTTCTGATCGGGATGGGTCTGTACTACAAGCGTAAGTGCCGTACGGCCGAGGAATTCATGGTGGCCGGCCGGTCGATACCCGCCTGGGCGGCGGGCCTGGCCGTCATGAGCACGTACACCAGCAGCATTTCCTATATTGCCACCCCGGGCAAAGCCTACTCCAGCAATTGGCACCCTTTCATCTTCGCGCTTTGCATTGTTCCCGTCGCCTGGTTTGTTTGCCGATATGCCGTTCCCTACTATCGAAGAATGAAACTGATCTCGGTGTATGAATTTCTGGAGGACAGGCTCGGTTCCTGGGCCCGGATCTACGGAGCCCTGTCTTTCGTGCTGTACATGGTGGGGCGCATTGCTGTCATTCTCTATCTGGCGAGCCTCTTGTTGAACACCTTTATCCCCTGCAACATCGTCCTGGTCATCGTCGTGCTGGGCTTGATTACGATTGTCTACACCTTCCTGGGCGGTATGGAAGCGGTGATCTGGACCGACGTGATGCAGTCTATGGTTATGATTGTCGGCATCATCTTCTGTGCCGTCATCTTGACCCGCGATGTCTTCTCGCAACCCGAGTACCTGATCCAGGCCGCGTTCGATGCCGACAAGTTCAGTCTGGGCAGTGCCAAGCTCACTCTCGATTCACAACAGCATCTTGGCGACCGAACGATCTGGGTGATGATCATCTTCGGAATCACCGAGAACTTGAGATCCTTGATCGCAGATCAGAACTGCGTCCAGAAATACTCCTCGGTAGCCGACGAACGACAGGCGAAACGATCGATCTGGATCGGCATGTTGATATACATCCCCTCTGACAGCCATCTTCCTTTATATCGGGACGGCGTTATTTGCGTATTACTCTCCAGGCGGCCACCCGCTGGGCGAAGGCATTACCAAAGGCTCAGAAGTCTTTCCGTTCTTCATTGCCCAGCAATTGCCCGTAGGGCTCAAAGGCCTGGTGGTCGCGGCGATCCTGGCGGCGGCCATGAGCACCGTGGATTCCAACCTGAACTGTTCAGCCACGGTTCTGCTCCTTGACTTCTACAAACGCTATTTCAATCCAGACCATTGGAGAGCGTGCGAGCATGCTGTTCCTCAGAGCCACGACCGTCGTATGGGGAGTTCTGGGAATCTTCTTCGCCATCTTGATGATACGAGCGGAGAGTATTTTGGATGTCTGGTGGCAGATCTCAGGCATCTTCGGTGGTGGCGTTCTCGGTGTATTCATTTTGGGTCTGCTTCGGTTGCGACCGCGGCTCTGGCAGGGACTTGTCTCGATCGGAGTCAGCGTGGCCGTGATTACCTGGGGGACCTTTGTAAGAGGCTCCTTCCTCAGTGCACTCCACATACAGATTCCGGAATCGTGGAAGTGGATCGAGTGCAATCTGGACGAGGTGGTCGTCGGTGCGGTCGGGACCGCGGCGCTGGTGGTCGTCGCCGGCATCTTCGGATTGACCAACGGCCGCAAAGAGGCCCGCGCCGCAAATTGAACGCTAAGCAAGGACTGCGAGGATATTCCAGTGCCAAATTCCAAGGTCAGTCGAGGACGCATTGTCGGGGTCATTCCCGCTCGCTACGGCTCCTCCAGATTCGAAGGGAAGATCATAGCCGATATCGCCGGCAAACCCATGATTCAATGGGTCTACGAACGTGCCAGGCGATCGAACACCTTGGATGAGCTTCTCGTGGCTGTCGACGATCCAAGGGTCCAATCCACCGTCGAGGGATTCGGGGGCAGGGCGGTCATGACCGGGGCGCACCACGCGTCGGGGACCGACCGGATTGCAGAGGTGGTTGGAACGATGCAGGCAGACATCGTTGTCAACATACAGGGTGATCAGCCATTGATCGACCCTAACATGATCGATGAAGCGGTACAGCCCATGATCGACAATCCTGAGATTCAGATGTCGACTCTGAAAAGGGAAATAGACAAGGAGGAGTTTGACGATCCCGGGGTGGTCAAGGTCGTGGTGGACGATCGGGATTTCGCTCTCTATTTCTCGAGATCGTTGATTCCCTATCCTGTTCATGATGAGCGACTGCGCGTCTACGAGCATGTCGGATTGTATGTCTATCGAAAGGAGTTTCTCCTGGAACTGTCCAAGATGCCACAAGGATACCTGGAGAAGATCGAATCGTTGGAGCAGCTTCGCGTTTTGGAGAGAGGGCATCGAATCCTGGTGGTCGAAACGAAGATGGATCCGAGGGCTGGCGTCAGCGTCGATACACCGGAGGACATCAAGAAGGTGGAGCGACTGATTACTGAGATGAAAGGCATGGAAGATGGTCGCCAATAGAGAACCGATCGAACGGCTTTATCGTGGTCTTCCGACGGATACGAAGGAGATGCTCGATCGCGCCATTTCAAGCATCGTATCGGCCAAGAAGAAGGGCGGCAAGGTCGTCGTCGTGACCGGGAGCGGCCCCAATCTCCATGAAGGAGTGACAACGCTCATCGCCGAACTCATTCAAAAGGGCATCGTCGATGGCGTGACGACCAGTTCGGCCGTGATTGCCCATGAAATGGCGGGCTCCCTGGAGGAAGTCAAGAGAGTGGACGGTACCCAGCTCGGGTTCTCAGAAGAGTGCTGCCCCGGGACAACATCTTCGAAGTCACCGTGATGCCCTCCGATCGCCTGGAACAACTCAAAGCGGAAATGCTCATCGATACGGAGTTGATCGAAAAGACGCTCGCCCTCGATGGAAAGGTCATCATCAAAGCAGCCGGCAATATGGCTTATCCCTTAGGGTTGCGTACGGAGAATCTGGCCAAGGAGATACTGTTTATCGCCAGGAGTAAGGGCGTTCCCTTCGAGGAAGTGGCCGGCGCCGGTGCGGATCGTTGTACGATGCTCGGTGCGGCACACGACAAGGGTATTCCGATCCTGGTGACCATACCGCAGTTGGTGGGCGGCGGAATGGTGGGGCTGGCGATAGGCGATTCCATTTCCATCACGGAGAGAGCGACGCGAGTCGCTCAGATGATACAGTCAGCGGATGTCATTATCGAATCGGCCGTGGCCTTGAGCCAGGAAATCCACGATGGACCTTTTGAGACCTACACCGGACACGGCATATGGTCGGGTTGGGAGGGTTACGCCACTTACAGTCTGAAAGACAAGGTGCTGATCCGTATCGATCTTGACCCAAGCTTGAAGAAGGCATGGGATTTTGAGAAACAATCCGGCCAGGTCCAGGAGGCGATCGCCCAAGGGTTGCCCAAGACCAAGCTCATGTCGATTCCTTTCCGGATGGAGATGTCAGGTTTTGCCCGACTGGAGAAGAGCATTCCCGTCGTGGCTGACGTCGGCGTGGCCTGGCCCATCATGGCGCTTCGTTTGGAGCAGGAATTGGGAATCTCGCTGGACTTCATTTCTTACCCCCAACAGAGTCCCGAAGGGCAGGAAATGCGAAAGTGGATTGTCGAAAATGTCCAGCCGATCGTGAAGAAGAAGCTGTTTCAATAGAACGCAACGGAGGATCTTGTCGTGAATGCAAAGCACCTCTTTTGCCTGGCCGCGATCTCCTTCTTGCTGCCGATAGCGGGATATGGCCGTGACGATGCGGAGGAACGCCAAGGGATCTCGCAGGACGCGCCGCCTCCGTCCGCGGTTGTGCTGAGCGAATTCGTGTTTGAAAAGGCTCCCTTCGCTCAATGTCACGCCTCGACGATTGCGGAGACGGGAGAGGGCCTGGTGGCCGCCTGGTTTGGCGGGACCCGAGAAAGCGAACCGGACGTGAGCATTTGGCTGTCCCGTCATAGCCGGAAGGGGTGGTCGTCCGTGGAAAAGGTCGCCGACGGCTCGGAGCTCTCAGGCAGGCAGGTGGCGTGCTGGAATCCGGTCCTGTTTCAGCCGAAATCCGGGCCCCTCATGCTGTTCTATAAGGTTGGCGACGACGAGCCGGAGTGGTGGGGCGAATACAAGACATCCGACAATGGGGGAAGGACGTGGTCGAAGCCGACACGGCTTCCCGATGGCTTCCTGGGCCCGATCAAGAACAAACCGATCCAATTGTCTGATGGTTCGATTCTCTGCCCCTCAAGCCTCGAGTACTATGCCGGCGGGGACCCGAAGGCGGAAGTGTGGCAAGTGCATCTCGAACTGTCGAAGGACATGGGGAAGACCTGGAAGAAGATCGGCCCGCTCAACGATGGCAAAGAGTTCAATGCGATCCAGCCGTCCATACTGATCTATCCCGACGGCAAGATGCAGATCCTCTGCAGGACGGAGTATGCAGGACGCATTTGCCAGGCATGGTCCGATGATATGGGTGGGACGTGGAGCAAGATGAGCCTCACAGAATTGCCCAACCCCGACGCCGGAACGGATGCGGTCATGCTCAGTGATGGCAGGGCTTTATTGGTTTACAACCACAGTACTTCCCCGGGGAGAGATCGCGAATTTCTGAATGTGGCGGTGTCTGACGATGGAAGGAAATGGTACGCGGCCCTGGTGCTGGAAGACCAGAAAGGGGAGTATTCCTATCCGGCGGTGATTCAGACGTCCGACGGCCTGGTTCACGTGACCTACACCTGGAGGCGGGAGCGAGTCAAACACGTGGTACTCGATCCCGGCGATTCAATTTGCAAGAAATTCGCCATGGCGAATGGCCCAAGTGACGGAAGGAGCCGATGTATGGGACAATTCGACCACGTGGCTTTTCAGGTCGGCAACATGGACGTCGCTATCCAGTTCTATGTTGAGAAGCTGGGCTTTACCCTTTCTTCCCGGGCGGTCGATCACGAAGAAGAGGAGGAATTTGTATTCCTCACCCTGGGTGATCTGCGATTGGAGTTGATTCAGGACTTGGGCCAGGCCACTCATCAAAAGCCAGGCATCCAGCCACCGTATTGCCCACACCTGGCTATCAGGACGGACAATATGGAGCGAACGATGGCCCGCCTGAGGGAGAAAGACGTGCCGATCATTCGTGGCCCTCTGGTGATCGAAGACGAAGTGACGTGGGTGTATTTTGCGGATCCGGATAACAACATTCTGGAATACGTTCAGTGGTATAAGTAGAAGTGGAATGGGACAGGCGCCTGGCGCGTCTGAGGCCGCGCCTGCACTGATGCTCCACTCATGCCTCGAACACAGGGATTATCCTTGAGCACGCGGCCCCGACAGGCTAAAACTTGACCTCTCACGCCCGGGCGGTCCCGGGCTGTTCGAAGGGTGACGAGTCGAAAGCATGAGGTGGTTCGATTGGCTGAGAATGGCAGAAACGTGGATCTGATCGTGACCGATCTGGGCGGGACGATGGTCAAGACGGATGATGCGATCATCGAGGCGGTCAAGATGGCCGCGACGCAGTTGGGTATCCCGGATGGGTACACCGACCCCGTCTATGACGTCTTTGGCACGAGCATCTGGGAGTACGTCCACGCCTATCTGCCCGAGGGCCACAAGGACAGGACAGAGGAGTGTCACGCCCGATTCTGGGAGCTGTTTCCCCACGCCGTGATCGAACAGATCACGCCATTCGATGGGGTCGAAGAAGCACTGGTCGAGCTGAAGCAGCGGGGCGTGAAGCTCGCCATCCTGAGCGGGTTGAAGATCGAGTCGATCGAGGAGATCGTCGCGACGTTTCGATTCAGGGATTGGGATGCGGTGCGCTCGTCGATGCCGCTCAAAGCAGCCGCCGATTCACGGGCCCAGGGCATCGTGGCCCTCGTCGAGGAGTTCGGCGCCGAACCCGAACGGACGATCTACATCGGCGACACCGACCACGACGTTCGACAAGCCCGCAAGGCAGGCGTGATCGCCGCCGTGGTCAAAACGGGTGGCCAGGCCCTCAGGCACCTCGACAAGATCGAAGCCGAAAACCCCGACCACCTCCTCGCCTCCTGGCCCGGCCTCTGCGAGGTCGTCTGATCGCTCCGGCGCGTCCTCGGGGCATCTACTGCCATTCGGGGAGCCGCTGTTCGAGGGCCTCGTGCAGAAAGTCGGGCATGGCGCTTTCGAGCAGGGTCTCGACGAGATCCCTCGAAATCCGGTTCACGGCGCTGTGCCAGTGGATCAACAGGAAGGCGCGGTAGCCGGCCGGCAGGGCGTCGTCTGCCACGATGGCCGTGAGAGTATCCGCGAAGTTTGTCTGGTACGTGTCCCGTTGGCAGTAGCCATCGAAATCAGGATTGCCTGGTTCGCGGAACAGAAGCGATTCGCCTTCGGCTTCGCGATACTGCTGGGGCCAGACCTCCCAGAGAAGCCCCTGGACCACGCCTTGGTTGCTCCCGTACGATGCGGTCAGAAGGCTGTTGAGCAGTGTCCTCAGGAACTCATCGGAAGCTGTTTGGCTGCAGAGGTCGACCACGAAGGCATTGTTCGTATACTTGACCAGCCTCTTGACCGTCTCGGGGGCAGCGTCGGCCTCCAGCACCTCCATCGCCGCCGCCTCGAGCAGAGGCTTACCCCAGTCCGTCGTTCCATAGTCCGAGGCGAGCAGTTCGACTCGCATTCCCGGATCGATGGTGACGTCGGCTGCCAGTCGTTTGAGCAAGGCCAGTTGTTCGGTATCCAGCGTTCCTATCTCTGGATGGAAGTAATACCACAGCGCTTCTGCCTTTCGCATGGCATCAATGACCTCCGGGTCGGTCGGCGACACGGGACCGGTGCGAGAGGAAGGTCGCAGCAGAAACGGTTGCTTGAGAGCCAGCCAAAGTTCATTCCAGGACTCGTACACCTGTTCTTCGATCAAGGCTGCTGTCCGCGCGGCCTGCAACAGAGCCATCGCCCAGGCAATTTCTGCCCGGACCTCGGGCAGGTCGGTCTTGTCGTACCAATCCAGCAGGATCTGTTCATCGCCCCAGGCGAACAAGACATCGGCTGCTATCAGCGTCTTCGTCTCGTCACCCTGGTTCCATATCGCAAGCAGTCTTTCCTGATCCTCGGTCAGAGGCTTGCGGATACGTGCCAGCAGGTAGAGAGCGTACCAGTCGTCGAGTCCTTCCTTAGATAGGGCCGAGCGCAAGACGGCGTCGGCGGCCTCCTCCGGCATCGGGTAGAACTGATAGCGAAACTGTCGCTTTCGGATGATCTCGATGCGCAGACTTGGGGCACGCCAGACGAAAAAGCTGTCCAGTGAGGCGATACCACCGGTCTCTTCCGCCTGACCCTCCTCGAGCACACGAGCTTCCTCACTGGCGATCTGCTCGGCCAGCGTAGCGGACGCTTCGGACGAGCCGCAGGCTGCTTCGGCCCTGGTCATCGATGGCCACACCGGATGGGTATCATCGATGAGCCGGGCATGCATTTCTTCGAGCGGCGCCAGCAGCCGGGCATTCTGGCCGGACGCTGCCCGCCAGACGATCCATTCCGTCCAACTGTACGGTGTGGACCACTCCCGCTCAGGATTGCTGTAGAAACCGCCTGTGTCGGCCTTGATATGCTCGGTCTGCCATATCAAGGCATCGAACAGGCTCTCCTTTTTCTTGCACCGCTCCGAATCGCAGAATCCATTCTGCGACGATCTCCATCTCTGCGTAGACCGGTGGCATGTCATAGGTCCAGATCGCCGGCGGGGCAGAGCAACAGCCCAGGACATCGGTGACGCGTCCGACCAGGATCGGTCCGAGTCTCTCACTGCGCAGCTTCATCAGTGCGAGATAGGCTTCCATGCGGACGAGCTGATTGTCGTGCTCGGCGCAACGCACGAGCGCCTCTTCGACAGAGTCCGTGACTTCGTGCTCCAGTGCGATCTCTCCGAGCGCCCAGATGCAACTGCGCACGTGGGTGCAGCCCATGCGGAGGTAGTCATCCTCTCCCTCTCGGTAGGCGTAGTCGTCCCAGTAGTATGACCATACGTACACGCCCCACGGTGAGAAGATTCTGGCTGAAAGCGGCAGGTTCTCGTGATAGTCCTCCGGCGCCGGGTTCACCTGGTCGAGGGCCTCGGGCGATAGCGCCGCGAGAAGGCGGGGGATTCCGTTGGGGTCGCGGTGCCGGCCGTACTGTGTCGCTGCCTGGGCCATGCGGAGCGGATCGTCGCTCGCCAGCCACTTCGCGTAGTCGAGTCTGGCGAAATACAGATCGTCCACCATCTCCTCGGGCTGGAAGACCCGCCGCAGTCGCGTAACGCACCTCTCGTCTGTGGTGACTGATCGGCCTTCGACAATCTCCGTCACACACTCCACATCCGATAGATTGTAGCTGTTACGAACATGGCGGATCGGTCCACCATGCAGACCGATCTCCCATTGGTCGTCCGCGAACGTCGCGGGCTCGTAGTGTCCGGGGCCTTGGATGTAGATCAACTCTTCCACGGGGCCGGCCGCCATGCGCGTCAGCCGCATCGGATAGACGCAGGCCGACGATTCGAATGCGAACTCCAGCGGATGCAGCGTCCCGTCCGCGAGCTTGTCACGCGTGATGTCGGTCAGCGCCTCGGGATGAATCCGGGAGGCCACCATCCACCACCCCTCTCGAATGTAGTCTTCGAGCACGGGCGCGATCTCGTCGGGGATGGCGAACCCGTTGGCGTTGAGCCACTGGATGACGTCTTCGCCACCCACCGGCCGAAGCAGCACGACGTCATAGTCCCCAACCCGGCGATGCCACTCGGCGACGGTTGACCCGCCCGATCCATCCACGCCGGCGGTCGCACCGTGCATCTGCAAACCCGCAAAATCCGTAAATGACAGATCGGGCTCGACGGTTTCGTTGTGGAGTTCGTCGAAGATCGCCGCATCACCCCGCTCCACCGTGGGCTGCGACGGCACCGGGACGATCCAGACCATCTCCTCGGCCGGCCCTTCGTACCTCGTCTGGATCAGCAGCTTCTCCTGCGATCCGTCCCAGCGGATGTAGACCTTCTGCGTTGGCTGGCGGACGTCCTCGTATTCGGAAGTCCCGCGGAAGGAACACGCCCCGTCGCCCAGAGCCACACCGAATGCCGATCAAGAGGTTCAGAAAAAGACCCCATACGAGCCATCGTCTCGCTTGCATGGTTGCCACTCCGCCATCCGTCACTTCCTCGCAGTTGTCCGCAGGCCCCGTCGCCACCACCGGAGCCGTCACTACCCATAGCATACCCTTTCTCCTGCCCATTTCCAAGCCCAATCCCACTCGCTCGCCTAAACCAGAGTCGTGCGAGGACGCACGACCTACAAGGCCGTCGGTGCTGCTACTCGAGACAGGCGCCCACACGGGCGGAAGCGAAACGGCCCGGGATACATGGGGCGTGTCCCGGGCCGATAGCGATGTCTTTGACCGTACAGGTGACGATCAGGCGAGGTCGAAACGGTCGAGGTTCATGACCTTGTTCCACACCGCGACGAAGTCCTGCACGAACTTCTCCTGAGCGTCCTCACTGCCATAGACTTCAGACAGGGCCCGCAGTTGCGAGTTTGAACCGAAGATCAGGTCGACGCGGGTTCCGGTCCATTTGCGTTTGCCTGTGGCACGATCGTAGCCCTCGAACAGGTCCCGATCTTCGGAGGTTGGCTTCCACTCCGTGTTCATGTCGAGCAGGTTCACGAAGAAGTCATTGGTGAGCGTTTCCGGCTTCTTCGTAAACACACCATGCTTGGACTGTTCGAAGTTGGCATTCAAGACACGCATACCGCCGATCAGGACTGTCATTTCAGGCGCTGTCAACGTCAGCAGTTGCGCCCGATCGAGCAGCAGTTCCTCGGCCGATACGGCAAACCTGGCCTTGAGGTAGTTGCGGAACCCGTCCGCGGCCGGTTCGAGTACGCTGAATGATGGCGCGTCGGTTTGCTTCTGTGACGCGTCCGTGCGTCCCGGCGTGAAGGGGACAGTCACCTTGTGACCGGCATTCTTCGCCGCCTGCTCGACACCCGCGCATCCACCCAGAACAATCACGTCCGCGAGTGACACTTTCTTCCCGCCGGATTGGGCGCTGTTGAACTCCTTCTGGATACGCTCCAGCGTCTTGAGTGCCTTCTTCAGTTTGGCCGGTTCGTTAGCGGCCCAGTCCTTCTGCGGAGCCAGGCGAACGCGGGCCCCGTTGGCGCCGCCGCGATTGTCGGAGCCGCGGAACGTGGACGCCGAAGCCCAGGCCGTCGAGACCAGTTGGGAGACAGACAGGCCCGAGGCCAGGATTTCAGCCTTGAGAGCGGCAATGTCTTTCTCGTTGATCAGCTTATGATCGACGGCAGGCACCGGGTCCTGCCAGATCAGATCCTCGGCCGGGACCTCCGGGCCGAGATAACGCGACTTCGGGCCCATGTCCCGGTGGGTCAGCTTGAACCATGCCCGGGCAAAGGCGTCCTCGAACTTCTTGGGATGCTGCTGGTAATACCGCGCGATCGGCTCATAGATCGGGTCGAAGCGCAGGGACAAATCCGCCGTCGTCATCATGGGCCTATGTTTCTTCGACGGGTCGTGTGCATCGACGATCATGTCCTCTTCGGCCACGTCCTTGGCCAGCCACTGATTGGCGCCGGCCGGGCTTTTGACCAGTTCCCACTCGTATTTGAACAACGTGTTCAGGTAGCCCATGTCCCATTGGGTCGGATTCGGTTTCCAGGCGCCTTCGATGCCACTGCCGATCGTGTCGATGCCCTTGCCGCTGCCATAGCGGCTCTTCCAGCCCAGCCCCATCTCTTCGATAGGGGCCGCCTCGGGCTCCGGACCGACCAGGGCCGCATCGCCCGCGCCGTGACATTTGCCGAACGTGTGCCCGCCCGCCACGAGTGCCACGGTTTCTTCGTCGTTCATCGCCATGCGTGCGAAGGTCTCGCGCACATCGCGACCCGAGGCGACCGGGTCCGGGTTGCCGTCCGGGCCTTCGGGGTTCACATAGATCAGGCCCATCTGCACGGCCGCGAGGGGATTCTCCAGATCCCGCTCGCCGGAATAACGGCTCTTGGGCTTGTCGCTCGTCGCCAGCCATTCCTCTTCGGAACCCCAGTAGACGTCTTCTTCCGGCTCCCAGATGTCCTCGCGTCCGCCGCCGAAACCGAAGGTCTTGAATCCCATCGACTCGAACGCGCAGTTGCCCGCGAGGATCAGTAGGTCCGCCCAGGAGATCTTCCGGCCGTATTTCTGCTTGATGGGCCAGAGCAGACGGCGGGCCTTGTCGAGGTTCACGTTGTCGGGCCAACTGTTGATGGGCGCGAAACGCTGGTTCCCGGAACCGGCGCCCCCGCGGCCGTCGCCCATGCGATAGGTGCCTGCGCTGTGCCAGGCCATCCGGATGAAGAGCGGCCCGTAATGGCCCCAATCGGCCGGCCACCAGTCCTGCGAATCGGTCATCAGGGCATAGAGATCCTCCTTCACGGCCTTCAGATCCAGTTTCTTGAACTCCTCGGCGTAGTTGAAGTCCGGGCTCATCGGATTGGACTTGGAGGAATGCTGGTGCAGAATCTTGAGGTTCAACTGATTGGGCCACCAGTCTCGGTTTGACGTACCGCCGCCGGCGACTTGTTGGCTGGCTTTGCCCGTGACCGGGCACTTACTATCGTTACTCATAGGACCATCTCCTTTCGTTTGGCCACTATCATTGCATTCATGTCTTCTACCATGACGCATCTTTCTGTTGTGATAAGTGTTCCGAAATAGTAGAACTTCTTATTTATAGGTCGAATGCACGTCTCTCGCTTTTCAGAATCCTGTTCTAACGTTTCTTCTTGGCGCAGTTCGCGCAGATGCCGCGCAGTTGGACGTGGGTCGACTCGACGCGGCCCAGCGATGCGACCGATCTCGGGATTGGCAGGGCGTCTAGCGTCTCACTGTAGATATCCCGCACCAAGCCGCACTTGGTGCAGACGAAATGGTGGTGCCGATCCATGTTGGCATCGTAACGGCCCCGGCTGGCGAGAATCTCGGCCTTGTGGACCAGGCCCTGTTCTTCCAGGGTCGCCAGCGTGCGATAGACCGTGTCGCGCGAGATCGCCGGCACGCGCCGGCGGACCTTTTGATAGACCGTCTCGGCGTCCGGATGGTCCTCGGCCCGCGCCAGTTCGCGGAAGACTTCCATCCGCTGGTGCGTGGCTTTGAGCCCAGTTTCCTGACACGTCTCGGCGAATCGCTGCATCCGCCGGTCGATCTCCGCTTTCGATACCGCCATCGATTGCTCTCTAAATAAGAATAATTACGATTCAGGAAGCGTACGTGAATGCCGTCGTTTTCGTCAACGAGGAATTTCCTTACACCGCCCAAAGGAGCGTGATGAGCGTAGGCCGGTGAAGACGGTCGGTTTCTGGTAGGGCGAGCGTCCTCGCTCGTCCAACCTTGAGTCGTGCGAGGACGCACGACCTACAGTAAGGCCACCCTGTCTTGCGCAAACCGGCGCGGGTGGATCAGGAGGCGGAAGCGATGGATTCGAGGTGTTCCCAGCGTTCGAAGGCCTGGGTGTGCCGGCTTTCGAGTTCGGTCAGTCGCTTCTTGGCAGCGACGACGTTCTCCTGGTCGCGGTAGAACGCCGGATCGGCCAGTTGATGGTGCAGGGCATCCAGCTCACTTTCCAACGATTCGATCAGAGCGGGCAACGACTCCAGCTCCTTGGTCTCCTTGAACGTCAGACGCCTGGGCTGGCTGGCCTTGCGAGCCTCCTTGTAGAGCTTCTTCTTGTCGACCTTGGGCTTCTCGGCCTCGGTTGCGGATTCCCTGTCCCTCTGTTCGAGCCAGTCGTTGTAGCCACCGACGTATTCGGTGATCGTGCCGTCGCCCGTGAAGACCAACGTGCTGGTGACGACGTTGTCGAGAAACGCCCGGTCGTGGCAGATCAGCAGCAGCGTTCCTTTGAAGTTGACCAGCAGCTCTTCGAGCAGTTCGAGCGTTTCGCTGTCGAGATCGTTCGTCGGTTCGTCGAGGACCAGCAGATTGGCGGGCTTGGTGAAGAGCTGCGCCAGCAGCAACCGGTTGCGCTCTCCGCCTGAGAGATAGCGGACTCGCGTCTTGGCTCGTTCCGGCGTGAAGAGGAAGTCCTGGAGATAGCCGATGATGTGCTTGCTCTTGCCGTCGATGGTGACGGTGCTCCCATTGGGCAGCACGTTCTCCCACACCGTCTTGTCCTCGTCGAGCTGGTGCCGCAGTTGGTCGAAATAGGTGATCGACAGTTGCGTTCCCTGCCGGATCGTGCCCGCCTGCGGGGTCAGTTCGCCCAACAGCAGGCGCACCAGCGTGGTCTTGCCACACCCGTTGGGACCGATGATGCCGATCTTGTCCCCGCGCGTGATCAGCGCGTCGAAGTCCTTGATCAGTGGAGTATCTTCGTAGCCATAGCTGACACCTTTGGCCTCCAACACGACGGTGCCCGAGCCCTGGGCCTCCGCCAGTTTCAAGGTGGCCGTTCCCAGCTTCTCTCGCCTCGCCCGGCGCTCGGCACGCATCTTCTGCAGGGCACGGACGCGGCCTTCATTGCGGTGGCGCCTGGCCTTGATTCCCTGTCTGATCCAGACCTCTTCCTGGGCCAGCTTCTTGTCGAATCGCTCCCACTCCTTCTCCTGCGCGTCGAGTGCCTCCTGTTTTCGCTCCAGGAACGTATCGTAGTCACACGACCAGTCGAAGATCAGCCCCCGGTCGATTTCGATGATTCGCGTCGCCAGTCGGCGCAGCAGCATGCGGTCGTGTGTGACAAACAACAGCGTCTTGTTCAGACCGAGCAGGTAGCTCTCCAGCCAGGCGATCGTATCGATGTCCAGATGGTTCGTCGGCTCGTCCAGTAACAGCAGATCGGGCTCACAGGCCAGCGCCGCCGCCAGCACAACGCGCCGCTTCTGCCCACCGGAGAGGGTGACGTAGTTCCAGTCCGGGTCGAGTGACATGCGCGTCGTGATCGCGGCGATCTCCTCCAGGACCGACCACGCGCGATGGGCATCCAGTTGCTCGTGTAATTGATGAAGGCGGGTGTGGTCGGGGTCGGGACGCGGAGCCAGCCTTGCCTCTTCCTGGTGATATTGGAGCAGCAGTTCGCCTCGCGTGCCCAGCCCCTTGGCGATGACCTCGAAGACGGAGCCATCGAGATCGCGCGGAATGGTCTGAGAGAAATACGCGATCTTCAGGCCCGATTCGGCCTGCACCGTCCCCTTATCCGGTGTGACCTGTCCGGCGAGGATCTTCATCAGGGTCGATTTACCGGTCCCATTGCGACCCAGCAGACCGATTCGCTGCTGCTTGTCGATTTGCAGGCTGACCCCGTCCAGCAGCGGGGGACCGCCAAAGGCAATACCGATCTCTTGCAGTGATACCAAGGCCATATGTCAGCAGAATCCTGTTCTACGTCGTTTCCGCGGTCGTTCGAAGACCATACGAGCGTCTCATGGTAACGGGCGGGGGGCCAAAACTCAATTCCCGGGGCCAAACGAACCGCATCGGCCGCCTCAAGGGCAGCTTTCGGATAGTCGATATGGCATAGAACAAGTACGCCGACGGTCCTGATGGCCGGTATAATTGCCTTGCATCACGGCACTTGAATATGGTAAATTGGATTTTGTCCGTACGCGGGGTCTTGGCGGACTCGCCCCGGACGCCGAATACGAGCATTCTGTAACATCATGAACCGTTGCCAAGGTCGGGTCATGCTCCCGGGGTCGCATTGGGGGCCCGGAAGGAGGGTATCGCGTCGTGTGCATCGTCAGAGGGGGGCTGGGACCCGAAGTATGGCAGCGTAGGCAAGGGCGGCGCTCGTCTGTCCTTGTTGGAGTAAGGGGGTTTCTCTAGCAAGTCCGTAACGTTTTTCATCTCTGAAGTCGTTTCTCCGAGGATCGTGCGGCGGCTTTCGTTCGCTTGCGCCTCGGAACCATCCGATGTGACTGAGCGGCTCGATTCGGCGCGTGCCGGAGAAGGCCCGGAGTTTCTCTGTTTGAAGGAGGACTGTTATGTGTAGAAGGTGCGTATGGCTGACCGCCATGGTAATGGTTTCACTGGCGTTGGCCGGGCTGGCACAGGGCCAGTCGGTAAAGATCAACTTTCAATTGGCCGGCGCGACCGTGCCGGACGGCTACCTGCCGGACACCGGCCAGGTCTTTGGCGACCAGGGCAACGGGTTCAGCTACGGGTGGAATCGTGACATCAGTGGCGATACCCGCGACCGGGCCGACGCCCATGCGGATCAGCGGTATGACACCCTGGTCCACCTGCAAAAGGGCGAAGACGCGATCTGGGAGATCGAGTTGGAAAACGGCGACTACGATCTCTACTGGGTGTGCGGCGACCCGACCGCCGTCGACCAGACGAATACCTTCGACATCGAAGGCGTGATCTTCGAGGATCCGGATGGACAGGACGACTTCGATGAATTCACCGGCACTGTCACGGTGACCGACGGTCGGCTGACCCTCAAACCTGCATCGGGGGCTGCGAACTCGAAGATCTGCTTCATCGATATCACTGCGGTTGCGGTGCCTGAGATCGCGACTGTGCCCAGTCCTGCGGACGAAGCCACCGATGTGGTGCGTGACATCGTGTTGGGCTGGCTCGCCGGTCCGTCGGCCACGTCGCATGACGTGTACTTCGGGACGGATTTCGACGCCGTCGCCGGTGCCTCTCGCGCCAATCCGATGGATGTCCTCGTGAGCCAGGGACAGGCGGCGGCCACGTTCGATCCGGCCGGCCTGCTCGATTTCGAGACGACCTACTACTGGCGAGTCGATGAGATCGCCGCCGATGGCACGGTTTTCGAGGGCGACGTCTGGAGCTTCACGAGTGAGCCGGTCGCCTACGCGATCGAGAACATCGTCGCGACGGCGTCCAACGCCGCGCCCGGCAACGAGGCGGAAAACACCATCAACGGCTCCGGGCTCAACGACGCCGACGAGCATTCGGTCGAGAGCACTGACATGTGGCTCACCACCACCGACGCCGGCCTGCCCGTCTGGATCCAGTACGAGTTCGACCGCGTCTACAAGATGCATGAGCTGCTGGTCTGGAACTACAACGTGCAGTTCGAGCCGGTGCTGGGTTTCGGCGCCAAGGATGTCACGGTCGAGGTTTCGACCGACGGCGTCGAGTGGACCGCTCTGAGCGACGTCGAGTTCGCCCAGGCGACCGCTGCCCCGACGTATGCCGCCAACACGACGGTCGATCTGGCCGGCGTAGCCGCCAGGTTCGTTCGACTGACCGTCAACGACAACTGGGGACCGCTGACGCAGGTGGGTCTCAGTGAAGTGCGATTCACCTACATTCCCGTCCAGGCCAGAGAGCCGCAGCCTGCCTCCGGCACCGCTGACGTGAGCGTCGATAGCGCCTGACTGGCGCGCCGGTCGCGAGGCCGTCTCGCACGACGTCTACCTGGGCACCGATGCCGAGGCCCTGGAACTGGTCGACACCGTCAGCGACGCGAGCTTCACGCCCGCGAGCCTGGACTACGGCACCACGTATGCCTGGAAGGTGGATGAGGTCGGCGAGGCCGACGTTTGGGAAGGCCAGGTCTGGACCTTCTCGACGCCGGAATTCGCTCTCATCGATGGGTTCGAGGACTACAACGACGACATCGAAGCGGCCACGACGATCTTCGACGCCTGGGTCGATGGCTGGGTCAACGAGAACGGCTCGACCGTGGGCTACTTCGATGCTCCGTTCGCCGAGCAGACGATTGTCAACAGCGGTGGCCAGTCGATGCCCTTCGCGTACGACAACACGGCTGCCTCGTCCTATTCGGAAGCCGTTCGCACGTTCGATTCCGCTCAGAACTGGACCGTTAACGGGATCAAGAGTCTGTCGATCTTCTTCCGCGGTACGGCCGACAACACCGGACAACTGTACGTCAAGATCAACAACACGAAGGTCGCCTACAATGGCGACGCGGCCAACCTGGCCAAGGCAGCCTGGCAGGCCTGGAACATCGATCTGTCCACCGTCTCGGCCAGCCTCAACAGCGTCAGCTCGCTGACGATCGGCGTGGAAGGCTCGGGCAGCAAGGGCCTGCTGTACATCGACGACATCCGGCTGTATCCGAAGACGCCGGAATACGTCACGCCGGTCGAGCCCGACGCCGCCAGCCTCGTGGCGCTGTATGCTCTGGATGGCAACGCCAATGACAGCTCGGGCAACGGGCTCAACGGCTCCGTTACCGATGGCCAGTTCGTCGCCTCGGGTCGTCCCGACGGTGGCATGGCTCTCCAGGTGAACGACGCCGGGTATGCCGACCTCGGCAATCCCGCGCAGCTCGATTTCGGCACGGGCGACTGGACCGTCAACGCCTGGTACAAGACCGGCATGACCGGTACGGGCGACGACAACAAGGGCACCATCTACGGTAAGGGTGGTGACACCGGTGGCGGACATCGCTACTGTCTGATCATGAGCGAGACCGTCGAAGGCGCGATCACGCTGGTTTGCGATGACGACGTCACGAAGTACGTGCTGGATTCGGCCAGCATTACCAACGACGACGAGTGGCACGCGGTGGCCGGCCAGCGGCAAGGCGCCGAGCTGCGGATCTACATCGACGGTCTCCTCGAGACGACCGCGACGGCGACGGAAGCAGTACAACCTCGCCGGCACGTCGCAGCACAACGCCTACATCGGTGCCATCACCAATCACGGCACCGGCGCCCTGTACAAGACGTACATCGGCCTGATTGACGATGTCCGCGTCTACGACAGCGCCCTGACCGAGGCCGAGATCCTCTGGCTCGCCGGCGCGACGCTGCCCGTGTCCAAGCCGTTCTAAGGCGAAGACACCACCCGGTGCCTCCCGTGGCCGCCGTGCCACGAGGCAGCACCACAGTTGACTGCAACACCCGGAGCCTGGGCCCAAACGACCCAGGCTCCTTTTCTATCTCCATCTTGCCGGTTCGTAGTGTGCCCGTCAGGGCATCGTGCGAAAACGCCTGACGGCGTCACTGCAAACCGGGTTATCTTCCGAAAGCCTCACCTCTCCCAATCGGAATCGCCGGCGTCATTCAGCGGCCGCATGGCCCGTCGAAGGTTTCCACCGCAAAGTAGGCCGGGCAACGACAACCAGCACCTGCGAATCGCAGGTAGTGCGGTGGGGTTGCTGACAGAGGATGGGCGGCCGAGCCTGAGCGTCGGGCCGTTATGCGATCGTGTTGACGCGCTTTTGGGGTTTGGAGGCCGCCGGTGCGCCTTTCCCGCATGGGCGCTGGATCTGCCCGTCCTACAGCGATTGTTGGCTGGTCTGACCTTGGGGCTTAGGGGGACAGATCGCTGTTAGGTAGTCCTTACTGGTGATGGGGGTGGCCCATTCGAATCCGAACGCACGGTGGGTCGGCCCGGGCCCGTAGACGACACCGATGACCTGCCCCGTCCGTTCCAGGATCACCGGGCTGCCGCTGAATCCGGGCACGCCGATCAGGTCGAGCAGCACCATCGGTTCATAGCCGATCGTCATCTCCGTCGAGGCGACGCTTCCCGTGCGAACGATGGTGTAGTCGATGGGCGTGCTGGCGACGGTGGGGTGGCCAATGATGACCACGCGTTCGCCTACGAGCGAATCCTTCACAAAGTCGTCGCGCATGGGGAACGCGTACAGGTCAGACGCTTTGCACGGCCCTCGGTTCAGATCGACCTTCAGGAAGGCCAGGTCGGTGTCGGGACTTTCGTACACCACTTTGGCGACCAGTTGCATGCCCGCAGCCCTGTTTTGCGGAAGCAGGAAGCGAACCACGATCTTTTCTCTGTCCAGCCCCCGGAGGACATGCTTGGCCGTCGCGAGCGTGCCGAGATTGTCGAGCAGGAAAGCGGTGCCGAGGGACTTGAGGTTCCTTGGGGTATTCACGTCCATTCGCTGGCAGACATGGAAGATACCCGTTCTGTACGTCCGGATCTTCTCGGTCACCGTCTTTTCCTGTGCACCGGCTGAAGACCAGCAGAGCAACAGGCACACGCTAAGCACCATCGGGCTCATCTTCTTCATGGTCAGACTCCTCCTCTTCAACGTGAAGTGACAACACACGGCCTGTACGACGTCTCGGGTTTCCGCACACTTTTCGGATTCGCTGTGGTGATTCGCCCGATCCCTCGGGCTGCCCGGCCAGTCGCTCCCTCGACCTGACCGCATCATTGTATCGCCCAAAGACGGAGCCCGCAAGAGCGACCTCCCTCCCCGCAGCTGGGCCATGGAAAGCCCTCCGCCCTGAGACCAAGGCTCGCCTCCTTGGCCTTGCGATCGGTACCTGCCATTCGCAGCTACCGCACCTCATCAGCTTGCCCGAGGCGGGAGCCTGAGCCCGCACGTCGCCGAACGAAACGCGACGCCCGGCGACAGAGAATCAAAAGGGCCGGCGTCGTCTTCTACACGGCAAGAAATTGAAGACGAATCACGGCAAAGAACGGCTCTGCTCCGGCGCAACCTATCGATGGCAGACCGATCATCGACAACTGGCTTTGCCACGGCCAACCCGCAACGCCGCCACCATCGAATTGACCGAGGACAGAACCGCCCAGATCACCGTCGATGGCTTCGAGATCGACGGCCACCCCCGAATGCCTGTAGCACACTCTCCACCGCTGCCGCCAATAGAACCCGCCCTGAGCCGCGGCCGAAGAGATCAGCACGATGCATTCGTCTTACGGCCGCGTGATTTGTGCCACGCTTTCATCCTCTCGCCCGCTGCCAAACCGCTTGCCGTTTCGCTCACCAAATGGTACACTAGAATGGGTGGTTTGCCAAACGGAGCGTTCGAGACTGCGCCTCGCCCACCCGGCGAAAGCGACGGTCGCGAGTTTGAGGATATACCATCCACTTGCCAAGCCCAAAGTGGAGGAGACTGGATGATGGCCAAGAAGCCCTGGACGCGGAACCAGAAGATCCTCGCATGGACGCTGGCCGCGGTGGCTGTTACCGCACTTGCTGGAATTGGTGTGCTTTCATCCCTGGAGCCAAACCAACCACGATACAAGGGGACGGGGCTGTTGTGGGCGATGGTGCCACTGTGCTCGTGGACAAGAGACAGGGGATAGATGGGGAGCTGCTGTTGTCGCATACTCTCCGGTTGGCCCAGGACAAGGGTGGCCTGGAGATCGAACTCGAACAGGCCAAGAAAGAACGCGACAACGCAGTCAAACGTGCCGAAGAACTCGAAGCCCAAGGGAATCGGCCTGATGCTGAAGAGGCCTTGCGCCAACTGCGAGAGACAGGCGACACGGCTGGTCTGCAGCGGCTATTGGTTGAGGAGCGAGACAAGCACAGAGATGCTCTGATTCAGCGCAACCGTGAGATTGCCGCCGTCGCCTACCTACGTGGTGACATAGATGCTTGTGAAGACGCATGCAACGAGATGCTGAAGCTTGATCCGAACCATATATACGCAACAGCATACAATAGGTGAGATCCACCTGCTACGCGGCGAGCCAAACGAAGCGGCGAATGCCTTTGCTCGAGTCGATGAACTTGCCACTGCGCAAGATGATCGCATCTGGAAGGCTACTGCGCTCAGCGGTTTGGGGTCTGTCTACATAGACCAAGGGGACTGGGAGAAAGCAGAACTGCGCTTGTTCGAGGTTGCTCGCTCTTTCGATGAAGTTGGGATATGTTCGGGGTATCGCCGACGCCTCGAACAACCTCGGCATAATCTACTTCAATCGGCGTGACCTTGACCGTGCTGAGAGGATGCACAAGCAATCGCTCGAAATCGATAGGAAGCTTGGACGCCCCATAGGCATGGCGGCCAGCTACGGCAATCTCGGTCTGATCTATCAGGTGCGCGGCGATTTCTACTGCGCGGAAGAAATGCAGAATAAGGCTCTTGATATCGAGCGCAAGCTTGGGCACGTCGAAGGCGTGGCCAGCGCATACGCCAGTCTTGGCTTGATCTGTAAAGAACGCGGTGACCTCGACCGAGCCGAAGAGATGCAGAACAGGGCCCTCGAAACCTTCGAGAAGATGGGGTACCTAGAAGGCGTCGCCAATGCATATGGTAGCCTTGGCCTGATCTACAAAGAGCGTGGCGATCTCGACCGGGCTGAGGAGACGCAAAGACGTGCTCTGGAAATCAACGAGAAGCACGGCCGATCTCAAGCTGTGGCCACGCAATATGGCAACCTCGGCGTGATCCACTTTCTACGTGGTGACCTGGATGAGGCTGAGAATGCAGACCCGGTCTCTCGAAATCAGCCAAAGATGCGGAAGCGTTGAAGGCATAGTGAACGCCTACGCCAATCTCGGCTCGGTCTACGAAACACGAGGCGACATGCCAAAGGCCCGAGAATTTGGGGCCAAAGCTGTCGAACTGTACGAGCAGATCGGGATGCCCACAGGGTGGCGGGATGCCAAGCCTGGATCGATGGGTTGGCGGAGGGCAAAGAGTGAACATCGACTACTTCGCGTGCGAACGTTGTCGCGCAGGGCTCGCACTGCACACCTTACGTTTTCTGGATTGGAGAACTCTCCAACAGCGAGGCGTGACACAGAGGAGAGCATCGCAGACAGATGAGTGCCAACACCGCCCATTTCTTTGTCGATGAAGCCGGAGATCTGACGCTCTTCGGCAGGCGAGGCAAATCGCTCGTGGGTACCGAAGGGGTATCGAAGTGCTTCATGGTCGGGATGGCGCAGGTCCTTGACCTGGCTGCTTTTCAGGCCGATCTGGCCAACCTACACCGCGAATTGCTGAAAGACCCTTACCTCGTGGACGTCCCGTCCATGAGTGCTGCGGCCGGGAAGACTGTCAAGTGTTTCCATGCCAAGGACGACTGTCCCGAGGTTCGGCGGAGGTTTTCAAGCTGCTGTCACGTCATGACATCAAGGTTCAGATTGGCATCCGAAGGAAGGCGTGCCTGATCGAGCAGGCTCGCTCCTTCGGAGTTCGGTGTAACCCAAATTCGGTCTATGACGACATGGTTAAGACGCTCTTCAAGCGATCGCTTCACAAGGCCGAAATGAACGTTATCACCTTCGCGCGACGCGGTAAGTCGGCACGGGAGAAGGCACTGACTGATGCGATTGACAAGGCGAAGGCCAACTTCGCACGTGATACGGGAATCCACTCTCAGGGCCTCACGAAGATCATTCCTTCGGTGCCTTCACAGAGTTGGGGCCTACAGGCAATCGACTACTTTCTCTGGGCTATCCAGAGGTTGTTTGAAAGGGGTGAGGAGCGTTATTACCGTTTTCTTGCTGGCCACTACCGCCTTGTGATGGACTTCGACGATCAGCGGGCGGGTAAATCTTACGGACGGTGGTACAGCGACCAGGATCTGCTGACGAAGGAAAAAATCATGCCCGTCGACGGCTAGGATCCTGTCGGCAGAGCCGATGGATCACACGGCATGAAGCCGGCGTTCGCCAGCGACGGACACTGCATATATCATACCAAATGGAAGGCACGCCACAATGCTCTTCCAGAGATTATTACGGGAAACTGCGATGGGCGGTTCGGTGTGCTCTCAGCGCGAAAGACGAGCTTCATACCCCGACATGGGGGCCGAGGGAGGGCAGACCCCGTTCTCATAGAGGACTCTTCCTTCGCACAGGGCTTTGGCGATGATGTGCTGGCGACAATCCTTCCAGTGCGTGATCTCATCCTCGGAGTAGACGAGGATGTCGGCTGGGATGCGGAAGGGCGAGAGGCACCGCCAGATGCGTGCGGCCTCCTGCCGGCGGCTCCGCTGTGGGCCGAACGGCTCGCGTTCGACCACGAGCAGATCGACGTCGGAATCCGCGCTGGCCTGCCCGTGCGCCCACGAACCGAACAGCACGATCCTTTCGGGAGCGATCCGCTTCGCGATGGCTTCCGCCATCCGCGCAATCACTTCATCGCATATCCTTACCATGCCGCCATGATACCCCGACCAGGGCGGGCAGACAACGTGGAAATGCCAACGGCTCGGGCTCCGCGACGCCTCGTCCCCAGGACATAAGACTTTGCCCTTAGATCCGCTCTCCGAGAGAGCCAACGTCTCAGATATTCCCATGGAAAGCCAGACGACGCGTCCCGGGCAATCTCGGGGCGCCACACGTGTCTGATTCTGAATCGACGACAGCGTAACTCTCCGTCCATGGTGTTTCACCAAGGACCGTGTCGGCTGAGTCTGACCGGTACCTGCGAATCGCAGGTACCGCTTTCGGGCAGACGCATAGGGGGGCGACGGAGATGGGAGGCTGTGAAGGAAATAGCCAGGTAGGGGGGAACGGGGCGTGTTCCGGCCGTCCTGGCTCGGGACGAGTCCCGGGCCGTTCGGACACGGGTGAATGGGGGCTCGGGCTGGGGGTGAATTTCCGGGGAAATCGGGGGCGATGGGGGTTGACTTGGGAAAGTGGGGGGGATACAGTACACGATTCTTCTTTATGGGAATCCAAGGAGCTAACAGGTGCAAGAAGCTATTGCCAAAGCGGCCGCCCTCGTCGAAGGGATGGAGTATATCCGGGCCTTTCGCGGGCGGATTGTGGTGGTCAAGCTGGGCGGCAGCGTGCTGGACGACCCGGGGGCGCAGCGGAACCTGCTGACCGACGTGGCGTTCATGGCGACGGTGGGGATGCGGCCGATCATCGTCCACGGGGGCGGCAAGGCCATTACGCGGGCCATGAACGAGGCGGGGCTGGAGCCGATCTGGGTGCAGGGTCGCCGGTATACGGACAAGCGGACGCTGAATATTGCCGAGCACACGCTGGTGCACAAGGTCAATGTGCCGATCTGCCAGACGCTCGAGGAACTGGGCTGCAACGTCATGGGGCTGCACTCGCTGAGCAGTTGCGTGGTGCTGGGCGAGACGCTGCGGCTGCCCGGGCCGGAAGGGCGAAAGCTCGACCTCGGGCTCGTCGGCAGGGTGGTTGACGTCAACGCCAAGCTGCTCAAGACGCTCTGCGCCGACGGCGCGATCCCGGTGATTGCCTCGGTGGCGATCGACAAGTCCGGCGGCAAGCTCAACGTCAACGCCGACTGCGTCGCGGGCAAGGTCGCGGCGGCGGTCGTGGCCGAGAAGCTCGTGATGGTCAGCGATACGCACGGCATCAGGCGTGATATCAACGACCCGGAGAGTTGGATCAGCAGTCTCGACGAGGCGCAGATCAAGGAGATGATCGAGTCCGGCGTGATTACCGACGCGATGTTCCCCAAGGTCGACGCGTGCCTGATGGCGCTCGACGCGGGCGTCAGGAAGGCGCACATCATCGACGGACGCATGCCGCATTCGCTGCTGCTGGAAATCTATACCGAAAAAGGTATCGGCACGGAGATCGTGAAGCGCCAGGCATGAAGCGTTCTTCCGTGGACGCTGCCTTGCGACTAACGAGACGTGCTCGCGCACGAGGAAGATTATGACGACTGAAGAGACGATTGGACTTTTCGATAAATACGTGATCGCCAACTATGGCCGGCTGCCCCGCGTCATGGTCAAGGGCGAAGGCTCATACCTGTACGACGCCGACGGCAACAAGATCCTGGACATGTTCCCGGGCTGGGCCGTCAGCGGGATCGGCCACTGTCACCCGAAGGTGGTCGAGGCCGTGCGCAAGCAGGTGGGCGAGCTGATCCACATCGACAACACGTTCTACTCCGAGCCGCAGGGCAAGCTGGCCCAACTGCTCAGCGAACGCGCCTTTGGCGGCAAGTGCTTCTTCTGCAACAGCGGCGCCGAGGCCAACGAAGCGGCGCTGAAGCTCGCGCGGCTCCACACCGCCAAGGAGAAATACAAGTTCATCACGGCCGAAGGCAGCTTCCACGGGCGAACCTTCGCGACGGTCACCGCGACCGCGCAGCCCAAGTATCACGAGGGCTTTCTGCCTCTGCTGCCCGGCTTCTCGTACATTCCGTTCAACGACATCGCGGCCCTGGAAGCGGCGTTCACCGACGAAGTCGCCGCCGTGATGGTCGAGCCGATCCAGGGCGAAGGCGGCATCAATGTCGCGACGGGCGAGTTCCTCTCCGCCATTCGCGAGCTGTGCGATGCCAAGGGCGCGGTGATGATCCTCGACGAGGTCCAGACCGGTGGCGGCCGGACGGGCAAGTGGTTTGGCTACCAGCACTACGACGTCGAACCCGACATTATCACGATGGCCAAAGCCCTCGGTGGCGGGCTGGCGATCGGCGCCATGATGGCCAAGGCGGAGATCGCCGCTTCGCTGGTGCCCGGCAAACACGCCTCAACTTTCGGCGGCAACTGCATCGCCTGCGCCGCGGGCGTCGCGACCATCGAGGCCATCGAGGAAGGCAATCTGCTCCAGCAGACCGTCGAACTCGGACAATACACGCAGGACAAGCTTCGCGCACTCAAGGACAAGCACTCGATCATCGATCACGTCCGGGGCATTGGCCTGATGATCGGCATCCAGCTCACGCGGCCCGGTGCCGAGATCGTCGCCAAGTGCCTCGAAAAAGGGCTGAGGATCAACTGCACGCACGACACCGTGATCCGCTTCATGCCGCCCATGACCGTGACGCGCGAGCAGATCGACGCCGCGATCGACATCTTCGACAGCGTTCTATCCGAGAGTTGAACATGGAAGACTTCCTGGCCATCAGCGTATTTTCGTCCGACGAACTGCAAAACCTGCTCGACGAGAGCCGTTCTCTGAAAGCGCTCTACAAGTCGGGCCGGCGCGATCTCTGCCTGGCGGGCAAGACGCTCGCCATGCTCTTCGAGAAGCCCAGCCTGCGGACTCGCCTCAGTTTTCAGGTGGCGATGACCGACCTGGGCGGCAACCCGATTTACGTCAAGCCCGAAGACATCGGCGGGATCGGCAAGCGCGAGCCGGTCAAGGACATCGCACGGGTGCTGAGTCGCTACGTGCACGGGATCATGGCCCGGACGTTCGAGCACAGCACGGTGCTCGACCTGGCCCAGTATGCCGACGTTCCGGTGATCAACGCGTTGACCGACTGGTCGCACCCGTGCCAGGCCATGGCGGACGTACTGACGATCTGGGAGCACTTCGATCGCATCGAGGGTATCAAGATCGCCTTCATCGGCGACGGCAACAACGTTGCCCGCTCACTGGCGTTCGCCGCCTGCAAGCTGGGCATGAAGCTTGTCGTGGCCTCCCCGGCCGGTTACGAGCTCGACGCCGAGTCCATCGAGCGGGTCAACCAGACCGCAGCCGACTGCGTGGCGCAGACGGACGATCCGAAGGCCGCGGTCGCCGATGCCGACGTGATCTACACGGATACGTGGGTCAGCATGGGCCAGGAAGACGAGAAGGAGAAGAGGCGTCGCGAGTTCGCCGGCTTCGAGGTCAACAGCGCTCTGGTGGCGGCCGCGCCGAAGCATGCCAGGATCATGCACTGTCTGCCCGCTTATCGTGGGTTCGAGATCAGTGACGACGTCACCGAGTCGCCCAACTCGATCATCTTCGACCAGGCCGAGAATCGCCTCCACTTTCAGCGGGCCTTGCTTCGCAAGCTGATGAGCTGATTGCTGCGCGTGGCGGACTCAGGCCCCCCCCGGGCACGTTCAGTACCGTGTCGATAGACTCGTGAGGCGTGCAGCGACGCGTTCCATAGCGGTTGTGAGATGTCCCGTGCCGCAGATCACGGAGCGTCGAAACGTTCTTTGTGTTGGCGGACCAATTCCATCGCCTGATCGTACTGCCAGTCGTTGATGATCTCAGCGAGGCGCAGTTGTCTGATCAGGTATTGTTCGCGATCCTCCGTTTCCCTTATGGATTGGCTGAGTGTCGTGACGAACGAGGCGACTTCCTCTTCGTGGGGACGATTCGGCCAGAACGTCACTTGACCTCCGGGCCCCTGAAACAGGATGACGTTGGTGAAGTCCTGGCACGTCTTCACGACCACGATGAGCAGGGTGATGAGCAGACCGATACCGAAGCCGGCGAGCAAGGAAAAGGTGCCGTCGTTTGTCGCCCGGATCGCCCCGAGCCAAACGAGTGCCAGCAGGAGAGTGATGATGATGGAGAACGCCAGCTTTATTATCGGGATGCGCTTGATCCGGAGGGGCTCTGCGAGGAAGCCGCGCAGATCAAAGCGATACTCTTCCAGGGACAACCCCCGGCGACGTTCGGCTTTCAGGATGTTCTTCTCTATCGTGAACACCTGGGACCCGCGCAGAAAGCGACGTTGCGTAAGCATGTGAACTTGTTCAGGCATTCCTCATCTCCCTTAGCGAGTGGCCCCTCGGCCGTTTCGCATATCTCGTCCGATATCGCTCGATTCTCAGTTGACCGCTTGTGGAGCATAGGCCAACTTCCATGATCTGTCAACGGACGGCGACCATGTCAGGCGTTGTTATCGCGGCGACGCAGGTAGGCGAGGACGTCGGCGCGGGGGGCGAGAAAGCCCTGGGCGGTGTAGGTCTCGATTCGCTGCCATTCGGGCTCGATGAATTCGGCGCGGGTCCCGCGCAGCAACCCTTGTGAGTGCGTCACGACTTCGTCCCATGATTGGGCCTGGCCCGGGACGCTGTAGATCTTCAGTTCCGGGGCGTTTCGTATGACGGCGGTGACGGCCGCCATGAAGGCTCGCTCCTGGTGGAACGGCGCGGAGATCATCAGCAGTGTGTCGTATCCCCTCGCTTTGGCGAATCGCACCACCTCGTCCGACTCAATCTGCGTGTGCAGGATCTCGGTCGGCTCCATCGGGACCTCTTCGATCGTTTCTTCGGGGATGCCCGACCGGATCATCGCCTGGCGGTAGGCGGCCGCACCGATATAGCCACTCTTGGCATCGCAGTCGGAGATCCATAGCCGACGGACGATCTTGCGGTGCAAGAGCCCTCGCGCGGCCTGAAAGACACTCTCCTGATTGGGCTTGGTCTGTGCGAAGAGATACGCCGCGTCCGCCTGTACGGGGAGACGGTCGCACAAGACTCTCAGCAATAGCTCGACCCGTTCGTTCACCTTGAATCCGGCTCCTTCAGAAGTGACAGCACCCACCGGAGAATGTAGGGAAACCGACCGAGCCGGTCAAGGGAATTGCGGAAGGAAGAAGAAGACAGGTCCTGCGAATCTAAGAGGTCCGCAGGACCCGTCGTTACAGACTGAAGTCTATCTGCGGCCCGGACCGTAGGGGCTGGCGCCGCCCATCATGTCATAGGGCGAGCCACCGGCACCGCCGACGCCGCCACGAGAGCGGAAGCCGCCTTTTTCGAACGCCTTGAATGCCTGAGGCTCTTTGCTCTTTTCCCTTGAGATGAACTGGTACGTAGCCAAAAGGTCTTTCGACCAGTTGCGTGTGCTGACGGGCATGTGCTGAATATCCATCCCATCACGCGTGTAGAGCATGTCATAGTAGACGCGGGGCTGCAGGCTGGGATCGGTGTCCCAGTCGCTGACCTGCACGAGATCGACGAGGACGGTGTTGGTGCCGAAATCGATCGAGTCGAGATGCATCGCGGCCTCGGCTGGATTCGTCGGGGCCTCGTACATCCCCATGCCCGGGGCTCCCGGATAGCCGCCGGCACCGTACGGTCCCATGGCGCCCATATCACGGCCCATCGGGGCGCCGGTAATCCGGCCTCCCATGCCCATCATTCGCTCCCTTCGGTCGGGTTTCTCTTCCTTCGGTTCCACTTCTTTGCCGATGACGTCACCCGGTCGAACCTCGAAGTCCTCAGTCCGCCAGTAGCCCAGTCGGTAGCGAGCCACTTCCACGGTCGCCATCATCTGCCGGTCCTGGACACCCTTGGCGAAGAAGTAGAGTCGCTTGGGAATAGCCACCGGATCGGTGACCCGAGAGAAATCGCTCCACAGAATCACCTGGTTCTTCTTGTCGGCGTCGCGCGGCGCCAACATGTCGGTCCCGGCCACCGGGTTGAATACGCCCAGTCGGATGCGATACCGGTAGGTGTGGCCCGGATCCATCGTGTCATCAAAGGCCCAGAACAGCAGCGGATCCTCCTTCTTCGAGAGGTCCGTCGTATAGTTGATCGTGTCTTCGGCGAATTCGTAGTAGACCTCGTCCGTCGTCGGTTCCATGCGGCATGTTGCCGTCCATGGGATAGCCACCGTAGGCGCCCATCCCCTGATCATAGGCCATGTCACCGGCCGCACCGCGTCGGCCTCCGGTCCGGCCTCGCTGGCGCGTGTTCTGCATCGTCGGGTCCGTACCCATGCCCAGGTTGCCGCCCCGGGTGCGTCCGCCTCGGGTGCCGCGATCACGCGTGCCCCCGCCACCGCCGTACAGGCTATCTCCCATGCCGCCGCCACCGGTGTCGCGTCGTCGGCCGCCGGCCGTGGCGCCTCCCATGCGGTTGGTGTCACGACGTCCGCCGCCGGTCTGGGCCTCCTGCCGGTCGCGCTGTTCTTCGCGCTCCTTGCGCTTCTCGTCGGCTTCGATCTTTCGCTGAATTTCCTTGTACTTGGTGTAGTAGCTCGGTGGGAACCACTCTTCCTCCGCGGATGCGATTCGATATGCTTCCGGCTGGAGCAGCGCCATCCGCGTGAGCTTGTTGCTGAAGTGCATCATCCGGACGCCCAGGCCTCCGGTGGGCAGGTCACGTACGTTCTCGATAATCTTGAACAGGTTCCGGTTCGCCTCGACGCGGGTGCGTGGCACCTCGACCCAATCACCCCAGGTCCCGTCGTCGAGCAGGGCCTGTCGCTGGAGCTGCACGGCGGCGAATTTCGGATCGGCCAGGCACGGATCGCGCCACGCCTGCTTCTCGACCTCCGTCCCGGCGAAATACGCGTTGAACTGCCGATAGAGTTCGGCCACATCGAATTTGGCCTCAACCGTCACCAGATCGATGTCGTTCGGTTCGGTTTCCACACTGTCGTAGACCCGCTGAGGTGTGACTTCTTCCAGCGGCACGTAAGCGGCTGCGCGAATGTGATCGACGGCGACGTCGGTCACCGGCCCGATGCGAGGCAACTCGTACCGGGGACGATTCGCGGTCGACCGCGCTACGGTCACCGCAGGGGTCGCCGTCTGCTCGGACCGCATGAACGCCAGCGGAGACTCGAACAGGTCAACAAAGCTCTTCGGCGCCGGTCGGCCGGCAAAGACCTGCGTCACGATCGGATCGTTCGGATCGATCGGTCCGGTCAGCTTGGGGACGTAGGTCATCCGGTTGGTCCCGCCCCCGGCGCTGCTGTCCAACTGGACGGCCAGGTCTTCCGCTTTCTGTTTGATGACGGCATCGATCTGCCCCGGGCTGTACGTCTTGCCCTCGTATGGCACGCCGTTGGGACTGAAGATCACTCGTGTAAAAAACAGCCAGGCGCAGAAGATCCCGACGATCACCAGCACGATCTTCTCCACATGATTCTCGCAGAACCGTCCGATTTTGCCCAATATTTCTCGCATAGCCTATCCCGCTATCAGAATCCCACGTGTTTCGGTCGTTGGTTTTACATGTCTTCTTCGTCTTCGTCTCGCAGCTCGTCCTTGACCTGCTTGGGTTTGATCTCTTCGAAGGCCGGTGTCCGGTCGAAGATGTACTCGCAAATCACATCGAGCTCGACGACGGGCAACTCACCGTAGCGGTAGAGGAAGTGCTCGTAGCTTTCCCGCTCCACCTGTGAGAGGCTCGTCTCGAGAATGGTGATCTGGTTGTGCTCGTAGGTCTGCTCGGGCTGATCGCCGTAGAAGCCGCGGAACTTATGAGGTTTGGCCTTGCAGAGCTCTTGCATGAAGGTGTCGATCTGCGTCTCGTCGATGATGACCCGGACGTCGAACTGCACGACGTCGATCCCCGTCGCGTCATCGACCGGGTCGCTGTAGCGCCCCGTGCAGGGCACGGTCAGGACGTTGCTCGAATCGGTGGCGTACGTCGGTGCATCCGTGTCTTTAGATTTCCGCTGTCGTCCACGACGTCGGCCTCGGGCGGCGCGATTCTTCTTCAGCGAGAACTCGGCGCTCATCACCCGTTTGATCGGGGCCTCGAGGACGGTTTGCGCCCCTGGTTCACGTTTTGCACCGAGGTGAAGACGTCGCCGAGGATCCAATAGCCCACCTGCCAGTACCAGCAATCCTTGTAGGCCTTGTCTTTGTCCTCGAATTCCCAGTCATTCCAGAAGGCGTAGCCGGCGACGTCGGCCGGGCTTGCGTACACGCTGAAGGATCGCGCCCGATCCAGGCAGATCTGCTCGACGATCTTCTTGTCCGTTTCCGTGACGATGCCGAGCGATTGACCCCGTCCCAGGCCTCCGCCGAAGGGATCCATTCCCCCCCCGTAGGGAGAACCACCACCGCCGCCGTAAGGCATCTCGGGGCCGTAGCCGCCGCCCATCCGCATCGGCGTGCGGGGCGCACTCTTCAGCGCCGTCTGCACCTCCTCGCGCGTCGGGCACACTCCGGCATTGGTCTTCTCGAGGATCGTGTCGATCGCCGTGCGATAGGCCGTCGCGAATCGCTCGAAGAGCACGCGCGACGTCTCGTTCGTATCCGGACCGAAGATGTCGTATCGCAGCAACTCGCGCTCCGAGGTGTGCGAGATCATGGCGTCGATCGCGTTGACGTCGGCCGCGTAGGCGTCGATATACGCCTGCATGGCTTCGGCCTCGGAGGCGGAATTGACGTCACTGATCAGGCTGCCGATCCGCTTGCCCGGACGCAGGCTCTTCTCTTCGATTTGCCCCTTGAGGCTCTTGCCCACCAGGTGCGTCGGGATCAGCATCAGCAGCGCGACAATGGCGATGATGATGGGCACGAGCAGCGCCAGGTTGTTCTTGAGGAAGCTCAGCTTCTTCAGGATATCCTTGAAGTTGACGTTCGGTGCTTTCATTCTGACCTCACCTGTCCCTTTATCAGTATGGTGTCGCGGCGCCACCGGTGCCGCCCGTATCGCCCGTCGATTCGGGGGCGTTGTCCCACTTGACCTTGAAGTCGAGCTGGAACCAGGAATCATGCTTGACCAACTGCTTGTTGCCCAGCAGGTCCACCCTGGGCTTGCCTTCCAGGTCGTAGATGGGCTCGGCATCGATCCGCTCGCGCGTGACGGGGTCGACGAGAATGTCGATCGTCGGTGTGGTGGTGCCTCCCATCATGGCCGGAGCGCCGCGTCCCATGGTCACGCGGCCTTGCCCGCTGGTCTTGTCGGGGATGGCCTCGACGTCACCGATGCCGAGCGGCACGGTTTCCCATTCGATGACCGCGTGCTCGAAGCGGAAATGATCCGCGCTCTTGTCGTACAGCTCGAACGGGCAGTTCGAGTCGGTGAACTGATCCAGATTGGCCAATCGAGTGATGAAGCCCCACTTGGACGGATTGTCCTTGACGTTGGGCGGGTCCACCAGCGCACCGATGTTCTCGTACGGACTGAAGCCGACGATGCTGATCACGAACCCGGGGGTCTTTTCCTCTCCCGCGGCGGCCCCGCCGAGCTGAGT
>CAVSCO010000068.1:0-19267 GCA_963726475.1 uncultured Phycisphaerae bacterium | reverse complement strand
CCGTATCGACTCCATCCGAGGATGGTTTCTCGTCAAGTCATCCACCGTCTGCTTGCGAATGGGGTAGTTCGTTTCGAGAAGGATCGAATCCAGGGACGCTGGGCCCGTCAAAGACCCCAGGGCCGAATCCGGTATGTCGCCCGGAGCCTCAGACTCCGCAGCGGCGGGCAAATCGTTCAGGTGCGCAGATCGTCGCCCGTACAGTCTGAAAGCCCGAAGACCCATAGCGTGTGCAGCCTGGGCAACCCTCGCAGATGCCGCAGGGAGGCTCCCGTTACAGAGGTCGTCGGCTGAAGCATCAGGATCTCCAGCGAGTGCAGGTTCTCGAGGAACGCAAGGTCCGCATCGCACAGCGACAGTCCCCCCAGGCACAGGTCCTTCATGCTTCTCAGTCCCGACAGGTCCAACGTCAGTTCGTCGACCGGGGCGGTCTCGCCCTCGCGAGGCCATGCGCCGGCCTTGAGGTATTGAAGGTTTGACAGACCGTTCAAGTGATTCAGGCTGCTCGCGTTCTGACACTCAGATCCAAACGCTCCAACTGCTTCATCCTGCCGATGCAAATCAGAGCGCCTTCGCCCACGTCCGAGCCGCCGATGCTCAGGTCTTTCAGATTTCCAACGGCTCCAGGCTCGCAACATCCACATCGGCCAGCGGATCGCCTGTGTGAATCCGCAGCACTTCCAGCGAGCGAAGGCTCGCCAGATGCGACAGACCCGTCGGACCATCGTAATCCTGATGGCGGTCTTTGATCGCGATGCCCAGGCCCTTGAGATGGCGAAGTTCGGCAATCGTCCTGACCCCTTCGGCCGAAAGATAACCGAGCCCTTCCACCGATTCAAGCTGAGGCATCGCTGCAGCTTCCGAGCGACTTCGTCGCCGTACTGCTCGCCTGGCGGGCCGACCCATACCAATCCGAAGTCTATCGCCTTGAGATGCTTGAGAGCCTTCAGATGAGCGACACCGGCAGCGGTGAATCGAGGCACAACGCGGATGAAGTGCAACTCCTCAAGATGTGTGAGCTTGCCGATGGAGACAAGGCTGGCGTCGGTCAGGTGGCTGCACGCGTCACCCCACAGCGTCAGGCTCTTGAGCTGCGTCAAGCCCTCCAGGTGGGCAATATGGCGATCGGTAATCTGGGTGCCACCCCAGAGGCACAGGCGCTCCAGGCGAGGCGCGTGGGCCAGTTCCGCTAGCCCCGGACCCCAGATCCGTCCCATCCGTATCCGCAACCAGCGGAGGTTGGGCAACTGCCCGAGGTACCGGAGACCGATATCGGTGGTCCCGGTCTCCAGGTCGAGAAACTCCAGTGCGGGCAGATCCTTCAGCACGGCCAGCCCCTGGTTGGTGACGCGCGGCTCACGAAGCTCCAGGGCCTTCAACGAGGTCAACTCTCTGAGCGGCTCCATGCCTCTGTCGTTCACGCCGGTATTGTCCAGGCACAACACCTCCAGGCCCGTCAGTCGCGAGATGAGCTTCATCACCCGTTCGTCGGCATCGCTCAGCGGAACTGGAGAGATCACAGCGAGTCTGTACAGGTCGCCCGGCCCGAGCCCGGATAGTCCCGACAGGTCGCCCGGATTCGTGCGGACTCGCCCGTCCGTGAAGATCTGATACCGCGTCGGGTCTTGGCCGGCCAGCCGCCGCGAATCCTCCGCTCGCAGCGACAGGATGATCCGCAGCCAGATGTGCCGATCGGCCGGCACAATGACGTCGCCCCGAGCCGGTCCCAGCGATTCCCACGACCAGGACAAGCACACTCGCTCGGGGTCCCATCCCGACCCCGATTCCGGCTCGACATACAGATTCCTCAAGAGCGCGTCGGCCGGAAACGACACTATCCGCGTCGGGCCAGGCGACAACGTCGGCGTCGGGAGACTCGTCTCTTCGATGCCGAAACCCGCGACCGGGCCAAGAAGACCGAGCACACCGCATACCGCTGCAATTCGTAGACGCTTCATCGTAGCAACTTTCACCATTGTCTCCGACGCCGATTCGTTTGAGTTTGTTGTCGAGGGGCACTCCGTGGCTGGAGCAGAGGTTCGTCGCGGAAGTGGATGTACTCGGGCTTTCCAGACGTTGTTGAGCTCGGCGACGGTCTGATGGGCGATGGGCTCTGTGGTGTGGACCGTGAACGACCACAGACCGGGCAGATCATCCAAGCTCACCAGCGCGGAACCGGGAATTTCACCCCGCAGCGTCAGATCGCGCAGCTTCGGCAGACCATTGAGCGATGCCACATCTTGATCGGTGCATTGCGTGATTCGACTCACATACAGGCGATCCAGTTCGGTAAGCCCGGCGAAATACTCCAAGGATGCCCCGGACATGGACGAACTCGGCTGGATCATCACATCTTCCAGTAAAGGAGGCGATGGAGAAACGCCAGGTCGTCATCCTCCAGAGGCAAGCCGGACAAGTTCAGATTCCTGAGCTTTGTCAGTCCCGAGAGATCCAACGTCAATTCGTCGTCGGGAGTTGTTTCACCATTCCCGGGCCAAGCCCCCACCTGCAGGTATTCGAGCCTTGCCAAACCGTTCAAATGGTTCAGAGCGCTGCGAGTCACCGGCCCCGCTAACATAAGGCTTTCCAGAGACTTCAGTCTACCGATGGACGCCAGTCCCACATCGCTGATGCCGTACGAGAGGATACGCAATTCTCGCAGATGGCTCAGTGGCTCCAGGGACACCAAGTCCATGTCAGACAGGGGATCGTTGGTCGTAATCGCAAGTTCCTCCAGAGAACCAAGTTCGCTCAGATACGACAGCCCGGTGTGCCCGTGATATCCCTGCCTGCGAGTCTTCAGGTTGATTCCCAGGCATTCGAGGTTCGTTAGAGTGGCCAATGACTTGACTCCCTCGGCGGAGAGATATGCGAGCCCCTCTACCCATTCGAGTTGGGGCATCGCCGCCAATTGGCGGGCGACCTCATCGCCGTATTGTATGCCCGCCTCGCCGCCCCAGGCATAGGCGAAATCCACCCTCTTCAGCTTCTTGAGGTTCCCCAGATGAGCGACACCGACAGAGGTGAAATTCGGCATCGCCCGGATGAAGTGCAATTCCTCGAGATTGGTGAGCTTGCCGATGGAGGCGAGGCTGGCATCGGTAAGATTACCGCACGCGTGCCCCATAGCGTCAGGCTCTTGAGCCGCGTCAGGCCTTCCAGGTGTGCGAGGTGCCGATCGGAAAGCCCGGTTGTGCCCCAGAGACACAGCCTTTCCAGACGTGGTGCGCGGGCCAGGTCCGCCAACCCTCCTCCCCAGATCCGCCCCGTCCGTATCCGAATGGGCAGCAGACTGGGCGATTGCGCGATATACTTGAGTCCGACATCCGTCGTCCCGGTATAGAGGTCCAGGTACTCCAATTCGGGCAGGTCCTTCAGCACAGCCAACCCCCGATTGGTAACGCGCGATTCACAAAGCTCCAGGGACTGGAGCGAATGCAGACTCCTGAGCCGTTCCATGTCCGCATCATCCACCCCTGTCCCGTTCAGGTGCAGCATCTTCAAATCTGTCAGGCGAGAGATAGACGCCAGTACGCGATCGTCCGTATCGCTCCTGGGGACCAGCCGCGTTCACCGTGAGTTCGTACAAATCGTTCGGATCGAGTCCGGACAATCCCGACAGGTCGTCCGGGTCCGTGCGGACACGGTCGCCAACCAACATCTGGTGCATCCGCTGGTTCCTGGCTCGCAGTCGCCTCGCATCCTCCGGCTGCAACGCGAGCATGATGTTCAACGAAAGACGCCGATCAGACGGGGCCGCGACATTACCCTGGGCCGGCGCCAATGGCTTCCATTCCCAGGAGAAACACACCCGCTTGGGGTCCCAGCCCAGCCCCGATTCCGATTCGACGTACAGAGTCCCCACACAGCTATCGGCAGGAAACGACAGTGTCTTCGTCACCGAAAGACCAGTTCCCTCGGCGTGCAACTCCGCCATAGAGCAGACCAGGATAAGCAGGAACATGGTTGCGTCAGTTCGCAGACGCTTCACGGGAATCCACTCCTTCGTGCAGTCTGACGAGTTTCCAGAGCCCGTTGATTCGAACGAGTCGGGTGGTCAGAGTCAGGGCCTCGCTCGGTTTCCGACGTTTGCCGTCGTGGGTGAACGCCGCGTGGACGGTGGCGTTCCACACGACCTTGGCGGTGTCGCCTTCCTCGACTACGTCCACCAATTCGACGGGCGGGCCGAGATACCGGGGATAAAGGCTCGCGTCCGCGTCGGGGGCCTTCTCCGAAAAGCACCGGGGCAAAGCCTCCATCTGAGACCGATCCAGCAGTCCCTGGACGCTGTAGACCGCCTGTGAGGGGGTGCTCAGGTCCGGGGCATCGTTCGGATCAGGGGGGCCCATAGCGAACACGACCGGAGGCGGCGCAGGCGCCCGGGCATCGTCCGTGCCGTGAACTTCCCCCACCAACGGCACCTGCCCCAGAGGGATGCTCCGCTCCCGCGTCGGCGGAGCGGAGAACACTTCCGGCGGCACGCGGGATGGGCCCGAACGGCATAGCCAGGCAATCGCCAATGCGACTGCCAGTATGCCCACCGCACCAAACGCGACCTTCGCCATCCTCGCTCTACACCGCTGCGATAGCATGAACACTCTCCTGAGTCCATGTATAAGCCGTTACGACCGGAGGAACGAAGCAAAAAAGCGTACAAATGCCGTGCTTTCTTATGAATGCGAACCGGCACGCACGGCAAGTTCTATCAGGTGGCGAATTGTTGGGCGAGGTGGAGGGCGGCTTTGATGCCGTCGGCGGCGCTGGAGATGATGCCGCCGGCGTAGCCGCTGCCTTCGCCGACGAGGTAAAGATTCTCGAAACCGGCGCAGAGGCCGGCGCGGTCGCGGACGACCTGGATGGGCGAGGAGGTCTTGCTTTCGAGACCCAGGATAGCGCCCGTCTCGAAGCCCTTGATTTTGCGGGCGAAGTTCTTGAGCCCCTCTGCGATGGCGTCGCTGACCTGTGAAGGCAGCATCTCCCACAACGGTGCGGGCTTCAATCCGAGCGGATAGCTCGATTCGACAACGTCTGTACCGTCCTTGCGATTCACGAAATCGGTGATGCGACAGGATGGAGCGGCGAAGCCATTCGAGTAGTCGAAGAAGCTCCGCTCCAACGCCCCGAGCCAATCGAGTGCCTCGGTCGGCGAGATGGGTCTGCCCAGCAGCGTTTCGAGATTGACGGCGGCCACACACGCGGCGTTGGCGAACCGCCCGGCCCGGCGATAGAAGCTCATGCCATTGACGATGTTGGTGTTCGCATAGGCCGTCGCCGGAATGACCGCCCCGCCTGGACACATGCAGAACGTGTAGACGGGCAGATGGCCCTCGCTGTTGAAGGTCAGGCGATACTCGGCCGCCTTGACACCGGGCAGGCTCGCCCGGCCCCACTGGGCCCGGTTGATCAGCTCCTGTGGATGCTCGACCCGACAACCGATGGCGAAGTTCTTCGTCCGAAACGAGACGCCCCGGGCGATCAACATGCGATAGGTTTCGTGGGCCGAATGCCCAGGCGCAATGACGAAGCAGTCCGCTTCGATGCTGCCCGATGAAGTCATGGCAGCCACCACACGTCCGTGTTCAGCACTCAAATCTTCGAGTTGCGTATCGAACTGCACGCGACCGCCCAGAGCGACGAACTGCTCCCGCAAGCGCTTGACGATTCGCCGGAGGTTGTCGCTGCCGAGATGCGGATGGGCCATGTACGCGATCTCTTCCGGCGCACCGGCGCGGATGTAGCTGTCCAGAATGAACCGCTTCTCGCGCGTGATGTGCTTGCTGCGCGAGGTCAGCTTGCCATCGGAGAAGGTCCCCGCCCCGCCTTCACCAAAGGCATAGTTGCAGGACGGATTGAAGACGCCCGTCTTCTCGAACGCCCGGATGCCTTGGGCTCGGGCGTCCACGTCCGAACCCCGCTCGATGATCGTGGTCTGGACGCCCGCTTGTTGCAGCACGAACGCCGCGAAGAACCCGGCCGGACCGCTGCCGACCACCACGGCTCTTCGGCCCGGTGCAACACGCGGAATAGATAGAGACGCAGGTGAGGCCGGAGGCTCCCCCTCGATCTGCTCCGAGGTGACACCCACACGAACGAGCCAGTGGATATCCTTCTTGCGGCAGGCATCGAGGCTCTTGTTCTCGATCGTGTACGAGAACTCCGTCGCGCCGAGCTGCCTGCCGATCCGCTCGCGGAGCATTTCCTCCGTGTAGTCGGTCGGAAGCTTCAATGAAAGCGTCTGAAATCCCATCGGATTGTCTCAGAGATCGGACCTGCCCCGCAACACCCACTCAACCTTGTCCATGCGCGGGGGCTCGTACTTGGCCAGTTTGGTCAGAAGTCCGTGCGGGGTCTGGTCGACCAGCAGCAAGTCGCGATGCAGCGGGTCGATGAACTCCTGGACCGTGGCATGATCGACGAAGCGAATCAGATCGTCGAAGTACCGCGCCACGTTCAGCACACCAACCGGCTTGCGGTGGAATCCAAGCTGGGCCCAGGTCAGGATTTCGAACAACTCCTCGATCGTCCCGTATCCGCCGGGCAAAGCAATGAACGCGTCGGCCAGCTCCGCCATCAGCGCCTTGCGTTCGTGCATGTCGGCCACGATGCGCATATCCGCAACATCGGTCAGCGCCAGGTCCATCTCGTGTAACGATCGGGGGATCACGCCCGTCACGTCGCCCCCCTGTTCGAGGACGGTGCGTGCGATAACCCCCATCATACCGATCCGACCCCCGCCAAAGACCAGACCGAGCCCCTGGTCGACGAGGACCTTGCCCAGCATGCGGGCCGCATCGGCATATTCAGGCCGGCCTCCAACCCCACTGCCACAGTAGACACAAACCCGTTTCATTCACGAGACTCCGGACATCAACGAAACGCCGCACGAAGACACCGCCGTCCGCGCAGCGGTTCAGAGCGTAGTAGTGCAACCACACCGTGTCAAATGGAATCAAGGCTCAGGGTTCATTTGCAGCGACCCGGCAGGCGATGACAGACGCTGATTGACCCGACGTCGCCCTTTTGTAATAATTGCAGGTGAGACACCAAGGATCGGCACCCATGAGCGAAGACGTGACGGACCGGCGGACGGGCTGCGGAGCTTGTTTCTGCCTTGCGGAAAGGAGTGCTTCTGATGGAACCGATCATTGCCAAGTGCGGGTATCGCTGCGACCTCTGCCAGGCCTTTGAAGCCAACCTCCGAGGCGAACAGAGCCGCAAACGGATGAGCCGGGCGTTCGCCAAATACTACGACTGCCAGGTCCCCCCGGAAGCGATCGGGCCGTGCAAGGGATGCCAGGCGGCGACAGAGGCGCCCGACAAGGATTGCGAGATCTATCCGTGTGTCTGCGAGAAGGGATTGCCGAACTGCGGGGCATGTTCCGACTTTGGCTGCGACAAGCTCAAGACGCGCATGGACGTCGTGGAGGAATTCCTGGAGAAGCATCAGGACGTCAGCGACGAAGACTACCGGCTCTTCTTCCGCCCCTACCTCAGCCGCGCGGTCTTAACGGAAATCCACAAGTCCACGCAACACTGAACGTCTCATCCGGCTTCCGCGATCAACGCTCGAAAAAACGCTCGGCGAACTCGGAAAAGGGAACGTCAGGAAAATACCGGCTGTGGATTCCCTGCGCCAATTCCATATCGTCCATATCGTTATACTGCGGGAACCGTCTGCGCACCTGCGTGATGTTCATCCGCTCCAGCATGCGCCGGACCTCGAGATCCTGCGGTCGAACCGTGCGTGTCTCTTTGATCGCCGCGGTCTGGGATGGGGGCGTTTGAGCCTTCGCGGCCTGCTCGGCGGGCCTGGGCGGATATTCGTGTGTACCCGCAGCACGGAGTGCCACCGCCTTCTGATCCATCTCCTTGGCGGTCATGGCGTTGGGATCGAAGGTGTATCCCTGCTGCTGCCAATAGGCCGCGTTGCGAATGGCCTGGACGCGTTCGTACATCTGCTCGCACGTCATCGTGTTGGGGTCGAACGTAAACCCTCTGGCCTGCCAGCTTTCGGCGCACGCAACCGCACGGTTGCGATCCCGGGCCGCATGGGCACCACCATCAGACGAAGAAGCACAGCCCAGAGCCAGCCAGGGCAGAGTCAGCAGGAGCACGAGACGACGCATCATGACAGCCTCCATTGATTCCAGACCACGATCACACCGAGCTCCATGATAGCGTCGATATCCCCTGCTGTCCAGCCCCATTCAGAGATACAATGTCACTTGTCCCTTGGAGGCGAAGCGGACACCCTGAAGTGGGTCGGATGCCACCTCATTTAACCAGCGTGAAGCCGGGAAGTTGAACGATTTGCCCCCCTGCCTCGGCCGACTGATCCGCACTCCTACGCTCGAGGATTCATAAGATTGGTTGCACGCCGACTGCCCCGGCACATTGATGAGACTTCTGTCGTCACGAGGGCGCGTCAAATCCAAAGCGACGCGACCGCATTTCTCTGGACAGATGAACTCGTCAAAGGCTATGACGTAAGTGTCAGCGATATCCTGAGGTCGGCACGGCGGCATGTTCGGCAAAACGTCACGAGTGGAAAAGGATCAGTATGGGACCGACACGGACCGCTTTGATCACAGGGGCCAGCGCAGGCATCGGCACGGCCTGCGCCGTCGCACTGGCTGAGAAAGGGTTCAGCGTATTTCTCATGGCGCGGCGCAAGCAGCGACTCGAAGAGGTTGCCGAGAAGATCAACACCGCCCAGGGTGACTCCGACCGAGCGGCCTGCTTTGCGGGTGACGTGACGGATGCATCGGCTCGCCAGGAAGCCGTAAGGACCATGGTGGATCACTGGGGTCGCATTGACGCGTTCGTCAACAATGCGGGATATGCCCTGCCCGGCGTGTGCGAGGAAGTCTCGCTGGACGAGGTCCGCGCTCAGTTCGAGGTAAACTTCATCGCGGCGCTGGCGATGATGCAATTGGTCGGACCGCAGATGCGCAAGCAGCAGTATGGACGCATCATCAACATGAGCTCCATTTCGGGGCGGCTGTCGTTTCCCGGCCTTGGCATGTACGCCGCCAGCAAACACGCGCTGGAGGCGATCAGTGACTCGGCGAGGCAGGAGTACCGACCGTGGAACGTCAAGGTCTCGTTGATCGAACCGAGCGAGGTCGTGTCGGAGATATGGCAGACGAGCAAAGACCTCGTCCAGGACAAAGGGGAGCAAATGAAACAGAGTCCGTTCGCCACATTCTATGCCCGGCAGCGCCAACACGTCGAGCGCGTCATGGCGGGCAGCGCCGCCTCGCCCGAGGTCGTCGCCAAAGCCGTTTGTCATGCCGCCATGGCAAGGCGTCCCAAGGCGCGCTACGGCGTGCCGACAATGACTCGCTTCCGCATGATCATGACCCACTTCCCGGCAGCGTGGCAGGATTGGTTGATCCGACGAGCTCTGCGGAGCGGTGATGAACGTTGACGCATTGCCACCTTGACAGGACGCATCCCCACACCCATAATGCCCCCACTTTCATAACCGTATTCGACGCAAACTCGAGGCTCAGATCAACACGATGAATGAAACGCCCTTCTTCCAGGAACGACAGGTGGCGATCGAAGCGGCCCGATGCGCCGGCGCCTATCTCAAGGCCAACCAGCATCTCGCAGCCATCGAACAGATCAAGAGTGGGCCGACCGACTACGCGACCGCACAGGACCTCGGCGCCGAGAAGCTGATCCTGGACGCCATCCGCGAGCGTTTTCCGAACGACACCATCCTCTCGGAGGAGTCACACAACGAGCCGGCGAGTGGTGAACGGCTCTGGATCGTCGACCCGCTGGATGGAACGCGAAACTACGCCAACGGACTGCACCATTTCGCGGTCTCGATCGCGTTCTATTGCCAGGGCCAGGTCGTGGTTGGCGTCGTGTACACTCCCTGCGAAGGCGATGAGCTGTTCTGGGCCGAGCGCGACCAGGGGGCATTCCTCAACGACGAACCTCTGGAGATGACGGCCCCTTCGAAGTCACTGGCAGACGGCCTGGTGGCGACCGGCTTTGCGTACTACCTGGGCGCCGAACTCCATCCTCACGTCGAAACGCTCGAGCGGGTGATGAACGCGGCAACGGACGTGCTAAGGCTGGGCTCGGCGGCCACCGACATGTGCTACGTGGCGGTCGGACGCTTCGGGGCTTATTACGAATCGGGGCTCAAGCCGTGGGACGTCGCCGCGGCATCGCTGATCGTCGAGGAAGCCGGAGGCATCGTCTCGGACATCTGGGGCAAGCCCCTCGATCTGTTCGCCAGAGACAAGGACGCGTTCTGCCTGCATACCCTGGCAACGAAAAACGCCGGCATCCAGCAGCAACTGATCGGACTGCTGGTCGAGCGGTGAACGGGTCACGCGCGAGAGAGTGACATCTACCCATCTTGCCCAGCCTCGCTGCGTAACAATACGTAGTTTCCACAATTGACAACCGCCACCCACCGGGCGTATAGTGTGTGCGTGTCGGCGCTATTGGAGGGCGCCGGCCCTGGAGACACGCCCATATCAATGTGAGGTGGGGACAATCTACACAAACCGTTTTCTGCAAGGAGGCAGGACGATGAAAACATCTCGTATTATCGCATGCCTGTTACTCGCCCTGGCGCTGACGACCGCCGCTCACAGTCTGACCCTGCCGACGCTGGAACGGAAAGGGATGATCGAAGACGTGTACGTTCAGCCCGACGACCCCACGACGGCCGCCCCCGTGGTATTGCACGTAACGGCAGCGGAAGTCCTGGAACTGGACCGGGTCGACATCAGTCGCATCGGAAGCACCTTCATGGTCAAGGTCTACTGGAACGAGCCGTCGACCGGTAGCCAGGCCACCGAGCCGGGACATGCCCAGAAATCGCTGGGACTGCTGGCCAAAGGCACCTACCGCCTGTTCGTTCAGTCGCTGTACGAAAACCGCCTGATCGGCAGCAAGCAGACGTCGTTTCAGGTCGCGGAGGCCGCGTCGGTTCCGGCGAGCCACGTGATCGACAACGTCTGGGTCACGCCGGAGAACCCCACCACCGCCGACAACGCCACCATCCATGTCTCGGGGAAATGGCCGACCGGAGGCTTCACGCAGTCTCTTTCGCTGATGCGGCTCAGCGGCCGTACGGCCTATGTCGACCTGTACTGGGAGAGCCCTGGAGAGGGAGCCGTCGCGTTTGTGATAACGCCCTTCACGTACGACGGGCCGTTGCGACTGGCCTTGGCCGGAACGTACACCGTCCAGGCGCGGATCTACCTGGATGGCCAACTTGTGGATTTCGAGGAAATCTCCGTCGAGGTCGCTCAGGGCGACGGCGGCAGCGGCTGGAACTGGGGTGATTTCTTCTGGGGTCTCGATCTGCCGTAAAAGGCGCGATGTCCTCGCACAACGTGCGTCGTGCAATGTCAAGGCTCTGAGGCAACCGATCCGTGCCCGGACCACCGATCAGCGTCGACCACAGCAGATCACCGTCGGGGCTGAACTTGACGACAAATACATCGTATGGCCCGAACGCCTGGGATCCGCCCGTCTGCAACACGCGCGAGTAGGCGCCGGGTGCAGTGGGAAGATCGGCGGATGCGGTCCCGCCGACAACATCGATATTGCCCTGCCGATCGACCGCCACGTCCCGGGCGTGTTCCCATTCACTGCCTCCGAAACAGGTGGAGAAGGCCAGGTCGTAGGCGCTGCCGACCGACGCGGACGCCGCAATCCAGGCCAGCGCCAGCATGACGTACCACCAGGCAAATGCCTCTCTGCGCCGGGACAACCACGTCAGGAAGGGGAACAGAGAATCATTCGATGGCTCGGCCTTCGTCGGTGAATGCAGCATCCGAATCGACCTCTAGAACGAGTGCCAATATGACCAGAGCGGCAGGCCCGATCGCGACACACTGTTTCGCGTGGGACCTATGGCCTTACGGGCAGACTTCAAAAGGCGTTCATCTTGAATCAGGCCCTTGCCCGTCGATATTCGCGGGTCTGTCCGAGGTGAAGCCCCAGTGCAGATACGGGTGCGGAGGTGGGCTTCAGAATGGCAGAATACTATCCTGCGAGGTGCAATTCAATACGTGCGTTCGATGAACGACCTGAGCAATGGCTGGTCATAGCACCTGGCCAGGTCCCTTTCGAGCTTGGCGACATAGCTGGGAGCGACGCCGAGCGGAGTCCCCCACTTGAGCCAATACTGGAGCATGTGCCCGGCGTGCAACCGAATCCATTCTTGCTTGGCAACGCTTGGACGGGCGGTCTGTTGTCCCGGGAGTTGGCGATTCTCGGCAGGGTTGTTCGGTATGGCGACGCCACTGCGCTGCGCATTCATCACGATCACCGCTCCTTTCCGTCGCCCGATCTTCCCGACGGTCAGACACAACCGCTCGGGCAACTCGAACTACGGTCAGAAGCGATCTCGCAACAGCGTACGCCATAAGGCAGAACTGTAATGGCGGGCACCGCCTCCCCCTCGTTCATCACCCTGACCGTACGATAAGAAGAATCCATTCTTGTTCTAACGGTGCCCACCGCCCTTCCATGGGCAACGGTTCCATAGTACACCTTCTGCCGCGTGCGCCAATTGTGGCAATTGCGTATTCCGCATCGTCAATTGTGATGAGGGGCCGGGATGCCCTGCCGTCAGTATCGGATGCGGTGTGTGTGAAAACATCCTGGCATGTGGGTGGCAGCCTCAAGGCGTAGTGCAACGGAGCCTTGGGGATGGCGAGTTCTGTTTGCCGATGCGACGTGTCGAGGCCCGTCCGCGTCCAACCATCCCCAAGTCCTGCGGACCCGTTCGGCTTCGCTCAGGACAAGCTTTGAGGCTGCCACCCAGACGTTTCAACGGTTCAGAAGGGCCTTGCCCTAGAATCCGCACAGTCACCGGATGCGTCGGAAGTAGAATTCGTGTTGTTTTCGCCGGCCGGTTGTGGTACAAATGAATCGATCAGGAAGCGCATTTTCGTGAGCTTGTCGTCGGAGCGCAGGGTCATGAACAAGACCGCACGCGCCGACATCTCACTTCGCAGGTCGCGTTGGAGGTTTGAATGGCGTGCTTACAGTCGAACGCATCGCAACCACAGAACGTACATGCCTCACTTCTATCGATAGTCCCGGGCTTTCTGGAAGGAGAACGATCATGTCGAGCAAGCTAATCCTCATCGTGGCATTGACACTGGTTTTCGGGTGGACCGCGGAACTCGTCCAGGGCCAGGAGAATCAGATCGTCAACAGCGAATTCGATGACGGCCTCAACGGCTGGGGAATCTATGGGGCGACCGGATTCGATGTGTCGGTCGTGCAGAATGCGGGGCTCTCCGGCACGAACGCGGTCCTGCTCGATGTGACCAACGCGGCGGCGACCACCAGTATCGGAATTGCTCAGAACCTGGCCGGCGGACTGGTGCAGGGCCAGACGTATCCCATCGGCTTCACGGCCAAGGCCGAGCAGGAACGAGAGATGGTCGTGCTCATCCAGCTCTACAAGCCGGAAGGCCCTGAGTGGATAGACCTTTGGCAGCCGAGGGTACAACTGACCAAGACGCCGCAGACGTTCACGCTTGAATATGAACACACGACCGAAACCACCACGACCAATCCGGACTGGTCCGTGGACATCTACTACATGCTCAAGGGAGCCTATTGGTCGATGACGGGTAGCGATCTGAACAAGAAGGTCTGGCTCGATCGGATCTACTTCGGTGAGGAACCTGCGGCTCCGCGTCGCGATCTGGCCACGAACCCCGACCCGGCCGACACCGCCACCGACGTCTGGCGGGACACCGCACTGGCCTGGACGCCCGGCGCGTTCGCCCAGACACACGACGTGTATTTCGGGACCTCCCTCGACGACGTCAACGCCGCCACCCGGAGCAATCCGATGGATGTGTTGGTCAGTCAGGGGCAAGCCGCCGAGACGTATGATCCCGGTCGCCTCGAATTCGACCAGACGTACTACTGGCGAATCGACGAAGTCAACGCGCCGCCCGACAGCGCGGTCATCAGAGGAACCGTCTGGAGTTTCACGACCGAACCGTTCGTCTATCCGATCGAGACCATCACCGCGACCAGCAACGCGATCTCGGCAGAGGGCAAGGGCCCCGAGAATACGATCAACGGGTCGGGACTCAACGCCGACGACCAGCACTCGACATCCAGCAACGACATGTGGCTGGGGCAGGCCCCCGCAGGCGAATCCGTCTGGATTCAGTACGAGTTCGATCGCATCTACCAACTCCACGAGATGCTGGTCTGGAACTACAACGAGGAGTTTGAGCGAGTCCTTGGCTTCGGCCTCAAAGACGTCATGGTCGAGTACTCCGCCGATGGCGTCGACTGGTCCGTGCTGGGTGACGTGGAATTCGCACAGGCCACCTCCAAGGCCACCTACACTTACAATACAACGGTCGATTTCGGCGGTGTGGCCGCCAAGTTCGTCCGTCTGACCGTCAACAGCGGATGGGGTATGTTGGGCCAGTACGGCCTGAGCGAAGTCCGCTTCCTCTACATCCCGGCCCAGGCGACCCAGCCTCAACCGGCCGACGAGGCAACCGACGTCGATGCGGCGACGGCCCTGGCCTGGCGACCCGGACGCGAGGCCGCGACGCACGAGGTCTATCTGGGCACCGATCCGGAGACCCTCGCAGTGGCAGCCACGCCCGACACAGCCACCTTCACGCCCGAGCGATCTGATCTTCGGTCAGACGTACTACTGGAAGGTCGATGAGGTCAATGACGCCCAACCGACCACCCGATGGGAAGGCGATGTCTGGAACTTCACGACTCAGCCTTACGCAGTTGTCGACGACTTCGAGACCTACACCGACGACCTCGATGCGGGTGAAACTGTCTTCGACACCTGGATCGATGGCTGGGTCAGCGGCAACGGTGGAACGGTCGGCTATTTCGAGGCGCCGTTCACCGAGCAGTCGATCGTCCATGGCGGCACGAAGTCCATGCCCTTCGAGTACAACAACACCGAATCGCCCTGGTACTCCGAGGCCCAGCGGACCTGGGATGAATCGCAGGACTGGACGGTACACGGCGCCGACACGCTGACGATCTACTTCCATGGCAATCCGCCGGCCTTTCTCGAAACTGATAACGGCCATATCCTCATGGGAGCCATCGGGGCCGATATCTGGGACACGGCCGACCAGTTCCGTTTCGCCTACAAGAGCCTCAGTGGAGACGGCTCGATCGTCGCCCGCGTCGAGAGCATCGCGAACACCTGGCCCTGGGCCAAAGGCGGCGTCATGATCCGCGAACGCATCGACGCCGGCGCCGCCCACGCCATGGTCGTGCTGACACCCGAGAATGGTGTGGCGCTACAGTATCGCCCCACCATGAACGGCGCCAGCCAGAGCATCAACGAACCTGGACTCGTAGCCCCCTACTGGGTGAAGCTGACACGGTCGGGCAACACGTTCACCGCCGAACGCAGTGAAGACGGAACCAACTGGGTCAGCATCACCGACGATCCGGCCGCCTCATCGGTCCAGATCACCATGGCCACCAACGTCTTTATCGGGCTGGCCCTGACCAGCACCAATATCAACGCAGTCACCGGCGCGGACTTCTCGGGTGTCGCCACGACGGGCAACGTCACGGGGTCCTGGCAGACGGCTTCGATCGGTCTCGATCAGCCAGTGGGCAACACGCCTGATACGCTTTACACCGCCGTCGAGGACACCGCCGGAAACTTGAAGGTCGTCAGCCATCCCGACCCGCTGGCCGTCCTGAGCGCGGAGTGGCGAGCCTGGGAGATTCCGATCAGCGAATTCACCCAGGCGGGCGTCCGGATGGACCGCGTCGAGAGCATGATCCTCGGTGTCGGCGATCGCGACAACCCGACTTCGGGCGGCGCCGGACTCATCTATATCGACGACATCCGGTTCGGAAGACCCACCACCGGCCAGTAGCGCAGGCACATCGAAGTCGGTCACAACGGAGGCCGCGAGGTCTCAGCACATCAGCCTGCAAGGGGGCGGCTCGACAATCGTAGCCGCCCCCTGTTTATTTTGCGCTTAATAGGTGAACCGGACCGAGATTTCAGTGTAAACATTCTGGGCGGAGTGGATCATGTCTACATCTGAAGCCCCATGGCTATTGTGCCGATAGAAGAATCTGGTGCGTGAGAAATTGTGTTTGCCTGCCTGGCGCCGGTTTGATATGAATGAAGAGGCTCAGAATGGCGTTTTTGGGGACCTATGGCTGCCGTAGTGATTCTGACGGGCGTTTGACGTTGCAGCGATCACCTCGGCGGATCGGTCTCTTTATCGGTCGGAGGCTTCAAGCGCCCGCGGCACCACTCCAGACGACCCGTCGTCGAAATGCGGGACCGCAAGCCTTCTGGGTTTCTAACTCGTCAAACCGGTTGGGTGGCGAACGTGTTTGCGGAAGGAAGGAGGTGAGCGCGACGCTGACAGCACTTCACGTCTGAAGGAAAGATCCGGAAGTACCCCTCGAAGGGAGTCTATGCCCCGCGTGGCGACCCCGTTGCGCGGTAAAGGCCGAGGGCGAAAGCTTTGGTACACGAACTGAAGCACCACTGTTTCTTTGGTATGTAGAAGGAGGACGCTTATGTGTAAGAAACTCGGTTTCTTGTGTGTCGTCACGTTGTTGGTGACGATTGCCGTGGGTTCGGCCCAGGGCAGTCCGTATATTCGCGCCGCCTACTGGGACGGAAACTATGGCACCGCCTGGGCCGGAGACGGCATCGCCGTACGCGATGCGCTGTCCGACGTCGGGTACGAAGTGCTGGATGCAGATCAACTGAAACGATGGATGGACGATCGCATCGCCGACCGTCGGCTCAGCGTCGTGGTCATGTGCCGCGATGCGGTACCCGACACGGTGGCCGAGAGCCAGGATGCCACGTGCACCATCCGCCAGTATCTGGATGCCGGCGGCAAGGTCGTCTGGTATTCCGACATCCCGTTCTACTACGTTACGACCGCCGGCGGCACCAACACCACCTGGGGCGACAACGGCTCGATCAACGTCCTCGGGTTTGGCGGCTCGACGGCTCCCAGAGACGCCGGCGACACCGTCACCTTCACGGAAGCCGGTCAGATCTGGGGACTGGTCACGCCGTGGACCTCGACGCGTCCGACGCTTCCCGACGCGTGGGATAACCTGACCATCCTCGCCTCCAACAACGCGGGCAACGCTTCCGGATGGGCCGCCCACTACCTGCCAGGCGATACGTTCCGTGGTTTTGTCCGGATCGAAGACCACACCGGTGCACCGGTAGACATCCAGAATCTGATCGCCGTGGCGGAATACGCCGAGTCTCTGAGTGCCGCGACCGGACCGCAACCGGACAGTGGCGCGACGGACATCCCGCGCGACGTCGTCCTGAGCTGGACGCCTGGCGACACCGCCGTTACGCATGACGTCTATTTCGGGACCTCGTTGGAGGACGTCAACGCCGCGACCCGAAGCAACCCGCTCGGCGTGCTCCTCAGCCAAAGCCAGCCCGGCACGACGTTTGACCCCCCCGGTGTCCTCGACTTCGGTCAGACCTACTACTGGCGAATCGACGAAGTCAACGGAGCGCCTGACTTTACGGTCTTCCGAGGTGACATCTGGAGCTTCACGGCCGAACCATTCGCCTATGAAGTGGGAGATGTCATCGCCACCAGCAACGTCGCCTCGGATCCCGGTGCGGGACCGGAAAACACCGTCAACGGCTCCGGCCTCAACGACCAGGATCAACACTCGACCAACAGCACGGATATGTGGCTCGCCTTGCCGGCAGCCGGAGAGACGCCCCAGATTCAGTGGGAGTTTGACAGCGTCTACAAACTGGATGAGATGCTCGTCTGGAACTACAACGTCCAGTTCGAGCTGCTCCTGGGCTTCGGAATCAAGAATGCCACCATCGAGTACTCCGAGAACGGAACCGACTGGACCACGCTGGGCGACGTGCAGTTGAACCAGGCGACCGCCAAGTCAACCTACACGGCCAACACCACGATCGACTTCCAGGGTGTGGCCGCCAGGTACGTCCGCATGACGGTCATTGATGGCTACGGTATGATGCCCCAGTACGGGCTCAGTGAAGTCCGCTTCATGTACATTCCCGCTCAGCCCCGCGAGCCACAGCCAACGGACGCCGCCATCGGTCTGAGCCCGGATGTGACACTGAGCTGGCGGGCGGGACGTGAAGCCGCCACGCACGAGGTGTACCTGGACACCAGCAAGTCGGCGGTCGAAGACGGCACGGCTCTGGTCGACACGACCGACACGGCCAGCTATGCCCCGTCGGGCATCGAGTTCGGGTCGCACCTACTATTGGAAGATCGCAGAGGTCAATGACGCCGAGGCGATCAGCACCTGGGCCGGACCGGTCTGGAGCTTCGTCACCGAAGAGTACACCACCGTCGAAGGCTTCGAGACCTACAACGACGACGTCGATGCCGGCACGACCATCTTCGACACGTGGATCGACGGCTGGGTCAACGACAATGGTTCGACCGTCGGCTACTTCGACGCCCCGTTTGCCGAAGGCACCATCGTCCACAGCGGTCGGCGAGTCTATGCCGCTCGAATACAACAACACCGAGTCACCGTTCTATTCCGAGGCCGGAGCGGACCTGGGATTCGCCCCAGGACTGGACCGGCTACGGGGCCGACAGCGTCGTGCTGTACGTCCGTGGCAACGCCCCGGCGTTTGCCCAACTGGCCGACGGCACCATCCTGATGAACGGCATCGGCGCCGACATCTGGGATGTGGCCGATCAGTTCCGCTATACTTACAAGAACCTCAGTGGCGACGGCTCGATCACCGTTCGCGTCGACAGCATCGCCAACACCGACGGCTGGGCGAAAGCCGGTGTGATGATTCGTGAGACGCTCGAAGCCGGTTCGACACACGCGTTCGTCGCACTGACACCGGCCAACGGCGTTTCCTTCCAGCGTCGGCCCACGACCAATGGGGTCAGCGAGAACACCGACGCCGCCGGTCTGGTCGCGCCCTATTGGGTGAAGCTGACCCGGACGGGCAACGTGTTCACCGCGCAGCAGTCGGCCGACGGCCAAACGTGGGTGGATATCACCCCGACCGCGCCGGTCTCGATTGCCATGGCGAGCAACGTCTACATCGGCCTGGCTCTGGCCAGCCATAACACGGCGGCCGCCACGGGCGCCAAGTTCTCCGAGATCTCCACGACCGGCAACGTCAGCGGTGCGTGGCAGACGACAGGCATCGGCATGACCCAGCCGGAAGGCAACGATGCCGCCACGCTTTACGTGGCCGTCGAAGACAGCAGTGGCAACGTGCAGGCCGTAA
>CAVSCO010000067.1:0-20086 GCA_963726475.1 uncultured Phycisphaerae bacterium | reverse complement strand
TATGTGTGACACCTCGGTTACGAGTCGTATTGCTGATCGAAGGCATCAATCGTGGCATTGCTGGGCGGTCTCATGCTTGCTGTGTCTGTTGATGCGGCGGCCGTTCGGACGGGGGCGTTCGACGCGGCGTTTACCGAGCGGTGGCCTGCGTCAACTTTGCGGAAGGTGTTCGAGCGGATGCAGCATGTGCCACAGACGCAGCCTCCGGCCGATATCGACTACCGGATCAGCGATGAAACGTATTCGGTCTATGTGCCCTCGGACTACACAGCGGACAGGCCATACGGGCTTCTCGTCTGGGTCAGTGCGGGCGAGCGCGGGGACATGCCCAGGGGCTGGGACGCGTTGATGGACAAACACAGGCTCATCTGGATCGGCGCGCATCGATCGGGCAACCGGCACAGCGTCCCGGCACGGCGGATGCCCCTGGCGCTCGATGCGGCTTTCAACATGACGAAGAAGTACAACATCGATCCGAACCGCGTCTACGTTTCGGGCATCTCCGGCGGCGGACGCGTGGCGAGCATCCTGGCGATGCACTATTCGGAGGTCTTCAGCGGTGGGATTTTCGTCGTCGGAGTGGAGTACTGGGAGCCGCTTCCTGTGACCGGCCGGCCCGGGCAGTTCTGGCCCCCCATGCCCAGGCCGCAACCGACGTACCTGGCGATCGCGAGAAAGCGGGGGCGGTACGTCCTGCTGACGGGCGACCACGACGGCAACCGCCTGCAAACCAAAGACTACTACGAACGCGGCTACAAGAAGCAGTTGAACCACGTGCTCTATATCCAGGTCCCCGGCATGGGCCACCAGATGCCTCCGATGGAATGGTACGAGAAGGCCATCATCTTCCTCGACACCGCGATGGCAGCGACGGGGCCTTCACAGAACGACTGAGGACGCCGCGGCGATCTCGCTCGGTGCGAGCGACAATAGCGGAGATGTGTTTCAGGAGAGAATGCCATGAGAGCAGAGACGACAACTCGATTTCTGATGTGTGCGTTGACCGTATGGGGCTTGATCCAGGCGCAAGCGAGCGCCTATTCCGGTGGAGATGGGACGAGTGCATCACCTTACGAGCTGTCCACGAAAGAGGATATCATGGAATTGGCGTCACGGCCGGGCGACCTGGACAGATCATTTATCTTGACGATGGACATCGATTTGGGTGACGCCGTATTCGAAGGTCCTATCATTGCTCCCGATGTCGTCTTCATTCCGAGTTTCGGAGAGTACGACGGCCTCTTCACGGGCGGATTCAACGGCAACGGCCACGTCATCGAGAACTTCTCGATCGTTGGCGAAGGCCCCTTGGGCTTCTTCGGTGGAATCGGGCGGGGCGGCCGGGTCATGCATCTCGGGCTGAAGAATGCTACCATCCAGGGCCCCGATGCATCTAACGCGGGCATGCTGGCAGGCATCCACATGGGAGACATCGTGGGGTGCTTCGCGGAAGGCCATGTCGCCGGCCACGGTAATGTCTGGAGGCCTGGTCGGTTATCAATACAAGGGACGCATCTTCGATTGCTTCAGCCAGGGGCAGGTCGAAGGTGACCTCGGGTCGGTTGGCGGGTTGGTCGGTGCTCTTGCGGAAGGGGAGGTACACCGCTGTTACGCGGCGGCTGCCGTCATGAGCGGCAATCCTTCCGGTGCCGGAGGGTTGATTGGCATGCCCGTTTCAGGTGGCCGAGGCAGTTTTCCGCGTGTTGTCTCGAACAGCTTCTGGGACGTCGATGTCAGCGGCCAGTCGGTAAGTCGCGGCGGTACGGGGCTGACGACGGAGCAGATGTACGATGTATCGAACTACATCGCTGCACAGTGGGATTTCACAGCCGAGCAGCGCAACGGGATCAACGACATCTGGACGGTGTCTTTCGGAAGTCCTTATCCGATCTTGAACGCGTTCTCTGGCGGCCAACCGGTATGGCTGAGCGGAGATGGCACGAGCGACAACCCTTATCGCATCTCCACTGCGAGAGAATTGGCGGCGATGGTCTACTACAATGCAGGTCGCTACTTTGCTCTGGATGCGGATATCGATCTAGCCAGAATCGAGTGGTCGGTTCCGGTTGTGGCCGAGATTCGATGGACACCTGGATGGGGCGGGCACTGCATTCGTGGGTTCTGGCAGGAGGACTCTTCCGGTCTGTTCGATAGAATTGAGGAGGGTTCAACGGTCAGCAATCTCCATCTCGAGAAGACTGAAATCAGGGCAGGTGATGGGCCCGTGGGGTGTCTGGCGGGTGAGAACCACGGTCGTGTCGCGGCGTGTTCCGTCACCGGCATTGTTATGGGCGGAACGGTGACGGGCGGACTGGTCGGATGCAACGAAGGCGAAATCTCGGAATGCTCCTTCTGGGGCGCTAGTTTGGGAGAGGGGCAAACCGGGGGCCTGGTCGGTGAAAATGCGGCGACTGTCATCAACAGTCTGAGTCGGGGTGCTGTGTTCGGTGATGGCGAACTGGGTGGACTCGCAGGAGGCAACCACGGTTTGATTCGATCGTGCTACAGCATCGCGTCGGTGACAGGAGGTCACAAGCTTGGCGGCCTCGTCGGAATCAACACCGGAAGCGTGGTTGATTCCTATGCGAGGGGTTCGGTCGACGGCATGTATTGTATGGGGGGGCTTGTGGGGCACAACCTGCACGATGTCTCGCGGTGCTACAGCACCGGCTCTGTCTTCGGGCGAATCGATGCAGGTGGCCTGATCGGATACGATGATCCCGATGCAGGGGATGTCTCGGATAGCTTTTGGGATAGGGATGCCTCAGGGATGCAGATCAGCTCCGGCGGCGTCGGCCTTGAATCACATCGAATGAAAGATGCGGCGACGTTCCTGGAGGCGGAATGGGATTTCGTCGGCGAGACAGCGAACGGAACCGAAGACCTCTGGACGATTGGCAACGATGGTTACCCCGATCTGACTTTGTCTCTTATCCTGCCATCCAGGCCTACGCGATAGCTTTCGATGTGAGTGCTATCTTCTCGGCGCATGAAGAAAAGGTGGCCCATCGAAGCAGGGCCACCCTGTTGTGGTTTCCGAATGTGCGGGCTCAGGCCGTCATGCCGTGCTTACTGGGCACTGAGATCAGCGGAATAGACCACCAGGCGAGGACGGGCGTCGGGTGTGGTCGAGCCGGTGGCGTGGATCTGCCAGCCGTCGGCGGTGCCGTTGCCCTGGATGGCAATCCCGTAGTCGGCCGCACCGGTGCGGACACCTTCCGCGTAGCTGGTCACGTCGAACCAGACTTCCGCCCCGCGAATGTAGCCATCGGGGGAGTCGAGGACCGGACCGATGTCACCGTCGCCCACCTGCAAACCGTTGACCTGGCCGAATGAGGAATGCAGCGACGTCACGTCCCAGGGCCGCAGCATTCTGTGTGCGGCGAATGGGCCGATACTGCGGGCGTTTACATTGGTGTCCCCCGTGGTGAGCACGATCCAGGCCTTGGCCACGGGTACGTCCATCGGGGCCTGCCCCGGGCCGGTGCCGAAGACGTCATCGAACTTCAGCAACGCCAAGTCGTCAGGTGAGCTGACAGAACCGTCTGTGCCGTTAAAGAAGATCCCGTCGAGGAAAGTCTGATCGAGCGTCAGAAGCATCCTCGGTGCGTTCGGGATTGTCGAAGTCGTCGATGTCTTCGATCAGAGCGTTCTTGCCACTGCGGACGATGGCCATGGTCGTCCCGGCATATCCGTCGGTCCCTTGCTGGAACGTGCTTCTCTGTACGGGAACGGTCGTATAGGTGACCTCCAGCTTGGGACGCGTGTCGGCGTAGAGGTAGCCCGTCGTGCGAATCGACCAACCGTCGGCGGTGCCGGCCTCTTCGGTGAGCGTGTCGCTCAGGCCGGCCTGAACGGCCAAGCCGTAATTCGGTGCGCCATCCACCCAGGACTGAACGAGCGATGTCACGTTGGCGCTGTCGGAAGCGCCTTGAATCTGGAAGCCAAAACCGCCCATGGGCCGCGTGGCCGAGCCATCCTGCCACCAGGGGCCGCGGCTGCCCATGTCGGTATCCGAGCCGAAGTCCACAAAGTACGAGGTTGTGGAGTCGAACGGCTGGAGCAGTCCTGCGACACCGTACGGACCGGATGTCTGGGCGTTCCCCGCCAGGCTCGTGGTCACGGTCAGCTTCGCGTCGAGAACGGTCGCTCCGGCCGGGATTTGGCAAGGGTCGTTTCCGATGATGTCGTCGAATCGCAACAGCCCCTGCGCATCGGGCGAGGTCAGATCCGCCTTGTAGCCGTCGAGGTAGTAGCTTGGAATCGTGCTTCCGTCGACCTCATCGGCCGCCCTGTCCGTTACCCGGCGATCGAACGTCCCGGTGTAGCCATTCGCGCCGTTCTGGAAGCTGGTGGTCACGACCTCGGCCACTACGCTGCCGATCATCGCGAGGCACAGGCCACCCGCCAGTGCGGTGCGAAGACATAGGTTCTTCAATCCAACAGTCAACATAGTGTCCTCCATCAAACATAAATCCTAAAAGTGTAAAATGTGTCACCACGACACAGATGCGATCTGATCCTGTTCAGATCTCCCATGAACACCCAACAGCCACAGATTCAACCTTAGGATTGTTAGCAGATGATTGTTGCGAGACTAATTCCGCTTTAATTTGCGCGGGTGCCTCCACGACGAGGCGACGAACTGGAGTGGTCGCTGAGATGTTCATTCCCCGAACATCGGGGGGGGATATGGGGCCACATGAGGAGGGCAGGACGCTTGTAGAAACATAATCCAAAGCTAATCAAACGCCAATATGGAAGAGGAGCCTATCGTGTATACCTTGGTGTCTCTTGCGGGAGATGACAGACGGTCGCTTTGCACGACAGGGATGCCGGGTTATTGACCGGCCTGGATGAGTGACTCAAACAACAGCAATGGAGTGACACTGATTTGGATGCATGCCATGGTGACTAGAGACAAACAACAAGAAAGCGTTTACATTGATCGAATTGCTGGTCGTCATTTCGACGATTGCCGTGTTGCTGGGAATTCTGATGCCCGCGCTTGGCAAGGCGAGACAAGCGGCGCAACGCATTACCTGTGCCGCTCATCAACGCGGTTTTGGCCTGGCCTTTCAGGCTTACTTGCAGGACAACGACTATTGGTCTCACTGGGGACCGAATCGAGGATTCTGGTACACGCCGAATCCTCGCAATCCCGACGCGGCCAAGGTTATGAACGACAAGGATCAGATCTTTGCCTATTGGGGGATCGCCTATTATCCGTACGCCCAGAACATGGACGTTTTCCACTGTCCCAGTTCGCAATTTCAACTTCAAACGTGGAACGGCGTCGAGGGGGCCGAGGCCTATTACTGGGCCCACTACGGTTTGAACGGCTTTGCGGCCAACCGAAAGCTCTCGAAGATCAAGACCCCGGGGGAGATGATCGTTCTCCAGGACCACTTCGAGCAAAAGCTGGATAACAATGGTGACATGATGCACATCCGGCCCGATGACACGGTCAATCTGCCTCAATGGCGCCATCACGACAAATTCCCCGATGCCTTGCTGGAGATCTTCCGCCACAGCCGGACGTCCAGGACGGTGGAGGACAAGCCACCTTTCGACCCTCAGGGCACGGGATTCTCCAATACGCTCTGGTTGGATGGACACGTCTCCGCCATCAAGCAGACGCGGGGGGAGGATGTGCCGGCCCGCTGGTACACGGGCGGGGTCGGCGATGGCGGCCAGAGCAACTGGGTCGGCAATTCATGGGACGAAGCGAAACGCCTGCGATACTGAGTGTCGCCGGGGAACCAATAACATCACTGTATTCTGGATCGCGAGAGAACTGCTATGGAGAAGAACCTGTTCAGGACGTGCTTTCTACTTGCCCTTCTTATCGTCTCGTTTGGCTATGCGAAGGACTACTTTCCCGATGTCCCGGGCTACCAGACCCTCATATGTGATTTTCACATGCACACCGTCTTTTCCGATGGCCTGGTCTGGCCGACGGTCAGAATCGACGAGGCTCAGCGCGAAGGCCTGGATGCCATCGCGCTGAGTGACCACATTGAATACCAGCCGCACAAAGAGGACATCCCCACACAGCACAATCGTCCGTATGATATCGTCCGGGAAGCCGCCAGGCAGAAGAACGTATTGCTCATCAAAGGGGCAGAGATCACACGCGATACGCCTCCGGGCCATTACAACGCCATATTCGTGAACGACATCGATCCGTTGGAGACCCCCGACTTCTTTGGTTCCTTGGATGCTGCTCACGATCAGAAGGCGTTTCTGTTCTGGAACCATCATTCATGGAAGGGCGTGGAACGCGGCATGTGGTCGGACACTCAGGACAAAATGTATGAGGAACATCTGCTCAACGGCATGGAAGTCGCCAACGGCAAGACCTATTATCCTTTGGCGCACAAGTGGTGCCTTGAGAAGGGGCTGACCATGATCGGCAACTCCGACATCCATCAACCCTCCATCGACTACAGCTACACGGCGCAGAAGCATCGGACGCTGACGCTGGTCTTCGCCAAGGAGCGAACGGTTGAATCGATCAACGAAGCCCTGGGAGCCGGGCGTACGGCCGTGTGGTTCGAGAATCAGGTCGCGGGGCGCGAGGTCTACGTCAAACCGCTCTTCGAACGCTGCGTTACCGTCTCTAAACCGCATTACGTCAATGGGAAAGGCGTTGCGTTCTTCGAAGTGCAGAACCATGCTCTGGTGGACTTCGAACTCGAAGCCACGGGCAAAACGACACCTGCGTCCATGACGATTCCGGCCCGTTCGAGCGTCATCTACCGAACGAGGATTCCGGGTGAGAAGAAGGAAGTCACGTTGTCCTACAACGTCACGAACTTCCTGATCGCATCCGAGAAGAGCTTGTCGATTGAGTTCGTTATATCTTCGGAACCTGTGAAGTAGTCTGGTTGATGGCCTGTCTCGATCCGAACCGATGAAAGACAGGTTTGGATCGCGAACTGTAGACAAAGGGGTCGGCCACCGATTGCCGTGGATGACACCATGACGGCAACGCTGGCCCTCCCCGTGATACTGCTGCTGTCTGTCCGCTCAGACGTCTTGACCGGTGTGCATCAAGGCCGTAAGTAGGGCCGCCCGTGACGACAGACCGACAGGCAGTGCTATATCTTCGGCCAAAGACTTGACGCGTCAGCGGGCTGGATGAGACAATGGTTCTATTCCGAATTGAGCATAAGGAGTGGAGCTATGAACGTACGTGCGGCCTTCTGGTTTGTCTGTTGCTTTGTCGTCTTGCAGGTGGGGTTCGTCCGGGCGGATGAGCGGGCGGATTACATTCGGAAGAACTACGCGAAGTACGAATGCCGCATCCCGATGCGGGACGGAACGAAGCTCTTCACGGCCGTTTACACGCCGAACGACACTTCGAAGACGTATCCGATCCTGCTGCTGCGCACGCCCTATAGTATCAGCCCCTACGGATCGGATCAGTACAGAAGCACCCTCGGTCCTCACGAGGAGTTCGAGAAGGAAGGTTTCATCTTCGTCTACCAGGACGTGCGGGGCCGCTTCATGTCGGAAGGCGAATTTGTCCACATGACGCCGCACGTGGCTGACAAGAAAAGCAATGCCGATACGGATGAGAGCACCGATGCCTACGACACCATCGATTGGCTCCTCAAACATGTTCCCCATCACAACGGCAAGGTGGGCCAATGGGGGATCTCCTATCCTGGATTCTACACATCCGCTGGGGCCATCGATTCCCATCCCGCATTGAAAGCCGTTTCTCCGCAGGCGCCCGTCGCCGATTTCTGCTGGGATGACGTCTACCACAACGGAGCACTCCTGTTGACCCACTGGGTTGGCTTTCTCAACAAGGTGCCCCAGGCGCGGGAGGGGCTGACCGACGAATGGCCCGATCCGATCTTTGAGATCGAGACGACGGATGCGTACAAGTTCTTCATGGAGGTCGGGCCGCTGAAGAACGTGAACCTCAAGTATTTCGAAGGCAAGTCGCTGTTCTGGAACGAGGTCGTCCAGCATCCCAATTACGACGCATTCTGGAAGGCACGGCGGATTCTTCCTTACTTGAAGAATATCAAAGCGGCGGTCATGGTCGTCGGGGGTTGGTACGATCGCGAGGACTTGTTTGGACCGTTGCAGACCTACCAAGCCATTGAGAAGCAGGATCCTGACACGTTCAATATGCTTGTCATGGGGCCCTGGCGTCACGGGGGCTGGCTCCGCAGCAGAGGGGATGAGCTGGGCGATACCGATTTCGGGTTTGCCACGTCGGAGTACTTCCAGGAGCACGTCGACCTGCAATTCTTCACGCACTTTCTCAAGGAAGAAGAAGAGAAGTTGAACCTGCCTGAAGCCCTGGTCTTCGAAACCGGGGCCAATCGTTGGCGCCAGTTCGACGAATGGCCTCCGGCGTTCACTGACCAGAAGCGTTTCTACCTCGACAAGAACGGTGAGCTGTCTTCCGAAGCTCCTGAAACGAGCGCCGATGCCTATGATTCCTACGTTAGCGATCCGGACAAGCCGGTTCCGCACACCCGGGACAATTCGCAGTGGATCAATAACACGTTCTACGCTGAGGACCAGCGATTCGCATCGCGCCGGCCCGATGTGTTGGTGTACCAGACCGATGTCTTGGAGGAGGATACGACGCTCGCCGGGCCGATCCATGTCAACCTTTTCGTCTCCACCAGCGGGACCGATTCGGACTGGATCGTCAAGCTCATCGACGTCTACCCGGACGATCTGGAGGACAAGTCCGCCCAGCAGACCCTGGTTCGTGCCGAAGCGTTTCGGGGCCGGTTCCGCGAGAGCTTCGAGGAGCCCAAGCCCTTCGTGCCTGACGAGATATCGAAGGTGTCATTTGAATTGTGGGATGTCTTCCACACCTTCAAACGCAAGCACCGGATCATGGTGCACGTCCAGAGCACGTGGTTCCCGTTCATCGATCGCAATCCGCAGAAGTACGTGCCTAATATCTTCGAAGCGGACGACGATGATTTCATCAAGGTCATCAACCGCGTCTACCGCTCGAAAGAACATCCCAGCCACATCGAAGTCGGCGTCCTGCAACAGATGTTCTAAGCCACTGGACCCAGGCGTATGTCCCGATCGTCTACCACCACCAGATCCACCGCGCGGTCAGTTTGCCATGGGTGCCGAGAGACGCCTATGCACTCGACCATCCCCAAACGCCCAGGCGTTTGAGGGTGCCACCCGGACGCTTTGTTGCGCTGGATGTAGCAATGCCCTAAGACCTGCATGCACATGTGGGGTAAGAAGGGGATTTCCGGTATTGACGTCCCGGACGTCGGTGGGGTAGACTGGTGGCGACTTGGAAGGGAGCAACGATGTGCGATCGTCCAACGAACTGGTCGGTTGGCCCTCGGCGACGCGGGTTTACGCTCATCGAGCTGCTCGTCGTCATCGCGATCATTGCCATCCTGATGGCGATGCTGATGCCGGCGTTGCAGCGGGCCCGGGAGCAGGGCAAACGTGCGGTCTGTCTGAACAACACCAAGACCCTTGTGCTGGCCTGGCTGATGTACGCCGAGGCGAACGATGGTCGCATCCCGCGAGGCTACGCGTCGGAGGACGTGGCGGTCACCGATTGCTGGATTCGCAAACCGCCCGGGATGTTGCCGACCGAGTCGCCGGAGGCCGAGCAGGTGGAGGCGCTGCGAGCCGGCGTGCTTTTCCCCTACGCTCCTAACGCCAAGACCTTCCGTTGCCCCGTAGCCGCGCGACGCGAGATGCGGACCTACAGCATCGTACACGCCATGAACGGGTCCGACCTTGGCCAAGGGGCGCCGATGTGCCGGAACCTCAACGATCTCAAGCATCCCGGAACGCGGCTCGTCTTCATCGACGATTACGGCGAGGATTGGGACGCGGCCTGGGCCGTGCACTACAGCGAGCCCCGTTGGTGGAACCCCATCCCGATGCGGCATGGCAAGGGCACCGTCGCCTCCTACGCCGACGGGCATTCCGAATTCCGCAGTTGGTCCGACCTGCGCACGATCGATTGGGCTCAGTTGAGTTGGCAGGAGGCCGAGGCGCAGCGGGGCGGCTCCCTGACGACCCAACCGGGCAACGAGGACCTCCAGTCGATCCAGAAAGCCTGCTGGGGCAAGTTCGGCTACGCACCGGAATGATCGAGACTGCTGTGGCGGGTTGTCGACAGAATCTCGGGTGGGGTCACCAGACGAGCACGATTTGCCCGCGTAAGTATACGGCGGTATCGTCGCGCGGCGCCTTGTAGTAGTCGCCCGGGACGAAGGCCTCGCAGACCAAGCCCATGCTTGTATGAGGGGTGATGGCGTACGCGGCCGATCCGGTTATCAGATGTCCCCGGAACCGGCCATTGTCACTGAATCCCGGGGTTCCTGCAAACGGGTTCTTGTCGCGGAACATCGGCCCGTAGTCGGCTGTCAGGCAGAGCTTGTCGGTCGGCTGCCCCGTCCAGCCGATGTGCACATAGTGAAAATTCGACGGGTGACAGGACTGGCCCTCGAGCGAAGCGATGGAGCCGAAGATGTTGGCGAGGTTGCTGCCGTATCGTCCCCAGAGAATATCGAAGGCACCGTTGGGATCATCGTCGCCACTGCGGTATTCATAGCCGATGCGTATGCTGCTGTCCCAGGAATCTTGCATGGAATGTGACAGCGAGCCCCGAAAGCCCAGAGCGTTTATATGCGTCCCGTTCTTGTTGCCGAACTGGGGAGCCAGTTCCGCGCGGTACGTCCACCGGGCGTTCACAGGGCCGGCGGCGCGCATGCCAAACGTGTAGATATCGGCGTCGCTGCCTTTGCTGAGCACGCGATCGTCGTGCTTGTAGATGGCATAGGCGTCGAGTTCGGTATCGGTCAGCCGCCGATTCCGGGCGTAGAGAATTGCGCCGGTCTCATCCTGTTCGCTCAGATCGAGATCGGCGTCGTTGAACGGACGTGCGAACCACGAGCTGTTGCTGTGATTGCGCAGTCCGATCAGGTCAAGGTCGCTGCCCACATCATCCAAAGCCAGCGTGGTCCTGATCGCGTCGAAGAAATTGGTGCGCGACGAATCCAGATGTGTCCCCCGGCGAACGAGCCAGCCATCGCCCAGAAGAATATCCTGGCGGCCGACTCGGAATTGCGCAGGGACGAAAGCGTCGGCCTTCCAGTCGACATAGAGCTGATCGATGATCGCCTCGTCGCGCGTGAACTGCTCATCCAGACTATCCGGGCGGGAGAAGTACCAGGGCTCAGTGGCCAGGCGAGCCATTAGCGTGACATCATCCGTCGGTTTGCCCGTCATCCACAGTCGAGCCCGGACCCGCTGACGCCATGTTTCCGTGCCATCGCCATCGTCGTCGAGCCTGCTGTTGTCGAAGTACTCGGAACGCAGCCGCAGGTCGGCGCCCCAGGTGACACCGGGAATCAGAGCGTTGGCGCTCTGCTTGAGATTGCAGACGGCGCACCCTGGAGGGCACGATTCGTCGGCGTTTGTTACAGAATTGGCGAGAAGGATCAGGGCGACGAGAATGCATCGGTATCGCCAGGGGAGATCGGGTGATTCGTGCTGCACGTTTGTCTCCTAATGTTCCACGGACACGATGATGCCGAGGATTTCCGTCAATGCATCGGAGCAGTCGGCCAGCGTCTTGCCCGAGCAGGCACATTCGTCAAAGGTCATTGTCAGGGGCACTCCAGTATCAGACGAACTCTACTGCACTCCGCATTCGGTGACAATCCAATTCCTTTGCTTGTGTGGGGTCTTCCGGAGGGGCTCTGCTGAGCATGTCTGACTCTGTGACGAATGATGGCCCGGGATCGTCCGCGCGGCGGGAACACGGAGGTTATGATAGAATGTAGTGACAGTGGCCCATGAGCCCAAAGCGGATAGACGATTCCTGGGAGTTGGAATGAGATTCGAAAAGAACACGCGTGCGAAACTGCGACGACTCGGTCGATCCAAGACCACGCTGATTCTTCTTCTCTTAGGGCTGTTCATCCAGCAATACCCGAATCTCTCCCGGTTGGCTAGGCGGGTATTCTCCGACGAAGAGCCGCATCGGCAGCCCGATGTGTCGTACGTCCCCACCCCTCAGAAGGTGGTCGATCGGATGCTCGAATTGGCAGAGGTGACCGAGGATGATGTGGTCTACGATATCGGGTGCGGCGACGGCCGGATCGTGATTACCGCCGCGCAGAAATACGGATGTCGCGGGGTCGGCTACGAAATCGTGGACTGGGTAGTCAAAATGGCACGCGAGAACGTGACGGAAGCAGGAGTGGAGGACCTCGTGAGGATCGAAAACGCCGACATCTTCACCGTGGACCTCCGCGAGGCCAGTGTGATCACACTCTACCTGCTCCCCGACCTGAACGTCCGATTGATCCCTCAACTGGACCAGCTCCCACCTGGTGTTCGCATCGTCTCCCACAGCTTCGACATGGAGGGCGTTAAACCCGACCAGGTCGTTGTCGGCAAGGATGTGGACCGCGCCTGCGACGATCACACCGTATACCTGTGGACCACACCACTCAACAAGGAACCTGCCGGCGAAGAATGAGTTCAGGTATCGGACTTGGGACCGGCCGATTTGCCTTTCGATCCCCGGCCTCCGATCCCTGAGGCGACCAACGTGTGGGTCCGGATGTGCTTCTTGGGCGGTTGATGGCTGACGACACGGGTTTTCTGCAAACCGGAGGCGTCCATTGCCCGTAAGGATATTGGTCGTATGCCCTGGGGCTGGGTGCCGCATGTCGGTCGGGGCGCCGGAGGCCTCCAGTGGTTCACACGCTGGACTCTTTCAGGGAGGTGTCCGATGCAAATCACCGAGTTTCTCGACAAGTCAGGGGTCTCGTACAAGGTATTCGAGCACAGGCCGGTCTTCAGCGCTCAGCGATTGGCACAGATCGAGCATGAGCCGGGGCGGTTCGTCGCCAAGCCGGTAATCGTCAAGGCCGATGGCCGATTCCTCATGTGCGTCCTACCTGCCGACGCCAAGATCGATCTGGAGACGCTCAAAGGGCAGCTCGACGCCAAATCGTTGGAACTGGCCGATGAGGAGGATTTTGCCAGGTTATTCCCCGACTGCGAGGTGGGGGCTGAGCCGCCATTTGGCAATCTCTTCAACCTGGACACGGTCATGGACAAGTCGTTGGAGAAGGACGACCACATCCTTTTCCGAGCCGGCAGCCATACCAAGGCCCTCCGCGTCAATATGGCCGACTACCGTCGACTCGCGCATCCCCGCATCTTCAACCTGTGCCGCCAGTGATGTCTTGATGCCGGCAGCATGGGGCTTGGAATCGGTCGGTTCCTGTGAGGCTGCTGCGTGAGCCGGGGGGGGTGGTATTCGCGCAGAGGCCGCAGAATTCGGATTGTCCGGCCCTTGTTTCCGGAGCGCCAAGGCCGTATAGTGAGGGAGGATTGCTTGCCTTGGACTTGGGGGGGCCGGAGGTGGAGACGTGCGGCATATCACTCATCTCTGTGGGCTTCTGTGCGCGAGGCATTCACCTTCGTATCTCTTCCCGCAGCACCAATCAATGTGGAGGGTTCAACCATGAACAGGCGAACGCGCCTCTTTGCCGGGTTTCTGGTCTTGTCAGTCGTCCTGAGTCGTACGTCTTCGATTCTGGCAGTTGAAAGTGTCGGTGAAATTGATGCGTCGCCTGTGATCTGGTCGCAGCCTCCCATCGAGATCGATCCGAACCTCGACGAAACTCCCGTCCTCTGGGGCTGGGACGAACCGGCCCGGTCCACCACGTACGAGGGCCAGCGAAGGCAGTGGCGGATGGATGCGGACGACTTCCGTGGTCTCGGCGCTGTTCCCGTAAAGGGGATTCGATGGTGGGGTGGGTACAAGGCGTGGGCGTCCGCTCAGCCTCCGGCTGCGCCCCAACCGACGGCCTGGCACGTCGGTATCTGGGCGAATATGGTGGAAGGGCTCGAACCCAACGATCTCTGTCCCGAACGGCTTGTCTGGTCGGTAGAGATTCCAGGGGAGCGCGTGCGGTGCGAAGCGGTGGGGCTCGACCGCGTCCCGGGACGCTCTCCTGAGATGTGTTTCGCCTGCGAAGTCGGACTGGAGTCCGAGGAGTGGTTCCACCCCGCTGAGTTTTCAACGAACGAGGGCATCTTTTGGATCAGCATTACGGCTGTCTATCCGACGGATGTCGAGGCCATCAATATGTGGGGTTGGCGGACACGGCCTCACCTCTGGGGCAACGGCGCTGTCATGCCCGCGATCATGGGCGAGTGGCCGACGCATGAAGAACGACTCTTTCCTGGTCGAATCTACCCGATAGAGAACTCGGCCATGTGCGGAGCAGTCCAGCGGTGTGACTTGTGCTTCGAGTTGCTGACCGATGAGTCCTGCTGTATGTGGGATCAGCCATATACGAGCCTGCGCGACTGGCCTGATTGCGCTGGCCGGAAATCCGTTGCCGCCGGACTCGATGCAAACGATCCATTTGTACTTCAGCAGGTGGCTGACGATTGGACTTGCGACGGCGTTGAACCCGTGGTCGCTGTTGCATGGTACGGCTCGTACTTTGGCTACAGCCACGATCTGTGCGGCGGTGATGGGACCATGTTACCCCGTCGGCCGGATAGTTTCCTGCTCTCGATCTGGAGTGACCGCTTGTCCCGCAGTTTGGAGCAGGGTGATCTTCCCGGCGAGAAAGTCTGGGAATACGAAGTGGTCGACTACGACGAGGTTCTCGTTGGCCGCATCCGCAATGGCGTGGGCGATCCCAACGAATCGGTCTTTCGCTACTGCGAGGACTTGCCCGAACACGTCTGGTTCCAGCCGCAGGCCCAAGGCGGTACCTACTGGCTCAGCGTGGTAGCGGTATTCGATCCGCCTCTTGACGGTTTGCCCTACGTGTGGGGCTGGGCCGATCGCCGCTATGTGTTTGGACTCGGTGCGTTGACGATGGACCCGACGCACCCGATGCCCAAATGGACCGAGCTGGCGGACTTGGCTGGTGAGCCGGTAGACATGTCCTTTACGCTGTTCATGGCTCCGGAGTTGGGGCCCGTCGCCGAACTGGTCGGCGACTGAGACAGTTCCGGGTGCTAACGCACCGAGGCGTCTTCGGGCAGGCCGAGTTGCTTGTAGAGATTGCGTCGGCCGGCCTTGTCGCCTTCCATCGTGGCGCGGGCGTAGTCGGCGACCTCGGCCGCCTTCTCACGCGGAACGCAGATCACACCATCACCATCGGCAACGATGACGTCACCGGGTCTGACGAGGACGCCGCCGCACTCGATCGGGCGGTTGACGGATTCGATCTCGTTGCGTCCGGGGCGGATGCCTCGACTGACGTGCCTGAAATAGAGCGGTACCTGCTCGGTGGCAACCTCGTCTGTATCGCGGGCACCGGCGTCGGTGACCACCCCGACCATGCCGCGCACCTTCCAGCCCATGATGTTGTTCGAGCCGATCGTGCCAACATCGGAGTCCTGGGCGTCGTCGATGACGAGGGCTGTTCCCTTGCGGATCAGCGGGACGAACGGCTCGGGCGTGATCTCGCTGTAAGTCTTGCCAACCCATTTGTCGAATGCTTCGGTCTCCATGGCGGGGGCGGGCGGATCGTTCGTGGGCACGTAGCGCGCCGTTACGGCGATCCCGATGAACCGGTGAGTATACTCGGTCGTGTCTTTCCAGGCCGCGTGAATCTCGTGCGACATCAGTCCTACGTCGGCCAGACCGACCTTGTCCATCCCGTCCGAGACGTCGGCTACGCGCAGTCCTTCGAAGCGTTTGAGGATCGCCTGATCCTCCTGATCGCTGTAGACCATCGTCGGGATGAAGTTCTTTCCGCTTCGCAGTTCATCTACATCCGGGCGGCTGTTCGACTGCGCCATGGCTCGGTCCGAATCGGGTGTGAACGTCATCCACACCGAGAGAGCAAGAGCAAAGATAAGGATCAATGTCAGTGTCGTCTTCGTGCGTGGGTTCTGCTTCGCCATGTCGTGCCTCCTTCATGCTTACAGAGATGGTTGCGTGAAGCCGGTCGGAGATATCTCTTGACCACTATAGCGCTCGGCGGTCGATCCGCAAGGGGAAAGACCGTGCCTGGGTAGAGCCGTCTGCGGCAGGTCTTGACGCTGGATTCTCGCTTTGAGATGATAGTCTTGCGCGACATGAGATATGCGCAGTTTGTGGAGATACAGGAGTTACTGATGCCATACTTGCATGTTCCGCCTGTCACGCTCGGTCCATTCACGATCCATGCGTTTGGCGTGATCGCGGCACTGGCGATCGTGCTGGGGGCCAGGGCGACGCGCTGTCGCGCGGCGGAACTGGGTCTTGACGTCCACGTAGTGGATCGCCTGATGCCCTGGCTGGTGGTGGCGGTCCTCGCGGGTGCCCATCTGGTCTCAGTGCTGCTCTATTTCCCCTCCCAGATCATCCGCGACCCGGTCATCCTGCTGCGGTTTTGGGACGGCCTCTCCTCATTCGGCGGTATCGTGGGCGGACTGATCGCGGTCCATCTATTCTTCAGGCGATTGGGGATCAGGAAGAAGCATTACGTTCAAGCCCTGCTGTTCGGGGCGGTCGTCAGTTTGATGGTGGGGCGTTTCGGCTGCTCGGTTACGCACGACCACCCGGGCAAGGTCACCACGTCACCTCTGGCAGTCAAGGGCTGGCCGACCAAGGCCACGCCTGAACGCACACTGGGTTTTTACACCGACGGCCCGCGGCGGCACGACCTGGGGCTATATGAATTCCTCTTCCTGATTCCGCTGACCGGGATGCTCTACGCACTGAGGCACGTCAGGCCTTTTGAACACTTCCACATCGCCATGGTGCTTCTGATCTACACCCCCGTGCGATTCTGTCTCGATTTCCTGCGCGTCTCGGACAGACTCTATCTGGGGCTGACTCCCGGGCAGTATCTCTCGCTGGCCTTCTTCTTCGTCGGAATCTGGCTTGTTCTGCATCGCCATCGATATGACGATCCCCACCGTCCGTCTGAAGCCCCCGACGCCACTACTGAAAGTGGGCCTCCTGGACCGGGTTTCGATCCAGGAGGCTAAGCTGTGGTTACATTATTGCGGGCTCGTAGCTGAATTTCTGCCCGCCAACGGAAGCCTCGTACATCAGACCCGCCTCGCTCATGGTGAAGACGGCGACGCCGTCGGCGTACTTGGCGTTGGCGGCGGCACCCGACTTGAGCGCTACGGCTGACGCCTGGGCAGCAAAGGCGAAGTTGCCCGACTTGAATTTGTCCAGAGCGGTCTGGGTCTCGAAGAAGATGAACTCGGTATAGGCCTGTCCGCCCAGGGCCAGGCCGATGCTGGCTTGCGTCAGGGTGCAATAGCCCATCATGACGCCATTCTCATACAGTTCGCCCCGGCCATATGCTCCCCCGACGCCAACGGCGCCTTTGCCCACCGTGGGGAACACGGCGTAGCCAACCGCGTTGTCGAAAAACTTAAGGAGGCCCGGATCCTGCTCTTTGGCTCGAGTAATCGCGGCTTCGGATTTGCTGGTCAACGCCATCCTGTCGCTGCTTGATTTCGGCGTCGTGGAACAGCCGGCCAGCAAAAGGCCCCCGAGGGCCATCGCCATACAGGTCAACCCAACTGTCTTCATAGTCGTCTCCTTCATCATTGCCAAACCTTTTCCCCCATGTCTTGTTTCTCACGGTCCCAGCCTTCGTAGTGACGGGGGCCCCGTCGCTTCCGGGTCTATACTCCTCCCGGATGGGCGGGGTTCACGTCGTTGCTGTTTTACGTTTGACCGCCCGAACGTACGGCAGGGCCGTCTTCACGGACCTCTGGTCACAATAGCAGCAGGGCGGCTTGGATCGAGATAGGCAAATTACCCTACGGGCATCAGGAAGAACCGCGAAAGAGACGATCGTTGCTGAGAAGAGAACGCCGACGAATGGGAGGCGAGAACAAGAGGTCTCCAGGGATAGTGAAGAGCGGTGCAAAAAAAATGGCCCCTGCCGGGACAGCGCGAGTGTATTCCCGTACATCTATGGGTGTGTTTGAAATACCTGCCTGCTGCGTCGCGCAGGGCGCGAACTCCACTCCTAAACTGCTTTTGTCTTGGAGAACCCTTACTCTTGTCAAAGAATGACGACGGCGTTCAAGGCCAGTTGAGTGCAGCCGTCTGACTATGTGCATCGGCATCCAAATCGCAAAGTCTTGAGGCTTTCTCGGGGGTACTCCGAGCGTGCCTCCGAGCCCAACTTAAACGGGAAAACGGGTCTCGGACGCCTGCGAATTTCCACCGATTCCTACAGGACCCCAATGCCATTGGCGGGTTCGGCGTTAGTCGTCCCAGGCTGATCTGCCTTCCCGGCTTAAACCCGATAACGCGGGTGGTGAAGACACTGGAAACGCATATCGGACGCAAAAAAAACTTCACAATTCGCGTGTTAGATCCTACGATGCGGGCCTTTGTGGCGGATGGAATGGTTGCCCTCCAGGATGCGGAATTCGATCATGCTCGAGATCATCGGTAAGACACAGATCCATGAGAGCGAATTGCTCTTCAAGGCGTCGCGGAGTAGCGGCCCAGGCGGGCAGAACGTCAACAAACTCAACACGCGGATGACGCTGCTGTTTGACGTAGCCGGTTCGCCCGGTTTGTCTGACGAGCAGAAGCGGCGGGTGCGCACCGGCGCTGGCAACGCGCATCGACAAACAGGGCGTGCTCCGGGTGGTTTCGCAGCGATTCCGGACTCAGGAGGCCAACCGCCAGGCGGCGATTGAGCGGTTCGTGCAGTTGCTGGCCGAGGCGTTGACACCTCCTCGGGTCCGCAGGAAGACAAAAGCTCCGGCCGGGGCTCGGGAGCAGCGACTTAAAGACAAGAAGCACCGCAGCCGCCTCAAGCAGCAACGCAGCGACAAGGGGTGGGGTTTGTAAGGTGGGTTCTCAACCCACGGGTCAAGGAAGGTTCTTGCCCGGTGTCAAGGTCGACGCCGCATGCGCAACCAGACAACCACCGCCGTGATGATGACGATGACCATCACCTCACGCGGGCCCATCAGGAACATGCTCAGCATGTCAACGTTCTGTCCGTGAATCATCTTCTGCCGCCATCTATGTTGACCGGTCTCAGCCGGTTTGCTGTTTCTTCTCAGAGTCCCTATTTGACCACGAACTCACCCAAATATCCAGTGCCGAGACACCTCTTTCTGTCGTCGTTTCGGAAATTCGGCACTGCCGGCGGGTTTGGCACATTAAAATGCCAGGTCCTGCGTCCTACCCTATGAACCGACCGTTTCATGGAGCAGTTGGATTGAGGTGGAGATTGAGCGAGCGGCGTCTCATAAGGCGACTTAAGCAAGGCGATACGGAGGCCTTGCGCGAGATCTATCTGGCCCATAAGGACGGTCTGCTGACGCTCGCTTACTCCCTGGTGCACGACATGAATACCGCTGAGGACATCTTGCACGACGTATTCGTCTCATTTGCCGGTGCGGCCGGTGGATTGAAACTACGCACCAACCTGCGTCGGTATCTGACGACCAGCGTGCTGAACCGAGCCCGCGACGGTTTCAGGCGGAAAAAGGTTCGGGCCGATCGAACGGAGACAAACGGCCCGACCGAGTCGACCTCGGCTGCCCCCGAAGAGGCGGCGGTCTTGGCCGAAGAGACGCAACGATTGACGGCGGCGCTGGCAAAGCTGCCGGCCGAGCAACGGGAGGTTGTGACGTTGCGATTGAATACCGGCCTGAGATTCAAGGACATCGCCCGCATGCAGGAGACGTCGCTGCCCACGGTCCAGGCGCGGTATCGCTACGGCATCGAGAAATTGCGGGCACTCGTGCCCGGAGGGTCCCTGGAATGACACGCATACACGGCATTGAAATAGAGTTGAGACAGTTTCGCGTGACCACGACGATCACGCTCGACCGGCGCATTCTCGACGAGGCTTGCGTGGCCCTGGAACAGGCGGCTTCGAGCCGCCCGAATGTGGTCGCGGGCCCCTGGTACGAGAACGGACCGGGCCGCGTCGTACGCATCGCCGCCGGCCTGGCCGTCGCGGCTGCGGTGGTCCTGGTTGCCTTCGTGCTCTGGAGTCCCTCCGCGGATACGTCGAACTCGTCCAAGTCGACGCCGGAACCGAAGGCACCGTCGGCGGCCAATATCGAGCGCCGCCTTGCCAAG
>CAVSCO010000066.1:0-34546 GCA_963726475.1 uncultured Phycisphaerae bacterium | reverse complement strand
TTCTTCGCCCAGAAAACGATTCCGAACCCGATCGCGAGACGACCAGCCACACCGCCAGGAGCAACGCGTTCATGGCGGGCGGAAACGGAAGGTCCGACGTTCGCTCTTCGGGTTCGTAGAGCAAGCCGTCGTCTATTTCCTCGAAATAGGTCGCGTACATAGAAATAGAATAGGTAAGGCTATCAGCGTGCCCGCGCCGGTGCGGGCCGAGGCTGCGAGGTCGGTGCTACTTTGCGGCCGGCCCCTGCCTGTTCTTTCGTTTCAAAAGGCGGGCGGCATGAAAAAGCCGGCGAAGAATCGGCCGGTTGCCCGAGAGGGCATATCGTGCGAGGTAGAGCTTGATCGAATTACTGTAATCCCCCTGGGCGGGCCGGAGAAGCTTCTGGCGATAGCGCGGAACGCTTCGGCCGGTCCAGCGGAACAGTGACATGCGGGCGCTGAGTTTGCGCTTCTTGAACAGTGCATGGCCTTGAGAAGCCTTCAGCTTGGCGACATCCAGTTCCGATAACTCAATCGCCTTTTCGGCTGCGGCCACTTCGAGCAGTTCCTCGGCTTCAGGCGTTCTCGTCAGGACGAAAGAAGTGCCCAGCCTGTCGCTAGCGACCACCTCGGGTATCCAGGCGTCACCGCAGGAGAGGTCGCTCAGTTCGCCCATCATGTCGCTGCAAAGCGTGCAGCGTCTCAGCGAATAGGGCCCAAGCATTTTGTGCAAGTCGGCGCGTGGGACGCGCATCTCCGTTCCGTCCCTCAGGCGGATGTATATGGACCCGGGCCAGCCATGACCGCGATAGTCGAACCTCTCCACGGAATCGGGCGAGATGCCCAATCCCTGGAGGAACCGCGTCGTGCCATGGAAGCTGAAGTCGAGGCTGCACGCGATGCTGATCCGATAGCGGATGCGCTTGCGCAGCTTCTCGATGTGCTGTTCGGCTTTACGCACGCCCTGGATATGACAGGGCAATCCGACGACGGCATATCGCCCTTTCGATTCGAGGATCTCCTTGAGTGCGACGTCGGCCGCGACGGGACAGTACTTCGACCGCGCCGCCGAGAGGATCTGCGTCCGCGTTCGGGCGATGAACGCTTCGGGCTCCAATGGTCGATCGGGTCGCATTCCTGTCACCAGGACTCCGTCGATGAGACCACGCTCCAAAGCGAAGATCAGAAGGGACGAGACAAGTCCGCCCGAGGAACAGGCGAAACGCAAGTCCTTGTCGGTGGCGTAGCCGATGTAGCTGCCCAGATACCGGCCCAGAGCGATGTCTTCGGGTATGTCGCCAAAGAGCCGACCGGCCAGTCCTTCGAAGTCAACGCTATGACCCGGGCAGACATCGACACACAAGCCGCATCGCGTGCATTTGGCCTTGTCGATCCGCGGGACGTAGCTGCCCTTCTTCGCATCGATGCGCATCGTCAGCGCTCCGGCCGGGCAGACTCCGGCGCAGGCGCCGCAGCCCGCGCACAAACCACGACGGACGACCCATCGGATTGTAGGCCTTTTGCGCTTCACCGGCTTGGGCGGGCTCTCCGAGGGTCCTCCACCATCCGCACGACCCGTCCGATCTGCTCGGACAGCTCTTGCTGGACTTGTTGGAGGGTCTTCCGGATGGACGCGCGCGACGCGAACAGGTCGGTGGCTTGGCGTGCTGCCACCGATGAATCTGCGACGTCCATGTCCACGATCTGATGCTTGCATCGGCACATTTCCCCGATTATTCCATGGGTCCTCGTATCCTGGCGGTTGGTCAGCGCCATGAAAGGCGTCGCGACCGAGACGCTGCCGATCAACGAGTGCGTGCGTTCTCCGATCAGGAAATCGCACTCGCGAATGATACCTTTTAACAGGCGGGCTCCGCAATCTTCTTCGAGAATCATGTAGTTATCGGACCCCGATGTCATCTGTTCGGTTACATGCTTGGCCGCGACGATGTCGCTGCCGTTCTCCTCGATGGAATGAGGAAGGAACACGATGAACGCACCGTGCTCGTGCACGAGAGCATCGAGAATTGCTGCCACATATCGAGCGTGCGCTTCACGTTTGGTCTGGCCTTCGAGGTCGGGGCGAAATCCGGCGTAGACCCTGCCCTTCTCCAGAACAGTCACAGCAACCACGGGCCGACCGGCCGCTCGCGCAGCGCGGTAGCCCTCATGGCATTCGAGGAGATGAGCGGCTTGATCGGAATTGGCCGCCGACATGGCGAACGCCGGATCGGGCGCCACTAGCAGTCTCTCAGGCTGGCGGCTGATCTGTCGGATGCTCTCGCAGGAGAACCGTTCGCGGAAGAAGCAGAAATCGCTCGCTGCCAGTGCGTCGCGGTAGAGCCCTGCCTTGTAGAAACGCCCGCTACCGATTCCGGTGCTGGCGCCGAGGATTCCGGTTCGCTTGCCATGCTTCTTGGCCAGGTGAATGATGCCGCACGATTCGACGCAGAAGACGCCGTCGTGGCCGACGAGAACGTAATCCGCCTTCTCGAAGAAATCCTGAAGGGCCTTGCATCGCTGATCGCCCGAGGGCGTGAGGTTCTTCAGCTTCGAATAGATCCCCAGCCGCAGTTGCATCGCGATGATCGCCTGCGTCAGAATCCTCTTGTAGCCCGACAGACCTGAGTTGCCTTCGAAACGAAAGACCCAGTCTCTCGGGAAGATTGTGATGTTGTCCTGCTTAGTGACATCAGCGACGTCGCCAAAGAGCCCCAATGCAACGGGCCGGCCATTCGACAGCATCTCTTCGATCCCGCGCACGATCGCCTCCTCGCCTTTGTTGGCGATAGGCACATAGTCGGCGATCAGGATGTGCAGTGTGTCGCTCATATGGATCAAGTCTAAGACGTCTCCAGGGAGATCTGCTTGCGGCCGGCGACGTGGAAGAACATGCGTCGCTCCTCATCCCGCAAGCTGAAGAACCACGCGAACAGACACGTTACCGCGCCTGCCGCCAGGATCGCACCGGACAGTTCCAGCCAGGAATCGGGCGGGGACAGCAGTTTCCAGGCCACGATGACCGCGATGCCCGGCGCACCGCCCAGCATCGCGGGCCACCAGACGCGGGCGATGCTCTCTGTCGTCGCGATCTTCATTCTCCTGTTGAAATAAGTCGGCACGATGAGACCCGACACAACCGCCATGGGAATGAAGCTGGACCAGGCAATCCCTGCAAGGCCCCAGCCAAGGGACTTGACGGTGAAGACCGATCCACAAACGCAGAGGACCCCGGTTACGGCGGTCAGGATCCCGAAGATGCGATGCTCACCCCGGCCCACGAGGACCAGGAAATTGCTGTGCTGCGCCAGCATCAGACAATGTCCCGCCGTCAGGATCGTCAGGACGCCGGCCAGGGACGCAATGACCGCCGGGTCTGAGAACTTTGCGCCCACCCAGACGCTGAGGAACTCCCGGCCCATCACCATCAGAAAGGCGCCGACCGGAGCGAGAAGCAGGAGACTGTATTTCTGGGTTAGGAAGGCAATTTCTTTGACCTTGGCCTGGTCGTCGCGAGCATCGAGCTCGCTGACGGCCGGCTTGATCGCTGCCGTGAACGCTTGGAGCAACTGCGACAACAAGAGCACGCTCGCGCTGGCGACGGCGAAACGGCTCACCGCCGAGGTGCCCAGGTAGATGCCGCAGATCAGATCGCCCGCCTTGCAGATGATCAGGGCACCGGTGGCATAGAGGAACGTGTTGACCCCGTAGAGGAGCATCTCTTTGAGCAGGGCCGGATCGATGCTGTGCCATGACAGTGAGACCCTGGGCAGCAAGCGTCGGACGAAGACGTACTGCAAGGCTCGCGTCGCGATCTCGCTCGCGCCAAAAACGATGCCCATTGCGAGCAGCCCATATCCATGAATCAGAAGAATGACCGTCAGTACCGTCCGTATGGCAAGGACCGCCAACGTGACCAGACTGGTGACATCATAGCGCTGAAGCCCACTGAGTACGGCCGGCGTTAGCTGGAGTGGACTCGCGATCGCAAAGCTCAGGCCCACGACGAGGACAAGCTGTCCGGCCACGGCAATCTGGTCGGGCTCTATGGTGAACCAGTCGCCAATCTTCGCATAGAGAAGGAGACTGATCAGCACCAGCACGATCCCCAGCGAAGAGAAGAAGAACAGCGACGTGCTGATGACCTTGGCGATGCCCTGCTCGTTGCCCTTGGCCAGGCACACGGGAATCTGCCGGTTGATCGCGCTGTTGAGCCCCATGCTCAGCATGCCGCGATAGCGAAAGAGCGAGCCCACCAGGACCCACACGCCGTAGCGGGCTTCTCCGAGGCGGCCCAGGAAGAACCGGATCAGGAAGAAGGCGATTAACGCGTTACTGACGAGGGCCAGTATGTTGAACAGCGTGTTGTGAACCAGTCGCTTCGAGGTTGTGACAGGTTGTGCCGTCATTGCTTTGTGTTTCTTCCGTGCGCCTCGGCAGAGACGCGTCTGTCTTTCTCGCCACGCAGAAGAGATTCGCAGAGGCGAAATGCCTCGCGTCCCATGCAAGGCATCGTTTGATTCGCCCGTGGATAGCCCCGCTGCTGCCGACCAACTGATCGGCCATCTTCAACAGGCGAAAGAGGAGTCCCGAGCCATCGAACTGAACCGCGTCGAATCCGCTCAAACGCAGCAACCTGGCCAGATGACTCTCCGAAAAGTGCTCGTGCCATCGCTTGGTGGCCGAGACATCGCCGATCAGGCCATCGGGATTGCTGACGTAGCGTTTGTCATAGTCTTCCCGCGTGTGTGTCCGGCAGTAGTACCACCGGTGCAGTCGCGGGAAGCGAAACTTTAGATTGCCCATATCCAGGAATGAGAACGCGTGCAGGCCCGGGACGGTAACAATCAGCACGCCGTCGTCCGCGAGGACGCGATGTAGTTCGTCCAAGAGTTCTTCCTGCTCATCAACGTGTTCGAGGACATCCAGCAGCGTGATCGATGAGAACGTCGCATCCGGGAAGGGCAAAGGTGCGGTCCGAGCCAGATGGATGATCTCCAGACCGCCTGACGCTTCCTGGGCCTTCTCTATGGCCGCCCCGCTGATATCGACGCCCACAAGGCATTTGATATCTTTGGCCCTCAACGATCGGAGAAAGCGTCCATCGCCACAGCCGACATCGAGATGGGCCGTGCTGCGCACAGGCACATGCTGCCATGCGAACGCATAGCGACCGTGCTGGTACGGGTTGTCGGATTCGAATCTCGTATGCATACGTATTATCTTCCGCACGCTCAACCGGGCGGTCGAGTCGATGGCTTGACCACCTCCCACAGCGGCCCAACCTGGCGAAGGTCGTACGCGCCAAGTACAAACTTCGGTGCGTAGCCCGGGTGATTGGATGTCACGTAGACGGGATGGCATCCAAGGAGCCGCTTGAACGTCTCCGCGTCGTACGGTGGCGCCCCCCTGCTGCTGATGATACCCGTGATAATCTTGACGTCGGGACGCCTGCCTTCAACTTCCTGCGCGAGCAGCAGCGGCGCCACCGTCGTCGTATCGGCGTAGATCACCGCATTCGGACCGACCGCCTCCAATGCATCGCGAGCGAAACGCGCACGCGCCGTCATCGCCTGTCTTCCAGGGCCGGAGAAAATACGTGTAATCATCGCGATAGGCGATGTCGGCCCGTGTGCCTATTGCAAGGTCCATTCGTCGCGCAGCGCCCGGCGCCACGGCGTAGACCGCAATCGGAAGGAAAGCGAAACCCACCACGAGAGCCACGAGGCCCTTGCGCGGTGCGCGATCCAGGACGACTTGAACGCCCAGACCGATGATGAGGGACACGACGACGTAGAACGGGATGAAGAATGCGTACCGGTCGGAAACGGTATAACGAAACGCGAAGCCGAAGAATAGAACCAGCAATGCCATGACGACGTGGCGAAAGACCCGGACGTCCCGCATCCTGTAGAGAGCAACACAGCCAACGACGAACAGGACAATGTTCGGCGTTGGGAAGTTCAGCAGCACGAGCAGAAAGTCTTCTTTGACGAGTTTCCACGATATCGCAGCGTTGAGCACATCGGCCCGCCACCGATCTCCGAAGGCGGCCGAGGCGAGCGTGCCCAGGATGTCACCACTGCTGAGCATCTGCTGAACGATCAGGTATAGAAGCGGCATCGCACCAACCATCCACAAGAGTGCAGCGACGCCGACATCTCTGACGCGGAGTCTCTTCTGCATGCAGCGAATTGCCAAGACCACGATGTAACAGGCCAGCGGTATGATGGCCAGCATGTGAACCGAAATGGCCAGGCCATTGAGCACGCCCAGTGCGTAGAGATATTTCCTCCGGTCGGTCCGCGTGTATTGCAGCAGCATAATCAGCTCGCCCAGAAACAGCGCCGTCCAGAGCGTATAGGTCTCGGCGATGCTGGCGTGCTGCCAGAACGTGTGCGAAAGAGCCAGCGTTGCCGCCGCGATGAGGGCGGGGATTTCACGACCTAACCACAACCTCACCAGAAGATACAGGTTCGCTACCGCCACTGCTGCCGCCATGGCCGAGACCAGATTGACCTTGTGGGCGAAGGCCCCCAACGGCACATGTTTGACCGCAATAGCTACCAGATAGAACAGCGGATGCGAGATTGCCAATCCGAGGAACCCCTTGATGTCACCATGCCAGACACGCACCTGGATCAGTCCACTGTCCTGCCACAACGATCCCGGCGCAACTGAGCGCATACAGTGCCCCTGCCCCACAGAGCACGGCAAGATAGACCGCGAGCGTGCGTGTCGTCGTTCTTGGCATGAATAGGATCGATCGAATGGTTGGCCGGTCAACTCACCGTGACAACCAGCCCTTCATTGCTGATGCCGTAATCGAAGAAGCGGGCCCGTTCGTTGGGGGGTTCGGCCTCCAGCATCTGCCGAACGGTCGTTGCATCGGCGTTCGACTTGCAGACCATCAGGAGGAACCCGCCCCCGCCGGCACCCAGCAGTTTGGCTCCATGCAGATAAGGTGCGACGCGAGCCAACAGCGTTTCGATCTCAGGATTGCTGCTGTTCGGATCCAGACGCTTGTTGAGCTGCCAGGCCGTATCGACCAGATGTCCAAACCCGGCGAGGTCCTTGCGAATGAACGTGTCCATCACGTCATGAGCCACCTGACCGATATGGGACAATGTCGCGACCGTGGCTCGGTCCCGGTTGAGATAACGACCTACCACCTGCTGAAGGATGTTCTTGGCGAGTCGTGTGATGCCCGTATAGTACAGCAGCGTTGTATTATGATTACACTGAGGGTCTATAATATCTGATGGCACGTAGTGAATGTGCGCATCCGGGACCATCCCCGCCTGGGAGACGATCATCTTGACGCCATCGACGACGCCACCGATCTGGTCCTGCCAGCCACCGCCTGTGGTCAAAGCTTGTTCGAGCCGAAGCACCTGATGGAACAACTCACGCTGCGAGAGGTCCTTGCCGATGACTCGCGCGATGGCGGCGGTGATCACCGCGCCCATGATACTCGATGTCCCCAGACCGCTGCCTTTTGGAATCGCGGCCAATGTCGTCAGTTCAATCCCACCTCCGAAGGCCCCCAAGGCCTTCTTCAGCGAGCCACCTCTCGATCGGCCACCTCGCTGAGGCGAGAGCCCTGAAAGCACCAGCGCGGCCTTGGCAAGCGCGAAACTGCCGGTCGCCTTTCGATAGTCAAGCAGATCTTCAAACTTGCGAATCTCGATCCGCACGCCCAAATCGATCGACCCAATCCGAATCACGGGCTCGTCGATCACGTCGCACATAGGCCTGAATCGGAGGCTGGCCGTTGAGATTGACCGCCGCGTTCATTACGCAGCCGCCCCATTCCAGCGCATATGGGGGCGTATCGGTCCAACCGCCTCCCACGTCGAGCCTCGCCGGCACTCGCGCCCAGACAATCTCGTCGCTTCGCAACACACTTCGAGGCGCTCGACGTCCGGTCCACGCCACTTGCCACGATCGACCGTTCCAGGGCTTCGAACGCCACCTGCTGTGCTCGTTGCGACCATTCTGCGATCGTCAGATCGCCACTCGGTGACAGTCCCAAAGACTTGAGCCATTTTCGCTGGGCCTGCGTCAACTCGTCTTCCAGCCCCGCCAACACCTCGGCAGCAAAGGCATCGCGGCCTTTGTACAGAGAGGCCAGCGTCGTGCCAAGGGTGTGCACGATGCGCGGAAAGACCAGCGAAGCCATGCCTCGATCTTCCCGGCTGTCATAGTAGCGATGCGCTTCCTTGAGAATATCGGCGACCCAGAGGGCCGTGTCCGTCCGGATCGCGGAGCAGATGGGCCAACTCCTGAGCGGAGAACCCGCTGCCCGGACGGAAGACGCGACGCCACGAGCCCCGTATCCCCTGTGCCCTGATCCGACTGCGACGACGGTAGAACTCGACGTGGTCGGCCATCGCCAAAATCTGCTCGAAGCTGTACCGGTCCGCCGACCGCCAGGCGAGATGTTCTTCCTCGGATGCGGTGCTCGGGTCAAACATCCACAGCCATCGATGATAATCGTGGTGAACCTTCACCGCGGGGAACAGGCGTGCGTTCCAAATGCTGCGGTCTTTCTTCGATACGCGACGGCTCCAGACATCCTCGGGTTTGGCCCCAACATCCGCGAGCCAATCGAGGAGGTCTTTGCCACAGAAAACGGCACCGTCCCCGGCCGGTTCCTTGAACGCGTCGTCGATCCCGTAGCAGCGGACGAACCAGACCCGTCCGGCATCGCGGTTGCGTCCCTCGATCACATCGACGCACGCGCCGGCCGGCAAGGCAAGTGGCTGCTCGATATCGGCACCGACCACCAGGTTGCTGCCTCCCAGCGTCAGTGATGAAGCAATCCGACACCCTTCGACCCAGCCTCCGGTCCCCTGGACGGCCGCCCCCGGGATCACCTCGTTGTTGATGTCGAGGTACGTCTGGAGGAACGAGATGCCTCGATCCTCCTGGAGCAGGCGCGTTCCACTGCTGAGGATCGCCCTGCTGCTTCCGAAGTCGAGGAAGTCGCAATGCTTGAGCAATTGCGCGGAGAACCGAACATCGCAGAGCATCTCAAACAGCTCTGCCAACATACCGTCCGACCACTTCGAGCCGCTGTCACGCGCCGACTTGACGTAGCCCTCCGGACGCGTCTCAGACCCCATGGCACAACAGACTTCGCGATAGAAATCCAGCCCTCGCTCCAGCACAGCCTTGCCCCGTTTGCCCGCCAAAGTCGGGTGGCCCTGCCGATCGCATCGAGCGCCGAATACCTGCAACAACCGAACGGCTGTCGCCGCGTCGAAGTGCATGACGCCAATGTCCAGACAGGTTTGCCCATAGGCGTTGATCGCTCCGTGGGCTCTCTGCTCGCCGATCGACGGCTTCTGCAAATACAACCGGACCTCGTCGTCGGGCCCCTGGCAGAACACGCCGTGCCGACTCGCCTGCTCGGGCTGGGCGTAACACGCCAGACCCGTGATGCCCTGCTGGGTCAGCCGGATATCGGAGGGCTCGAAACGCAGCAAGACGTCTCCTGAGGCGATGACCACCTGCCCTTGCCCTCGTGCCGGCTCGGGCAGCGAGAGGTAGATCGGCAACTGCCGGTCGAACAGGCTCAGACAAACGGCGCTGTCGTTTTCACCCGGAACGGGAATGAAGACCTTCCCGCACGGGCCATAGGCCGGCAGGCGGCGCGAATCGCCACCGGCGTGGACGATCAGAATGCGAAGATCACGAAGAATCTCTTCCCAGGCAGTTGGCCGGGACTTCGCCAGGTCGCGCCCGAGTCGACGTCGCAAGACCTCCATCAGGCAATAGAGCGTACTGCCCCCACTGCCGATGCGCTTGCCCCCGGGATCGGCGACGACGATGGCCTCGCGCACGTCGCTGAGCAGTCCGAGCTCCCGCCGGACCGTCAGTTGCGATTCGTAGGCTTTGGCCTGCGCCTCGTTCGAGGCCGTGACGATCAGGTAGTCCCAGGAACGGCTACTTGCCTGCATGCTGATCCTCCCTCCAATGACCTAATCGGCTCGCACGTCGCGGCGGTGCTCGGCGATGATGAACCGCAGCGTTTGCTCGAGATCCGTCTTCGGCTGCCAGCCTACCGTCCGATGAATGCGTTCCGTAGAGGGAACGCGACGCATCATATCCTCGAAGGGCCGGCCGTAAGCGACCTCGTAGGGCACGAACTCCTGAACGCTCCGACTGTCCGTCAGTTCGATCACCTTATCGGCCAGTTGCTTGATGCTCACTTCCTCCGAGGTTCCGACGTTGAAGATCTGCCCGGCCGCTTCCTGGCATTGCATCAGACTGATGATGGCATCGACCACGTCCTGGACATAGCAGAAACACCGGCTCTGCGCCCCCGTCCCGTAGATGCGAAGCGGCTCGTCCTTCAGCGCCCAACGCACGAAGCGAGGCACGACCATTCCGTAGCGACCGGTTTGTCGCGGACCGATCGTGTTGAAGAACCTCGCAATGACCACGTCCAGGCCGTATTGCTGGTAGTATGCCTGGCCCAGGAACTCATCCACGGCCTTGCTGCACGCATAAGACCACCGCGAGAAGCTTGTACTGCCCAGCACGATGTCGTCGTCCTCGCGGAACGGGATGTTCTCGCTCTTGCCGTAGATCTCGCTGGTCGAGGCGAGCAGGATTCGCCGGCCGAACTTGTTCGCCACCGCCAGCACCGTCTCCGTTCCGCCGATGTTCGTCTCGATGGTCCGCACGGGATCGTCGGCGATCAACTGCACTCCGACCGCCGCCGCCAGATGGAAGATGACATCACACTCGGCCACCAGCAATTGGACCAGTGACGTATCGCGAATATCGCCTTTGACGAATTGCAGCTTCGGATCGTTCCGGAACGCCTCGATGTTCTCCAGCCGGCCCGTGCTGAGGTTGTCGAGAATCGTCACGTCCTGACCGTCGCCCAGCAGGCGTTCAGCCAGGTGCGAGCCAATGAAACCCGCGCCGCCTGTAATCAATGCTCTCATGAAATCGCAGCCCTCGTAGATCCGACCGTCTGAAGAATTGTCCTGTCGAGACGTTACCCGATTCCCGCTTCGCTGGCAATCGTCTGTTTCGATGGACTCCGTCCGCGTCGGCTGCGCACGCACACAGCCGCCCTTCTCGATCGCGCCGCGTTGGCCCTTTGGCCAAGCCGCATTTCACAGCCGCGGCGCGTGTCGTTCTCTCTTGCCTAAGTATCGGAATAGAAAGAACATACCTTTAGCTAAACCCTTCTCGCACGGTCTTGCTGACGGCGTTTGTCGGCGTTGTTTGCGGCCTTCGAATGCAACCGATAATACCACCGAATCGACACAATTAGACCGCCCTGCCTGCCGACCGTATCGGCCCTCGCCCCGTCGCACCGATGCCGCCCAGGCAAACGGCCCTGGCAGCCTCACCAACGTCGGTCTTATCACGCGGTCCGTGTGGCCCGACCATTGCCCCGCTCTTCTTGACCCTCGCCCTTGGCCCACATTGCCCAGTTTTGCACACAAGCTCCACGTCTGAGCATCCGATGAATCCCACAATGACACTCGCGGAAGATCCATACAGGGCTCAGACGTGCCACATATGAATGCCATCTCGATGCTGATGTCATTGCTGCTCGCCTTCGCCTGCCCGTCGGCGGGCCAGGAGCGGACCATCTCCTCAACGGAGCTTCTGGATAAGCTGCATGGGATGTGGGTCGGACAGCTCATCGGCAATGCGGCCGGCCGGGCCACCGAAGGTATCTACTCCGGCGCCGAGCCCAATCCCGATCCGTGCGTCCCCTGGGTGATCAAACGGGCTTGGGACGCGGATGACGATACTGATATGGAGTACGTCGCCCTGCACATCCTCGAAAGCCACGGTTTCGATTGCGAGCCGGCCGAGATCGCACAGCAGTGGCTCGACCATGTGACGCCCGATGGAATCTATATCGCCAACAGGCAGGCGTGGTACTTGATGCGAGACGGCTACCTGCCGCCCGAGACGGGCAGCCGGACCTACAATCAGCACTGGTATTCGATCGATGCCCAGATCGAGACCGAGCTTCTCGGTGCCCTTTCCCCCGGGATGCCTCAAACCGCTATCGATCTGGCGGGCAAGTTCGGACGAATCACCAACGCAGGATTCGCCGTTCATGCCGCTCAGTTCTATGCGGCCATGTATGCCGAGGCTTTCTTCGAGCCCAATATCCCTACTCTTATCGCGGATGCTTTGGCCGCCCTGCCCCCTGATAGTCGCACCCGAGCCGTCGTCGGCGATGTCCTAAACTGGTACCAGGACGACGCCCTTGATGGCGATCTCGACTGGCGTGCCACTCGTGCCAGGCTCTACGAGAACTACCAGGGCGCCAGGAGCTTCGGACGCTACTACAACTGGGTCGAGTCCACTATCAACACTGGCGCAACCGTTTTGGCCCTGCTCTACGGGCGTGGTGATTTCAAGGACACGGTCCAAATCGCCGTCCTGGCAGGCTGGGACAGCGACTGCAACCCGGCTACCGCCGCCGGACTTCTCGGTGTCGTCTATGGCTTCTCAGGGCTCCCCACCGACCTCACAGATCCCAACATCTGCGGAGACCTCTATATCAATACTACCAGGCCCGGCCTGCCCGATCCACTTGCTCCGCTCCCACAATCGGACTCGGTCGTCAGCATCGCCACGCGCATGTTCGCCTTGGCCGAGGAGAACATTCTCCTCAATGGCGGGCGCATCACAGTAGGTCGCTTTGCTGACCGCTACCACATCCCCCCTCAGCTACCCACTGTCGAAAGTGGCGGCCAGCCTTTTATCGGACCCTTGTCGCTTGTCACCCAGGCTCGCGACGCCGGCGTCACGGTAACCGCTTACGCTTCCGTTGCCCGCTACGATCGAGCCCGTGACCGCAACAATCTCGATTCCATCATCGACGGCCTCGCCGACAACTCCTCGAACGGCCTCAAGCCATACTGGACCTATGTCGCCCCCAACGAACCCTCTCCCCCGGAGACCTGGTTCGAAGTCGACTTCTCCGAGCCCGTCCTCTTCACCGGCGTGACCCTCTATGAAGGCGACCGTCTCTGGTCACGCATCAACGACTATTACCGCGACGACGAGACCGTTGGCGGCCAGCTCGACGACATCCGGATCTCCATTCTCACCGACGGACGTTATATCACTCCTGCCGGCCTCGTCCTCTCCGACGTCCCAGATCCCTGGAAGATGTACGAAGCGATTCGCGCCGACTTCGTTCCGACCGTCGGCAGCGCCATTCGTGTGAGCGGCAGGGCAGCGGGGCGGTATACCACCATCCTCGAGATCGAGCCTCACGGGCAACTGCCCGACACAGAACCAAATGAAGCGAGCATCTCCTCCGCTTGTCAGTATTGATCACTATATATCTATCTTGCCTCACTGTTCTCTTACATCTTCGCCTGCGCCATTTCTTCTGGCCTCTTCCGCCTCCAGGATCGCCCCCAAGAAGCGCTACGAGGCCAATTGATTGCAGGCCCCCCTAAAGTCACCCTGACTCAATGTCGATAGGGTTTGTGTAGGCCGGTGGCTGCGAAGGACCGCAACAGCGATCGGACCGATGGACGCACCTGCCTGACCCCGTAGAAACCGAGCTGCCACCCGTGGGACAGAAAAAGATGGACACAGCAGAGCATGCGAGCCGAATGGCTCAACACTTCTCACTCGGCCTCGATGACCCCGAACCCCTGACACTCTCGGGGCGCATCCAGAGTTTTCGCTGTGCGATCCGAGGGATGCGACTCATGCTCCGTTCGCAGCATAATGCCTGGCTGCACGCCTTCGCCTCGTGCTGCGTCCTCTTTGTCGGAGGGCTCTGCGTACTCTCGGCGGCCGAGTGGTGTTGGATCATCCTCGCAATCATGGCCGTCTGGACCGCCGAAGCCCTCAATACGGCCCTTGAGTTTCTCGCCGACGTCGCCTCCCCTGAATTCCACCCCTTGGTCGGTCACGCCAAGGATGTCGCCGCAGGCGGGGTCCTGATCTCCGCCATCGGCTCCGCAATCATAGGCATCCTTATCCTTGCTCCGCATGTCCTGGGCTGGCTCCGACCCGCTCTCTGACGCCGGATCCAACGTTGTGCTTCAACGAGAGCCCTAAAGACGCTCCGACGTCTGACCCCTATCGCAATGTTTCACGTGAAACAAAGACTCCTCCAGCGGCGGGGCAGAGCCCAGACAGATGACCCACACGCCTCAGTATTAATGTTCTGTTTTTAGCCATACCGCCCAGCCCTCCACAGGGCCCCATATAACGACACAGAAAGAGCCCGCATAGGTCCTATATCAAAACACATGGGCGTAATTGCCCCTCTAGCCCGCACTTCAGGCCCCGCAACGTGCTCATACCGTATCCCTCCGCAAGAATCCTATTTCCGCCACGATCCGTCACTGCCAAGACACGGGCCAGCCTTACTCTTCGCACTCCAAGGCTGTTTCACGTGGAACAATCCACCCCAATAGCCGCCAAATGACACGAAAGTTGGACCATCGCGACCACAAAATCCGAAATACCTCTTGAGAATCGCGCTCCGCCAAAATACAATCTCCAATCGATTCTCACGCACCGCCGAATCCAGTCAAGGAGTCACACAATGCTCAGTGGAAAGGGCGCGAAGCCTCGCCACCTCGGCAGGGGGCTTGAATCCCTGCTTGGCCCCATGCCTGCTTCTGATGTGTCTGCGCCCCAAGACACCCCGGAAACCCCTCCCGCACCGAACTTCCCGCCGGACAAGGAGCGCGACCAGGCTCTCCAAGAACTCCCCCTGGAATCAATCGGCCCCAATCCGTACCAGGCCCGGACCGTCTGGAACGAAGACGATCTCGCCGAGCTGACCGAATCGATTCGTGCCAATGGCATCATTCAACCCATCATCGTCAGACCGTTCCAGGGCCGCTACCAGCTCATAGCAGGGGAGCGGCGCTTCCGTGCCGCCCAACTGGCCGCCTTGCCCGCGATCCCCGCTCTCGTTCGCACGGTCACCGATGAGCAGCTCTTCGAATGGTCGCTCGTCGAGAACATCCACAGACGCGATCTCAACGCCATCGAGCGAGCCAAAGCCTACCAGCGTTATCTCAACGTCTTCTCCCTAACCCAGGTCGAAGCGGCCGAACGTCTTGGCGAAGACCGCTCTGTAATCGCTAACTACATACGGTTACTAGACTTACCTGAAGACGTACGGCAAATGCTCGTCGACGAACAGCTCTCCATGGGCCATGCCAGGGCCATTCTCGGGCTGCCCACCGATGACCTGCGACGCAAACTTGCCAACCGAGCAATGGCAGGGCGGCTCAGCGTGCGAGAGGTGGAACGACTCGTTCGCAAACACCTGGCCGACGCACCGGCGCAGAGCGATGCCGCTCCCGCCAAACCCATACACATCCTCGATCTCGAGGACAAGCTCAAGAAACACCTTGGCACGCGCGTGGCAATCCAAACACGCCGGAACGGCCAAAAGGGCAAGATCGTCATCGAATTTGACTCTATCGATGATTTCGGCAGGATCACCGAAACCCTCGGCCTCGCCTGCGTCGAGGAGGTTTAGATCTGATGCCGATAAAAATCCTTGAAACAGGCCTCTCAAGGGCTTCTCAAGGCGTTTTCATGGTATAATAGTGTGGTCTGTGTCCCTGCCGCCCAGTTGCGACAGGCCTGACGAGATAATAACCGCAATTGAAAAGGGTCTCCCGTGAACCGCTTCGCAAAACTTGCCGCCGTTGCGCTCGATCTGCGCCCTCAGCCATCCCGTCATCTTTGCCGCCCAGGCAGAAGCACCCACGCTGTCCCTCCACCGTGCCGTCATGACGGGCAACGTCGATCAGGTCCGCCTGCACATCCAGCAAGGCACCGACCTCGACAAGGCGGACGTCAGCCAAAGCACGCCTCTCGGCATCGCTGTCGAGATGGCACGCACCGACATCATCAAGATGCTCGTCGACGCGGGTGCGAAGGTCATGCGATCCAGTCGTGGGATGCTACCGATCCACAGTGCGGCGCTTCGCGGCCAGCTCGACACGGTCAAACTCTTCATCGCCAAGGGCGCCCCCGTCGACGCGACTGACCAGCACGGTCTGACGCCTCTCTATCACGCCGTCGAAAATGACCGCTATGAAGTCGCCGAGTATCTCATTGGCGCCGGCGCCGATGTCAACGCGCGTGGCAGGGGCGGCCAGACACCCATGAGCATCGCCCGCCGGCGTCGTCTGACCGACATGGCTGACCTGCTCAGCCAGCACGGTGCCCAGGAACCCGTCAGCGCCCTCGATCGCGGCCCCTATGGCAGCAGGGGGCTTCAAGTGCCCACTCGGCCGGGCGCGACCGATGCCTTCGGAGCCGATATGGGCTCTGCCGGCCCCGGCGGCGCCCCGCTCCTTGGCGACCCGAATGAGATTCGTGCCCGCCTGGCCACGTTCCCGGGTCTGCCTCAGGCCCTCGCCGGTCTGGATGCGAACAGCGCCTCTGAACAACGCAACTGGCGCCAACGACGCATGGACAACCGCACCATGCTCATTCGCAGCGTCGAAAAGCAATTCGACGAAGAAATGACCTTCGTCAAAGGTGTCGCGCAAGCCGAAAAGGCCACCAACACGATCGCGGCCATCGACGGACTCGTTGCGGAGCGTAAGACCCGTTATGCCGCCATCTCCGACGAGCTTCGCGAAGAGCGCCGTGCGGCTATCCTGGCAGAGCGTGCCACCATGAGTCGGACCCGGTCGAGTGGCCGATCTCGAGGTCGCGGCGCCGATATGATGGCCGACAATGGAGCCTCCGATCCATATGGCGATCCGCGCGCGATGTCCGCACCGCGCACCCGCGCCCCTCGCGACGTCAACGAGCCCGCTCTCGACCCCGTGACGGAAAGCCAGATCCAGGCCTGGCTCTCAGTCGACCCGCTCGACAAGCGAGGCCTGCTCGCGACCGTTAACGAACTCGACCTGACCGAATATGACGTCCTGCGACAGACGGCCACCGCCGAAGAATGCGAGCAAGACCGCAGCAGCGATCGAAGGCCTCATGCTCGCACACCAGGACCGCCTGACGGCCATCAACACGAAGATGATCGAAGAAGAGGAGCGACTTCAGCGCCTCGAGGAGCGCCGTGCCGGCATGAACATGGCCCCAGGCGGGACGCGAGGTCGAGGCGGTCGCCAGCCCACGTCCCCGGGAGACACCGGCACCACGTCGCGACGCGGTCGACGCTACTGAGCCACGTGACACATCCACCCGGAACACCCGCACCCTTTGCACGTTTCGGGTCTACTATGTCGTGTGTATTTCGAGCACGTCGCTCTCGCGTTTTCACCGACCTGTCACGGATGGTCGTTCCCCTGTTTTCCTTCAGGCGGCCTTTGAAACTCGCTGCGGCGTGGCATGGGTCTTGTCTTGCCGGGCTGATTTCGTTACACTGAGGCAGCGGATCCCGGCCGTGTGCGGACGGTCCTTCATTTGGAGCAAGGGTATTTTCGTGGGTGACTTATGCTGACGGACAATATACTGGAACTTGTGGGAAATACCCCGCTGCTACAACTGCGCGGAGAACCAATCTTCGCCAAGGCCGAGTTTCTCAATCCCGGCGGCAGCATCAAGGATCGCGTCGCCCTGGCGATGCTCGAGGCCGCTCGCAAAGATGGAAAGCTCACCGACGACTCCATCATCACCGAGCCCACCAGCGGCAACACGGGCATCGGCCTGGCCCTCGTCGGCCGTCTCATGGGTTATCGGGTCCGCATCGTGATGCCCGAGGGAATGAGCGAAGAACGCAAAAAGTTGATCCGCGGTCTGGGGGCCGACCTCGTGCTCGTTCCCGACGAGGCCGGGATCGGCGGCGCCGTTCAGCGGGTCGAGGAGATGGCAGCCGAAGACCCGCGCGTCTTCGTGCCGCAACAATTCCGGAATCCCGCCAACCCACGGATCCATTACGAATCCACCGCCCGCGAGCTCTGGAGGCAGATGAGCGCCGACATCCAGTGCTTCGTCGCCGGCGTCGGCAGCGGCGGCACGCTTCAGGGGGTCGGCAGCTTCCTCAAGGGCCAGAACAAAGATATCAAGATCGTGGCGGTCGAGCCCGAGAATCGCTCCGCACTGCTTGGCCATGAGCCCGGTCTCCATCAGATCCAGGGCATCGGTGACGGCTTCATACCGGACGTACTGGACGTCTCTTTGGTCAACAGTGTCGTTGAAGTATCCGACGAGGATGCCATCGAGACGACGCGGCAATTGAACCGTGACCTTGGCCTGCTGGTCGGCATCAGCTCCGGTGCGAACGTCTGGGCCGCCAGGAAGCTGACCAAGACCATCCCGGGCAACATCGCCACCGTCTTGCCCGATCGGGCGGAACGCTATTTCAGCACCGCCTTGCTCTGACAGCCCTGTCGGCGGCTCCGGCCCCGAGAGCCGTCCGCTCTCGATCCTCGCCTCGCGTCGCACGGACGCAGAACGCCCTATAATCCACATTCCGCAAGCAACAACATATCTCATTTACCCAAAACACCGCATCTTATCCTCGCTTTTCCGTTGACACGAAGGCAGCGGCTCTGTATCAGTCCAGTTCTAAATTTTCGCGGCCGGATGGCCGATAGGGAATTGACGCGCCTCCGGCGTGAACGAACAGAAGTCCGCAACATCAGGTAGTACAGCTACGGCGGCGGTCAATCGGGCACCCCACGATGGGCCGATAACTGTAATCATTTGAATCGATCCAACTCGGAAGAGAGCAAGACGGCAGAAATGGCAAAATCAAACGCAGGCAAATCGCTGGTCATCGTCGAGTCGCCTGCCAAGGCCAAGACGATCAACAGATACCTCGGTCCCGGATTTCGAGGTCAAGGCCTCGATGGGACACATCCGCGATCTGCCCTCCAAGGGGCTCAATGTGGACATCGAGAAGAACTTCGAGCCCACGTATGACATCATGCCGGGCAAGAAGCGCGTCGTCACCGCCTTGAAGGCGGCCGCCAAGAACTGCGATACGCTCTATCTGGCAACCGACCTTGACCGAGAGGGCGAGGCCATCGCCTGGCATCTGGGCGAGATCCTCGGATTTCCTGAAGACCGCACCTACCGGGTAATCTTCAACGCCATTACGAAGATCAGCCATCAAGCAGGCCTTCTCCGAACCGGGGCGTATCGATTCCGACAAGGTGATGGCCCAGCAGGCCCGTCGCATTCTCGATCGGATCGTGGGCTACCAGATCAGCCCGCTGCTCTGGAAGAAAGTGACGCGAGGTCTTTCGGCCGGCCGCGTCCAGTCGGTCGCGGTAAAGATGATCGTTGAGAAGGAACGCGAGATTCGCGAGTTCAAGCCTGAGGAGTATTGGCTCATCCCGGCGGTCTTCACGACGGACCTTCAGGGCGACTACCAGCAGCAGTGGGCCGACTTTATCACGCTCGCACACCAAGGACGGCAAGGGGCCGACCCTCGAAGAGCAAGGCCGGTGGCTTGCCGAACGGCATGCGTTCAAGGCCGAACTGCACAAGATCGGCGACGAGAAGTTCAAGGCGACCAACGAGGAGCAGGCACGCCAGGTCTTCGACGACCTCCAGCGGGCCGAGTTCAAGATCGCCAATATCGAGACGAAGGAATCGTCTCGAGGCCTTCGCCTCCGTTTATTACCTCGACACTCCAGCAGGCGGCGGCCAATCGCCTCGGGTTCAGCGCCAAGCGGACCATGTCGGTCGCCCAGCAGCTCTATGAAGGAATCGACCTCGGGTCGATGGGCTCGCTCGGCTTGATCACCTACATGCGAACCGACAGTACGCATCTGTCCAATGAAGCCGTCGGCGAGGTGCGGAACTACGTCCAAAGCCAGTTCGGGCCGAACTATCTGCCTGAAAAGGCCAATGTCTACACCTCGAAGAAGTCGGCCCAACAGGCCCACGAAGCGATCCGACCGACCGACGTCGACCTGATGCCAGACCAGATCAAGGAATTCCTCAGCAACGAGCAGTTCAAGCTCTACGATCTGATCTGGCGTCGCTTTGTTGCCTGCCAGATGCAGCCGGCGCGATGGAACGTCACCACGCTGAGCATTACGGCTCCGACCTCCGTCGGCACCGCCGCGTACAAAGCCAACGGCCGCATCCTGGCCTTTGATGGCTTCACCAAGGTCTGGCCGACGTCGTCGAACGAACAGCAATTGCCCGCCGTCGACGTGGACCAGCAGGTGGCGGTGGTGGATATCAAACCCGAGCAGCATTTCACGAAGCCGCCGGCGCGGTATACCGAGGCCTCGCTCATCAAGGCCCTCGAGAAGGAGGGCATCGGCCGCCCGAGTACGTACGCGCCGATTATCAGCACCATCCAGGATCGCGGCTACGTGGAGCAGAGAGAGAGGAAGTTCCACGCAACCGATCTCGGCGAGGTGGTCACCAACAAACTCAGCGAGTACTTCCCCCGGGTCATGGATATCGCCTTCACCCGGCACATGGAGGAGCAGCTCGACAAGATCGAGGAGCAGCACCTCAACTGGCAGGGGGTGCTCGGGATTTTTATGGGCCTTTCAAACAGAATCTCGAGACGGCCCAGGAGCAGATGACACACGCCAAGGCCGAATCCACGCCCAGCGACTACGATTGCCCCGAGTGCGGCAAGCCGACTCATCTACAGTTCGGCAAGAACGGCCGCTTCCTGAGCTGCTCGGGGTACCCCGAGTGCAAGTTCGCCTGCCCTTGCGATAAAGAAGGCAAGATGGTGAAAGACGAAGTGACCGAGCACAAGTGCCCGAAGTGCGGCAAGCCGATGGTCCGCAAGAACGGCCGGTACGGCGCCTTCCTTGGGTGCAGCGACTATCCCGAGTGCAAAACGACGCTGCGACTGGACAAAGAAGGCAATGCGCTGCCGCCCGAAACCCGCGCCGGAGCCGTACCGGCGTCAAGTGCCACAAGTGCAAGCAAGGCGAACTGGTCATCCGCCAGAGCAAGCGGGGCCCCTTCATGGGCTGCAACCGCTTCCCGCGCTGCCGAACGATCGTCAGTATGAAGCAGCTCGATCACCTCAAGGAACTTCAAGCGGCAGGCCAGTGGCCACCGGACAGCATCGAGAAAGCCGACGAGATCCTCGGCCGCAATAAGAAGAAGAAGGCCGGCGCGAAGAAGTAGGCTTGGGGTTCATCCATCGCACGGTGGAACGTCGCTCGCAGGCTCGAACGCCCGAGATTTCACACCGCTACGTCACCGTACTTGACCGCTGCGCCAGAGAGGTGCTGCCGGCATGGGGTGATCTGCAAATAGAAAAGGAACCCTGAACGTCCCTGTGGGAGTGAGGCACAGAGGAAGATCCAGGGTTCCCGTTTCCGTCATCTTCGAATGATCGAGCGGTTCTCTAGGCAGTAATCACATCTTACTACTGTGTGAATCCCCCGTTTGCCGATTGGGTCTGAGCGACCTGCGAGACCACGGCGAGTTAGTGACTAACTGTCTGACCACCGGGGGCGCTCATCACATTGGCCGCCTGGACGCCAGCCATGAAGGTCGCCTGATTCAGAGCCACCGACGTGCTGTTCGCCTGCTGTCCCACGGCCGTTCCGACACCGTTCAGCGCCTGAGCTACACCACCACCGCCGGAAGTAGCCAGCGTCTGTCCAGCCGTCAGACCGACACCCTCAGACTGCTGCGCGGGTCCGTCGTAGGCGGTGATCATCTGAAGCTGGCCAGGTCCCGACATATCGGTGGCGGCCAGACCCAACGTTGCCGCATCCTGAAGGATACTGACACTACCACCGGCCAGGTTCGTGGCGGTACCCGCCTGAACGAGCAGAGCACCGGCACCCTGGTTCGCCGTGGTCGTCGTGTAGATGCTGGCAGCACTCTGTGTGTCAAGCGTTCCAAAGCCCGTCAGAGCATTGACTGTGCCGGGGGCACCCGAGGTGGACAGGCCCGTTGAGGCCGAGTGGGTCCAATCTTGGTTCTGAACGAGAGTCCCGAGTTGGCCGAAGGCCGTAGAGCTAATCAAGAGAACTGCGCAGACTGAGTATGCAATTGCCTTTACCATGGTAAGAATCCTTTCTATTCGTGTTGCTTCGGCTTGCGATTCGATCGTCAATCCCGAATTGACGATCCACAAACATCAACATTCCATCGTACTACCTGCCGTGACAACCTCCTTCCTCCCCCGTGCTACCTTGGAAACCGTTTCTCCATTCATCAACCCCGGCGCGACCTCCTTTCTCCCCGCTGACGATCGTTTCACCTTACTGTTCCGTTTACGCACCGCCGCACCGTTATAAAGGCACATCTATTCCGACACGTCCCCTGCCCCACCCTTGGCCAGGAGGCGACTTCTTCAGCTACGAACCTCGGCGCGTACACTCCCCGCTGGCAATCTGCTTGCTTCGTTGAATGTCACGACGTCCAGGGTACGTGCCGGATGAAGACGTCAGCCCTTCACGGCAACATCACACACCCTACGTGGACACTGCCTCCGTAGTTTCTACATTCTTTGAGGCGGGCTCGAAAGGCATACCTGAGCCAAGGCAGACGAGTTGCCCGACACCGATGAGCCCGGCCTCGATTCTTGTATCGAGTCCTGTCTCATCACCCTCCCGAAGGACACCTGCCGAGTCCGGGCAGACCACCCCCGCTCGCCATTCGCCCGCCGCGGAGCGACACTCCCGGCGCAGCGACGTGCGTGTCACGAGTATGAATACCCTCAACCGTATTTCTGACTCGGCTTGTCCTTCATCCTGTCGACAACAACTTCATCGCAGAGATGACAACAAGCGATGACAACCTCCGATTCCCCTTCTCCGTTGGCCGGGATCACAATCCTCCGTTCACCCAACCTCTCCAAAGGTGGATTCCGATGGTACGCGATAGTGTACAACTTCGAATCGATTTGTCAAGTCTAAAGTTGGAAAAATCACCGCATCGCTGTTACTTCATTGTCACCTACACCGTGACTTGCCCAAATGCCGACACGGCCAATCCTCAACGCGGTGAACCCTTTGCATCACGCCTCGACTCTGTGAGCATCACTGATGATTTACCGGCTTCCGGCTTCGTTCTTGGCAGGCGACGCCGCGTCGATATAATGGCCCGTACTGGCAGGATCACGCTCAACTAAGGTGGAACTGAAGATGGCCAAAAAAGAGAATCCGGAACCGCAGCCCTTCGAAACCGTCGAGCCCATAGGCAAGCGCGTACTCATTCGCAAAGACGAAGACAAGAAGGAAACCAAGGGCGGCATCAAACTGCCCGACAACATCGAAATCCCGACAATCACGGGACGCATTGTCGCCGTTTCGGCCGAGATCGAGAACATGCCGGAGATCCCGCTGTCGCAATACGACAAGGTGCTCTTCAATCCCAAGGGCGTATCCCCGTCGATTTCGAGGGCGACAATCGACTCTTCGTCGTCGAAGTGGAGAATGTCGTCGCGGTGTTTCGAAAGGCCTGAGCTTCGCGCAAATCGGGCGGACGGCGCGGCGAGGATATCGCGCTATTGTCGCTGAAGGATTGCGACGTAGGCGCCGTCGTGATCGAACCCTTCTGCCGAGGGCAGTATCAGTTCCTCTCGGGCCAGCGTGAATCGCGTGTCGGTTTCGAGAAACCGGCTGACAAGCTCTCCATTCTCCTCGTCCTGCACGCTGCACGTGCTGTAGCAGATTCGACCACCGGCTTTGAGCAGGGCGGCTGCTTTCTCGAGCAGGGCGAACTGCGTCCGGGTCAGTTCCTTGACGGATTCGGAACTGACTCGATATCGCACCTCGACCCGTCGAGCGAGCACCCCCGTGTTCGAGCACGGGACATCGAGAAGGATCGCATCGAACGGCTCGCACTGCCCGTAGTTGATCTTCGCATACGGGACGATCGTGACATTGTCGCAGCCAAGCCTCGCCACGTTCTCCTGAACCTTGCTCAAGCCGCTCACCGTCAATGTCGGTCGCAACGATACGAGCAGCGTTCCGCGTCATCTCGGCCAGTTGCGTCGTCTTCGTGCCGGGCGCTGCGCACAGGTCGAGAATCGCCCAGTCGGGTCGTGGATCGAGCACGCGCACCGCGTTGGACGCCGAAAGATCCTGCACGGTAAACAGCCCCTCCGAGAAACCGGGCAGTTGCACAATCGCCTGCGGGCTCAGAAGTCGCAGCATATTGACATCGGAGGAACCTAGCGTCGGCGACACGACCTCGGCGCGGACCCCCGCGTCAACGAATCGTTCGAGCAACTCAGCCGTGCTGGTCCGCAACGTATTGGCCCGGACGGTGACGCTCGGTCTGCGGTTCGAACCAAGACACATCTGCTTGGCGGCATCGGCACCATATGAAGCCACCCATTTCGTCACGAGGCAGCGCGGGATCGAGAAACACGTGCTCAAATAGGGTACGGGATTCGACGTCGGATCGGGCAGAACATCCGCATCGAACTCGCATCCACTCTCGGCCGAGCGGACAAATGTCCGCGCCGCGGCCGACTCCCGAGGATCGGCCTCGCGCGAACGATGTGCCTTTCAATGCCGCGCAGCACCGCATTGACAAAGCCGGTTTGCTTCTTTCCGCCTGTTTGCCCCGCACCGTTAACCGCCTCGTTTACGATGGAGTATACGGGTGTGTCGGGAGCGTACAGCAGTTCGTAAACACCCACGCGAATGATGGCCCGCAGCATCTTGTCGATTCGCGCGACGGGCCGACCTGCGAAGTGCTCTACGACCCGGTCGATGGCGCCGAGGTTGCGGATCGTTCCAAACACGAGGTCCGTGGCTCGTTGTCTCTCCTCGGTCTGCTTCAAGAGACGCTCGAGGATGGGGCCGGCGTGGGCGTGTTTCAGATCGAATCGTTGCAGGACCTCGGCGGCAATGACACGCGCCGATTTGAGGGTGGGGTCGGACATGTCAGCTTCCTGCCTCGACGAAGCGGTCGCCCGGCTGAACGTGCCAGCCGTTGATGAAGTCTCTGAACTCCATCAGCCCCGAACCGGCCGGCTGGATCTTGCGAATCCCCAGCTTGCCGTCCCCACAGATGACGTTCAAATCATTGTCGAACACCCCCGGGACAGCCGAAGCCGGCGTGGGTTGCCAGAGGACATCGGCCAGCGCCAATGTCACGCGCACCGTCTTGCCCGTCGCTTCATTGAGATAATGCGACGAGGCGCCGGGCCAGGGCCAGAACCCACGGATCATGTCAGCGATGACGTACGCCGACTGGCTGAAATCCACGTGTCCGTCGGCTTTTTTGAGCTTCGGCGCCTTCGACGCCAGGAATTCATCCTGCTTGGTGTACACCGCCGTCCCGGCTTCGATCTTATCGAGCGTTTCGAGCAAGAGCGGCGGTGCCATCTGGGCCAGCCGATCGTGTAATTCGCCCGCCGTCTCGTGGACGTCAATATCCGTCGAGAGTTGGCCGAGAACGTCACCGGCATCCATGCGGTCGGCCAGCGTAATGATACTGAGCCCGGTTTCCTTCTCGCCTCGAATGATGGCCCAGTTGATCGGAGCCGCACCGCGATACTTAGGCAACAGCGAGGCATGCACGTTGATCGCCCCTTGGGCTGGAATCTCCAGCAACTCCGGGCCGATCTTCTGGCCGAACGCGATGACGACGAAGAGATCGGGATGCCCATCGGCGATGCGGCTGACAACCTCAGGCGCATTGACCTTATCGGTCTCGATGAACGGCTCGGCATGGCTCTCGGCCCAATGCCCTACGGGCGTCGGACAGGTCCGGCGCCCCGACCGGCCCGTTGAGGCGGCTGCGTCACCACGAGAGAAATCTCATGACGCGACGCACTCAGCGCGTCCAGGCACGGGATGCCAAACTCGCCACTACCAAGATAGGCTATGTTCATATCGCTCGCCGATTCTGATCGCGGATTCGCCGATCGGGCCGTCAACCGCCGGTCATCCGTGTCTTTGGGTGCTATTTGCCGTCGTGCTTGTCTTCGAGCTTCTTGATGTGTCGGCGGTTCGCGATCTTCGCGGCCGCCCCCATATGATTGAGGATCGTCATTCCGTCCAGGTGGTCGCTCTCGTGCTGCAAACACCGGGCGTACAGCCCTTCGGCCTCCTCGGTGAACTCCCGTCCGTTAAGATCGGTCGCGGTAACTTTGGCCCTCTTGAAACGCCGGATCTTCGGGTAGATCCCGGGCACGGAAAGGCAGCCTTCGCCCGGTCTCTTCCAGATCGCCGGCCGTCGTCACCGTCGGGTTGACGTAGGCCCGGACCTGCTCGCGCGATCCGTCCATAGAGATGATGAAAAGGCGCAGACCGACGCCCGCCTGCGGCGCCGCCAGCCCCATCCCCTTGTTCTCGATCATGATGTCGGTCATCTTGTCCACCAGCCGATAGATCGTCTCATCGATCTTCTCGACCGGCTCGGCCGGCTTGCCCAGCACGCTGGACGGATAATGCGTGATCTTGCACTTCTCAACATCAATCATGATACGGACCTCGCATTCTGGACTTGTATGGCATCATCGTGCCGGCCATCGTCATTTGGCGTCGAACTCGTGGCCGGCGAAGGTGTTGCCCAGGTAACTCTTCTTGACCTGCTCGTTTCGGACGATCTCGGCGGGGGGGCCGGCCGCGATGACCTGGCCGTGGTCGACAATATAGGCTTTGTTCGCCACTTCGAGCGTCCTCTCGACGTTGTGGTCGGTGATCAGCACGCTGACGCCGGAAGCGACGAGTTGGCGAATCTCCCCCTGCAGATCCTCGACGGCGATCGGGTCGACCCCGCTGAACGGCTCATCCAGCAGGATCAGCGATGGGTCCGTCACCATGGCCCGGGCGATTTCGAGCTTGCGGCGTTCGCCTCCCGAGAGGAACCGCCCGTGGCTCTTGGCCACCTCTTTGAGCCCAAACCGCTCGATGAGCATGTCCGCCTTTTCCTTGCGTTCGGCCCGGGTCAACGACATCGTCTCCAGGATCGCCAGCAGGTTGTCGCGGACGCTGAGTCGCTGGAAGATGCTCGGCTCCTGCGAGAGATAGCCAATCCCAAGCCTGGCCCGCTTGTACATGGGCAGCTTGGTGATCTCGCGGCCCTCGAAGACGACCTTGCCCCCGTCGGGCGTAACCATGCCCATGACCATCCGGAAGGTCGTCGTCTTGCCCGCCCCGTTGCGGCCGAGCAAACCAACGATGCTCCGTTGGTCGATGCTGACGGAGATCTTGTTCACGACGGCCCGGCCCGAGTACCGCTTGACCAGATCGCTCGTTTCCAGCAGGGTAATGCCAACCAAAACAGCACCTCGCGTACACACATTTCTTGCGAAAGCCGCATTATACCACCGCCAGGTGGGTAGGCAACCCCGCATTTGAGGCCAGGGGCCCGACTTGAGGAGAGCTGGCGACCCGCTGAGAGTCCACCGACGGTGGCAGGAACCTGTCCGACCCGTGCGAGCGTTGTAGGTCGTGCGTCCTCGCACGACTTTGGGTCAGGCGAGCGGGGACGCTCGCCCTACACGAACCCGGTCGAAGCAGCGGAGGAGGGCGAATGAGGATAAAACTTCTGGCAATCCGAAGCCCTTTTTGCTATTGAATGGTGTTTTGTCGCGTATCCAAGCCCCTTCGGGAGTCAGATAAAGAAGAGCCTATGTTTGCGATCGTCAGTGATATCCATTCGAATATCGAGGCCCTCAGCGCGGTCTTCGCGGACGCCGAGAAGCGGGGCATCAAGAAGTTCTACTGCCTGGGCGACGTCGTCGGCTACGGCCCGAATCCCACCGAGTGTCTCGATCTGATCATCGAGCGGACGGAGTGGTGCGTTCTGGGCAACCATGACTACGCCGTGTTCTACGAGCCGACCAACTTCAATTACGGGGCCGAGCAGGCCAGTTTCTGGACGCGGGACGTCATGGAGACCGACGAGGACAAGGCCAGCAGCGACAAACGCTGGCGGTTTCTGGGCGAACTGCCGATGCGGCGGACGCTCGAAACGCAGTTGGGGCCGACCAAGACGACCATCGATTTCGTCCATGCCTCCCCGCGCCGGCCGATCAACGAGTACATCTTCCCCGACGACGTCTATACCAACCCGGCCAAGGTTCGCGTCCTTTTCGAGCGGATTCCCCATATCTGCTTCGTGGGGCATACGCATATGCCGGGCGTATTTCTCGACGAACCCGATTTCTACCTGCCCGATGAGCTGGGGGGCGTCTACCCGATCATCGAGGAAGAGAAGGCTATCATCAATATCGGCTCGGTCGGCCAGCCCAGAGACAAGGACAACCGTGCCAGCTACGTGTACGTCGAAGAGAACAAGGTCCACTTCGTCAGGCTCGAATACGACTACGAGGCGACGATGAAGAAGATATACGCCATCGACCGCCTGGATAATTTCCACGCCGAACGCCTTCGGGACGGTCGATGACGGACCCCAAGCGGGCTCGGGCCCGCTGTGACGCGGTGGTTTTGGCCAGCCTGTGGCTGTCGAAGACCGGATTACTACCTGCCCGCAGAGTCTTGCGGTCTCTGTGGCACCGCTGTCAGACAGCCAACTTACGATATTCGCGCGTTGAATGTGAAGGATAGTATGAGTCTTAAAACATGGATCGCTCTGGTGCTTATCTGCTTCTGCCTGCTCTGTGGTGGGCTGGTTGTCGGGTCGGGGGTCTTTCAGGCCCATTCCTCGGCCGATCGCTCCGGCCTGGTGCTGCTTCAGCAGACCGCCGAAGTCAACGCCCCGACAGAGGGCGAACCGCCTGCGCAGGAGGCGCCACAGCCCAGCCTCCAGGCCGCCAGCTGCCGAAGTCTTCGGTGCCATCGGCGGGCCCAGCGAACGTCCGGTTATCGGCTCGACCGATCCGAAGTCGGGCTACAAGTTCGAGCTCGAACTCGACTCCAAGGGCGCCGCGATACGCGAGGCCATCTTCAGCGAGTTCAACAATCGCGATCGGGAGAATCCCCAGCCCCTGGTCTTCCTCTCACCGATCGAGTTTCCCAACGGACGCGAGAGGCTGTCCATGGCCAATCGCAGCCTGGTCCTCGTCGATCAGAACACACAGCTCAACCTCGACGGGCTGAGCTGGAAAACGCTCGGCACGCAGACCGCCGAGGACGGCGGTCAGACTGTCACTTTCGAAGCCACCATCACCGATTCGCAGGACAAGCCCTTCCTGAGACTCGTCAAGACCTATCATGTCAGCCTCGACAGCTACCTCGCCGAGTGCTCGATAACCATCGACAATCTGTCGGACGCGACTCAGAAGGTTCGCTACGACCTGGCCGGACCGTCCGGTCTGGAACGCGAGGCCTTCCGGCAGGACATGCGGAGCATCATCGCCGGCTATCGCGGGGCCAAGGGTCAGGTCACCCGCAGCAAGCTCGATCATAGAGCCCTCGTCAAGGCGGACGGCGCCTCGCTGCCGATCCAACGCGATGATGGGAGCGATCAATTCCTCTGGGCCGCCGCGGTGAACAAATACTTCGCGGCGATCGTCGTGCCCGTGCCCGACGCCAATAACACGTACTGCAACTGGATCGCCGGCAAGACGGGCAGGCTCTATAACCCCGATGGCGACTCGAAGGCCAACAATGGGGACGAAACCGTAGGCCTGAACCTCTCGATCGCCTCGGCCACGCTCGCCCCGGCCGGTCAGGCCAGCAGTTCCCGCACGTACAACTTCAAGCTCTACCTCGGGCCCAAAGACAAGAGCCTGTTCGACAAGAACGAGCTCTACAAGAACCTCGGCTTCGTCCAGACGATCGACTTTAGAGGCTGCTGCTGCCCGTCCAGCATCATCGACCCGCTGGCGTTCGGCATCCTGGCCATCATGAAGGCGATGTACTCCGTCATCCACAACTACGGCGTCGTCATCATCATCCTGGTCTTCTTCATGCGGCTGATTATGCACCCCATTACGAAGAAGAGCCAGGTCTCGATGAGCAAGATGAGCTCCCTGGCGCCCCGGGCCGAAGAGATCAAGAAGAAGTACGCCAACAACAAGGCCGAGATGAACAAGCGGCTCATGGAGCTCTACCGCGAGCAGGGGGCCTCGCCCATCATGGGCTTCCTCCCCATGCTGGTCCAGATGCCGGTCTGGATTGCACTCTGGTCCGCCGTCTATACGAGCATCGACCTTCGCGGGGCACCGTTTCTGCCGTTCTGGATCACCGATCTGTCGGTCCCCGACGCGTTGATCAGTTGGACGCCGTTCACCGTTCCGTTCCTGGGCTGGAAGGTCGCCTCGCTCAACCTGCTGCCGATCCTGATGGGCGTGGCGTTCTATCTCCAGCAGAAGCTGATGCCGACGCAGGCCAATGCCGCGACGAACCCGCAGATGGCCCAGCAGCAGAAGATGATGATGATCATGATGCCTCTGCTGTTCCCGCTGATGCTCTACAACGGCCCGGCCGGCGTCAACCTCTACATCATGGCCAGCACCTTCGCCGGCGTCATCGAGCAACGCGTGATCCGCAAACACATCCGCGAGCGCGAAGAGGCCGAGGCCAAGGGGCTCGTCGCCGTCACCAGCAAGACCGGCGGCAAGGTCAAGAAAAAGAAACCCAAACCCTTCTACAAGACCTGAGTCGCGGCGTTTTATAGGTCCCTTAGGTCCTTTGAGTCCCTTAGGTCCCTTGAGCCCAACGAGACCAAAAGGACCCAAGAGACTCAAAGGACCAAATGGACTCCACCGATACCATCGCCGCTGTCAGCTCTCCGACGGGGGGGCTGCGCTCCATCGTCCGCATCTCCGGGCCCGAGACGCGCACCGTTTGCGAACGGGTTTTCCAGGCCCCGATATCCCTCCGGGCCAACGGCATCGTTTCCGGCTCGGCTCTTATCGACAGCGATCTGGCCGTGGACGCGAAGCTCTACCTGTTCTTCTGCCCCCATTCCTACACAGGCGACGACCTTGCCGAGCTTCACCTCTACGCAAGCCCGGTCCTGGTGGCCAGGCTCGTGCAGAATCTGCTGGCGATGGGGCTTCGCTCCGCCGGCCCGGGGGAGTTCACCGCCCGCGCCTATCTCAACGGCAAGCTGGACCTGGCCCAGGCCGAGGCGGTCAATGAGGTCATCGCCAGCTCGAACCGCTTCCAGCTCGACGCGGCCGAAAGACTGCTCAGCGGCAGACTCACACAGACCACGAAGTCAGCGCGAGCGGGCCTGCTGGAAGCCTTGAGCCTGATCGAGGCCGGACTGGACTTCAGCTCCGAAGACATCGCGTTCATCAGCCCGGAAGACGCGGCCGAGAGACTCACCGAAATCAAGATCAAGCTCGAAGGGCTCCTGGCAGGCAGCATCCGTTATGAATCGCTGATCGATCTGCCGTCGGTCGGCATCGCCGGCGCACCGAACGCAGGCAAGAGCAGTCTGCTCAACGCGCTTCTGGGGCACGAGAGAAGCCTCGTCTCCGACCGCCGCAAGACGACCCGCGATGTCCTCAGCGGGCTCTGGACTACGGACCGATTCCAGTGTGTTCTGTTCGACTGCGCGGGTCTGCTGCCCGCCCCGGAAGGAATCCTCGATCAACTCGCACAGCGAGCGGCTATCGAGGCATTGAGGCATTGCCAGGTGGTCCTGTTCTGCGTCGATGCGACGAAGCCCGACATCGCCGAGGACGTCGCGATCCGCACGCTGATCGACCCGAAGGCCGTCATCTACGTCGCCACCAAAGCCGACCTGCTGAATCCCACGGAAGTGTCGCGAGCCACCGATCATCTCGCCCGGTCGCTCGGTGGTGATTTCCTGGCCGTATCGGCCCAGACTGGACAGGGACTCGAACGATTACAGGACCTTGCCGAACAAGCGATCCTGATCGGGCAGGGGGCAACAGATGGAGAGGGGCGTGATACCACCGCCTTGACGGCCAGGCACCGACAGGCCGTAAGCGAGGCCATCTCCGGCCTGGATCAAGCCATCGCGGAGATCGAACGAGGCGCCGACGAGATCGCGGCCGCCATGATCCGCTCCGCCTATCAGGCCCTCGCGGATATCGAGCAGCAGCCCATCGACGAGCAGATCCTCGACCACATCTTCAGCCACTTCTGCATCGGAAAGTGACCATCCCTGTTCGTAGTGGCGTCGTAAGACGCTCTTTCTCCCCGTCCTCCACTCGCCCCGTCCGACGTTTCATATGCCCTTACGGGCACACTACGAACGAGCCGCTGCTTCCGCCTGCAAATATTCCTCGCGCACCTTCGTCCGCCGTTCGGGGGGCCATTCCCTCGGCAGATTCACACAGGCGAAGTCGCCAAAGTGCTGGATGGCCGCGTAGTCGTACGCCCGGGCCGCCTCGACCTCGTCGTCGAAATACCCCAGGTGGTGCAGCCGGCCGTTGAGTCGGTAGTGTGCCGCCCACTTGCCCACGCTCTTGTTGAACGTGACGCCTTTGAAGCGGGAAAGGCCGTTGCGCCGCTTGCGCTGGTTGAACTGATTCTCGTTGCGGGTGCAGATCCGCAGGTTGGCCCGGCACGCATTGCACCGGTTCCCATCGATGTGGTCCACGACCTTGTCCGCCGGCGGCTCCATGATCTGGCGGTGCATGAGCACCTCGCCGATTCTTCTCGCGTCGCGAGGGGTACCCATTGAGCAGCCGCCAGTGGTACTGGTTGAGCCATTCGTAGTCGGCCGCGTCCACCCAGGCGTACCCGCCGCCCGAAAGCGGGATCACCCGGACGCCGTCGCCCGCCGGAGCCTCGTCCCTGCGCAGGTAGTTCTCGCACGCTGCCCCGGGCACCTCGCGCACCACCCCGGGCCACTGCGGATGGTTCGCACACCTGGGCACGACCGATTCGCCCAGACACTGCGCCCGAAACCAATCCTCCGGGTCCCACACGCAATACACACAGTTGTTACAGCACGGTCCAGACATGACCCCTCCCTTCCATACGTTCGTAGTGGCGTCGTAAGACGCTATTTCTCACCCCCGAAGCACGAAACCCGAATCCCGAATAATAGGGACGGACCCTATTTATGAATCGCATAAAATAGGGTCCGTCCCTATTTTAGTATAACAACACGGTCCAGACATGATCCCTCCCTTCCACGACGTTCGTAGTGGTCCGCCAGAGGCGGATCAGACGCCGTCATCTGGGCCTGCAACGAGCCTCCTCAATTCGCCAGACTCCATAGACCAGGTGCGGCGCTTCCTCAGGGAAGGCCGCATCCCACCGCATCTTGAATTCGCCCGCCTTTTCGATAGTCGGGAACAGGAGATACTGATTGAGCTCTCGTGTCAACTCAGAGACCTCCTGGGCGTCTGCTTCCGGGAAGAGCTTTACCACTATCCTGCCATCCGACCACACGTTCATCACCTCGTAGCCTACCAGTACCCAATCGCTTTGGATGCGATCCGGATTGGCCTCCGGATCGCGCGGCCCGTGCTCTCGGCCTAGCGCTCGAAACATTTGCTCCAAATCCTCCGCGCGGAGTGTTATCGCAACCACCCAATACGGCTTTCCCTCGGCACAACGGTACGGGCGAAGGTAGTCCAGCATGTCCGCCAGGTCGCTCCACAGAGGGTAGTTTATGCCGACACGCGACATGGGGGGCAATTCGATCATCCCCAGGCCCATTCTCTCTCGATCCTCTCCCACAACGTCCGGACAACCCCAGTCAAATATCGACTCCCACAGCTCGTGACACAACCCCTTCACGAGCCTGCTGCCCATGCGAAAGTCGCACCTGTCCTTCTGCCACATCTCGCGCACATCATATCCCAGAATCTTCTCTTCCATCGGGCGTATCCCCATCTACGTTCCATTGCACAGTCTCGTAGGGTGTGCACCGCACACCATCTCTTCTATTCGACGAACGGCGGTCCCCGGCGCAGCTCCTCCGGGATCGCCGGCGTCTTGCCGCCGCAATCACAAAGCCAGTCCTCTGCGTAATAGCCCTCGTTGACCCAACGTTTGAAACTCGAATAGGGCCAATGATGAGGGCACCGGGCCAACCCGTGTTTGACGGGGCTGTAATGAATGCGAAACGCGCGGGGCGAGAGCCGTTTGGAACATTGGGATTTTAGTCTTTCGGATTTGTTTCGAGTTTCGGATTTCGACATTCGAGTTTTCCCGCAGTGCCCGGTCCGTACCAAACAGACGCCGACGTCGATGTGTCACCACCGTGAAGAAGAAGGTACCGCCTGGCTTATATCGGCGAATGTAATCCGGCACGGGCCTTCCCTCCTGTATCTTTTACGCCCTGTTCACTCGACAACCCGATGGTGTGCAATGCACATCCTACGCCGCTGAACTCGCTAACACCTGAACATCCGCACACAAGATCAGGATGAGTAAGCTGCCCGGAATGTGTGCATTCTGTCTGAGTTTAAGTTCTCCTGTTCCTCAGCATCTTCTCGATGGACTCGAGGGCCTTTGCCATCCGTTCATTGGTCTCCGTGCCGATCAGAACCGGGGAAATGCTCCTCGCGATGTCGAGACGAGTCGTGTAGCTTGTGCGACTCCCTTACAGGTCGCTTGTAATTCACGGAGAGTTGAACATCCGTCCCCAAATCTGTCTCAGCCTTCTGAAAGTGGCGCCGCGTCCAAATCAAATGGGTTGTCACGGTCAATGAGCGGGAACCTGCAGGGGAAAGCGTTGTTGGGCACGCATCATGACTTCTCCTAGCGGCGACAAATCGATGTTGACATGAGGCGCGGGAGCCGCCGTCAAGGCGAGGATGCGTCATTGGACAACTTCCCTGTCGCCTGCCTAGCAATCTGGT
>CAVSCO010000065.1:0-46264 GCA_963726475.1 uncultured Phycisphaerae bacterium | reverse complement strand
GGTGTACGACCGGGCTGGCCGCAGAACGACAGCAGCCGAGTGCTTCCAGGATATTGGACTTGCCGGTGTTGGGCTCGCCGATGAAGAGGTTGACCTTCTTGCACTCGATATCCAACTGGCGAACGGATTTGAAGTTCGCGACGCTCAGTTTCGTTATCATGGCCGCGTCTCCGGCAGAACCTGCCACAGAACCGGCAGGCTCCCAGCCCACCCTGCTGCCTATTGTATCGACATCGCCAGCGGTGACAACTCTCGAAGTACAGGTGGGGGTAGACTCACACGACGGTTTCCCCATTTGGACGTACCCCATCCCCAAGCCCGTTGGGCTTGAGGCTGCCACGCGGGATGCAAGCGATGGGCAATCCTGCGTGTAGGTCGTACGTCTTGTTCGGCTTCGCTCAGAGCTTGCCCTGAACGCAGTGGAAGGGACTGGCTTTGCACGACTCTTGGGCGAGCGGGGACGCTCGCCCTACGGGGCATGGCACGCGTGGGTTGAGAACCCGCCCTACATTTCGCGGCCGGGGGTTGGGGCGGCGGCTTGCCAGTTGTTCGGGTTGTTGCCTGAGGTGCCGGGGGTGGTCGTCGTGCGCTGGAGGGAGTCGCCCTGGCCGTCGGGGGTGGTGGGCCAGGGGGCGACGTCGGCGTAGATCACTTCGTCGATGGTGACCCAGGCGATGGGATCATTGAGGTCGCCCGTCGACTGCGGTTTCTCCAGTGCGATGCGCTCGCCCCCATTGCCCAGACTGCCCTGCCAGGGGCCGACGATGTCCACACCGCGGCGTCAGCGTCTGCGTCGTAGGCCGCGATGAAGGCGTCCGAGCCGAACGTCTCGATCAACGGATCGAAACCGACGACGACGATGCGGCCGCCGGGGGAATCGACAGAGCCTGGATCGAAGGTGTACTGCACACCGCCATCGAGTTGCCACGGACCGGCGTCGTTCGCCAGCTCGATCGGGGCATCCGTCGGATTGAGCAGTTCGACGAACTCATCGTTGACGTCGACGGGATGGTACATGATCTCGCTGACCACCACATCGGCGATCGGGCTCGATATTGGCGTGTTGCGCGAAGGATCGAGTCGGAACCAGTAGGCGCCGCCATCGGGATAACGGCCCAGCGAGACCACCTCTTCCTGCGCCTTGAACCGCACGGCATCGACGATGCGGTCCAGCCCCGTACCGGGCAGATACGACAGGATCAGGTGCTCGCCCGACCGGCTCAGGCCGAAACCGAAATCGTCGCCCGATTCCTCGAAGCTCAGGAAGGCGTGAGAGTCGATAGCGGGTGCGGCGACGGGCCACTTCTTCAGATCGCCCAGATCGTCGCTCAGGTAGAAATCGGCCAGCGAAACGCTCGCACCGGTCGGATTGTAGAACTCGACCCAGTCGTCCCCACCACCACCGGCCAGGAACTCGTTGATCACGACGCTCGCGCCGAGATCGGGATCGTCGGCGCCGGGGGAGCCGCCGATGTAGGCACTGGCCCGCCAGTTGCCAGGGTAATCCAGCGAGCCCGACGGCTCGTCGAGAATCGCCGACGCCAGTGGGACCAGCGAATGGCCCGCGCCGTCGGCCGCGATGGGCCAGCCTGCGCCGTCGCCATAGGTGAACGAGGCGATCGTCCCGTTCCAGAACTCTTCCAGGGTGACGGTCTCGCCACCGTTGGAGAGCTTGCCCTGGTATTCGCCCGCGATCAGGCTCGAGAAGTCCGTGCCGTAGCGAGCCAGGAAGGCCTCGGCGTTCTTGACCACCAGTACGAACTGCCCGGCACCGAGGCTGGTGACGGTGCCGGTCGCGAAGTCAAACGTCACGCCATCGGTCAGCGAGACGGTCGAGAGATCGAGCGTTTCATCTCCGATGTTCTTCAACTCGATGAACTCGCACTCGCCACCGTCTATCGCCTCGTCGGCGCCGCCGGCGGCGGGATTGTACATCACTTCGGTGATACGCAGGTCCGCCCGGATGCCCGCGCCGACCGGCTCACCCGCGAGGAACTGAACGGGACTGGACCAGTGACTCCAGCGACCGGTATTGTCCTTCATCCGGCAGCGAACGCGATACGTCCGTCCGGGCTTGACCACCGAGGCGGGGATGCGAACGTCCGGATCGAACTGATCGAGCTCACCACTGGCCCACAGCGCATCGATTTCATACTTGCCTGGCTCACCTCGATAGACCTGGACGGGAGCGGCGGTGTCATCGTCGTCGGGCTCGGGCAGCTTCTCGGCGCTGAGTCGCAGATCGACGAAGCAATCGGAACTGCCACTGAGCGAGGCGTTGAGTACCTGAATGGCAATGACGTTGGTCCCATCGACGAGATAGTCGCTGGGCACGCCCACTTCGTATCGCACGAAGTCCAACAGCTCGATAGCCGAGATGGCGGTGGCGTCGTAAGGCAGTTCGTCGGAGGCGACGTTGTCCTGGAAGACCAGGTGCCCGTTGATCCAGATGTTGACGCCATCGTCATACATCGTTTCGAGCAGCAGCTTGTCGAAAGCGGCGACGTTGCTCGCGTCGAAGGTCTTGCGCAGGTAGATCGTCGAGTAGCTGCCCCGCATGTCGAAAAGGCTGGTCTGGAGGAAGGCCTCTCCGAAGCCGATGGGGCTCTCGCCCGTCAGCCAGGCGGCATCGTCGAAGTCGGGGTCGCGCCACGCGCCGGGCGTTTCGGACGGCTCGGCCGTTCCCTTGAAGTACTTCCACTGCGAGCCATCGGGCACGAGGACGAACTCGGACGAATCGGTGGTCTGGACGACCTGGGAACCGGCCGCGACTTCGCCGATGCGCCACTCCATCGCCGCGAACGTCCCGGCCCCCTGCGGGTCGGCGAACTGACTCGTGCGGAAGGTCAACGCGTTGGTCGGGAAGTCCTCGGGGCACGTGGGCTCGACGAGCGGCGTCTGCGGAATTGCGCTGTCTTCGACGTAGGTGTCGAACTGGCGGTTGTTCGAGACGATGTAGTCCTTCATGATCTGGACCATACCCCGGAAGTCGCGGGTGGAGGCGCCTGGTAGAAGCGGCCCTGCCCCGCCTTGCTCGGGTTGACGACGCTGCTGGTCATGATCGGGTTGTAGTCCCACATGGCCCGGTCGGCGTCGACGAAGGTCGGGCCTCCGGTGGGCGGATCGATGACGTTGGCCAGTTCGTCGAGCATCTGATAGGCCTGGTCGGCGTTGTAGAGCAGGTCGAAGAATTCACGCTGGCGATTCTGGAATTCGATGTTGAGGTTTGCGTTGGAGAGGATGCGGTTCTGGCGGAAGTCGTCTTCGCCGCTGCCGTACATGTTGTTGGCCCAGGTCAGGTCGACGTCCCAGGGCAGCATGGACCACAGGTTGGTCTCGGGATTGAGGTAGAAGAACCAGTTCTTGCCGTAGGCGATGTCACCGTGGTGGCAGCCTTCGACGACGCAGCGGTACCCGAAGTAACTCTCGACGTTGACGTTCTGTCGCCACCAGTCCTCTTCGGGACGTCGGCGGTAGCCGGTCTGGAACGTGGAGAGATCGGATTTGTCGGTGACGGCGGTCGCCCCCTGGTTGTTGAGGTCGCCCGTGCCACCTTCCATCTTGTAGAGATTGCCGTCGGGCATGCCGTGGTCGTCGAGGAAGCGGCCATCCTCCTGCTCGATCGCCATGTAGAGGCCCCAGAAGTCGCCATCGTACTGGCTCGCACCGAACTCGTCGGCGTCGTCGATCACGCGGAAGTGCACCCAGTTGGTTTTCGGCGCCTCGACACCCATCATGTTGAAGAGCTTGAACGTCGCGGCCTCGAACATGCCCTGCTCGCCGCGATGCTGGTAGTCCCCCTGCTGGATGCAGGCGGAGAAATTCAGCTTATCCCATTTCGTGTCGTAAGGCCGCCCATAGTCGTCCCGCGCCTGAAAGGAATGCCCTCTCAGAAAATTGCATTTCGCCATATTCTTGCCCATGGAGTATCGCCACACGCCGCCGCGGCGCGGAAGCCGACGTGGTCGTAGACGACGCCATCGTAGACAATCGTCCCGTACCAGCGATAGTCACTGCCCGTGTACCCGCTCGAGCTCGCGCCGGGCATGTGCAGAGCATCGACCACATCCTGATGGGCGGCGATCAGGTGATACACGGGCAGACTCGTCAGCACCTCGGAGCTATACTCGACGACCTCGCCCATGTCCCCACCACTTCCGGGCCGGATCGCCCCGCTCCAGGCCGGCACGCCATCGTAGACGAAATAGGCAAAGTTCGGCTGCGGATCGTCACTGTACGGGACGGTGAGATTGTTGCCCAGATTGTCCACCACGAAGATCCGATAGCGAACGAGCCGCCTGTGGGTCTGCATCGATCCGGGCAGCAGCACGGTAAACACGCCGTCGTGGGCCGTCAGATCGCCCTCGAGCCCGTCGTCGCGCATATCGATCGTTTCCCAATTGTCGCGATAGGCAGGGCTGATGATGGTCATGTAGCCTCCCGGCTCCACGATCTGATACAGCAGCTTGACCGCCATCACCCCGTCCGGGTCCGTAACCTTGGCCGTGATCGTCACGACCTGCCCCGACGTGGGCTTGCTTGGGCGTATGCTTGACCTGCCTGATATGCGGCGGCAGATTCGACGCGAACACGGGCGTATTCCGCTCACCCGGCGTTGGCGCTCCGGAGCGCCAACTGCCCGCCAGGTCGTTGTCGAACTCGGGATTGACCAGTTGGATCGACTGCCCCATCCCCGGCATATTCTCGGGAACCGGATCGCCCACCGTCGGCCAGGGGAACCCAAGCTGATAGCTCACCTCGTCGACGACCTCTCCAAGCGCATTGCGCAAAACGACTCGGTCCCCTTCGTTGCCGAGCTTGCCTTCGTAGGGCCCGAAAACGTGCGACGGCGCGACATTGAAACGCGTCACGCCCCTGCCGCCAAGAATGTGATCGGGACGCTCGGCCACGATCAGGTAGTCGTCGGCTGCCAACACCGTCCCGGCGGGGAACGTGTACGCCACCCCGGAACTCAGCGACCATCCGGACAGATCCACATCGTCCGGACCGCTATTGTAGAGCTCGATGAACTCAAGCAGCTCGGTCTTCATATCTGGATTCGTGTGCAACTCGTTGATCACGACGCTCGCCTGGACGGCAGCACCACAGAAGAACCAGAATAGAGCCACCACAACCGTACAAACCGGGAGTCTTTTTGATGGGGTCACGATCGTCCTCTTCCACGTCTAACGTCATTCTAACAAAAGATGAGCGGACGCAGGCACAGACCGCACCATGGCCCGTGAGCTACCCCCGCATCCGTATCCGCACTATCCATCTTAGCGTATTCGACCCCGTCCGGTCAAGCTCAACCGTCCGAGAACATCGCCTTGCATCGGCCGTCTGCACCATCCGTCCGGGGCACTACCAAGTAAAGACGAACCAGCGAGGCGATTATTACTTCTTCTTCGAAAAAGACTTAGGAGCACTCGCACAGGAGACCGTCGTCCCGGAGAAGCTGCCGTCCCGTCGGTCCATTGCGAAACCGCCGTCACTATGATAGGCTATCGGCGTATTCGGGCCCGCCCTTGACCGCCGATCGACGCATCTGCCCGCGAGCGGGACATTCATGGACGATTGGAGACCAGCGATGAAGACCCTCATCAAGCTCATGGTTCTGTGTATCCTCGTGACAGGCTGCAAGACCAGCCAGGACGGCTCGCCATCGGCCAAAGAGACGCCCGATTTCACGGTCAAACGCATCGTAGTCGTCACGGGAATCGACCATCCCGCCCACCACTGGCAGGAGACGGCGCCGGCGCTGGCGAAGGTCCTCCGGGCCGACCCCAGGCTCGATGTAACGGTCGTCAACGATCCCAACTTCCTGGCGAGCCCAGCGCTTCGCCAATACGACGGCGCGGTCATTCATTTCATGGACTGGGAAGTCCCCGCCCCCGGACCGCAGGCCCGAGCGGGGCTCCAGCGATTCGTCCGGGCGGGCAAGGGCCTGATGATCGTCCACTTCGGCTGCGGCGCGTTTCAGGATTGGGACGGGTTCGTGCAGATCGCCGGTCGCGTGTGGGACCCGAACATGCGGCCCCATGACCCCCACGGCGCGTTCACCGTCGAAATCACCGACCACGAACACCCCATCACGCAGGGTCTGGAGCCGTTCGAAACGACGGACGAGCTGTACACCTGCCTGGCGGGCGAAACACCGATCCACCTGCTGGCCACCGCCAAGTCGAAGGTCGACCAGCTCGATTACCCGATGGCCTTCGTGCTCGACTATGGCAAGGGCCGGGTCTTCCACTGCGCCCTGGGCCACGATGTGGTCGCGATCGAGAACCCCGGCGCCGCCGAGCTGTTCCGCCGGGGCTGCGCCTGGTCCACCGGTCTGCCGCCCGTCGCGCAGGCCAAGTAAGCCCGACGTGCGCTTCAAAGCCAAGCGCTTTCTCCCCCACAGCACCACTGCCGGTTTTGCAGGACCAACCGCCCGGCCACGGGTGAATCTCAGCCCAATCTTGCGGTCCGTCGAGTGCAACCAGTGTATATGGCACACTGCTCTAACCAAGAAAAATAGGACGCATAGGCAAAATAAGGAATTCTACGTAGTTGTCACCCAATCAGATATAAGTCTTTTTCACACAAACCTTTGTGCCCGACACAACAACGGCTGTTGTCACACCGCCTGTACAAGCCATACACACAGGTGGGAAATGCTTGACCGAAAATGTGAAAATTGAGAGAATACATGAACGGCAAGGTGTTAATTTACATAGAGAGATCGAAACTTACGGAGAAGTGGTGATTTTAGTGTGTGGTGCGTTTCGGAGGCAGCCAAGCCTCGAACGATCGCCGGAGGAGAGAAGGGTATGATGAAAGGCAAGCTGAATCAGATAGGCGCGATCTTCGCTTTCGTGGCCATCCTGTCAACCGCGAGCTTGGCAGACTTCCCGAGCTATAGCGGTAGCCTCTCTTACGGCGCCGGACTCTACACTCAGGGCTCGTGGGCGGCCGAGGAAACCAAGATCGAGTGGACAGTTAACGGACCTTCTACTTGACTGGCACTACGAATATACACTTACGGTCGCACGACAGGACATCAGCCATCTGATCATCGAAGTATCAGCCCACCTTCGGAGAGAACAATCTGTCGAACGTGACATCCGACGCCTTTTCGACGGATGACAGAGCTTGATACGTACAGTTCGGCTAACGGCAATCCCGGGATGCCAAGTGCGATGCTGGGTCTGAAGTCGGCAACTTCGGGACCGATACCACCTTGGTGGTTCAGTTCGACTCGGATCGGGCCCTGTATGGGGTGACTTCTATGCCAAAGATGGGAAGTCCGGAACTCCAGGCACAAGATAGACATCGGCCTACAACCTCGGATTTACCAGCACCGACATTGATCCCACCGGTGCCATAGGACAAGGCTCTGTTGGCAATCATCTGCTGGTGCCCGACACGGTGTCGGTCGTGCCGGTGCCGGGGGCCGCTCTCCTGGGTAGCCTGGGGCTCGGGTTTGCCGGGTGGCTTCGTAGAAAACAGAACGCGTAACCGCGCTCAGCATAAACCTTGAGGGCTGTAGGTCGTTCCTACAGCCCTCTTTTTTTGCGCCCTCCAATCGCACCGACGGGGACTGTCGCTCCGTCAACTCATCGCACAGCCGCACCGGCTCTATACCATCGCTTCCAGAACATAGACCGGCCAGGAACGCCCCGATCGCGTAAAACAGAATGCCGACGTGATCGGAGACGGCCAGCGTTCGGAACGGGCCGATGCGAGGCACCCACAGCTCGAACACCGCCGACCAGAGGATCAACGGAATCAGGATCTCGCTCGCCCTTGGCGGGGCATCGTCGGCCCGCAGGCGCAATCCGGCGCATCATCCAGAGCATGATGGGCACCCAGAAGATCATAGATGCTCGATTCTCTTCATTGCCTCCGCACTCCGCTCGCCTCTCTGGTAACCTATTCGAATGATCTCACCACGCTATCGTAATCAGCCGTCCCGATGATGTCCAGCAACATGTCCTGTCGATTCGACCAGAGCCAAAGATAGGGGCGATCCGCCTCTGGCGGACGTCGTCCCTACAAGAGGCACTACGGACAGGCACGCGAAACATCGCGAGGACGTTGTAGGTCGTGCGTCCCCGCACGACTCAGGCGAGCGAGGACGCTCGCCCTACGAGGAGCCATCCGGCATTCACCCATCTGCGCCCGCCGAAAAAGAAGGCTCGCAAGGCACGTGGGTAGAGGCGAGGCCTGCCTCTCAGACAACTCCTGCCAGAGAGGACACGGCTCCCGCAAGACCACGTGCGATCTGCGCCATACGCTCGTAGTCCAGAGTCTCGGGGGTATCGCTGGGCAGATGATAATTCGGATTGCGCAAGAAGCTCGTATCGGTCAACATCAGCGCCGGATAGCCCTGATCCCAGAACGAGCTGTTGTCCGACAGGCGGATGGCATTGACTGTCTCGGGTAGGACAGCGGTATAGAGGGGAAACGGGACCACGCCGTTTGAACGCGCGAGCGGAACCGCCAGGCCAGTCGCCACGACCGAAGATTGCCGACCGCGGCGATGAACGTCCCATGACGTGGAAAGAGCCATCGAAGGAGTCGCGGAATCTCGGGGGGGACATTCTGGCTGTCGGCTCGGTCCGTGAAATAACCCAGCATTTCCAGGCAGAGCATCCCCATAATGGGCTCGTCCCGTTCACGACAGGCGCGAGCATAGATTTGGCTGCCCATCTGCCCCGTGCAGAAGTACGGCGGTTCTTCACAGGTGAATGCAACGAAGCGAACGGTCTTTCTGAAAGACCGGCCACTCAGCAACCGCGCCACCTCCAGCAATATCGCGACGGCCGAGGCGTTGTCGTCGGCACCGGGACTGGTCTCTACCGTATCGTAGTGAGCTCCCACCACGAGGATGCCCGCCTCGGGCGAGATGCCTTTCAGTTCACCCTCGATATTCGCCACCTCGGCATCGGAAACCCTATACGTCTGTCGATGCACCGCAAGGCCAGGCAACGACAATTCACGCTCGATGAGAGCGGCGGCCGCGTCGAGCCCTCCGCGACGCCCCAGATGGCGAGGCCCAATCAACCCGGCTAAGCGATCGACATGCCTATCGAGACGCTCCGTCAACTCTCTGTTGTCTTCCCGGAACATTGTCTGCGTCACTGACCTTGGTATAGAGATGGACCTGATCGTCTCAGTAGGTCCTCCTGAGGTAGGCCGCGTTCCTCAACACGACACGCCTATGCACCACTCTTTATCATAGTGCAGACCATGGCATGTCTCAAACGCAATCCAGCCACTGAGGGACGTAGTGTCTGTTAAGATTTTTGGGCAGCACTGCGTGAGGTCGCAAACAGCCAGGGGTGGCAGCCTCAAGTCCGCAGGACTTGGGGATGGGGCTCAGCGTGGGGGCCTTTTCATGCGTACGTGCCACCCACATGCGCCATCCCCAAAGCTTCGTTTCACTGCGCTTTGAGGCTGCCACCCATTTGCCAGGATACTTTCACAGACAGGGGACGTGCGGATACGATTTGCGTTTGCAGGCCGAAGTGGGCCAGGCCCGATACAGTCGCTACGACTCTGCACGAGGCGAAAGACAGGGGCTCGCCCTTGCGACACACGGCTTGGCACGCCTGTCGGGCATTGAAAGGGCGACGCGTGCGTCGCCCCTACCGAAGCGCCCCGGCCGGAATGACACCACCGCAATCTGGTTGCACAATCACCCCGATGCGACCCTGTTTCGGACTCATTTCGTCCGCTTATCACCGGCAAAAACGGCGAAAGGCGCAAGAACGTGCAACACCCTGGAGGACAAAGGCGGGTGACATCGAAATATTTTTTATTCCTTAGACTGCAGGAGGTTACAAGTCGAATGGCCTGAAAAAAGCACGGATTTTTCGTACGAAACGTGCAACACCGTCCAAGGGTAGAGGGACGCATGTTTTTTGCGACTCTCCGTGGAAAGATGAACGGCCGGCCCGGGTCGCGTCGCGGAACCGTGGCCCGGGCGGCCCAGTCGATCGGGCGGATGCGTTTTGAAACGCCGATGCTGCAAAAGCTGTATCTTCGCGGTGCCGTTGGAGCACGATGGACAGACCTTGACGGTCTGCACGAACCGACCGGGAAAAGCGGGATACCTGGAGGCGGTCGAGCCGACCGACTCGTGCCGCAACTTCCGAAGAAGACGTGGCAAGCCCGTACGCATCACACCTCCGGAGCCTCCCAGCGACGACATCCGCTACATCGCGCTGACCCAGGGAAGGTATGCCATCGTCGACGCGGCCGACTATGACATGCTCAACCGGTACCGTTGGTGTACCTCGGGCAAGGGTCGGCGCGCCTATGCCACCCGGGGTCACAAGGGTAAGCACGTCTCGATGCACCGGTTCCTGATGAAACCGCCCAAGGGCATGGTCGTCGATCACATCAACGGCAACGGGCTGGACAATCGCAGGTGCAATCTGCGGATCTGCACCCAACAGCAGAACCTCTACAACAGCCGGCCCAAGGGCAAGAGTTCGCGATTCAAGGGCCCCTGCTGGGACAAGTCACGACAGAAGTGGGTCGTCCTCATTCGCTATGAAGGCCGGAACCACATGATCGGGCGATTCGATGACGAGATTGAGGCTGCCCGCGCCTACGACCGCAAGGCCTACGAGCTCTTCGGCGAATATGCCTGGCTGAACTTCCCCGAAGAGCTCGGACTCGAACCCCGACGCATGCATGAGCGAGGGACGTGACATGAACGCAATGTTATTCCAGTCCCGAGAACACGCTATCGAGCCCACAAGCTCACGCCGCATGCGGATGCAGGAACCCTTTGACGGTTTGGAGATAGGTACCGTGATGTTTGCCGGTCAGTGCCAGATGGCGGTACACATGCAGTTTGGCCTGATCTTCGATGAAGACCCACACCAGACAGTATCCCCACACCAGGCCCACGTAGGACCAGGGAATGGGTTCGACGAGAATGCCAAAGCCCACGATCATTGCGGCCACCGCCTGGGTCGCGAGAATCGCGATCAGCAGAATCGGGGCCGGATAGGGCTTCGAATAGAACGGACGGCGCATGCGCGCCACGAACAAGGTCAGGTGCCCCGCTACGGCCAGCTTGAGGTAGATGAAGGACTGGATCTGCGCTTGTGTCAGATCGAGAAACATTTTGGCGATCACCAGCAAACCGAACGTCTCGACCACGCCGATCAGCCCCAGGACCGTGGCGATCGAGAGGACTCGCCCCATGGCCCACCGCACCGGCTTCGGCTCCACCCACGTATTGTCGTACGCGATCGTCATGATCGGAAGATCGTTGAGCAGGGCCAGCAGGATAATCATGATCGTGGTAATCGGATAGAAGTCAAAGACGATCATGGCCAGAACCACGAAGAACATCACGCGAATGGTCTCCGTGATGCGGTAGATAGCGTAGCTGTTCATGCGTTCGAAGATGCGTCGGGCCTGCTCCACAGCGCCGACGATGACCGACAGTCCAGGGGCGGTCAGAACCAGGTCGGCGGCCGCTCGTGCGGCGTCGGTGGCGCCGCTGACGGCGATACCTGTGCTGGCCCGCTTGAGGGCCGGCGCGTCGTTGACCCCGTCGCCGGTCATGCCGACGATGTGCCCTCGAGACTGCAACGCCTCCACGATGTGGTACTTGTGCTCGGGAAAGACCTGTGCGAAACCGTCGGCCGCCTCGACCTGCTTGGCCACCTTCGAGGAGAAACCGTGCGTGCCGATCTCTTCATTGAAGAACTCATCGGCCACATGGATGTTGGTGCCCAGGCCCAGCTCGGAGCTGATCTGCCCGGCAATGGCCCGGTTGTCACCCGTCACCATCTTGACCGCGATGCCGTGCTCGCCCGCGCGACGGATGGTCTCGGCCGAATCCTCCCGAGGCGGATCGAACAGAGGCAGCAGACCGAGGAATTCCCATGTCGAGCCATCGCTGCTGCGCCACACCCAGCGTGCGATACCCTCGTTGGGCGAACTCGGTCACCTGGGCGTCGGCCTTCTTGGCCTGGTCGCCCTGAAGATGACACATATTGAGGATCACCTGCGGGGCGCCTTTCGTGACTCGAAACGACTGGCCGTCCGGACCTCGGACTTCTGCCTCGGTGCGTTTGTGAACCGGGTCGAAAGGAGTGAACTTGAGTTGGGTGTAGGCATCGAGCGTCTTGGCATCTTTGAGGGCAACAATCACCGCGTTGTCAATGGCGTCCGCATCCTCTGCCTTCGACGCCAGCGAACCGGCCAGAATCAACTCATGCGAGTCCTTTGCCCCGAACAGCGTGGGCTCGCCCAGCGTCAGCTTATTCTGCGTCAGCGTTCCCGTCTTGTCCGAACAGAGGATGTCCATGCCGGCCATCTCCTCGATGGACTCCAGCCTTGTGACGATCGCCTTCATCCTCGCCAGAGCGACGGCGCCGATGGCCATCGTCACCGACAGGACCGCCGGCATGGCGACGGGAATGGCCGCCACGACCAGGATCAACGCGAACTGAAAGAGCGTCAGCAGCCCGGCGCCTCGGAAGAGCATCGACAGAATCAGCACCGCCGCCAGCCCCAGGCTCAGATAGATCAAATAGTCGCCTATCGTGAGCACAGCGCGTTGGAAATGCGAAGCGGGCTTGTCCGAGGCCACCATCTTGGCCGTCTTGCCGAAGTAGGTTTCCGCACCGGTGGCCGCGACCAGAGCCACCATCTCGCCCTGCCTGGCGATCGAGCCCGAGTACGCCACATCGCCCACCTTCTTGTCCACCGGCAGCGATTCGCCCGTCAGGGCCGACTGATCCACGCTCAGGTAATCTCCCTCGGCGAGTTTGACGTCGGCGGGGATGATGTCACCCAGTCGCAGCCGGACCACGTCGCCCGGGACCAGATCGGTCGCGTCGATCATCTGCCATTTGCCGCCCCGCTTGACTCGCGCCTTGAGAGCCAACTGCTTCTTGAGCGCGTCGACCGCATTGGCCGCCTGGAATTCCTGCCAGAATCCCACGACGGCGTTGAAGACGAGCAGTATGCCGATGATCGTCAAATCCACCCAGTGGCCGACGACCGCCGAGAGGATGGCCGCGACCTCGATCATCCAGGGGATCGGACCCCAGAAGTAAGACAGGAATTTCAGGATGGGGTTGGTTCTCCGCTCCTCCAGAGCGTTCGGGCCATATTGATCGAGCCGCTTCTTCGCCTCTTCCGGACTGAGTCCGTCCAGCGAGGCATCCAGCCGGCTCTCCAACGTCTCCAACGGGAGTTTCTCGATGTTCAGCTTGCCGGCGGCCGAGCCGTGATTCTTGCCCGTATGCGAAGCTTCGTGCGATTCGACGGAAACGCTCATGCTGGTGTCCTCCCAGTCTTCAATTCTCTTCGACAAAGCACACTGACACGCCGGATTCGAGAGATAGCCCGCAGCCGCATCGGACCGCTGAACGGCACCGTTACGTCTTTGACCGCGTGGGCCCGACGTGATACGTGGCAGCCGCCGGATCATGGAGTGCGCGACAAACCACCAAAACGACCCACTTGCAAGACCATACGATGGGAGCAGCGGATGCGGTATCGAGCATTCTGCCTGTTTTGCCGTCGAGAAAACCCGCATGGTATGAGAGGACAAGGCCGTGCCAAAGCGCGGATCGCACGACCGGTGAGTGGTTTCCCGCCGAATCTACCCGACTGAGCCTGGCCAAGACACGGGCCCCGGACGCCGGACACGAATGCTTAGGTGAGGCAGGCGGGCCGCCAAATGCGCAGAGGATAGGCACGGGAATTCGCTGATCCGATGGAGTCTCAGCCACGCCGGGCAAGTCCCCCTGACCGCAATCCCTCCGTCAGGGCAACGGCTAAAGCCCTTCGAAAAGGGGCAAGTCTTCGTCGGTGGTCGCGGCGACCGGCTCGGCCACGTCCAGGGCTTCGAGGCCACCCGGTTCGTTGGCTTTGCGCAGCAGCCGGCGCATTTCGCGCAGCATCTTGGTGGTGTTCCACTGCCCGTATCGGCAGGTCCAGTCCTTGTGAAGACGCCGCAGGGTCTGGTGGAGAATATGTTTTCGCTCTTCGGGCGATAGTCGTTTCATCAAGGCACTCCGAACGCACAGAGCCAGCGGGTTCGCGGCCTGCCGAACCCGAGATCGTCAATTCTTGCGGGCATCATTCTATGGGTTCAAACGACGGTTTTCAATCCTCGTTCCGGCGTGGATCGGCCCGCCGCCATGGCCGGGAAGCCGCCCGATGTGCTCTTTGCACGGGAAAATCGGCAAAAAGTTGAAATCGTTCAGGTGGCAAGGCCGTCTTATCCGCTTGGCGTGGGCGAGGTGGGTGTTCTTACGCCGGCGTTTGCAGTGATGCCGTGCGGCATCCAGCATGTCTTTGCAGACGCGCTGCGAACGGGAACGCGGACGTCCCAACAACCTTTCTTTTGGAGGCACATCGCATGAAACATCAGAGACTCTTCAAAGCCACCGTGTTCTGCGCCGTTGTGGCCGTGTCGGTCCAGGCCTGGGCCCAACCCGGCGGCGGCCGTCGCCCCAGGGGCATCTATGGCGACTGGAACGTCAAGAGCGAGTTCAACGGACGGACGATGGAGTCGATCCTGTCGTTCTCGCGCGATCAGGACGGCAACCAGACCGGCCAGTGGATCAGCTTCTGGGGCGTCAGCGACCTCAAGAACGTCCAGTTTGAGGACGGACAGCTCTCCTTCACGCGGGAGATGCAAGGTCGTGACGGCCAGACGATGACTTCGACCTTCAAGGGCAAGATCGAAGACGGCAAGCTCACCGGCACGGTCACGGGCGGTCGAGGCGATTATGCCCTCACGGGCCAGCGGGCCCCGCGCATGCCGCGAGTGGCCGGAACTTGGGATCTGACCTTGAAGATGCAGGACCGCGAGTTCCCGATCACGCTGACCGTCGGGACCGACAAGGATGGCGAGCTGACCGCCAAGTGGGCCAGCGAGCGGGGAGAACTGAAAGTCACCAGTATCGAATACAGCCGGGGCACTCTCACGCTCGGACTCAAGAGCGACAATCCGGATCGCCAGTGGGAGGCGACCTTCGAGGGACAGCTCGGTCCCAATGGACTCACCGGGACGGTCAAGAGCGAACGAGGCGAGATCACGGCTGCCGGGCAAGCGTCGCGGCAATGACCTGATCGGAACGTGGAATCTGGTGGCGACCTCCGATCGGGGCGAACGCAAACAGAGGCTCGTCATCAATCCCGACATGACCGCTCTCTACGGCGCGATGCCCGTCAAGGACGTCAAGGTCGAAGGCGACAAGGTCAGCTTCAAGATGACCATGGCGTTCGGCGATCGGGAATTCACGATGGACTTTGCGGGCAAGGTCCAGGACGGCAAGCTCAACGGTGAGTTGAGCACGGCCAATGGCAGTTCAAAGATTGTCGGCACCAAGGTCGTCCGCATGTTCCGACGACGCACTCAATAAAAACTCTCTGCCTGTCGAGCCTGCCGGAGAACCCTCTTCGGCAGGCTCTTTTTTCTGCCGGTCGGGAGATCCTGGCGGATCAGGCGGTCACGACACAAGGTTCACGAAGACACACCGGCGGGACGTTCTGCCAACGAGCGGGACAGGGCAGGATACGGTGGGAGAAATCCTCGTAGAGGTAGCAGCGGGCGTTCATCTCGGTGCAGCGTGGGTCGACGCGATTGAACCAGACGAACCGCGCCTCGCGGTCGGCCCGGTCGTGGATCAGATAGTGGAAGTGTGGAATCCGCCAGCGGTCGATTCGCACGAACTGCGATTGAGCGCGGACGCTGAATTCGTGGTGGATCACCCCGCTGTTGGCACCGGGCAGAGGGAAGACATACCGCAGTTGCGGATCGTTGCGGAAGATGCGCGGAATCCACGTCGTCTCGAACAACACCGTGCTGACGTATCGCAGCGGATCGGTCGAGCAGATCCACCACCTCCGGATCGCGTAGCCCACCTCGCGTGACCGTTCCAGCAGCGGTCGGATCGCTTCGCTGAGTTCGTCACAGACCACCTCGTCCTGGTCCAGCTCGAAGATCCACTCGCCCGAAGCGTGGTCGAAAGCAAAGTTCTTCTGGGCCGCGAAGTTGCCGTCGAACGGACGGTGCAGGTAGCGACACTGGGGATGCGAACGCACGAGGGCTTCGGTGCCGTCGGTGCTGCCCCCGTCGACCACGACGATCTCATCGGAGAAGCGTTGCACGCTGGCGATCGCCTGGCGGAGGTATGACTCATTGTCCTGAGTCATGATGCAAGTGCTGATCAACGGTCTATTCATCATCTCCATCCTCGGACGTTGGGCCGGCCCGCACATCGTCTGAAACACGGCCGACCGGAAAGCGGCTCAACACATCATTCTTATCGTCCGGGAAAAACCCCTTCCATTGCCAAGACAGCCACCGCGACTCCTTCGCGGGGGATCGGCGTTTACGCCCGAGAGCATCCGTGTCTGCCTGGACCTCGACGCGCCAACGAGAAACACCATGCGCAACGGGCCCAACTGGCGATCGTTACTCCCCTCCTATCGGCGGGAAAGGCGGCCCAGTTGAGTGGCAAAGCCAGATTTCCCGCCCGCTCGGGCTCTCTATTGCCGCCTGCCCAGGCCCATGGTACGTTGTGTGTATTGTGAGCCTGAGGGGTCCGGGCGTTTTGCGAACGTGGGGGACGAAGGGACGGATGACGATGAAGATCGGATTTCACACGGATGCGTTCAACACCGCGTACTTCAGCTTCGAGAAATGCCTGGGCTGGGCGCAGGCCAACGGCGTCCACTACATCGAGTGCGGGCTGATCGACGGAGTCAGTTGGATTCACGGTCTGGGCTATCAGCCGCACGTGGCGCTGTATGAAGACCCCCTCCTGCTCAAGAAGAAGATGACCTCCTACGGCGTGCAGTTCTCGCAGGTCGACGCCGCCTATCCGCTGTCGGGCAAGGACGGTCCCTTGCGCGGTGTCCCTTACGTGTTGAAGTCCATTCAATGGGCCCACTTGATCGGCTGCCCTTGCGTGGATACGACCGATGGCATGGCGGCGCCCGAGGGACTCAGTGACGCCGAAGCCATGGACATGATGAAGCGCAGTTACGAGCAGATCATCGAGGTGGCCGAGGCGCATCAGATCACGGTCAACATCGAGCCGCACGGGTACTTCACCACGAGACCTGAGATGATGGCACGCATGCTCGATTTCTGCGACAGTCAATACCTGGGTCTGAACATGGACACGGGCAATACGTTCATCGCGGGCCAGGACCCGGTCGCGTTTCTGGAGCGGTTTATCGATCGCGTCAAGCACGTCCACATCAAGGACGTCTCGGAGTCGTCTCGCGGCCTCCGTACGCGGGAACCAGACGGGCATCGCGGTCAGTCACTGCGCGCTGGGCGATGGCGTCAACGCCGACAACATTCGCGCGTGCATGAAGGTGCTGCGCGATCATGGCTATGAGGGCGTGCTGAGCATGGAATGCGAGGGACAAGGCGGGCCCATGATCGAGCAGTCACTGGCGTGGGTACGCAAGGCACTCGACGACTTGAATATCCCCACGCAGTGACAGGTGTATGTAGTGTGCTCGTAAGAGCATATGCCTTATTGGTCCTATGCGACAGATACGACCCATGGGACAGAGGCCCTTACGGACCCACTACAAACGGTCACTACAAACAACGACATCTCCCCCGCTTGCTTCTGCGGCGGCGTTTACCATACTTTACCGTATGGGACCTCTTGAGCCTATCGTCGTTGTGATGCTCATCTCTGCGCTGTATCTCTACCTGAGATCGACGAAGCAAAGTTAGAACATCGCGTCCTATCGGACCTCGCCCGCCGTCATCCGCCCACCCCAGCAATACCCCGCGAGGAGCCGCATCGGGTCCGCCCGCACCACGCACAGCGTAGAGCAGGCATTGCCCCGCTGCGGACAGGTCTTTGCCTCACACGTCCGCGGGGATCGAGAGGCCATTCACCGGCCTCAACCCTCCTTTTCGCCATCTCCCTTATATCGCCCGCCTTTTCGGCCGATATCAGGAATGCAGGATGGAAGTGTAAACCAGCAATGAGGCAAGTTCTTCTTGCAGTTCGTCGGCACCATCAGTGAATCGGAGACTGCGATCTATGAGTGACAGCATCTTCTCAACATATCGTGCGGGAGAAAACCGTGTCACCGCATCAATCCTTGCCGTGCTTCGGTCTCTTTCAATGGGGCGATGCGAGCGGATTCTCGGGGCTTTGCTCGAGCAATCCGAGTTTGAGCTTGTTCGCTTCCAAAACCAGCCGTCGAAAGGAAACGCCGGAGTACCAGACGCAGAAATCAGCAGCAGCTTCCGCGTACTCATCGAGACCAAGACAAAACCCCATACCGTGAGGAAAGAGCAACTGACTCGCCACGTTCAACGATTCAAAGATGGGAAAGAGCAGGTCCAACGGCTTCTGGTACTCACCCCGGACTCAGAGGCACCAGGCGTGATCGACCAGCTTCGAGATGCTCGTATAACCTGGGCGTCCTTCGCCGCTCTGGATCAGGCGATCGAGGAGTTGCTTGGCGACAAGCACGAAGTGATATCCGAACGGGAAGCATTCCTGCTACGTGAGCTTCAAGGGATGTTGGAGGAAGACGAGCTGATCCGCCCCTCGAAAGATACCTTGGTCATCCCCGGCAGACACGCCTGGCCGGAATACCAGGAGTTTCACGCTTACGTGTGCCAGCCAAAAAGGTCCTTTCGTCAGGTTAGCCATATTGCCTTCTATACCAAGAACAAGATTCGCGAATTGGTCCCCCAGATACTGGAGTCGCATGAATCCGTCAAGATGTCACGCGGGACATACCGTGGACGATTAGGAGAGCTCGTCGATTACCTGCTGGATCAGAAGATGAGGACGGAGGACGAGGCATACAAAGTCGTCTTTTTGACTCCGCCTGACGACGAACGTACGGTTCATCTCGACAAGCCGATTCAGAATGACCTGCAATCGACGAGTGGGCGGACAATCGCATTCACTCAGAGTCAGAGGTATGTGTGCTTGAGCGAACTCAAGACGGCACGGAAGACCTCTGACCTGTGTTGACCAACTGGCCAGAACGTGACGCGCGGGTTGAGAACCCACCCTATCGCCTATCTTGACGCCATCAACTGGATGAAGTCGTCGAAGAGGTAGCGGGCGTCGTGGGGGCCGGGGGAGGCCTCGGGGTGGTACTGGACGGCGAAGGCCTTGAGCTTGGTGCTGCGGATGCCCTCGCACGTGTTGTCGTTGAGGTTCAGGTGCGTCATCTCGACGTCCTTGCCCTTGAACGAATCCAGATCGACGCAGAACCCGTGGTTCTGGCTGGTGATCTCGATCTTGCCCGTCTTGAGGTTCTTGACGGGATGGTTGGCGCCGCGATGACCGAACTTGAGCTTGTAGGTGGTCCCGCCCAGCGCCAGGCCGAGAATCTGGTGGCCCAGGCAGATGCCGAAGATGGGGACCTGGCCCAGCAGGGCCTTGACCGTCTCGGCCGCGTAGGTGACGGGGGCCGGGTCGCCCGGGCCGTTGCTGAGGAACACGCCGTCGGGTTTGTAGGCCATGATCTCTTCGGCCGTCGCCTTGCCTGGCACCGCGACAACCTCGCACCCATGCGAGACCAGCAGGCGGAGGATGTTGCGTTTCATGCCAAAGTCGATCGCGACGACCTTGTACTTGGCCTTGGGCGTATCGTGCGTATTCGTCAGGCAGTCGAAGACGCCTTCGGTCCACTCGTAAGGCTTGGACACCGTGACGTTCTTGACGATGTCACGACCGACCAGGCCGGGGTATTCCTCCAGTTGGGCTTTGAGCTTCTTGATGCTCGTTTCGGCCGACGAGATGATCCCGCGCATGGCGCCCTGGATACGAATGTGCCGGACGAGCTGGCGCGTATCGATGCCTTCGATGCCCACGACGTCGTTGGCCTTGAGATAGGCGTCGAGACTGTCGCTGTTGCGCCAGTTGCTCGGGTAGTTGCAGTTCTCCTTGACGACGAACCCGCTGGCGAAGACCTTGCGCGACTCCCAATCGTCGGCGTTGGTCCCGTAGTTGCCGATGAGCGGGTACGTCATGGTGATGATCTGCTCGTGGTACGAGGGGTCGGTGAGGATCTCCTGGTAGCCCGTCATGGACGTGTTGAACACGACCTCGCCGCACTTGGAGCCCTTGGCGCCGAACGCCTGCCCCTCGAATACCGTTCCGTCTTCCAGTAAGAGAACCGCTTTCACGATGCTATCCTTTGTCATAGGTCCTATCGGTCGTGTGGGGCCTATTTCTTGTAGTACAACTGAATGGGTTTGACCTTGATCTTGTGCGCCTTGAGCGACTCGATGGCCTTGACGACTGCCTCGGCGCCGCGGATCGTGGTCGCGTAGGGCACCTGCCGGTCCACTGCGTTGCGGCGGATGTCGAACGAATCCACGATCGACTGCTTGCCCACGGTCGTGTTGACGATCAGATCGATCTTGCCGTTGATAATCGCGTCGACGATGTTCGGCCGGCCTTCGTAGACCTTCAACGCGAACTCAGCCGGGACGTTGTTCTTGATCAGCTCGATACAGGTCCCCTTGGTGGCGACGATCTTGAAGCCCAGCTCGCTGAGCTTCTTCGCCAGGGGCACCGCCCGAGCCTTGTCGTCGTCCTTGACACTGAACAGCACGTTGCCCTTGACGGGCAGCGTGTTGCCCACCGCCATCTGCGCCTTGGCGTAGGCATTGCCAAAGTCCTCGGAGATACCCATCACCTCACCCGTCGAGAGCATCTCGGGGCCGAGCAAGGCGTCGGTGCCCGGGAATTTCAGGAAGGGGAAAACCGCTTCTTTGACCGCGTAATGCGTGGGCTCGATCTCCTTGGTGAAACCGAGCTCGTCCAGCGTCTTGCCCGCCATGATCTTGGCCGCCAGTTTGGCCAGCGGGACACCGATGGCTTTGCTGACGAACGGCACCGTCCGCGAGGCCCGCGGATTGACCTCCAGGATGTAGACCTCGTCGTCCTTGACGGCGAACTGGATATTGATCAGCCCCCGCACGTCCAGTTCCAACGCCAACTGTTTCGTCTGGCGTTTGATCACGTCGAGGACCTTCTTCTTGATATTGACAGCCGGGATCGAGCAGGCGCTGTCGCCCGAATGGACGCCCGCCTCTTCGATATGCTCCATGATCCCGCCGATGACGACGCGCTTGCCGTCGCTGATCGCGTCGACGTCGAGTTCGGTCGCATCGTTGAGGAACTTGTCGATCAGGATCGGATGCTCGCCCGAGGCTTCGATGGCCTCGTCGACGCAGGCTTTGAGGCCGTCCTCATCGTAGACGATGTCCATCGCCCGACCGCCCAGCACAAATGAGGGCCGGATCAGCAGCGGATAGCCCAGCTTGTTGGCGATCTTGAGCGTTTTCTCATAACTGGTGGCCGTGCCGCTTTCGGGCTGACGCAGGCCCAGCTTCTTGACCACCTGATTGAACCGCTCGCGGTTCTCCGCCCGGTCGATACTGTCGGGGCTGGTGCCGATGATCTTGACGCCCGCCTTCTCCAAGGGCACGGCCAGCTTCAGAGGCGTCTGGCCTCCGAACTGGACGATCACGCCATCGGGGTTCTCCTTCTCGACGATCGACATCACGTCCTCGAACGTCAGCGGCTCGAAATAGAGCCGGTCGGATGTGTCGTAGTCGGTGCTGACTGTCTCAGGGTTGCAGTTGACCATGATCGACTCGACGCCGATCTCGCGCAGTGCAAAGGCCGCGTGACAGCAGCAGTAGTCGAACTCGATGCCCTGCCCGATACGGTTGGGCCCGCCACCGAGGATCACGATCTTGCGTTGGGTCGTCGGGTTCGCTTCGCATTCGTTCTCGTAGGTCGAATAGAGATACGGCGTCGCCGCTTCGAACTCGGCGCCGCAGGTATCGACCATCTTGAAGACGGGGTTGACGCCTTGGGCCTGGCGGTGCTTGCGCCATTCCGGTTCGGAGACGCCGCTGAGTTCCGCCAGATACTTGTCACCGAACCCGTATTCCTTGGCCTGAGCGATGAGCGCCGCTGAAGGCAATTTGCCCTTCAGGCCGGCGAGCTTCTTCTCGAGGGTGATGATGTCCTGGATATTGTTCAGGAACCAGGGATCGATCTTCGTCAGTTCGAAGATGTCCTCGACGGACATTTTCCGCCGCATCGCCTCGGCCACGTACCAGAGCTTGTCCCAGCAGTTGATGCGAAGCTTGTCTTTCAGTTGATTCAGCGAAAGATCCGCTTTGATGTACTTGCTGCCCAGCGAGTGGCGATCGATTTCCAGCGAACGAATGGCCTTCTGGAGCGATTCCTTGAACGTCCGGCCGATCGCCATCGCTTCGCCCACCGACTTCATCTGCACGGTCAGTTCAGGCGGCGTCTGCGGGAATTTCTCGAACGTGAATCGCGGCCACTTCGTGACACAGTAGTCGATCGTCGGCTCGAAACAGGCCGGCGTCTTCTTCGTGATGTCGTTGGGAATCTCGTCCAGCGTATAGCCGACCGCCAGCAACGACGCGATCTTGGCGATAGCGAAACCCGTGGCCTTCGAGGCCAGCGCCGAGCTTCGCGAGACACGCGGGTTCATCTCGATGACGTAGAGCTTGCCGTTTTCCGGATTGACGGCGAACTGAATGTTCGACCCGCCCGTCTCGACGCCGATGGCCCGGATGATCTTGAGCGAGGCCTCGCGCATGATCTGGTATTCTTTGTCGGTCAGCGTCTGGGCCGGTGCGACGGTGATGCTGTCGCCCGTGTGAATACCCATGGGGTCGAGGTTCTCGATGGAACAGACGATGACCACGTTGTCCTTGCGGTCCCGCATGACCTCGAGTTCGTATTCCTTCCAGCCGGCAACCGATTCCTCGACGAGGACCTGGCTGTGGGGGCTCAGCGCCAGACCCCACCGGATGTACTTCTCGTACTCTTCGGTGTTGTAGGCGACGTTGCCGCCGGTCCCACCGAGGGTGTAGGACGGACGAATGATCGCGGGAAAGCCAATCTCCTTGATGACGCGTTTGGCCTCTTCCCAGTTGTGGACGTAGCCGCTCTTGGGCACCTCCAGGCCGATGTCCTGGATGGTCTTCTTGAATCGGTCGCGTTCTTCCGCCTTCTTGATCGACCGGAGATTGGCGCCGAGCAGCTTGACGCCGTACTTCTTCAGCACCCCGCTCTCGGCCAGCGCCACGGCAGTGTTCAGGCCGGTCTGCCCACCCAGCGTCGGCAGCAGACTGTCGGGCTTTTCGCGGCGGATGACCATCTCGACGATTTCCGGGGTGATCGGCTCGATATACGTGCGATCGGCCATCTCCGGATCCGTCATGATGGTCGCCGGGTTGCTGTTGACCAGGACGACCTCATAACCCTCGCGGCGGAGGACCTTGCAGGCTTGGGCGCCGGAATAATCGAACTCACAGGCCTGACCGATGACGATCGGCCCGGAACCGATGATCAGAATCTTGTGGATGTCTTTGCGTTTTGGCATCGACCTGTACAGTCCTCGTACTCAGTTCCCTTGGTGCGTCGTAAATACAGTGGGCTAGAAGCCCCGGACGTTCTTATCGCAGCCACCGATCCATGGCCGCCGCGGCGTCTTGCCCACTGCGGATGGCATGGACCACGAGCGACGCTCCGCGTACGGTATCCCCGGCCGCGAAGACCCACGGCTCGCTGGTTTGGAAACTGTTTACCAGGACATTGCCCCTGCCGTCAAGCTGTAAGCCAAGATTCTCGACCAGACCGCTGTGGGTGACGTGGACAAATCCCATCGCCAGCAGGATCAGATCGGCCTTGAGCGTGAACTCCGTTCCGGGCAACTCCTTGAGCTGCCACCCCTTCTCGCCCTTGACCCAATCGACCTGGATGCAGGCCAGTTCGCGGACGGCTCCGTTGCCCCCAATTTCCCTGGTCATGACCGACCAGCGCCGTTCGCAACCCTCTTCATGCGAGCTGCTGGTGCGCATGATGCGAGGCCACTGGGGCCAGGGCTCCTGGGCGATCCGGCTCTCCGGCGGCTCCGGCAGGATCTCCAGTTGATAAATCTTCTTGGCGCCTTGGCGGCGAGACGTCCCGACGCAGTCGCTGCCCGTATCGCCCCCGCCGACAACGACCACGACCTTGTCGCGAGCGGAAACCAGCCGGGCCCCTTCGAGAGATTCACCACCGAGGATCTTGTTCTGGAGCGTCAGGAAGTCCATCGCGTACAGGACGTTGTCCTTGTCCCGGCCAGGCACATCCAGGTCGCGAGGCTGACCGGCCCCCATCGCCAGCAGGATACCGTCGAACCGCTTACGCAGATAGCGGACGGAGATGTCTTCACCCGCGGTGACCCCGCACTGGAACTGCACCCCCTCGGCCTTCATCTGCTCCAGGCGCCGGTCGATGATGGTCTTCTGGAGCTTGAAGTCCGGAATCCCGTAGCGCAGCAGCCCGCCCGGGCGTTCGTCCTTCTCGATCACGACGACGTCGTGACCGGCGCGGGCCAGGTCTTGCGCCGCCGCCAGGCCGGCCGGACCGGAGCCGATCACCGCCACGCGCTTGCCTGTCTTGACCTTGGCTACCTGCGGAACGACCCAGCCTTCTTCGAATCCCTTCTCGACGATCTGGTATTCGATGTGCTTGATCATGACCGGGTCGTCGTTGACGTTCAGCGTGCAGGCGTTTTCGCACGGCGCCGGACAGACGCGACCGGTGATTTCGGGAAAGTTGTTCGTGCTGTGCAACAGGTCCGACGCCTCTTTCCACCGCCCCTGGTACACCAACTCGTTGAAGTCGGGGATGCAGTTGACGACGGGACAGCCAGCCCCCTGGCAGAACGGAATGCCACAGTTCATACACCGGGCCGCCTGCTGCCGAAGCGCGTCCGGCGTCAAAGGCAAATCGAATTCGTTGAAATCGTGGATCCGCTCGGCAACCGAGCGGTGCCCGACTTCACCTCGTGTGTATTTCATGAAGCCACGCGGCTCACCCATTGAACACCTCCTCGGTCGCGGGCGTCGTTTCGGTATTGCGTTGCTCTTCTGCCTGCATTCTTTCCAAAGCCTTTCGATAGTCGATCGGGATGACCTTCACGAATCGTCCGATCATCCCCGACCAATTGTCGAGGATGTACTTCGCTCGCACGCTGTCGGTGAACATTCGATGTCGTTCGATCAGATCCTTCAGCACGTCCTTGTCTTCTTCGCGCCAGACCGTCTCGAGGTCCACCATGTCGAGATTGCACAGGGTGTCGAAGAGCTGGCGTTCGTCGAGGACATAGGCAGTGCCCCCACTCATGCCGGCCCCGAAGTTGCACCCGGTCCGGCCAAGCACGACGACACATCCGCCTGTCATGTATTCGCAGCCGTGATCGCCGACGCCTTCTACGACCGCCACCGCGCCGCTGTTCCGCACGGCAAACCGCTCGCCGGCGACACCGTTGATGAAGACCTCGCCCCGTGTGGCTCCGTACAGCAGCGTGTTGCCCACGATGATGTTCTCGTGGGGCAGATAGGTCGCCTCGGGCGGTGTCTTGACCACGATCCGGCCGCCTGAGAGGCCCTTGCCCAGGTAATCGTTGGACTCGCCAATCAGCGTCAGTGTCACCCCTTTGACCAGGAACGCGCCGAAGCTTTGGCCCGCCGAACCGCGCAGCACCACATTCAGCGTGTCGTCGGCCAGTCCATCGGGGCCGTGCTTCAGTACGATCTTGTTACTTAGAATCGCACCCGTCGTCCGATCGGTGTTCTTGATCGGCAGATCGAGCGTCACCGGCTTCTTATCCTCGACGGCATCGCGAGCCATCTCGATGATCTTCCAGTCCATGTGGTCCTGATGCTTGTCGAGCTGCGGCTCGCAGAACCGCACGCACCGCCCGTCCGAAACATCGACCTGATGGAAGATCGACGACAGGTCCAGCCCCTTGGCCTTCCAGTGACGGATCGCCCTGGTGGTCTTGAGCAGGTCCGAACGCCCGACCATGTCCTCGAACTTCTCAAACCCGAGTTGCGCCATGATCTGCCGGATTTCCTCGGCCACGAAGGTGAAGTAACGTGTCAGATACTCGGGCTTGCCTGCGAAGCGTCTCCGCAATTCCGGGTCCTGGGTGGCGATCCCGTAGATACAGGCCCCCTCGTGACATTTCCGCAACAGGGTACAGCCCAGCGTCACGAGAGCACCGGTGCCGAAGCCGAACTGCTCGGCCCCCAACAAGGCGCCGACCACCACGTCGCGACCCGTTCGGAGCTGCCCATCGGTCTGCAATCGCGTGCGCCCACGCAGGCTGTTGAGAACCAGGGTCTGCTGCGTCTCTGCCAGGCCCAGTTCCCAGGTGCGCCGGCATACTTGATCGACGATAGCGGGCTGGCACCGGTGCCACCATCATGACCGCTGATGAGCACCTCGTCGGCATTGCCCTTGACCACACCGGCTGCGATGGTTCCGACACCGACCTCGGAAACCAGCTTGACCGACACCTTCGCGCCGGGGCAACCGCACTTGAGGTCGTAGATCAACTGGGCCAGGTCCTCGATCGAGTAGATGTCGTGATGCGGCGGAGGCGAGATCAACGTCACCCCGGGCGTGGAGAACCGCAACCCCGCGATCTCCTTCGTCACCTTGTGCCCGGGCAGTTGGCCCCCTTCCCCAGGCTTGGCGCCCTGGGCGATCTTGATCTGTAGCTCCTTGGCATGGGCCAGGTAGTTGATCGTCACGCCGAATCGCCCGCTGGCCACCTGTTTGATGGCGCTGTTCTTCGAGTCGCCGTTGGCTTCGAGGACGTAACGGGCGGCATCCTCACCGCCCTCGCCCGTGTTACTCATGCCCCCGATGCGGTTCATCGCGACAGCCATGCACTCGTGCGCTTCTTTGCTGATCGAGCCATGGCTCATCGCGCCCGTGCAAAACCGTTTGACGATCTCACTGGCCGGCTCGACCTTCTCGATGGGAATCGGTTTGCCCGCCTTAAATTCGAACATGCCTCGCAAGGTGCAAAGCTCCTCGGCCTGGCTGTTCACCGCCTGGGCAAACTCGGCGTAGGCCTTCGCATCATCGTTCTGCACAGCCTCCTGGAGCTTGGAGACCGTCGTCGGATTCCACAAATGCCGCTCGCTGTGGTACCGGAAGGCGTACTCGCCTCCCATATCAATCTCTGGGTAACTGTAGTCATCGTCGCCATAGGCGTAGGCGTGGCGGTTCAGGGCCTCCTTGGCAATCTCATCGATCCCGATCCCCTCGACCCGCGAGGTCGTGCCCCGGAAGTACTCATCCACAAAGCTCTTCTTCAACCCGATGGCCTCGAACAACTGAGCATACATGTAGCTGCGTAGCGTCGAGATGCCCATCTTGCTCATCGTCTTGAGGATGCCCTTCTTGATCGCCGCAATGAAGTGGTCCGAAACAGCGACCGGCTCCATCTCGCCGTTCAGTTCGCCCCGCTGGTTCATCTCCTGGAGGACGTCGAAGGCCAGGTACGGATTGACGGCGTTGGCCCCGTAGCCGGCCAGCAGACAGAAGTGCATGACTTCGCGGGGCTCGCCACTCTCGACGATCAGGCCGCACTCGTTACGCAAGCCCTTCGTCAGCAGGTGGTGGTGGACCGCCGAGACCGCCAGCAGCGAAGGAATGGCCGCCTCGGTCTCCGACAGGCCTCGGTCGCTCAGAACGACCAGAGACGCACCGTCGTTGACTGCCCGCTCGGCCTCCTTGACCAGCGTATCGAGCCTTTTGCGCATCGCTTTGCCCGCGTTCTTCTGCGTGGCATCGAACAGCATCGGCACGGTCGCCACCTTGAAATCGGAGCGGCTGACCGACCGAAGACGGGCGAGGTCCGCGCTGGTGAGGATCGGGTGTGGCAGTTTCAGTTGCCGGCAGTGCAGAGGCGATTCGTCCAGCACGTTCCGCTTCTTGCCCGTGAACAGCATCAGACTCATGACGAGGCCTTCGCGGAGCGGGTCGATGGCCGGGTTGGTCACCTGGGCGAACAACTGGCGGAAGTAGTTGAACAGCAGCTTCGAACGATCGCTGAGCACCGCCAGCGGGGTATCGTTGCCCATCGACCCGACCGCCTCCTGGCCATTGACGGCCATCGGCGCCAGGACCATGCGTTTCTCCTCGGCGGTGTAGCCAAAGGCCCGCATCCGGCGGATCGTGTCCTTCGGATCGGTCTCCACGTGGTCGGGCGCATCGAACAGGCCCCGCAATTCGATTCGGTTCTCATCCAGCCAGCGCCGGTACGGGCTCTGGCGGGCGATCTTGCTCTTGATCTCGTTGTCCGAGATGATGCGTCCCTCGGTGGTGTCGATCAGGAACAGGTGGCCTGGACGCAGGCGTCCCTTGGAGCTGATCTGTTCGGGCGGGAACTCGACCACGCCCGCCTCGCTGCCGATGATCGCCAAGCCATCCTTGGTGACGAGGTAGCGACAAGGCCGCAGCCCGTTACGGTCCAGAGTACCCCCGATGATACGTCCGTCGGTGAACACCATCGCCGCCGGGCCGTCCCAGGGCTCCATGACCGCCGCGTGATACTCGTAGAAAGCCCGCTTGTCAGTACTGATATGGTACTTTGGCCCGAACGCCTCGGGGATCATCATCATCAACCCGTGCGGCATACTGCGGCCCGACTGCACCAGCAATTCCAGCGCGTTGTCGAAGGCCGCCGAGTCGCTGCCCGCCGGATCGACCACCGGGAACAGGTCCGTCAGATCGTCTCCGAGGGTCTTGCTGATCATCTTGGGCTCGCGGCCCCGCATCGAGTTGCGGTTGCCACTGAGCGTATTGATCTCACCATTATGAGCGATGCATCGGAACGGCTGGGCCAGCTTCCAGTTGGGAAACGTATTTGTGCTGTACCGCTGGTGGATGATGCACAGCGACGAAGTCGCCCGCTTGTCCTCCAGGTCGGGATAATAGGCGAACAACTGCCAGTCCATGAACATGCCCTTGTAGCAGATCGTGCGACAGGACATGCTGACGATATAGAAATCCTCGGCTTCGGGGCCGGAATTCTCGCGGACGAGGCGTTCGGCCCGTTTGCGTGCGAGGTAGAGACGGCGTTCGAGATCCACGTCGGTCAGACCGTTGCCGTCAATGAAGACCTGCTTGATGGCCGGCTCAACGGCCAGCGCGATCTGGCCCAGGCAGTCGGGCTTGGTCGGGACGTCCCGCCAGCCGATGACGCCCAGACCGTAATGGGCCAGCGCCTGAGCGAGCAGGCCGTCCCACTTCGACTGCAAGGCCGTATCCTTGCTGGTGAACACCATCCCGACACCGTACCGCCCTGGGCCGGGCAGCACTATGCCATTCTTCTGGCATTCCGCGACAAACAGCTCGTGCGGAATCTGTAATAGGATACCGGCACCGTCACCGGTGACATTATCGGCACTGGCCGCCCCGCGGTGGCGCAGGTTCTTGAGCACGTCCCGGCCGTACTCCAGTATGGCGTGGTCCGGCCGACCGCTGATATCGACCACGGCTCCGATGCCACACGCATCGTGCTCGAACCGTTTGTCGTACAGACCCTGATTTCTCGGATTCACGATCATCAACTCTCCATGCAACTAGAACAGGTTTGCTTCACGATGGACAACTTCGACCCCCCTCGCATAGCTCAAGCCATCCAGTGTACAAAATTGTACGGGAAAATCCAGGCCTTGTTTGTGCCTTTACATACATAGACCTAATAAGTTATGCTTATGCACCTATTACGCATCAAGATGCCTAATCCGGTCCCTGTCGACGCCGAAAACGCGAGAAACGGCCTTATCACCGCAATGCGGGGTGAAAGCCCCAAAATCCTACCGCAGATCATCGCAACGGATAAAAGCATGTTTAGTTATCCTAATGTTGACTATTATTACGGACGTTAAACAGACCATTACCAATACTAATGATACGTATTACCAAAACTGAACACGAATCAGGCCGGAGGCGGCTATGATGGTACCTGATATGAACAATGAGTATGGGTAATGTCCGTTCGATTGGCCGAATTCGTGCTTCGAGTCCCGTTCGAGCGGCAGGTAAGGGACGGGTATGGACAGCGCCAACATGCGGATTCATCTATTCTGTTGCTCAACAAGCCTCCAAGCGGCGGATCTCCTGGACGCGGAAGACGCGCTTCCTGACACGGAGCTAAAGGTTGTCAGCGTGCCCTGCTCCGGGAAGGTCAACGTCCCGTACCTGGTCAAAGCATTCGAATCCGGAGCCGACGGCGTGATGGTTGTCACCTGCAAGAAGGACGAGTGCCAGTACATCCAGGGCAGTTTCAGGGCCCAGAACCGCGTTCAGGCCGTCGATGAGCTGATCGCGGAAATCGGCCTGGGCAAGGGCCGGATCGCGCTGGTGAGCCTGGATGATCGCGGCGTCGATGGCGTCATTGAGACAATCAAGGAATTCCGGAAGAAGATCAGCGCTCTGCCGAAGCCGGACACCCAGAAAGCAACGTGCTAAGAGGACCTAATACATGAAGGCAAGCAGTGGATTGGCAAAGAAACTCACCAACGGCAGCTTCGTGGTCACCGCAGAGCTGCTGCCCAGGATCGGGGCCAGTGATTCGCTCGTCAAAGAGGCGGCCAAGGCGTTCGGCAAAGGCGTAGCGGCCGTCAACGTCTCGGACAACCCGTTCGGCACCACGACCTCCAGCCTGGCGGCCTGTGCCGTGCTGAAAGAGGCGGGGCTCGAACCGGTCTACCAGGTGGTCTCGCGCGATCGCAACCGTATCGCCATCCAATCCGATGCCCTGGGGGCCGCTACGCTGGGCATCCAGAACCTGCTGTGCCTGACCGGGTACCATCAGAGCCTGATCGGATACCCAGAATCGGCCAACGTCTACGACATCGACTCGGTCCAGATGATCGCGGCGATCTCGACGATGAACGCCGAGCAGACTCTTATGAACGGGGAGGCCATCGAAGGTGGTTTCGCCATGGCGGTCGGCGCCGTGGCCAATCCTTATCTGCGGCCTCTGCCTCTGAACCTCATGAAGCTCGAGAAGAAGGTCCGAGCCGGGGCCACCTTCATCCAAACTCAGGCCATCTTCGACCTCGAACCCTTCGTGGAATGGCTCGAAGCGGTCAAGGCGGCGGGCGTCCCGGACAAAGCCGCCATTCTCGTGGGCATCATGCCTTTGGCCAGTGCCGAAGAGGCTGAGGAACTGCGGGAGACCTTCACGGAATTCGTGATCCCCGACAGCATCGTGGAACGGATGAAGAAGGCCGGTGATGCGGCCGCCCAGAAGAAGGAAGGGCTCGCCATCTGCACCGAGATCATCGCGAAGGTCAAGGACCTCAAGGGCATCAAGGGGATCCACATTCTCTCCGGCGGCAAGGAATCCGTCGTACCGGAGCTGATGGCCTCGGCGGGACTATCGTAATCCAATAGCACCAGGACAAATCCTATGCCGGACAAATATCACATTAGCACGAAGCCCATTCCCCCGCGCCGCCCGCGCGTCGGCAAGTACGGCGTGGTCGATTGGCGGGAAGACTGCTGTCGCTGCCATAATTGCGTCAAGAAAGCCTGCGTCTACGACCGCTACCGAGACGAAGCGAAGTACCTGCGGACGCTCAGCGACGTCGACGCACTGTTCTTCGAGTGCATGGGCTGCTTCTCGTGCGTTCAGGAGTGCACCAAGGGCCTGCTGAGCATGGCGGTCAACCCGGTCTTCATGCACATGGGCAACGAGTACTGGCACCCGGACATCATCCGGACGACGATGGCCCAGGCCGAGACGGCCAAGATCCCCGTCTCCGGCGCCGGCTACGGCGGCAAGTTCAGCGGCAAAGGCTTCGATTCGATGTGGACGGACATGTCCGAAATCGTTCGTCCGACCCGCGACGGCATCCATGGCCGGGAGTATATCAGCACCTCGGTCGACATCGGACGCAAGGCGTCGTTCCTGCACTTCGATCAGAAGCTGGGTGTGGCGGAAACCCCCAACCTGACGTCTATCCCGTTGCCGATCATCCTCGACATCATCCCGATCAGGCACGGGCTTAAGACCATGGACCAGATCAGGCTGCGCACCGCCGCCAAGACGGGCACGCTGGCTCTGATCGATTCCCGCAACTGGCCCCTGGCCGATATCGACATCGATAAGGTTAGCAACAATCTGGCCTTCTACGTCAGCGCCGACAGTCCCTTGCCGGCTGCCGACGATATCAAGAAGACGCGATTCATCGAGATCGCCGATAGTGACAAGGTCTCGAAGCGCATCGCCGAGATCAAGAAGATCGCCCCGGACATCGTCGTCTCCGTCCGTGTTTCGCTGGACGCCAAAGGCCCGGCACGGGTGCACGAGTTGGCCGGTCTCGACGAGATCGAAGCGATTCACTTCGTCGCCGACTCCAACGGCAACGAGATCGACGTCGAAGAACCGAGACATATCAAAGACCTGATCCGCGAAATCCACCTGTCACTCGTCAACGACGGGATTCGCGACGACATCACCCTGATCGCCAGCGGCGGGATCGCCCTGCCCGAGCACATGGCCAAGGCCCTGCTCTGCGGCGCCGACCTCGTGACCATCGACCTGCCCCTGCTGATCGCGCTCGAGTGTGATCTGTGCGGGCGGTGCGAGTTCGGAAAGAGCTGCCACGCGAAGGTGCCCGAGATCGGCTACGAGTACGGCGTCGGACGCATGACCAACCTGCTGGGCGCCTGGCACGGGCAGTTGATCGAAGTGATGGGCGCGATGGGGATTCGTGAGGCCCGCCGCCTGCGAGGCGACGTGGGTCGCGCCATGTTTTTTGAAGAGCTTGAGGAGCAGAACTTTGGCCCCCTATTCGGCAAACGAAAACCAGCTTAAAGAGATCCTGCCGGCCAACACGTTCAACACGCGACCCGAGCAGTTCCAGATAACTCCTCAGGTCGAGTCGGCACCGTCGCGGTTTCGCAACGAGATCCCGAAATACAAGATCAGCCGCACCGACGCCTGTATCAAGTGCGGCAAGTGCATCGAGGTCTGTCCCGAAGGCGCCCTGGTGTCCAAGCCGGGCTACAAGTATGTGCCCGAGGCCAAGGCCCATCTCTGCACCAAGAGCGCCTGCGTCGGCACGAAGCACTACTGCGTCGATGCCTGTCCGGTCCAGGCCATCAAGGTCGTCGACAACCCCGCCTTGAAGGCGTTGGGCGACTATCGCTGGACGCCCGACATCCTCATGGCGACCTGGTGCATGTCCGAGACGGGTGCCCCTCCCGCTGCGAAATATGGATACAACTACGAGGTGGGTGACACCGAAGGCGGGTTCGACCGAATCCGGTTCAAATTCCCCGACAAGCCTGCCGTTGAGCTGAAAGACGACGAGATCGATACGACGGTGAAGCTCAACCGCCGCAACGACGGCCGGGCCGATATCACCATCGACGTGCCCTGGTATGGCGGAGGCATGTCCTTCGGGTCCGTCAGCAATACGACGCAGCTTTCCAAGGCCCGCGTGGCGGTCGCCTTCAATACCTTCACCTGCTCGGGCGAGGGTGGCTATATGGAACGTCTGAGGCCTTACGACGACCACATGATCACGCAGGTCGCCACGGGCCTCTTTGGTGTCCGCGAAGAAACGATCCAGCGCGTGCCGATCGTCGAATTCAAATACGCCCAGGGGGCCAAGCCCGGCCTGGGCGGTCACCTGCTGGGCGACAAGAACACCGTCGACGTCGCCCGGATGCGTGAAGCCGTGCTGGGCATCTCGCTGTTCTCGCCCTTCCCGTTCCACAGCGTCTACTCGATCGAAGACCACCAGAAGCACATGGACTGGATCAAGCACATGAACCGCCGTGCCCTGGTCTCGGCCAAGGTCTCGACGCCCACGGACGTGGACATGGTGGCGGTCGGGAGCTATTCAGCCGGCGCTCATATCGTCCATCTGGACGGCGGATACGGTGGAACGGGCGCCGCCCCCGACATCGCCAAGAAGAATATCGCGATGCCCATCGAGTACGCGATCCCGAAGGTGCACAACTTCCTCGTCGCCGAAGGGGCACGGGACAAGGTCACGCTGGTCGCCAGTGGTGGCATTCGCACCGCTTACGATGCGGCCAAGGCCATCGCGCTCGGCGCCGATTGCGTCGTGATCGGGACCGTCGAACTGGTCGCCCTGGGCTGCGTGCGTTGCACGCGGTGCGAGAGCGGTCGCGGCTGCCCGCGCGGCATCGCCTCGACCGACCCCGTGCTGGCCAAGAAGATCAATCTCGAATGGGGCACGCAGCGGCTGGTCAACCTCTATACCGCCTGGCGGAAAGATCTCGTCAGCATCCTCAAACGACTCGGCCTCAAGAGCGTCTCCGAACTGACGGGCCGGTCGGACCTGCTGATGCACCTCGACTATACGAATGATGTGGAGCACTAAGACGTGGACCGCAAACGCATAGAAAAACTGCTGAACGCCAAGAAACGACTGGTCGAGGACCTGGGCCTTCCCAAGGTCGTGCGGAAGGACGCCGAAGAAGGCGGCTGCGGAGTCGTCGGCTTCTGCGTCAGCGAACCCGTCGCCGGCCGGCACATCTACGAGCCGTCCTTCCAGATGCACAACCGTGGCAACGGCAAAGGCGGCGGCATCGCGGCCGTCGGCTTCGTTCCCGAAGAATTGGGTGTCACGCGCGAGGTTCTGGACGACTACTACATGCTCCACGTCGCCTTCCTGGACCCGTCGGTGCGGAAGGACCTGGAGAAGAATTACATCACGAACAACTTCGAGGTGGCCAAGTCGGCGGCTCTGGAGACCGTGGACGACTGGAAGACCGTCCCGGGACTGGAGAATCGCCCGCCGGACGTGTACCGCTACTTCGTTCGCGCCAAGGCCAAGGTCCTGGACAAATTCATCAAGGACAACAATCTGAAGGACATCGACCGACGCGAGGTCGAGGACGAATTCGTCTGCCAGAACAGCTTCAAGCTCAATGAGCAATACTACGCTTCCATGGGCAACCAGCAGGCGTTCGTACTGTCTCACGGCCGCAACGTCATGATCCTGAAGGTCGTCGGGTTTGCCGAGGCGATCGTCAAATACTATAAGATCGAAGACCTCCGGGCCCACGTGTGGATCGCCCACCAGCGATTCCCCACCAAGGGCCGCGTCTGGCACCCCGGTGGCGCCCATCCGTTCGCGGGCATCGACATGGCGCTCGTCCACAACGGCGACTTCGCCAACTATCATTCCGTCAGCGAATACCTGTTGCAGCGCAACATCCGGCCCCAGTTCCTCACCGACACCGAAGTCTCGGCCCTGATGTTCGACCTGCTGCACCGGACCTATCATTATCCGCTGGAATACATCATCGAGGCGCTGGCGCCGACGACGGAGCTCGACTTCGACCGGCTGCCCGCCGAGAAGCAGAAGATCTACCGCGCGATCCAGGCGACGCACATCCACGGCTCGCCCGACGGTCCCTGGTTCTTCATTCTCGCCAGGAATCTGGCCAAGGAGAAACGATTCCAGTTGCTGGGCATCACCGACACCGCGATGCTCCGACCGCAGGTGTTCGCCTTCTCCGACGGAGAGGTGCAGGTCGGCCTGATCGGTTCGGAGAAGCAGGCGGTCGATGCCACACTGCTGAGCCTGTCGAAAGACGATAAGCGAATCTGCCCGGTGGCGGACCGGTATTGGAATGCCCGAGGCGGAAGTCATACCGACGGCGGCTCGTTCCGCTTCGACCTGACGGCCAACGAGGACGGGCAATTCCGCATGACCTGCACCGACAAGTTCGCCAGGCCCGTCCCCATGCCCAAGCAAACCGAGGCCTGCGACTTCACCAAGGACGTCGACACGTCGAAGAAGGTCGACGCCGAAGTCGCCCAGGAACTGCGGAAGGCGCTGGAAGCCAAGGATGCGCTTCGCGTGTACGACATTCTGAGCAGCCGCATCCCGACGTGGAGCTTCGACGAAATCCGTCGGGTGTGCCGCTTCGTCGCCGACCAGGCCGAGAACGTCAAATCCACCGGGACGGTCATCGAGGCTTTGACCCGGATCAACGACCGGCCCTTCCCCACCGGCGCCAAGAAACGCAGTCACATCCTGCACATCGTGCGGACGGAACTGGATCGCCTGTTCCGCAAGCTGCCCCATTTCGGCGCCGAATGCGTGGGCACTCAATACCGCCTGATCGAATTCGCCGACCGCGACAAGCTGCGGGCCCCTCAAGACGGGGAAACGCACCTCGTGATCGACGTGAAGAACTTCACCCCTGAAGGGGACACGTGTGCCGCCCACACTGCGATGGACGGATACATGCTGGGCTGGAAGCACTTCATTTGCTTTGGCTGCCTGGGCCAGCGTTTTGACGGCGTGGGCATGGGCCCCGATACCGACGGTGTCACCGTCGACGTCTATGGCAGCTCGGGCGATTATCTCGCCTCGGGCATTGACGGCATGACCGTCACCGTCCATGGCAACGGACAAGACCAGTTGGCCCAGATCTGCAAGCGGGGCAAGCTCGTCGTACACGGTGACGTCGGCCAGACCTTCATGTACGGCGCCAAAGGCGGGCACGTTTACGTCCGTGGCAACGGCGCCGGACGACCGCTGATCAACTCCGTCGGTCGGCCCCGCGTGGTCATCAACGGGACCTGCCTGGACTTCCTCGGTGAATCCTTCATGGCGGGCGATCCTCACAACAATGGCGGTTTCGTCATCCTCAACGGCATCACCTTCGACGACGAAGGCAAGGTCGTCCCGCTGGCCGAGCCGTATCCGGGCAGCAACCTCTTCTCACTCGCCTCGGGCGGCGCGATCTTCATTCGCGACCCGCACAAGGCGGTGGTGCCTCAGCAATTGAACGGCGGCGAGTTCGTCCGCGTGACCGATAAGGACTGGGAGCTGATCCTGCCGCACCTTCAGGAAAACGAACGACTCTTCGGCATCACCATCGAAGACCTGCTCACCGTGGACGGCGAAGAACGTCGCCCCGAGCGAGGTCTATCGCAAGGTGATCCCGCAGAAGAACAAGGCCCTGAGCAACAAAGTGGAATACGAGGTCGAGGACGACGTCGTCAGCGAACCGGTTCTGGAAGGGTAAGCATGGCAGTAATCCTAACGAAAGACAAGGCGACCCATGCGCTGATCAAGCGCGTGGAGGAGATATCCGGCGTCGACCTCAGCGCGTGCTATCAGTGCAAGAAGTGTACGAGCGGCTGTCCCGTCTCGCAGATGGTCAAGTCGTCCCCGGCCGAGATCATCAGGCAACTGCATCTCCAGGCGGGCGAGGAACTGCTCGACAGCGAGATCATCTGGGCCTGCGCCTCGTGCGAGACCTGCACGAACCGCTGCCCGATGGGCATCGACGGCGCCGCCATCATGGACGCCCTGCGAAAGATCGCTCTGGAGAAGAAGGCCGCCAAGGGCAACGTGCCCATGTTCAACAAGGCCTTCCTCAAGACCGTGCAGTTGTTCGGCCGGTCGTACGAGATCGGAATGATCGCGGCCTACAAGCTGGGCACGCGAACGTTCATGGCCGATACCGACAAGTTCCCGACCATGCTCAAGAAGGGCAAGCTCGCCCTGCTGCCCCCGCGTGGTGCGGACCGTGCGACGGTGCGACGCATCTTCAAGAAAACCAAAGACGAGAAATAGCGGACGCCTTTCACCATGAAATTAGCGTACTATCCAGGTTGTTCTGCGGAGTCGACGGCCCGTGACATGCACATCAGCTCGCTGGCCGTGGCGGCAAAACTGGGGATCGAACTGACCGAGCCTTCCGGCTGGACCTGCTGCGGCGCAACCGCCGGGCACCAGACGGACCGCGTGCTGGCCGCTTCTCTCTCGGCGGCCAATCTCGTGGCGGTCAAGAAGATGGGGCTCGACATGCTGGTCAACTGTGCGGCCTGCTACAGCCGCATGAAGATGGCCAACCATGAGGTTCGCAACGATGCCAAGATGCGGGCGAAGGTCGCCGACGCCGTCGGCACCGACTACGATGGCTCCGTCAGGGTGCGTCACATGCTCGAAGTCCTGCTGGAGGACATCGGCGTTGCCCGCATCAAGGAGGCCATCGTCAAGCCCCTTACCGATATGAAGGTCGCGAGCTATTACGGCTGCCTGCTGGTCCGACCGGCCGAAGTGATGGAGTTCGACGACCCCGAGAACCCGACGAGCATGGACACGCTCGTCGAGGCGATGGGCGGGACGCCTCTGGACTGGCCTTACAAGGTCGAGTGCTGCGGCGGCGGCCTGTCCATGACGCGGACCGACCTGGTCCTGAAGCTTTCCGATTCGATCCTGGGCATGGCCAAAGAGGCCGGGGCCGACTGCATCGTCGTCGCCTGCCCGATGTGCCAGGTCAATCTCGACCTGCGACAGATCGATATCCAGAAAGAGCTGGGACGCCGGCACGACATGCCGATTCTGTACATCACGCAATTGCTGGGCCTGTGCATGGGCGTTGCCCCTGAACAATTGGGTCTTGGCAAACTAATGATCTCGCCCGACCGGGTGGTCAAAATGATTGCTTCTGCATAGGCGCGATATGAGCAAAACCAACGGAAAGAAGAAAGTCGGCGCCGTCCTGGTTCAGGGTGGCGGTATTGCGGGCGTTCAGGCCTCTCTCGATCTGGCCAACTCCGGCTTCAAGGTCTACCTCGTCGAACGGGCCCCCGCCATTGGCGGCATGATGGCTCATCTCGACAAGACCTTCCCCACGGGGGACTGCGCGACGTGTATCGTTTCGCCCAAGCTGGTCGAATGTGCCCGCAACCTCAATGTTTCGATTTTGACGCTGTCGGAGTTGGAAGGGCTCGAAGGCGAGCCCGGGAACTTCAAGGCGACGGTCCGCAAGCACCCGCGCTACGTCGATGAGGACAAGTGCAGCGGTTGCGGCGAGTGCACCGAGGTCTGCCCGGTCAGTATGTCGAACCGGTTCGACCGTGACATGGGCAAGCGCAAGGGCATCGCCAAGTACAACGCCCAGGCCGTCCCGAACGTCACCGGTATCATGAAGAAGGGCCACGCCCCCTGTAAGATCACCTGCCCGGCCAATATCAACGTCCAGGGCTACGTGCAGTTGATCAAGAAGGGTGAATACATCAAGGCCGTCAACCTGATCCGCGAGCGGAACCCGCTGTCGGCGATCTGCGGACGCGTCTGCCCTGCCCCGTGCGAAGCCGAGTGTACCCGCCGGGAGCTGGATAGTGCGGTCGCCATTCGATTGCTCAAGCGGTTCGCCTCCGACAAGGAGATGGAGCAACTCAAAGCGGGCGAACTGCAACTGCCCGAAGAAAAGACCGCCCCCGCCAACGCGCAAGAAGGTCGCGGTCATCGGCGCTGGGCCGGCTGGCTTGACGGCCGCTTCGGACCTGGCCGATCTCGGATTCGCGGTGACGGTTTTCGAGGCGAGGGAAGCCGCCGGTGGAATGCTCCGCTATGGCATCCCCGACTATCGCCTGCCGGCCGATGTGCTCGACCACGAAGTGGAGCTGATCCGGCGTAAGGGCGTCACGTTCCAGTACAACTGCCGCATGGGCAAGGACATCACCTTCGACAAGCTCCAGAAAGATTTCGACGCGGTCTTTGTGGGCGTCGGGACGCATCAGAGCACGGCGTTGGGCGTCGATGGCGAAGACCTCCAGGGCGTGATCCCCGGGATCGACTTCCTCCGCCAGTCCAACAGCCCCGACCTGAAGCCCGATATCCAGGGCAAGGTCGTGGTCGTCGGTGGGGGCGACGTCGCGATGGACGCCGCCTGCTCGGCGCTTCGATACAATCCCGATGAGGTCACGATCATCTATCGCCGGACCGCGGCCGAGATGCCCGCCATTGAAGACGAAGTCCGGCACGCCCAGGAAGAAGGCGTCAAGTTCGAGTTCCTCACCGCCCCCGTGGCGTTTATCGACGATGGCAAGGGCCGGATCAAAGCGGTCCGCTGCATTCGCATGAAACTGGGCGAGCCCGATGAATCGGGCCGCAGGCGTCCGGTGCCGATCGAAGGCTCCGAGTTCGAGATCGCAGCCGATACTATCATCCCTGCCATCGGCCAGAAGATCGACAAGGACACCGTCGAGCAACTGGGGATCGAGACCCAGTGGAACCTGTTCAAGGCCGACGAAGAGACGATGCAGACGTCGATCGAGAAGGTCTTCGCAGGTGGTGACGCCGTCACCGGACCGAGAACGGTCATCGAGGCGGTAGCCGCAGGCAAGCGCGCCGCCGAATCCATGGCCCGATTCCTCAAGGGCGAGGACCTGACCGGTGATCGCTTCGAAGAGAGCGTCAACCCGATCGCCAAGGAAGACCTGCCCTCGCTGAAGGGCCAGGAGAAACGGGCGCGGGCCGTCGTTAAGGAACTGCCGAGCGCCCAGCGCAAGAGCGGCTTTGCCGAGATCGAAGGCGGACTGACCGAAGAGCAGGCCAAGGCCGAGGCCGAACGCTGCCTCAACTGTGCGATCTGCTCGGAATGCGGCGAGTGTATCATCGCCTGTGGGCAGAATGCCATCGACTACTTCATGAAGCCCCAGACGATCCAGCTCGACGTCGGTGCGGTGATCCTCGCCCCCGGTTTCGAAGAGTTCGACGCCAAACGCAAGGGTGAGTATGGTTTCGGACGCTGGCAGAACGTGCTGACCAACGTGCAGTTCGAGCGTATGCTATCGGCCGCCGGACCATTCGAAGGCCATATCGTGCGACGCAGCGACGGCAAGCCCGCCAAGCGCATCGCCTTCATCCAGTGCATCGGCTCCCGCGATCCCTCGTGCGGCAACGACTACTGCTCGTCGATCTGCTGCATGGCCACCACGAAACAGGCCATGGTCGCCAGCGAGCACCTCGACGGCTTGCAGGTCACGATCTTCAACATGGACATCCGCCCCACGGCAAGGATTTCGACCAGTACTACGAGCGGGCTCGCAGCATGGACAACATCTCGTTCATCAAGAGCATCCCGTCTCGCTGCGTCGAACTGCCGGGCTCGCGCGACGTGCGTCTGAAATATGTCGGCGAATCGGGTCAGGTCAACGAGCAGGAATTCGACCTGGTCGTACTTGCTACAGGGATGGAACCCTCGCTGTCGGCCGTGGAGGCGGCCAAGCGACTGGGGGTCGAGCTGAACGAATTCAACTTCTGTGCGACCAACCGTCTCGACCCCGTTGCTTCCTCGCGCGAAGGCGTGTTCGTGGCCGGTGCGTTCCAGGAACCGAAGGACATCCCGGAGACCGTGACACAGGCCAGCGGCGCCGCCAGCGAGGCCATGGCCCTTCTGGCTTCGGCCCGCAACACGCTGATTACGCAGAAGACGTATCCGGAAGAGCACGACATCACCGACGAGGAGCCGCGAATCGGCGTCTTCGTTTGCCACTGCGGCATGAACATCGCGTCGGTCATCGACGTCGAGAAGGTCAAGGACTATGCCGCCGGGCTCGGTGACGTGGTCTTCTCCACCAACAGCCTCTACACGTGCTCGGACACCGCGCTGGGCGAGATTCGCGACATCATCCACGAGAACCGGCTCAACCGCGTCGTCGTCGCGTCCTGTTCGCCTCGCACGCACGAACCGCTGTTCCGCGAAACGCTCCGTGAAGCGGGTCTGAATCCCTATCTGTTCGAGCTGGCCAACATCCGCGACCAGGCGTCGTGGGTCCATGCGAACGATCCCGAAGCCGCGACGAACAAGGCCAAGGACCTCGTCCGCATGGCGGTGGCCAGGGCCAAGCGTCTCAGGCCGCTCAAGAAGAGCACGCTCGAAGTCAACCAGACGGGTCTGGTCATCGGCGGCGGCCTCAGCGGCATGACCGCCGCGCTGGCGCTGGCCGACCAGGGTTTCAAGACGCATCTCGTCGAACGATCCGACAAGCTGGGTGGCAATTTGCTCGACCTCAAGTACACGCTCGAGCACGACAGCATCGCTCAGTTCACCGATGAGCTGATCGGACGCGTGGAGAGCCATCCGCACATCAGTCTCTATAAGCAGACCGATATCGCCCATGTAGCGGGCCACATCGGGAATTTCCATATCACGCTGGCCGACAAGGATGGCCAAAAGCAGGACGTCTCCTGCGGCGCCGTCATCGTCGCTACGGGTGCAAGTCCGGCAGCGACCACCGAGTTCCTCCATGGCCGGCACGCCAACGTGCTGACGCAGCAAGAGTTGGAGGATCAGCTCCAGGCGGGCAGTTTCGCCGCCAACGGCCAGAGCATCGTCATGATTCAGTGCGTGGGCTCGCGAAACGACGACCATCCCTATTGCAGCCGGCTCTGCTGCTCGATGGCGGTCAAGAACGCGTTGCGGATCAAGAAGAACGATCCGAAGGCTCAAGTCTACGTGCTCTACCGCGATCTGCGGACCTATGGCTATCGCGAAACCTACTATAAGGCGGCACGCGAAGCGGGTGTCATCTTCATTCGTTACGACCGGGACAAGGCACCGACCGTGGCCGGGGATAACGGTTTGAAGGTCACGGTCGACAGCCCCGACCTGCCGGGCGAGCTGGAGATCCACGCCGACAACGTGATCCTGAGCACGGGCGTCGCCAGCGAAGCAGACAACAAGCGGGTTTCGGACATGCTGAAGGTCCCGCTCAACGCCGACGGCTTCTACGTCGAGGCGCACATGAAGCTGCGTCCGGTCGATTTCGCGACCGAAGGTATCTTCCTGTGCGGCCTGGCCCATTCGCCCAAGTTCATGGACGAGAACATCGCCCAAGCCCGTGCGGCGGCTTCGCGAGCGTCGACCGTGCTGTCCAAGACGCACCTGGACGTCGACGCCCAGGTCTCCGTGGTCAACCAGGACAAGTGCATCTCGTGCATGACCTGCGTCCATGTCTGCCCCTACAACGCGCCGTACATGAACTACGACCACAAGGGCCAGATCGAGGCGGCCAAGTGCATGGGCTGCGGCATCTGTGCTTCGGAATGCCCGGCCTGTGCGATCCAGTTGAACCACTGCGAGAATCAGCAGTTCACCGCGATGATCGAGGAACTGTTCTCAGGCGAAACCGTGTAGATCCGGCATGGGCACGGAATGTGCCCATCTTAGAATTGACGTGACAAGATCGAAGGACCCTATGGAATCGACAGCGTTTGAACCGAAGATATTGGCGTTCTGCTGCAACTACTGTGCGTACGCCGCCGCTGACTTGTCCGGCTCGATGCGCTTGCAGTATCCGCCGAATATCCGCATCATCAAGACCCCCTGCACCGGTCGGCTCGAAGTGCAGTTCTTGATGAAAGCGTTCGAGAAGGGCGCCGACGGCGTCCTCGTCGCCGGTTGCCTCGAAGGCGGATGCCACTTCACCGACGGCAACTTCTTCGCCAAGCGGCGCGTCAACTACACGCGAGAACTCATGGCCGAGCTGGGCCTCGAGGCCGACCGCCTTCGGATGGTCAACGTCTCCGCGTCGATGGCCAGGCCCTTCACCGACGTCGTCAAAGACATGGTCGAAACCGTACGCAAACTCGGCCCCAGCCCGTTGAGATTGAGTGTTTCCGACTGACGATTTACGAAATCGCAAATACCAAATAGTAAATACTAAATCCTGGAATCACGGATTCCTATCGGAGAGTCGTTCATGATCGTTGCCGAAAGAAAGAGCATTCCCGAACTGATCGATATTCTGCGGAACCACAAGCGTGTGTTGGTCCTGGGTTGCGGCACCTGTGTCACCGTGTGCCTCTCCGGCGGCGAACGTGAAGTCTGCATCATCGCTTCGGCCCTTCGCATGGCCAGCCGGCTCCAGGGCTTCTCCTTGCAGGTCGACGAGCTGACCATCGAGCGTCAGTGCGACAACGTCTTCATCGAAGAGGCCGCCGAGGCGATCGAGAAGGTCGATGCCGTCCTGTCGATCGGTTGCGGTGCGGGCGTTCAGGCGATCGCCGAGCGCTACGTGGACAAGCCGGTCTACGCGGGTCTCGACACCATCTTCCTCGGCATCCTCGAAGAGCGCGGCGTCTGGAGCGAGAAATGTGCTTCCTGCGGCGCCTGCGTCCTGCACGATTTCGGCGGCATCTGCCCGATCACCCGCTGCGCCAAGCACATGCTCAACGGCCCGTGCGGCGGTTCCCGCGAGGATCGCTGCGAAGTCCGGCCCGACATCGAGTGCGCCTGGCAGCTCATCTACAAGCGTCTGAACAACATCGGCCAGACCGACAAGCTAGACGGCCATCTACCCGCCCAAGAACTGGAGCACGAGCTTGTCGGGTGGATGCCGGGGCTTCGTCCGCGAAGACCACCGCATCTAACCTGCTGAGCAATCTCCCCCGCTCCGCTCAGGTGCGGGGGTTGCGTTTCTTGCGTCGCCGGGCCGAGCCGCTCTTGCGTCGGCCCTTCTGCTGAGGCTTTCCCGTCAGCGAGACCCTTCGAATCAGATCCGTGGCCGGAGCGAGATCGAGTTGCCCTCCGGCCGGGTGAACCGCAACAATCCGCACCCGAAGCGGTTGAGCCAGCCGCAGGATCGCCCCCGTGTGACGCCCCACCAGACACTGGCTCTGCTCGTCGAACTGCCAGCGATCCGCTCCAAGTGCCTCGCGCGGAATCATTCCCTCGACGCCGTAATCGGGCAAGTGCACGCCCGCGCCGTAGTTGGTCAGCGTCGAGACGACACCATCTAAAACGCTTCCGACCTTACCCCGCAGCAGATGGAGGATGAGGATCGTTTTGAGTTCCTGCTCGGCCTCTTCAGCGGTCTGCTCGGTCTCCGTGATATGCTCGCCAATCGTGGCCAGTTCGGGGAACGTGTACTGCCTTCGGGCCAGGTCCATCTGACCGGTGAGGTAAGCCTGAAGTGCCCGGTGGACGATGAGGTCGGCATAGCGACGAATCGGGCTCGTGAAGTGGCAGTACTTCGAAGCCGCCAGTGCGTAGTGCCCGATACTGACGGGGGCATACGTCGCCTTGGCCAGACTGCGCAGGACCAGCAGATGCACGGGCAGCCCCATCCGGCTGTCTCTCACCTGATCGAGCAGCCTCTGCAAGTCGCCCCGCTGGGGCTGGCGTGACAGCGTCACGCCCAACAGCCGCAACGTCTGGCTGAGCTGGCGCAGGATCTTGCTGTCAGGCTCGGGATGAACGCGCCGCATGAACGGAATGCAGTAGCGATCGAGCAAGGCCGCAACCGCCACGTTGGCCTCGACCATGAACATTTCGATGATCGTGTGCGGATAGCTCGTATCGGCGGGCCGCACGCCCACCACGTGCCCCGTCTCGTCCAGCACGACCTCCTGCTCGGGCATCTTCAATTGCAGCATCCCGGCCCGCAGGCGCCGCTTCTCGATGGCACGGGCCAGGGTGTCCATCTCGTGCAGTAGTGCCACCACGTCGTCGGAAAACTCGCCCACGTCGCCTTTGAGCACCGCATCGGCCTGCTGATAGCTCAGCCTCGCCTTCGACTCGATCATGGTATTGGCGAAGCGGACCGACTGCATCTGCCCATCCTTGTTGTAGGTCAGGTAGACGCTCTTGGTGTAGCGTTTCTTGCCTGGCTGGAGCGAGCAGATCTCGTTGCTGAGCATCTCGGGCAGCATGGGCAGCGTCCGACCGGGCAGATAGACGCTGTTGCCCCTTTGCCTGGCGCAGCGGTCCAGGGCCGAGCCGGCCTGGACGAAGTGGCTCACGTCCGCGATGTGGACGCCCAGCAGCCAGCCCCCCTCCTTCGTGCGAGTCAGGCTGATCGCATCGTCGAAATCCTGCGCATCGGGCGGATCGATCGTAACGACCAGCACATCGGTGATATCCTGCCTTCCCCGCTCGTTCTGAGGCCTGAAGTTCTCGCGGGCGTTGCTGGCCTCGACCAGCGAGCTGGGTTCGAACTCCGTAGGCAGGCCATGCCGGCGGATGATGGCGGAAATCTCCGCGTCGAATCGCCCGGGCCGTCCGAGGACTTCCCGAACGGTGCCCGTGGCGGCTTCCGAACGCGTCGGATACGTGCGAAGCGTCACCGCGACCTTGTCCCCATGCCGAACCGTTCGCGTATCGAGACCTTCGATCTGGATCGGTTTGAGGAAATCGCCCCCGTCGGGGCGGACCAGCCAGAGGTCCTGCTCCTGGCAAGCGTCCCGACGACGGTGGTGTGGGCACGGTCCAGCACTTTGACGATTCGCCCCGTAAGCCGGTCAGGATCGTTCTTCGAGCCACGCGTGACGTCCACGACGACGCGATCGCCCGTCATGGCGCTGCCGGTCGATTTGGCAGGGATGAACACGTCGCCTTCACCGCTGAGCTGCTGTGGCGTGACAAACCCATAGCCCCGCGCGTTGGCCCGGAAGATCCCCGTGACCTCGCTGGATAGCGACGGAAGACTGACCATGTTCCGCGGGCCCAGGATCAGGAGCCCTTCGGCGCTGAGCGACTCGACCGCTTCGCGAAAGGCCCCGCGCAGCGAGCCGCCCACGCCCAACTCCTCGGCCAGATGACCGAGGTTCCGAGGCGTCGCGTCCTTG
>CAVSCO010000064.1:0-12882 GCA_963726475.1 uncultured Phycisphaerae bacterium | reverse complement strand
TCCCTCGACGATGCGGCTCATATCGACGTGGGGTATGTCTCGCAGACCCAGCAGCAGATAGCCTCCGTCTTCAAGGACCTGAAGGTCGTGGCTGTCGGTGTCGTACCCGTTGGTGGCATGGAATTCCTTGACGCGGTTGAAGTCTTGGTCATATCCGATGTACTGCGTCTCGGTGATCATACCGTTCTTCTGAACCCTGAAATCCTGTGCCCCCTTGCCTCGCCTGTACCAGACGGGATCGCCCGAATTGTCCAGAATCAGAGCATAGTGCGGTTCCCGGCTATACTCGATGAAGATGTACCCGTTGGCGGGACTGCGGTCGGCCGTGATATACACGTAAGGGAAGTCGCTGGGCACCGAGACCCCGTTGCTCATGATCATGGGCCGATCCGCGACCGACCCGGGATACAGCTCAATCGGAGGCTCTGCCGGTCTTTTTGAGGCGAGCATCTCGGCGTGCGTCATGCTACTCGAAGAAACCGGAGCGACGGCCGATCGCAGAACATAGAATCGGTACTCGATCGGATCGATGGGGGCCGCCTGGGACCAGGTGTGTACGGGGGCGAGGTTCACATCCACTGCCTCATTGGCGGCAAACGGTGTCTCGGGCATGAAGACCACGGTTCTCCCATCGCTGGCGATGGTGGTCCGGCCTGTGTGAACGCCGCTTGCCTGGCCGACGACCTTAACGAACCCCGAGAGATTGACCAGGTCGGTAGGCCGTGCGTTCCTGAACCGGATCAGCAGTCGCGTCTCGGGGGCGACGTATTCCGATCCCGGTCTGGGGTCGAGGTATTGATACCCTTTCTCCAGGGCGGATGGATAGTCCGTCACCGTGACGGCCCGACCGGCGCCGCAGATCATCAAGAGGCTCATCAAGCCGATTGTGGCCGAAGATCGATTCACAGTGAAAACGGTTTGATCATTCGATAGAAAAAGGCATCTCGCTCCGGTCCTGGATGGTCGGGTCGACGGAACTGCTGATCGCCAGCGCGTAGTCGTCGCCCGGTTCCAGGGCCAGATCAACTTCCCATTCATAAGCGCCGATACTGGGGATCTTCTTAAGCGTCTGTACCAGGGTCTCCCCTTTGTACAACTCGATAACCAGGTCTTCGTCCAGATTGTCCTGCCATCGGATGAAGACGGGCAATCCTCTTTGCCATTGCTCACCGCCGTTGGGTGTGGTGATCTGGATCATCGGAGCCACCGCGCCAAACGACCGCGTCGACCACTCGCCGACGCCGCCTGCGTTGATGGTGCGTACGCGCCAGTAATAAACGATGCCCGGTTCGAGGGTCTCCAGGGTATAGCGGGTCTCGGCCAGATCGATTTCGTCAACGTCCAACGTCGTGAAGTCGGGGCTCTTCGAAACCTGGAGGTCGTACGACCGGCCGAACCCTCGAGGCGTCCAGAAGAACGAGACGGGCAACTGCTGATTGACCATGGCTTGGTCAGCCGGCTGTATCAGCAGTGGAGCGTAAGGCGACCTCCTCGAGATCGGGAAAGCCGACGATGAATTCCCCGAACTGGAACATGGCGGCTCTCAACTGCTTCGTCACCGGATTGTAGTTCGTCTCCAGCGGCAGAAACAGTCCATGTCCTATATAGGGTCGGTAGTAGACCGTCAAGGTCTGCGGGTCGACGTAGCCGAACTTCCCCGCGCGGTCGGCGAAGCCAAAGCTCTCGGCGTCGAAGGAGAGCGTTCCTGTCAGGCCTTCGATCTCCCAGCCGGTGACGGTCACGCGTATCGGAAGCACGCGCGGGGCTTTACCCGCAAACTCCGGGAACTGCGGGGCAAATGGTTCTCTCGTGATATAGGCCTCGTTATATCCTTCCCCATCCAGCGTATCGATGCGGAGCGTGACACCTGTCTCTGCACCGTTATTGTCAAACGCGTATGTGTTACCGTCCAGAAGCTCATATCGCGTTACCTTCGTAGTTTGTTTGGCCAGGGGCCAGACAATACGAGAGAATCCGCCCGTAACCCCTTCCTGGGCACAGGCGATCTCGTACACGAGCCGCCCGTTGGGGTCGACCTCCGTCATGGCCGGAGCCTCGCCCGCTTTGGCGGCGCCGCCCCAGTTGATGATGGTATGGCCGCCGGGCAGACGCGTGACGCTGCCACCGGTTAGTGCGCGGATGTCCGGATCGTGTCGGTACTCCCAGACCAGCGTCGCCGTCTTGTTCTCCTCGTCCAGGGCATATTCCACGGCACGCGAGTACGTCCTTTCCTGGTCTCCCACCGCCTGGTCGGCGCCGTTGTCGAACAGGGTCAGGTTTCCGTTTGGAAGCCGACGGGCGTCATGCATCAGCTTGAAGTATCGTGGGGCGTTCTCTTCGTGCTCATTGAGAAACGTGAACTCGTTCTGTTTGCCCCCCATGCGCCACATCAGTTCACCCGTGGTGCGGCTGACCTTGACCACCTCCGATGTCTCGCGACAGCAGACGATGATGTTCCCGTCGATCGGGTCGAGCGAGATGGCGTTGACATGGATGTAGCCAAACTTCCTCTGCGTGGTATCCCGGTACGAATCGGTGATGGGGATATGGTCCCACGTTCGCCACTGGAAGACGACCCGTCCGTTGGCGTCCAGTTCCTGGACTACGGCTCCCGTGACGGTGGCAGCCGGGTGGCCCCCCTCCGCGATCTCGCTCATATCGACGGTCTGCTCGTCGTAGGCGAGCATCAGGACGTGTCCGTTGGGCAGCAGTTCGAAAGCGTGATTGTCCGCCAGATAACCGTTGCCCATCTGGAGTGGTGTATCAACCTCGTCGAACTCCTCGTTCTGGAGGTACCATGTGTACTTCTTCTTCAGCCCCTCGATCTCCGTCCTCGACGAGAACAATCCATTGCATTCCAGTCCGCCAAGACTCTGAGTCTGGCTGTAGAACAGAGGCGTCCCCGAATTGTCGAGGATCAGGAAGTAACTGCCCACGCCTTCGACCGTGGAACTGACGCTTCCCATCAGAACCCCCGGTGCGGCGTCGCCATTCTGGGTGATGACGAATTCCGGAAGGTCGCCCGGCAACTCATTCGGATCCTCGGCCGCTGTGCTGAGCGGAACCATGGCCGGCAGCGACCACAGCAGTGCCGCCAGGAGCAGAGCTTTCTTCATCGTGGATACTCCTCCCGTATCGCGTCTGAATGGAATAGAACACCCTCGTACCATTATACATGAAAAGGGACGTATTTCGAAGGCCAAACCCCGCCAGGGCCAGGGCAATCGCATGAAATGGGTCAGGCTCCATCCGTTCTATCCGTGATGTCTCCGTGGTGGGCCTGGCCGAAGTCTTCGATTTGGGTCCAGTGATCCAGACCACAGAGGACGGCACAGACGGTGATGACCAGGATATCGTGAAGCTTATGCGAGACTTTGCCGACCATGCGTGGATCGGGCATGTCACGAAATAGGCGCAGCAAAAGCGCGTGAGCCGACTCTTCCATGAAGGGCTCCTTCCGAAGGGCGTTGATCACGATGTTCTGCAAGGCCTTGCCCTAAAGAAAGAGCACCCTACCCGATGAGAACCCTTCGCGCAAGCCCCCTGTTTTGACATTCGGAGATTTCGAGAAGATCCGTTCATGCGATTGCCCTGGGCATCGAGGGCTTGTATGGGATGGCCGATTTTGGTACTGTGGATCTGTAGGAAAAGCAGGAGGCAAGGTGCGCCACGTGAGCGACTGCAACCGGGGCGTTGCGGTCTTGGATATGGCGCTTCCGCCCAACTCTGCATTAGGCTACGCGGACCGATCCGAAGGACGCGTGGCGATAGGAGTGGGAGAGGGGAATGGGAACGTTGTGGCAAGACATCCGATTTGCCTGTCGAGTGCTCCGCAGAAGTCCGGGCTTCACGCTGGCCGTGATCCTCATCCTCGCCTTGGGGATCGGCGCCAATACCACGATCTTCAGTCTGGTCGACGCCGTCTTGCTCAAGTCGTTTCCCTATGAAGCCCCCGATAGCATTGTCACACTCACGCGAGGAGAGGCAAGGGCAGAGGTTTCTCACACCGCCATCGGCCCTGATCCACTGGCGGGACCACAATCAGGTTTTCCAGAATGTCGCAGGTATAGATTACGATCAGGTCCAGGTCACCTCTGTGGAGGGATCGCCCGAAGTCTGGCCCCGTGTCGTGTCGCCCGGATACTTTTCCGTCATGGGCGCCAAGCCCATGCTGGGTCGCGGGTTTCTGCCTGAAGAAGAGCAGCCGGGGCACGAACCGGTCGTGGTTCTCAGCTTCGCCTTCTGGCACGAGTATATGGGAGCAGATCCCCAGGCGATCGGCCAGTCTCTCGTCCTGAACGGCAAGGCCCACACCGTCGTCGGCATCATGCCAACGGCCTTTCGTGACTCACTGCGGCGCTCGCGCCCTTCTGGGTGCCCCTGATCCTGGACCTTGAGAGGCAAGATGGCGGCCCCTGGGTGAGCGTTAGAGCGCGCCTCAAGCCGGGCGTGACGTTGGCCCAGGCTCAGGCCGCGCTGGACATCCTGGAACAGCAACTGGCCCAAGCGGACCCCGAACACCGGGCCGGCTACACCGTGACGGTTGGCCGCTTCCTTGACAGTCAGATCGCCGGCAGTCGATCGACACTGTACCTTCTCTGGGGCGCATAGGTCTCGTCCTCCTGATCGCCTGTACGAATGCCTCCGGCCTGTTCCTCATACACAACAATGCACGCGGGCAAGAGATCGCCATACGCGCTGCCCTGGGTGGGTCACGCGGTCAACTCATGCGCCAGATGCTCACCGAGGGCGTTATCCTCAGCGTGACGGCAGGTGCGATAGGCATCCTGTTGGCCCATTGGGCGATCCGGTTGCTGATTCGCGTCTCGCCCATCGATATACCGCGCATGGAGGAGACGCGCATCAACCTCGGGGTCCTGGGTTTTGGCCTGGGTGTCTCCGTAGTGACCGGTCTGCTGCTCAGCCTTCTCCCCGCCTGGAGGGCCACGAGCATTCGGCTGAGCAATGCGCTGAAACAAGGACAGGGCAGTCTCTTGCAGGGCCGGCGCCGGCTTCACGGCGGATTGGTCGTCGCTCAGATCGGCGCCGCCTCGACCCTGCTCATGGCAGTCGCCATGCTGACGCAAAGCCTCATCTCCCTGCAGAAGACCGACCTGGGCTTTCAACCGGCAGGTCTACTGCAGGCCACTGTCGAGCTGCCCGAGGCCAGATACCCCGACCGTCGACATTGGACGGACTTCTACGAGCAATTGCTGCGTTACACCCAGACCTCACCGGGCGTCCAATCAGCCGCCGTGGTTTCGCCAGGACTCAGTCTCGGCAGCGGAGGAGGCTACGTGACTTTCAGCGTCCACGGACGCTCGCTATTTCAGCAAGGCGAGAGACCGATGGCACGCTGGATGGTTGTCAGCCGGGACTTCTTCAAGACCATGGGGATGCCCATCCTTCGGGGTCGAGCTTTTGCCAACGAGAAGACCCCGGGAGAAGCTGGCGGGTGCGTCATTGACGAGAACACGGCGCAAGTACTTTCCCGACGAGGATCCCATAGGTCAGCGCATCGAGAGTCCCATGGTTCAGCGCGTCGACGGACTGCCCATCGTCGGAGTCGTCAGCACCCTGAAAGACTACCATTCATTGACCCCCGCGATGAACACAATCTATATACCGCTATCTCACTGCTCCGGGTTCGCCGACCTCATTGTGAGGACCCATGGCGACCCCATGGTTTTGGCCGACGTGGTCAAGGCCCATGTCACGTCACTGGACAAGAACGTGGAGCTTACCAGTGTCCATACGGTGAAATCCTTCCTCGACGGGATGCTCGCCCGCGAGCGCTATACCGCCATCCTGCTCGGCCTCTTCGCCCAGATCGCTCTGATCCTGGCCGCGGTAGGCCTGTTCGCCTTGCTTCAGTACACCGTCAGCCAAAGGACTCGTGAGATAGGCATCCGTATGGCCTTGGGGGCCACCCAAACCACCATCGCGAACGCGTTCCTTCGCCAGGCTGTCACGCTGGTCTTGCTGGGCGTCTTCGCCGGCCTGTTGGGAGGCTATATCGCCAGTCGTGTCATGACCAGCCTGCTCTACGACGTCAGCCCCACCGATCCAGGCATGCTGGCAATCACGCTATCGATCCTGATCGCCACCGCACTGCTCGCCAGTTACCTCCCCGCCCGCCGTGCCGCCAAGATCGAGCCCATGCAAGCCCTCCGCTGCGAATAGCATCCGCAGGGTGGCTACCGACGATTCGCCTGCAGCGCGCCTGACTTGTCGGAGAGACGTCACATCAGCGGAATGGGACGGGTTTACCATCCCCAAGCTTTGCTTGAGGCTGCCACACATCGTGTTCCGCACCCGCAATGGACATGGCCCGAGAAACGGGATGATCATACAAGGACTCTGACTGATGTGGTAACATAGAGACGCAAAGCATGTCTGATCGAGTGGATGACGGTCGTCGCACTGTAAGAATGGTCTGCGTTCGAGCGATCGCGTCACCATGGTGACGGTGTATTCATAGGAGACTGCTCCGATGACCTTTGTCGGGAGGAATGGAAGATGAGACGAACCAGTATCGTGTGCGGCGTGGTCTTTCTGTTCAGTTTGGCAGCGATGCCTGTCATCGACTACGCCGGTGGCCGCCTCTGCATGCCCCTGGCCGTTCCGCCCCTCTTCTTGCCGGCGGAAATCGTACCTACGGGGACCGCATTCTTCGCGGCTGTTTGCCTGTTGGGCGTCGTTATCCGCTCACTCGTCGTCGGCAGAGACAGACGCTGGACCGTCGGGGTATTGGCCGTGGTCATCGCGGCGACCGGAGCCTACCGGCTCGCCTCTCCGCATCTGCCAGGATATCTCGAAGGGCTCAGGAATCGTTTCGTAAGCAAGGTTGGATACGACCAGATGCGGCAGTTCGCAGCCGAAGTCTCCGAGCCAAACGCTCTGGCCATGCCCCAGGGAGTCCTGGCTGGCGCCGACCGGGTTGATGCGCCATCTAGCGAGCAGACCGACCCGTGGGACGATCTGGCCTCGCGGTATCCCTTCCTCGATTGGAACGGCGGAGCGGGTGCCATCATCGCACGCAATGGAGTGGTCGAACTGACGTGGGGGTCACCCCTGGTGGGCCATTGGGGTTTTCAGGTCACACCGGGAGGTGAAGTCACCGACCTCGACCCCGACGACGGCTGGTTCCTGCGCGTCGCCAGGGACATCCAGTTCGTCTACTACTATGATTGAACCGAATCCGGCGGTACTTGCCGTGCGTACGTAGGGCGACGTCCGCCGGAGGCGGATCGCCCCTACCAGTTGGCCGGTTAACGGATGCTTCGCGAAGACTCAAAGGATGCTGGGGTGAGAGTGATAGGGTATAATCAATCTCTCGGTGGAAATGTCAATGCATCACAAGATAGAGATCGAGGGGTATTATGCGGCGGATGATGGTCGTGCTGGCGGTGTTGTGGTGCGGAACAGCAGGGGCAAAGGAGCTTCCCGCGAAGGTGCCGGGGGCGTTCTTTCCGTTGACGGCGCGGGACCATCAAGGGGCCGCGTCGTTCAGGCATGGCGAACCGGTGGTCGGGACGACGTATTTCTACTGGTACGACGTCGACAGCCATGCGCACATTCTCAATGGCGATGGCTCCGACGCGATGACCACGCATCCGGCCGAGATGAACGACCTGAGCTACAAGCGGGCCTCGTGGCACAAGAGCCAACTGCTCGACGTGATGGACGCCGGGATCGATTTCATCATGCCCGTCTACTGGGGCGTGCCCGGTGACTACGATGGCTGGAGCTTCGTGGGTCTGCCTCCGTTGGTCGAGGCCCATAGCCAGTTGGAGAAGGAAGGTCTGAAGCCCCCCGCTATCGGGCTGTTCTACGACACGTCGATTCTGGCCTGGAACCGGTTCAACGCCGACGGGAGTAACTACCACGTGGACCTGACCACGGACTTTGGCAAAGAGTGGTTCTACACGGCTATCCGCGACTTCTTCAGTCTGATCCCGCCTGCGAAGTGGGCCCGCGTTGACGGCAAGCCGATCATCTTCCTCTACGATGCGGCGTTCGCTGCCAAACAGGATCCCGCGCAACAGTTTGCGTACACCAAGGAGCGATTCCGTGAGGACTTTGGTGTCGAGCCATTCATCGTCAAATCCTCAGGGTGGGAGGGTCAGGCGGACGCAGTCTACTCATGGGGCGGCGCCGTCAACGGGCCGATCCTTTTCGAGGACGTGGCCGCACTGGGGCCGGGCTACGACCACAGCGCCGTGCCCGGACGGCAGCCTCTGGTCGTCGAGCGGCGCGATGGACAGACCTACGTCGAACGGTGGACGAAGCTACTGCAACTCGATCCGAAGCAAAGACCGTGGATGGTGCACGTCGAGACGTGGAACGAGTGGCATGAGGGGACCGATATCGCTCGTTCGCGTGAATACGGGCGCAGCTACATCGTGCTGACGAGGCTGTTTGCCGACATGTGGCACACAGATGCGCAACTTCGATTCGGGTCGGGTTGCGTCGATGCGAACGAGATCACATGGGAACCGAACGCGTCCAAGGGCTTGGCGATCCGTCCCAGCGGTGGCGACGGGAACTGGAAGCTTGTGTCACAAGACGGAGGTGAGGCGGTTGTCACTCTACCCAATCCGCACTCGCAGACGATGCGCTATCTGTACTTCGACGTGGACGATGCGTTTGCGTTTGGCGTTCGTGGCAAGTTCCTGGACGTCTCCGTCACGTACCGCGACGCGGGCTGCTCGTCGTTTGGCGTCGAGTACGACAGCACGGTCAACGAAGGCCCGCTGGCGGGTGCGTTTCGCCCGGCGGGCAGCGTCGCTGTGACCGGCAGCGGGCAATGGAAGACGGCGCATTTCGCGCTGCCCGAGTGCCGGTTCATGGGCCGCTGTAATGGGGTAGATCTGCGTCTGGTGGTCACGGGCGAGGATATGGAACTGGCCGTGAAGCGCGTCGAGGTGGCAAAGCCGTAGGGTGAGTTCTCAACCCACGCGTTGGTCGGCAATGACAGAGCTGGCGCGGACAGCCCATCCTTCGGCACGCGCGGTTCAAGGACCTACCCTACAAGATGGTCACCCTGGGATTTGCTGTTGACTTTGGTGGGGGCGTCGGATAGGTTCATCGCAGTCACATCATACGTACACGTACGATTTGCGGAGGTCGCGATGGCCACCGGGCACGACATTGCGATGAGCTTGCGAGCCGCCTACGGGCTGATGCATCGGCAAACCAACGCCCATGTTGCCCGCTGCGGCGTGACAGCCGATCAGTTCGTGCTCCTCGTGCTGCTGGCCGAAGAAGACGGGATCACACAGCAGGAACTCGTCCGCCGGGCCTCGTCCGATGCCAATACGATTCGCGCCATGCTCGTGCTGTTGGAAGAACGCGGCCTGATAGTCCGCGACCCACACCCCACCGACCGCCGCGCTCGCAGTGTCAGCCTGACGCACAAGGGACGGAAGGTACTCGATGACCTTTGGACCGAAAGCGAGCCGGCACGAGAGCGTCTGATGGCTCCACTGACTCCGAACGAAGCCGATCTACTGGTCGATTTTCTCAATCGCCTTTGCGAAGCCATGACGGAAGGAAACGGGGCTGCCCCGATCCCAGAGACAAGGAAAGTGCTGAAAGGAGAACGACGATGAACACGTCCAGAGCACGCGTTGCAGCGATGGCCTTGGTGATGCTGGCCATATTGGCAGTGACTTTCACGGCGCCCGCGCAGGCGCAGCCTCGCCAGCGCAGGTCCCCGGGTCGTATCGCCCGAGGTGGCCGACGATGGACACGTGACATTCCGCATCCTGGCACCGAAGGCCGAGGCCGTGCGGTTGTCGGCCGGTGACATTCCGAACATGGGTCGCGGCGCGGAGATGGCCAAAGATGCCAACGGCGTCTGGGAAGTGACCCTGGGACCGATCGACGCGGGTGCGTATCGCTACAACTTCAACGTGGATGACGTCTCGGTGATCGATCCGCGCAATCCTTCGACCAGCGAGTCCAATGGCAATACCTGGAGCCTCGTCTACGTGCCGGGCTCGGACTTCATGGATACCAAGCAGGTGCCTCACGGCGCGGTGGCGAAGGTCACGTACTATTCGAAGTCGCTCGGGCGTTTCCGCCGCATGCACGTCTACACGCCTCCGGGCTACGAACTGGGCCAGGGCAAGTTTCCGATCTTCTACCTGCTGCACGGCGCCGGCGACTGCGACGATTCGTGGACCTCGGTCGGCCGGGCGGGGTTCATTCTGGACAACCTGATCGCCGCGGGCAAGGCCAAGCCGATGGTGGTGGTCATGCCGGCCGGGCATGCGGGGGCGTTCGGGTTCGGCCGACGGTCGGGCGTCGATGACTTCACGAAGGATTTCATCAACGACATCATGCCGTATGCCGAGAAGCACTATCGTGTGTACACCGACAAGGCTCACCGCGCCATTGCGGGCCTCTCGATGGGTGGGGGTCAGACGCTCAACATCGCGATTCCCTATCCGGACAAATTCGCCTACATGGGCGTCTTCAGCTCGGGCATCTTCGGCATCACCGGACGCGGGTTCGGCAGCAATCCGAACGCACCTTCGTGGGAAGAGCAGCACAAAGACATCCTCGATGGAAGCACGCTGAAGGATGGGCTCAAGCTCGTCTGGTTCGCCACGGGCAAGGACGACTTCCTCGTCGAGACGTCGCGTGCCACGGTGGAGATGCTCAAGAAGCACGGTCTGGACGTCGTCTACAAGGAAACGGACGGGGCGCATACGTGGCTCAACTGGCGGGACTACCTCCACGAGTTCGCGCCGCAGTTGTTTCAGTAGACGATCGCCGGCGGGCACGCGATTGGAAAGGTGACACGGGCATCCGCCGGTGAGGGCGCGGAGTGGGACCGTTACTTGGCGCCGCACGTGTTGAAGATACTAAAGAACGTGTAGGTGTCGCCGTACTTGGGTGCCAGTGCGTCGAAGGCAGCCTGGCTGTTTCCATGCGCACTCTGCACGATGGCCGTGATCTCGCGGAACTGCTGGGTCACGTCCGGTTCGATGGTCCAGCCTCGCGCATCCGGTGGCGTTCTGGTCTCCAGCGCGTGAACCAGCACCGCCTCGGCGTAGTGACGCGGGAGCCTCTTGTATTTTAGAGGCCCGAGCAGAGGAAGATAGGTCAGCAGCTCGGCTCGCTCGTGTTTCATCAGAAAGGAGGCCATGAGATACTCGAACGCCAGACGATGCGTTGGCGTCTCCTGCAAGAGCGTCTTGAGCAGAGGCTCGAACGCGATGCCTGCGATGGCATAGTCCCTCTTGCCCCGCACACTCCGCCAGGCCTGGAGCAGCGGATCGCTGTCGGCCTTGGCAGGATCGTCAACGACGGACTGCCATCGGCGCACGTATCCACCCGAACCGGCGTACTTCTTCATCGAGGCCAGCGCGATGCGAGCCGACTCGTATTCGGCTTTGACCAGATGAATCCGGACCATCGCCTCCAGCACATAGGGAGAAGATCCCTCGTTGTCGAGCAATTCGTAGACATTCTTCTCAGCCGCATTGGGACATCCCAGGTCGAGGTACAGTTCGAGCAGTTTGACATGCTGGAAACGTCCCGCGATATCGCCAAAGCTGAGAAACAGCGCCTTCGTCCCATCCTGGGGATAAGCGCACAGCTCATCGCCCAGCTTCCCTTCATGCGCCAGAGCCCGATTGATATCGAAGACGGCCGATCGCGTGTACGCACTCTTGCCTCGCATGCGATGGGCCAGCGCGATCACCGCATCCCAGTCCCTTTGCTGGGAATAGGCGTGCAGCGCTCGCTCATCACGAATGTGACCGGGCGAGGTCGCCAGGCACGCAACGGCTACGGCAAGCACGATCACCGCACGCACTGGCGATCCACAGGCGCGCATCGCGCCACTTCGATCGATCGGCCTTGGCAGCCTTGACGGAGTGAGCCCCCTTGCGCCGGAATTGGGGTGCATGCGCGATGCGAAATCGATCGCGAAGTGGCTCACGAAGGCCAGCAGGATCAGAGCCGGGACAGAGACATACAAGACGACCGTCAGCACATTCGCGAAGGCCGAGAATTCAAACCTCTGGGCGGAATCCCACAGCGTCCCGACTGTGTAGACCATTCGAGGTTCGAGTCCGAAGACGAACCGCCCGAGGAGGAACGCGCCGCCAAGAGCCAGGATCGCCTGGATAATCGCAACAATGAATCTTCGATGCAGCACGCCTCGACCAGACACACGACACAGGCGAAGATGAACGCTGTGGCGCCGGTCAGATAATATGCCAGCGCGAACAGGACCACGAACACGGCCCCCCGCATCCATGGCGTCTTCATCGGAATCGCGTGATAGAGAACCGCCATCCAGACCGACCAGGTGATCGCCAGCAGGATGGGCAGAGGATTGTCGTAGCGCGCGTAGATCATCAAGGCAGCGATCACAGGCACCCAGGCCAGATCTCGCAGTGAGGAGGCCTTCAATCCTCGCAGGCACTTTAAGCCTGCGAAGAGTGTGCCCAATAGGATCGTAACCGTCAGCGCCCCCAGCCAGCCAAGACGATAGGTCTGCGCGAGCAGTGCGGCGACCGCGCTAAGCACTCCGCCAGGCGTGGTGAGCACATCCCGTAGAAACGCGCTGTCCCACGAGAAGACCGGATAGGCAGCGAAGACCCCAAATCCATAGTACAACCACTGGGTCCTGATCCCTTGCCAGACGTAGAGAAAGAGCCCCAGAAACAGAACTCCATGGAGCCAGCATTCCAGCGTCGGGCGGCCTACTTTGCTCTCGGAGCCCATCAGTGTGCGATCCTCTTTGGTCGATCCACCACTTAGCCCTAAGTCTTGTGTATCACAACGGTTGCACCATGTTCCGGCGAGCGGTCCAGTCTACCGCATGCGCGTTAGTCCGTCAAAACAATCCCCTCGATGCCC
>CAVSCO010000063.1:0-8731 GCA_963726475.1 uncultured Phycisphaerae bacterium | reverse complement strand
CTCGGCTCTCAGTGCGCTCGTGCCATCGAACCATAGCCCCGTCAGATGGAAGAGCACCAGTCCCGCCAGCGGTATCAGCGCCTTGATGGCCCTGTCCGAACGGTTGGCGACAGGCGTTGAGCTTGCGATCTCCTTTTCATCCGCTTGGCCGGGAGGGTCGTTTGTGCGCGCCTCTTCCTGCGCAGTCCTCATGGGACCGAAATCGCGATCCATGAGGATATGCACGAACACGAAGGCGATCATCAGCAGGCAGTAGAAGCGAAAGCTCAGTGCGTCGAAGAACATGGCGTATCCGCTCTTGGCGATACCGAGAGATTCCCCGATCTGGCCGAGAAGGCCTACCTCGTAGGCGATCCACGTGCTGATGACGGCCAGTCCGGCAATCGGAGCGCTCGTTGCGTCGACGAGAAACGCCAGCTTCGCTCGACTGACGCGGAAGCGGTCGGTGATGGGCTGCATCATCGAGCCGACGACAATGGCGTTCGTGTAGTCGTCGATGAAGCACAGGATGCCCATCAGTGCGGTCGCGATCTGAGCGGACTTGCGCCCTTTGATCCACCGCAAGAGCCAGAGGATGATGCCTCGGAATCCTCCCGAGGCGATGAGGATCTCGATCATTACGAAGATCGGCGGGATGAACGCCAGGATCTGGAGATAGGTCGCATCGGTGACCGTGGCCGTGATGTGACTCACCGAGGTCTTGAATCCTGCGAACCAGGCGGAAGAGTCCAGCGGGGCGGCGGGGACGTGGCTGAGCAACCCGCCGACCAGGATGGCAATTCCCAGACTTGGCAAGACGCGCCGGGTCAGAAAGGCCAGCGCTATGGCCAGAAGGGGGGGAATGATGCTGTACCATGCGGCGTGAGGTCCGGCGCCGTCGGCGTGTCCGAGCCAAGCCGCCAGCGCACAGATGGCTGTGAATACGGTTGCCGCCACTGCGATTCTGGTGGTGGTGTTTTTCTGCAAGGCGTCCTCGATCCGGAGTTGTCTATCCATTGTCACGGGACCAGCGAACCGGCAGAGCGGCCCCTGCGCGTCGAAGGTATTTTCGTGAAACACGCGATGAACGCAAGCCCAAAGATCGAGACCTCGCTACTTTGCGGTCTTCGCCAGGATCTCGACCGCCGTCGAGGACTTCAGGCGACTATGGGAAGATGACCTGCGATTCGGATCGACGAGGCGTGAGTTTGTGGCAGTAACGGATTCTGGTGAAGATAGTCGCATGATTGCGCTGTGCATCTGGAAGAGCTTTTCCGGGGCAAGCCCTGCGTTCGATCGGAACGTGCCGCAAGGTTGTGTCGCGTAAAATCTGCGGTATTAATACTGATACCCGCGTTTTTTGCTTGCAATTCGGCGTGTGGCTTGGTAGAGTCTAGCGTGGTTGGGGCGGTCGCGAGGAGGGGAGAAGGCGTCCCACAGGGCGCGGGTGCGTGGTAGATTTGGAGCGCGGTGTTATGAAGATGGTCGTGTTCGCGGTACTCGTGGCGTTTCTCCTCGCCGGCTGCAGTGGGGCAAATCGCAAGGGGTTGCTTGCTGCCGGATATGCCCCTGAATACGTCGATGGCTATGTGGATGGTTACTCCGCAGGTTGTCACACCATCGGCCATCCCTTCTATCAGTTCACGCGAGATGTGAACCGGTACGAAGAGGACAACCACTACAAGAAGGGCTGGGAAGACGGCTTCACCATCGCGCGTTGCGACTACGCCGCCGTGTGGTAGACTCCGGCTCACCTCGACGTCCTCATATCAGTCCCTCCTTTCGCACAGCGAACGGATATCCTCGTCCGCCGGTTTGGCTTTCCCCTCAAAGTGCGCTATACTTTTCTTGGAGCCCCTCGGAGGCTTGGTCGAAACCGACTGTGTTTCGGCTCTGCCTGTGCTGAAACCCGAGTCGTCGAGGGTGATCTCCGTGCTCGAAATCCAGCGCAAGCTGGAATATTGATGAGTGGCACGCGCCGTTCCGCCGCCTCAGGCGCGTGCCACTGTTTTTTTGCGCGCTGCGAGAGGTGTGGAAGATTCAGAGTAAGTTCGTGCCGCGCATCGGGTCGCGCGAGATAGAAAAGAAGCCGCGTCCGACTCCTGGTACTGTGAGTCAGTAGCGCGGCTTTAGTTTCTGGTGTGTCGTCGGGGCGAGAGGCTCACCGAGCCTCCAGGGTCGTCATTACAGCAGCACGACCTGGTCTTCTTCTTCCGAGTATTCCTTTTCGGAGTATTCCTTGGGCTCTTGCCTCTGGGGTTGGGGCGGAGCCTGGTTTTCCCCGGGAGCGGCGCAGGCTTCGAGCGGCGACCAGCGGCTCTTGGCCTTCTTGACGATCTGGATGAGGCGGCCGATCACGGAGTCCGGCGTGTCGTCAAACGGGTCCACGACGAGCGTCTTGAGTTCATCGAACAGTTCATCAGATATCTGGATTGTCTTCATGGTCTCTTCCCCTATTGGGACAGCTTGCTGACTTTCTGCGGCGTCGGCGCCGCACACGATCACCTCACGTAAAATATAGAAACAAATCCGCGTTGCGGCCAAATTGTCCTGCGCGACTCAGCGTGACCGGCCCCAGGCGGGGCTGGCAAAATGCTAGGTGTTTTTGGGATTTCCCCTGTATTTTCAGCAATATGCCCTCAAGTTCGAGCGTGGAGGTTCGAGAACATCCTTGGCACCGCGCAACGCTGATATGAGACTCTGAGTGGCGGAGTGTCGTTCCTGGAAGGTGAGCAAACCGAAAGCTCGATCTAATCGGACGAAGCATGGAAGCAGCGAACACGATGCGATACGAACTACATCTCGCGACAGCGGACGACGTGGGCGAACTGGTGAGGATGCAGATTGCCCTACAGGAGAGCACCGTCGACGTCGGAACCTACATGTTGCGGCTGGGCCGGGAGAGCGTGATCCAACTCCACGACTATTACCGGTCGCAGATCGCCGACGATGAAACCCGTGTGCTTGTTGCCAGGGATGGACAAACCGCCCAAGCGGTAGGTATGGGGATGGGACGGATCTGGATGCACGCGGGGTACGTGCCGACCCGATCGGGCGAACTGATCGATATCTGGGTCGAGCCGGATCACAGGCGCTGTGGGATAGCAACTCAGATCATTACACGGCTTCTCCAGTTCTTTCATGTCAACCGAATCGAATTCCTGGCGGTCAACTACGTGGAGGGCAATGAAGTTGCCGAGACCCTCTGGCGGAAGCTGGGATTCAGCCCGGTTCTGACGACCGCTACTGCGGGACGGGCCGAGGTCGCCAAGGTTATGGGGACCGGGGCCGGCCGCATCCTGCCGGTTGCATACCGACAGGCTGCGACGCGGCCCGATGTCGTCATGGCTGCAGCGGACCAGTCCGCGTAGAGATTTGCCGGGCGGCGACGCCGCTGGTTCCGCACACAAATGGACCGCTTTGGGGCCGGCTACGCATACGCGAGATTGAGAATCGAATTGGCCAGAATCACGCCAACCGAGACCACGATGGTGAGCTTGCCGCTCATGTGCCCCGACCGCGACCAGGACAGCAGACCCAGGATCAGGCCCGCCAGGCCCAGGGCGTTGGCGACCGCCAGGAACACCGCGATGTTTCCGATGACTTCCGGTTGCGCCCCTGCATGGCGATTAGCCGGACGCGATTGGCGCCATGGCCAATCAGCTCCCATGGCATGCTGTTGCTGTTCGCGACTTCTTCGTTCTCCGTGCTGACACAGTTGTAGTTGTAGATACTCCCTGCGGCTAACAGGGCTTGTCCACCGATAAATACCCACGCGGCCAGGACCAGAGCGAGGCTTCGCGTGCGTCGTTTCTTGCTGTTGTCGTGTGTTTGAGACATATCGTTCCTCCCGAATAGACTGGAAGCGTACGTGTAGCGAAAGGGGGGCGTGATGTCTAGTTGAACTTTCGTCGTCAGACTGGGTCTACTTCGATACGATCCACGTAAAGTATGGCAATCGATGAGGCAACGGACAAGCGATACCTTTGTCCGTTGGCTTCGGAGGCCTTCGGCCGGTCCGCGAGGTCATAGCGGACGATCGGCCTTGAAGTATCGATATCCGCGAGGTTCGCTCAGTTCAAACAAGGCTGTTCTGCAGGGATCCCCGGAATCTGCTCCTCGAACAGACCCATTGCATCATCCTCTCCGAACGGTTGGTCAGGCACTTCACTGAGGAGATCGCGCAGTCTCTGCGTATCCTGAAGCAGGCAAGCGACGACGTGGCGCAACTGCGTTCCGAGGTACGGGTGATTCTGTTCGAGTCGCTCGAGCTCTGCCCGGACGGCGCACAAGATGTCCGTCTGGGTGATGATGCCGCAAACCTTCTTGTGCTGGTCCATCACGACCAGGCGATGCAGCCGCATGGTTTCCATCTTCTTGCCCGCGCTGAGGACCGAGTAACTTGGCGGGATCGCGATAATCGGAAATGACATGATTTCCACGACTTGCGTTGTCGCGGGGTTCTTGTGCAGAGCCACCACGCGCCGGAGGAGATCCTTTTCGGTGATGATGCCGGCCACATCCTGCCTGTGCATCGCAACGAGGCAGGAGATGCCGTTGGTGGCCATGATTCGCGCTGCCTCAGCGATGCTGGCACCGCCCTCAACCGTGGCAATCTTGGTGCTCATGATCTCGGAGACCGCTCCGAGCGGGCTGACAGATATGAGCCCTCGCATGACGTCGGTCTGCGTGATGATGCCCACCAGGCTGCCGCCGTCGACCACGGGTAGTCGTTTGATACCTTTGGCTTCCATGGTCCTGCCCGCGACGGTCACCAGTTCCTCCGGTGAGATCGTCTCGACGGGGTTGGACATGCGCTGGCTAATGTGCAGGCGATGGAAGTCCGTGTCGTTCCCGGCGATGCCCTTGAGGATGTCCTTGTCGGTAAGGATGCCGATGACCATCTCATCATCGATGACCACGACACAGGAGATGTTGTTTTCGGACATTCGCTTGGCCGCCGTGAAGACGGTATCATCCATCGTGGCGGTGACAATCTGGCGGCTCATGATATCGCTGACCTTCAATGGACGGCGATTGGTCTGGAGTTGGCCAGACAGGACGGTTGCTGCCACAGGTGTGCTTGCAATGGTCTCCGCATCCGAATTCATCTACATTCTCCCGCAAACAAGTCAGTGAAACGCTACCGGGTGTTGTCTCATGCTGGACAGTCCCAGGTCCACACGGGGTTCTCTTCGGCAGATTCCGGGGACAACTTCGCGGATGTCGTGCCAAGGTGACACGAGACTTTGAGAAATACGTGTTTTCCCGTATGTTCTCGGCATGGCTGGTCGTCGCCGATTGTCACCCGGCGACCGGATGGTATCCTGTCTCTCAACGGTTCGAATGGTAGAGTATAGCTTGAATGGACGACAATCATGGATCAGTTCGATACGGCCAGAGACCTGCTGCGACGGTTCAGGGGCGATCATTATCTGTTTGGCCCGGGCGTGCTCGCGAGAATCGGACCTTGGGTCCGAAAAGCCGGTGACACCGTGGCTTTGGTCCGGGGCACCTTCAAGGGTAGTGACGAGTATGTGCAAGCCATCCGTCGGGCCATGGCGCAGGCAGGAGTGGACGTAGCCGCTGAGATTCGCGGGGCCAGGCCGAACTCTCCGGTCGAGGACGTCAGCCGAATTGCCGACGAATTGGCCCAGGCCTCACCGGATGCGGTTGTCAGCTTCGCGGGTGGCAGCGCGATTGACGCGACGAAGGCGGCCATGGTGTTGTGGAGGGTCGGGGGGCAAGTGGACGACTACTTCGGGACCAGTCTGGTCACCGAGGCCCTTCACCGCTCGGGCAAGACGCTGCCAACTCACGTGGCCATCCAGACTATCGCCGGCTCGGCGGCCCATCTGACGAAGTACTCCAATGTGACCGACCTGGCGACGAGCCAGAAGAAGCTGATCGTCGACGATGCCGTTGTCCCCGCCTGGCCGGCTTTCGATTGCGACGTCACGGTCAGTGAGCCGAAGGGCCTGACGGCCGACGGCGCGTTTGACGGAATGTCCCACATGCTCGAAGTGCTCTACGGGGCGGTGGGGAAGCCTCACTACGCTCTCGCGGCCGAGATCGCCCGAGCAGGCGTAGCGTTAATTCTTGAGTATCTGCCGAGAGTGATGAACGATCCAGCCGATCACGAAGGACGTGAGGCTCTGGCGCTGGCCACCGACCTGGGGGGGGACGCGATCATGATCGGGGGCACCAACGGGGGACATTTGACGAGCTTCTCGTTGGTCGACATCCTCCCACACGGACGGGCTTGTGCGCTGATGAATCCTTACTACACGGTCTTCTTCGCGCCGGCTATCGAGGAGCCCCTCAGGCACGTCGGGCGAATCTGGCGCGACGCCGGGCTGACCGACACGGATTTCGACGCATTGACGGGGCGCGAACTGGGCGTTGCCATCGCGGAAGCGATGTTGGCGTTTGCCAGAGAGGTGGGCTTTCCGACCCGGCTGCAAGAGGTGGAAGGTTTCGCGCCGGCTCATATCGAACGCGCGCTGTCCGCAGCCAAGAGCCCTCAGTTGAGAATGAAGCTTCAGAACATGCCCATCCCCATGACGGCTGAGATGGTCGACGACTACATGGGTCCGGTACTGGAGGCCGCTGCGGAGGGCAACCTGTCGCTGGTCCGAACTATCTCGTGAGTGCGTTGCTGTGGGGCCAGCGTCCTCGCTCGTCTGCGGACCAGTCTCACGACCTCGTCTGGGCGAACTGGCGACGATAGAGATCTGCGTAAAGTGCGCCTTTGGCCAGGAGCGTTTCATGCGTGCCCCGCTCGACGATGCGGCCCTGGTCCACGACGAGGATTTCGTTCGCATGGAGAATGGTCGAGAGGCGGTGGGCGATGACGATGGACGTGCGTCCGGCCAGAGCGACCTCGAACGCCCGCTGAATGGCCGCCTCCGATTCCGAGTCGAGATGGGCCGTCGCCTCGTCGAGGATGATGATATCGGGTGCCTTGAGGAGGAGCCTGGCGATCGAGAGACGCTGCTTCTCCCCGCCGGAGAAGCGGTAGCCACGCTCGCCGACGAGGGTGTCAAGGCCTTCGGGCAGCGATTCCACGAGGCTCAGAATCTGCGCCGCGGCCAGCGCATCCTTCATATCCGCCTCCGCAGCGTCGGGTCTTGCGTAGAGAAGATTGGCGCGAATCGTGTCGTGGAAGAGGTAGGCCTCCTGTGTGACCATGCCGACGCGGGCATAGATGGAATCGAGCTGCGCCTCGCGAACGTCAACGCCATTGATGGAGACTGAGCCACTCTGCGGGTCGTACAGTCGCGCCACGAGATGGGTGATGGTTGTCTTGCCTGCCCCCGAGGGGCCGACCAGTGCGACGAGCTGACCGGGTTTGACCGTGAAGCTGACGTCGTGGAGGATTGTTTTGGGGGTGGTCTGTTCCGGTGCCGCTACCGCTTCGAGCGATGCCAGCGAGACTTCCGCCGGTGTCGGATAGCGGAACGTGACCCGATCGAAGGCGATGGAGGCCGGGCCGCTCGGAATCTCGATGGGATTGGGCTTCTCCTCGATCATCGGGGCCAGATCGAGGACTTCGAACACCCGCTCGAACGACACGAGGGCTGTCATGATGCTCACCTGGATATTGGATAGTCCCGTGAGCGGCCGGTACAGACGATGCAGATAGGCAGCGAAAGCCACCAGCGTACCGACGTCGAGAATGCCACGAACCGCGAGCACGCCACCCCAGCCATACACGAGGGCCGTGGCCACCGCCGACGTGAGCATCAGGGCGGTGAAGATGAACCTGCCGTAGAGCGTGCGTTTGACGTTGATGTCGCAGACACGCGCGGCCCGGGTCTCGAACGCCTTCGTTTCCGCCTCACGTTGCCCGAAGATCTTCGCCAGTTGCGCGCCTGCAACATTGAACCGTTCCACCATCATGCTGTTCATGGCGGCCGTGAGATCATAGCTTTCTTTGGTGATCTGGTGCAGCTTTCGACCCAGCAGGCGGGCGGGCCAGAGGAACAGTGGAAGCATGATCAGCGAAACCAGGGTGATTTGCCAGGAGAGCAGGAACATGGCGCCCAACACGAGTACGACGGAGATCAGGTTGCCGATGACGTTGGACAGGACATCGGTGAAGGCGGTCTGGGCCCCCGTAACATCGTTGTTCAGCCGGCTGACCAACGCGCCCGTCTGGGCCCTTGTGAAGAACGCCAGCGGCATTCTCTGGATATGGTCGAAGAGCTTGATGCGCATCGATAAGACGATCTTGCTGCCGATGCACGCCGAGAGATAGGATTGCACCAGCCCCAGAGCGGCGCCGAAGACGGACAGCCCGACCACGAGCAGGGCGAGCCACAGGACCAACCGGGCATCACTCTGGATGACCCCCTTGTTGACGATGTCACGGTAGAGCAGCGGGTTGATGACGCCGATCCCGGCGTCTACCACCACCAGCACGAGAAAGACCGCCAGCAGCCAGGCGTAAGGAACCGCGAACTTCAGGATTCGCTTCGTCGTTCCAGGTTTGACCTTCTGTTTTACAACCGATGCGTCCTGCCGGAGCATGCGCATCGGACCATATGATCCGTAAGACATAAAGACCCTTCGAATATCAGCCCGCCATTGTTGCCCAATGCACCGGCGATGGCAAGGGCCCTATGAGGCAATCCGTCCGTGGGTCTGTGGTGGACGCCGAAGAAACCTGGGGTAGACCGAGTAAAAGGCTGGCCCGATCGGGCCATTTACGCATCCCCGAATCCTACTTACGCGTCGAAGTATATTATGG
>CAVSCO010000062.1:0-21395 GCA_963726475.1 uncultured Phycisphaerae bacterium | reverse complement strand
GGTCAACTATTTGGCAAAACGAAATACCGAAGAATGAACAGGAGAAGTTCTGCCGGAGTATCAGTGAGAAATGGACACGCGACACGCGTCAAGGAATGGATCGCTGGGCGGCATCGCGCCGCTGGGGAACCGCGATTCAACCGGTAGCAGAGACGGTCCATCAACTCCTTCAACCACTGCCAGCGCGGTTTCGAGAAAACCTCGCGACGGTCTGGAGAGTCACCATGAAAACAACGCCTGAACAAGCTTGAGCTCTACCCGCTATGCCAAGTCTATGGAAACAATTATCGAAATGGCAAATGTTGAGTTCGCAGCTTTGATTATTGCACACAGCTGATCTGATTCACGTTACAAAGGAGCAGTTTACGCCCTCCATGATGTACAAGACCATCAAGCTCTATAATGCAAAGGCGTGAACAAGTCGGACGAACAAAGGGACACATTCGCGGTTCGCCACCGAGGACGAACGTTTGACCCAAAAGGATTCGCCTAACCACGTAATTACGGTGAGCATAAGCTCACTGAAGAACGGCATCTTCGGCCTTCACAAGAATCTGGCCCTCCGGCAGACACCGAGATCAAACAGACCAAACGATGGAGTGACCTAAGTCGCGAGAAGAAGGACAGACCAACTTCTGGTTCCCCTGGCATGCGATCTGTGGCGATTTGCGAGTACGAAGGAAATCAACCTCAGCAAATGCGTTTCGAACTGGATCGAGGACGATTACTTGACCTACTCGTAGGGCATGCGATCTACAATGATCCAACGGTTGCTATCAGGGAATTGCTGCAGAACTCCATGGACGCGGTGCACCGAGGCGTTCATCTCGACGCCAAAGAAGTCGAGGCGGATGGTACGGCTGGTCCCCAATGGGCAAGGTCTCCGTCAGCTGGAATCCGGAGACGAGGCAACTCGTGGTGGAGGATACCGGCACCGGGATGAATCTGGACACGATCAAGTTTAGTCATTGCGAGTGGGCACATCCTTCTACGATACGCCTCAGTTTGCCATTGAACACAAGGGATTCACACCGATCTCCAGATTCGGCATTGGAATTCTCACATGCTTTATGATTTCGGATGACGTCGAGATCATCACGTTCAAAAGGAAGCGGGCACAGGATCAAAATGACATATCTGCCGTGCCAAATACTTGCTTCGTGAATTGGCTCCCGGCGACGCAACTGTTGCAAGTCTTCAGAACCGCATGGACAACGATGTGACGCTCACCGTCCGCGAAGGAGTAGACTTCTCGAAACGTTCGTGAAGAGATTCTCCGCTATTGGGTTGTTCTCCCCGCCTGCCAAGTAGAATACATGGAACAGGGCAAGGATTTCTGCCCGAATCGGATTGACTCCCCTGCCGAAGCTCTTGGCTATTCTCGAACAGGCAACAAAACACGCAGGGCCTTGGTAGGAAGAGATGCCGGAGATAGTATCGAAAAGGTGCACATTCGGAGACGGCAATTGCGAGATGGCAATGGCTGTTTGTGCCGATCTGTTTCCGGAGAAGTCGTTCGTGAAACTGTCTATCGAAGCTTTTCCGTTGTCCTCCTGGAGGGAATCTGTGTGTGTCGAAATTCCCGGGATTTGAGCATAACGAGAAAAGATCGCCAGCATATGTTGCAATAGTCTCTGTACGAGGATGCGAGAGCCTGCGGACAACCGTGTCGCGGTATGGTTTGGAAGAGGATGAAACCACGTTGTCATTGGGCAAGGCCTGTACCGAGATGATGTTCGAGCACGTTAAAGACGAAGTAGAGCGAATCTCGAAAGGCAGAGGTAAGCCTGCTCCCAGAGCCTCAACCGCCGGGAACTGGCTCTCTAAGGACGTCATCTCGGCGGTGGGCGGACTCCGGGGTCCACGTGGGAATGCTGCGAACTCAATTGCCCACCCTGGTTGTGGAGAGTGCGGATTCTGACAGCGGTTCTATCAGGCAACTCGTGAGCCTTACCGAGTTGGGCAGCATGCCACACTTCTGGACGCTTGAGTCTCGTCTCGTGGATTCTCTTGGGATCATCTTCTCGAGATCTAGGGGCGTGAGCTTAGTCTGAATGAGTTTTTGCGCTCGCACCCGATCTGGAGGAACTGGGGTACTCTCCAATCGTCCCTGACGCCCACCTTTTTCGAAGCGACTTGCTGAGTTCCCACCATCCCGTCAGTACGGAGTTTAACCGACATCAGCAGCAGACGGCGATGAAATGGTCCCCTGGAGCCTTGAGCCCCATTTCATTTCCCAGATGAGGTGGAGAGAACACGGTATTCGCCATGCAGGTCTGGCGTGAACTCATCAAGTACAGAACGAGCAGGCGAGTTTCCTGACTCGGTTCAGGATCCAGTTGCAGTCGCAACCTTGACCGGGGATGACACAAGCATAGAGGTTGTCCATACGCGGATAGTGTTAGTTGTTGCCGCTGGCACTCAGCTTGCAGGTATCGTGCAGGCAATTGGACAAGCGTCCGTTCTCGCCGTTGCCGAGAATGCCCTGAGCTCTATGCGCGGGTTCTGCTCCTGAGCGACTTCTGTAATAGGGAACTGCAGATCAAGGAATACCGCGAGATGTGTATGGTCTTGTAGATTACGATAGGAGACGTAGTTCCAGGAGCCTGGAAACTAGACGGCAGTGGGGCAAACTCGCACCGCTGTGTAATGAGACACTACGCCAAGCCGGAGCCGACATCGTCTTTCCGGAAGAATTCCCCAGAGTCTCCGATGAGATCACGTTCGATGCCCGCAGCTACTGGCACAATTGGCATCGATCAAAAGGTAGCCGATAGGGTTCCTCACCCAGCGACGAGTAATACACCACATCCTAGTAGCATTGGCCAGCGTGCAAGGTAGATGCGTTGCCTCACCCCATGGGAGAGGCAAGACGCGAAGCACCTGAGTCGGCACAGCCGCGAGCTTCGCTCGCACTTCCGGATGATGTCGGTGATTTTCATGAGGCGGGTGGTGTTGTCTCGTTCGGCCTCGGAGAGTTTGTCGTTGATGTAGCGGATCGTCTGCTGCGTTTCGGGGATCACGACGTGCTCGAGTACGTTCACCCGGCGGCGGGTCATCTGCAATTCAACCGCCAGCAAACGCGCCTGCTTTTCCTTCTCGGCCAGGGTCATCAGGGTGTCGAACGCGCGTTCGAGCGACAGTAACGCCACGTCCATTTCGCCCGACGTCGTGCCATATCCGTAACAGATGATCTCGCCTTCGATCTCCTTGAGCAGGTGCGGGACCTTGACGTTCATGACGGAGGCGAATTCCATGACCATGCTGAACTTCTTGGTCGGCACGGCCAACGCGGCGTCGACGTATTCGGGCTCCATCGACGCACGGGCCAGCATGAACTGGCGGAACGTCTGCGACAGCTCCTTCTCCACCTTCTTCCGCAACGGCTGAATGTCGCGGGCGATCTGGATCAACTGGCGCGAAATCTCGTCGCGCTTCTCGCTGAGCAGGCGATGACCACGGCTCGCCAATACCACGCACTTCCGCAGCCTGAGCAATTCCATCCGAGTTGCACTAACGTTGGCTAACATGATTGGTCGTGCCCCGTGACCCGTGACTCGTGATCCGTCTTGGCGTCAAGTTTGCCAATCAGGCTCACCAGCATTCGCGTCTCGTGGTTCAACTCCTCTGCAAGTCGTTCCAGTTCATTATCGTCTACGTATTTCCGCCGATTCGCAATGATCATCTGCGTCTCCAGCTCGGCACACGATCCCAGCGAAACATGGAGAAACTGTCGATACTCTTTCGTGCCGCGACGCACGAAACCTTCTGCGATGTTCGACGGAATGGAGACGGCGGCTCTTCGCATCTGAGCACTCAAGCCGTACATCTCACTCTTCGGAAACTTGTCCGTCAACTTGTACGTCGCGTCCGCGATTTCGATCCCTTTCTGCCAGACGGTCAGATCCTTATAATCCTTGACCTTCATGCCTCTCCCTCCCGCAGGTTTCCGGGCCACGGGTCACGAGTCACAGGTCACGAGAGAAGATTATTTCTTCTCTCGGAACTTCGTCATGTATTTGTCGATGAGCTTGGTGTCGATACGTTTGAGGTCGACGTTGTCGAACATGCTCAGCAGTTCCCAGCCGAGGTCGAGGGTCTCGAAGACCGAGCGGTTCTCGTAGTAGTCCTGGGAGATGTAGCGGGCCTCGAACTTGTTGGCGAACTCCATGTACTTGCGGTCGTCGTCGGCCAGGGCCGCTTCGCCCATGATCGTGGCCAGTTCCTGCATTTCCTTGCCCCGGGCGTAGGCGGCGTAGAGCTGGTTGTACAGACTCGGCGTGGTCCTCGCGGGTCTTGTCCTTCGCCGATACCCTTGTCCTTCAGACGCGAGAGGCTGGGCATGACGTCCACGGGCGGGGAGACGCCCTGGCGGCCCAGGGAGCGCGACAGGATGATCTGGCCCTCGGTGATGTAGCCGGTCAGGTCGGGCACCGGGTGCGTCTTGTCGTCTTCGGGCATCGTCAGCACGGGAACCATGGTGATGGAGCCCTTGTTGCCCTTGATCCGGCCGGCACGCTCGTAGAGCGTCGCCAGGTCGGTATACAGATAGCCGGGATAGCCACGGCGGCCCGGGACTTCCTTACGGGCGGCACTGATCTCGCGGAGGGCTTCGCAGTAGTTCGTCATGTCGTTGAGGATGACCAGCACGTGCATGCCCTGATCGAACGCGAGGTATTCGGCGGCGGTCAGTGCGAAACGCGGGGTGGCGATACGCTCGATCGCCGGGTCGTTGGCGAGGTTGACGAACATGACCGCTCGCTCGATGGCGCCGGTGTTGTGCAGGTCGTCGATGAAGAACTGGGCGGCCTCGAACGTGATGCCCATGGCGGCGAACACCACGGCGAACGCCTCACCCTTGCCCAAGACGCTGGCCTGTCGGGCGAGCTGGGCGGTGAGGTCGTCGTGAGGCAGACCCGAGCCGGAGAAGATCGGCAGCTTCTGGCCGCGGACCAGCGGGTTCAGACCGTCGATCGTGGAGATGCCGGTCTGGATGAACTCGTTGGGATAGTCGCGGGCGAAGGGGTTGATCGGCTGGCCGTTGATGTCGAGACGCTTCTCGGGGATGATCTCGGGGCCGTCGTCTTTGGGGACGCCCAGTCCGCTGAAGACGCGGCCGAGGATGTCGGGCGAGACGCCGAGTTCCAGCGGCTTGGCCAGGAAGCGGACCTTGCTGTTCTTGACGTCGATGCCGCTGGTGCCCTCGAAGACCTGGACGAGGACCTTGTCGTTCTCGACCTGGAGGATCTGGCCGTGGCGGATCGAGCCGTCGCCGAGCTCGATGTCGACGATGTGGCCGTACTTGGCCTCGTCGACACTCTCGACCATCATCAACGGGCCCTGAATGTTCGATACCGTTTGATACTCTTTCACCGATAACATGTCACACCCCTACGTGAGTTGTGAAGCGTTCGAATCGCGTCGTTATTTGGAGGCAGCCGTGGTATGGAGCTGCTTCATCTGCTGTTCGATGGTGTCGCGGATGGCGACGATCTTGTCCATCTCGTCCTGCGGGACGTACTTGGCTCGGGCGATGTCTTCGCGGACGGGCAGTTTGAAGAGGTCGGCCGTTTCGGCTCCGGCGTTGATCGCCTCGAGGCCCTGGTGATGGAAGTGCAGGACGGTCTTGAGCATCTCGAACTGCTTTTCCATCGAGGTGTAGGTGTCGACCTCGTGGAAGGCGTTCTGGTGGAGGTAGTCTTCGCGGATGGACCGGGCGGTTTCCAGCGCCAGGCGGTCGCGCGGCGAGAGGGCGTCGGCGCCGACGAGGCGGACGATTTCGACGAGTTCCGATTCCTGTTCGAGCAGGCCCATGGCCTCTTTTCGCAGCTTCTCCATGTCCTGGCCCTGGTCCTTGTCCTCGAACGCGCCGGGGAGATACTGGGTGTAGAAGGAGTAGCTGGTGAGCCAGTCGATGGCGGGGAAGTGACGCTGGTAGGCGAGTTCGCCCTTGAGCGACCAGAAGACCTTGACGACGTGGAGCGTCGCCTGGACGACGGAGTCCGACAAGTCGCCGCCGGGCGGGCTCACCGCACCGATGACCGACAGGCCGCCTTCGCGGTCCGGCCCACCCAGACACTTCACCCGACCCGCCCGCTCATAGAACGCCGCAATCCGAGCCCCCAAATAGGCTGGATAGCCTTCCTCGGCGGGCATCTCTTCGAGGCGGGTGGAGATTTCACGCATGGCCTCGGCCCATCGGCTGGTACTGTCGGCCATCAACGCGACGGTGTAGCCCATGTCGCGGAAGTACTCGGCCATCGTAATCCCGGTATAGACAGAGGCTTCGCGGGCGGCCACCGGCATATTCGACGTATTCGCAATCAGCACCGACCGCCTCATCAGCGGCTCGCCACTGCGCGGGTCCTTCAATTCGGGGAACTCGGTCAGCACGTCGGTCATCTCGTTGCCGCGTTCACCGCAACCGACATACACCACCACATCCGCATCGACCCACTTGGCCAACTGGTGCTGCACCACCGTCTTGCCCGTCCCGAACGGCCCCGGCACGCACGCCGTCCCGCCCTTGGTAATCGGGAAGAACGTATCGACCACGCGCTGCCCGCTGACCAGCAACTTCTGCGGCGCCAACCGCCGGCTGATCGGCCGCGGCTCACGCACCGGCCAACGCTGCATCATCATCAACGGATGCTCGGTCCCATCCTCGCTCACACAGACGGCCACCGTGTCCACCACGGTAAACTCGCCCTCGGAAATACTCTTAATCGTCCCACTGATACGGGGCGGCACCATAATCTTATGAACCATCAGCGTCGTCTCGTCGACCTCGCCGATGATGTCGCCCGGATTGACTTTCGCCCCTTCCGAAACGGTCGGCTTGAAGAGCCACTTCTTCTCGCGGTTCAGGCCGGGCACGTCGCTACCCCGGCTCATGAACTCCCCTTCCACCTTGACCAATTCGTCGAGCGGTCTCTGAATGCCGTCGTAGATACTCTCGATCAGGCCCGGCCCCAGCTCCACGCTCAACGAGGCCTCGGTATCCAGCACCGGCTCGCCCGGGCCGATACCCGTGGTCTCTTCGTAGACCTGGATCGAGGCGGTATCGCCGCGAAGCTCCACGATTTCGCCGATCAGATTCAACTGGCCCACACGCACCACGTCGTACATGCGTGCACCCGCCATCCCTTCGGCCACGACCACAGGACCTGCCACTTTGACAACGCGACCCACTCTTTTCTCAGTCATCATCCAGTACCTTCATTTTTTTGCGTCTTGCGTCACGCGTCGTGCGTCGTGCGTGTTCCGCAATGTACACAGTTTCACAGTCTCTTCGTGAGATTCGAAATCATGCGACATTCGTGATCCAACTTTTCGAGCAGTTCCGCCTCTTGCTCATCGCTCATATAACTCAGTTCCCTGCTTATCGTCGTCTGTGTCTCCAACTCGGCGCAACTGCCCAGTGAGACCCTTAAGAACTGCTTATACTCCTTTGCGTACTGCCGTCTGAAGCCCTCGGCTATGTTCGATGGGATCGATACTGCGGATCGCCGCATCTGGCCAGTCAAACCATAGAGCTCATGCTGCGGAAACCGTGACGTCACGTGGTATACTTCCTTGACGATCTCGATCCCGAGCCTCCAAATGTCCAGATCTCTATATGTGTTTATCCTTCCATTCAAAGTCACCTCCTGAGCGGCACGCGCGACGCAAGACGCACGACGCATCACGTGTTCTGGAGGATATCGATTCCGGTCGCCAGCTTGAGCACCTGGCCCAGCGCTTCGGTGGCAAAGCCTTCCGACTCGGTCGTAAACGGCACCACCACGATGCAGGGGGTCGGCGAGGTCTCCGTATCCGTGAACACCTCGTCGGCCGCACGGGCGACGTCCTCGGCGACGACGACGAGTGCATACTTCGCGTCAACGATACGGCGTGCCGCGTCGACGATCTGCTCGCGCTGCTGCTCAACCGCAAACGTATCGAGCCCGAGTGCCGAAAACGGCATCACGAAGTCTTCGTCGCCCAATACTGCAACTTTGCCTTCCATTTATGCGTTCCTCGTGAAACGTGAAGCGTGAAGCATCACGCGAATCGATCCAAAATCAGTTTGGTGTCCAGATTGTTCTTCTTGGCGGTCAGGATCAGTCGCACGGTCCGGATCTCCTGTTCTTTGCCCAGGAGGAATGCGATGATCGGCTGCGGCCCGGCCGTGACCTGCGAGGTCGACTTGAGGTACCCCGCCATATACTCCTCGCATTGCTGCTCGATCTTCAGGAACGACTCGTGCGACGCAACGTAGCCCGCTCCCTGTTCGATGAGCCGGGCATAAGGCGTCGCGAAAAACAACTGCCCCAGAGCCTCGTACGCATGCTCATGGGCCTGTCGCAAACGATCCAGCTCGATGAAACCATCAGGCAGGAACTGCGCCACGCGGGTCGGCATCACGGAACTTGAGCCGCAACATCGTGCGAAGGTTCGTCAGATCGATCCGCATCCGAAACAGGTTGATCAGGAACACGTGCCCAATCGCTTTGGCGCTGGCGATCTGGTACTCCGCCTCGCACCGGTCGATCGTGTAATCGATCTCGCGGACGTCCTTGTTCTGGTAGTAGGCCAGCACCGCCTGCTCGGTCGCGTCACGCAGGTAGTCGGGAAAGAGATGGTAGCTCTCCTCCTCGAACACCGGCTCGAACAACTCGGGCGCCACATTGCCCTCGGCGCAGTAGTTGCTGCCGACCGGCTTGTCCGTCAGCGCCCGGCGCAGCGCCAGGCGAAGGTTCGCATAGTCGATCCGGCTCTGGAACAGCGTCACGATACGCTCGTCCAGCATCCAGTCGGCGAACTGCTCCCGTACCGCTTTTCGCTTCTCCAGCAGGATCGCCTGGACATCGTCGAAACGTGTACTGCCCTGGGGCAAGGCGTATTCGCCCGCCGAGAGCGACGCGATAGCCGACGCAAAGTCCGGCGCGTTGGCCATGTCCAGCAGCACCGCACGCGGGAGAAACTGCATTTCCATCGCCCGCGCCTGGGCACATTGGGCAGTGTACTGCCAGTCGTCCGGGCCCACCTGCGGATACGTCAGGAATTCAAACATCGTGGCTTCAGATCGCACGGTCGATATCTCTTTCGCTCTTCTCGATTCGCCTCAAGGCGATTCAGGAGAATAGTTCCTTGCCCAACTCGATTTCCAGCTCGGTCCTGACCTGGTCGACGAGGACACCGAGTGAGACGTTGGTCTTGATCTTGCCCCGCCTCAGGACGAACCCGCCGCCCATGTTGTGCTTGTCGGCCGCCAGCTTCAGATTGCCCTTCTTCTGCTGGGAGGCAAGCTGGCCGTTGACCTCGTTGATCAGGGCCTGGTCGATGCGCTGGTCGTTGGCGCCGACGACCACTTCTTCCTCACCGGTCTCGGCCGCCTCGACCATCAATCGCGTCATCAGGGCGCGATAGTCGGCGTCGGGCAATTCCGCCAGTTTCTGACGGGCCCGCTTGAAGACCTCTTCGAGAACGGCTCTCTTCTCGGCCAGGTATTCCTGGGCGACTTCCATTCTCGCTCCGGCCAGGATGTGCGACTTCTCGTCCTCGGCGGCCTTGGCCACGAGCGACTCGGTCTGTGTGCGATACTCGCCCAACTGCGCCTCGAGCGTCGCCCGCTCGGCAGCCGCTTTGTCGGCGGCTTCCTTGGCGATCTTGGCGGCCTCGGTCTTGGCATCCGATAGGATCTTCTCTATGACCTGTTCTGCTTCCATCTGCACCATCCGGTTACTAAGGAGTTGCGTTTGTCGATGGCGACCATTAGGCCGCGGCGGCCGGCACCTTGATCGCGAGCAGCACGAGCAGAGAAATCAGGAAGCCCAGCACGGCGTAGACCTCGACCATGGCGGCATACAGCACACCGGCCTTGACGGCCATCTCGGGCCGCTTGGCGGTCATGAGGATACCCGCGGCGCAGGTCTTGCCCTGGTGAATGGCGCTGAGCATGCCTGCAAACGCCACTGGCAGACAGGCGGCAAGAATCGCCAGCGCGTTGGCCAGATTCAGGCCGTCGGCGCTGTTGAGGAATAGCTGAATCTTGCTCAGGGCAAAGAACGCAATCACGAAGCCATAGAAGCCCTGCGTTCCGGGCAGCACCACCTGAAGGAACAATTGCCCGTAGCGTTCGGGCTTCTCACTCAGCACGCCCGTGGCACTGCGGCCGGCAATGCCGATGCCCACCGCCGAACCAATGCCCGCCATGAAAGCGGCCAACGCTGTACCCAAAAAAGCGATTCCCATTGCGATCTGACTCATCGTACGTTCCCTTTCTTTCGCTCTCGTTAGGATGGGATCAGCCCCACCTCATCCCAGCAGTGGCTCAGAGCCCATCCTGCTTCACTGTCTTGACTCTCAGTCCGTGGACGAAGCGTCCACCTGAATATGTTTGTATTCCTTCCTCAGCGGGGCGAAATCGCGGCCGCCGCCCTGGAGAAACTTGGTGAAGAACTCGACGAACTGCAAACGCATGCTGTGCACAAACGCGCTCAGACACGAGTTCGCAATGTTGAAGACATGGCCGCCGATGAAGATCACGGCGCCCATGATGTAGCCGATGATCCCCATGTCCATCACCTGCTGGACGATGGAGTTGATCGCCATGCCGAAGCCGGCCGTCACCATACCCAAAGCCATCAGACGAATGTAGCTGAGGACGTCACCGACGTAGAAGACGGTGCTGAAAACGTTGTAGCAGCCCATGCCGATCCGGGCGCCCCAGCCCCCCTCGCGTTCGCTAAACAGCACGATGCCGAGCGCCGGAACGATCGCGACGAGCCCGAAGAACGTCCCGACGAAGGCCGGCAGGAGTCCCGCCTTGGCCAGTCCGAAGATCGTCAAGCTGTTGAGCCAGATGAACCATGTCCCGTGATCGCAAATCGCTTCGCGCTTGTCTCCGCGCTGCCACTTGTGCCAGAAGGCCAGGCCGATTCCGAAGATGATCTGCAAGTAACCCAGGGCCAACGAGATATAGAAGAAGTGCATCGGGCTCAGGAGCGGATCGAACCACATCAACGCGTTGCGGAAGCCGCTCAACTGTGGGACAAAGACCTGGATGGCGTCACCACACCAGCCCCCGGTCAACGCGCCGGCAATCACCGTCGTCACCGAGCAGACCAGCATCATCTTGACGAACTTCGCATCGCCCTTGATCTTCTTCAGGAGCCACCACATGAAGCCGAGCATGACGAGGCCATAGGCGGCGTCGGTCAGGCAGATGCCGAAGAACAATGCAAAGAACGGCGCCAGGAACGGTGTCGGGTCCACATCCGTCGTATGAGGCATGCCATAGAGTCGGGTAATGACCTCGAACGGACGCGCCCTCTGCGAGTTTTCGATCTCGACGGGTTTTTCTTCGCCTTCGGCCACGTCGATCTGGCCCACGCTGGCGGCGTCGAAGCGACCGACGATCGTTTGGAGCTTGCCGTAGTCTTCCGACCGGACCCAGCCTTCCAGGAACACCGTTTGCCCGGTGGCCGGTGGCGCCACCCCGAATCGTCTCGCGACTCAGGACGTTGCGATAGTGGTCGTCGAGGATTTCCAATTTGAGGAGGTCGCCCGACAGCGACTGCGCCTTCGCCTTCTGCTGCTCGAGTTCCTGGCGTGCCGCACTGAGCCGCTGGTTGTGTTCCGCGATCAGCTCGCTGACCGTTCCGTGCATGCCTTCGAAGCTGACCGCCTCGAATTCCACGGAGCGGAGGGTCTTCTGAATCTCTTCGGCTCGCTCGTTCAGTGCCACGATCAGGCAGGCCTGGCGGTTGCCCGCCGCACCGACCATCTGAAGCGTCGCGCCCAGTTCGGCGACTTTCTCGTTGGCCTGGCCGACGTATTGTGTCGGGATCAATCCCGTCCAGCAGGTGACACGATGGAGCCGGCCGATCTCTTCGACGGGCGTCTCCAGTCCCTGCCAGGGGCTGAGCATCTCCAGCATCGCCTGAAGGTTCTCACACTCATTGGCGAGTCGATCCATCCCGCTCGACACCTGCTCGGTCTGATCCAGCAACTCCAAGGCGTCCCGACCGGAGACCACCTCGGTGTAGCGCTGCTGGCCTACCTGGACCAGGGGCTGGAAGAGACTCGTTCTCTTTTCTTTCTCGTATGGACGGAGAAACCCGACGGCGCGTTCGAGCCGGTTGTGGGTTTCCTCCATGTCTCGTGGCCGTCGCCCTTCCGCTTGCAGTTCAGGCCATTGCTTGCTGAGCATGGCCCGCTGGGCATCGAGAATCTCGACGATGCCCGCCTGCTGGACGGCTTCCAGCAGATCCGCCGCCTGCGAGCGGTGACAGACGATCAGCACTTTTGCCATCTTTACAAGGGGCATGCTTAGCCTCTCAGGTAACTGACGACCCTGTTTACGGCAGCGTCGATCTTGGCTTCGGTTTGCTGGCGGAGCGCCCTGACGCCGGCCGTCGGCCTCGGCTTTGAGGTTGGCCGCTTCGGTCTCGCCTTCGCCTTTGGCCTTCGCGACCGCCTCGTCAATGGCCTTCCTTCGCTCCTGCTCGGCTTCCGCCTGAGCGTTCGCGCGGCTCTTGCGCGCCTCTTCGGCGGTCTTGATCGCGTCGGCGTTCGCCTGCTCGACGATCTGCTGCGCCTCCGCTTCGGCCTGCTTGATTTTCTTAATCAGTTCCATGTGCCGGTACACCCCTACTTCTCACAGCGACGTTAAAAGAACCGGGAGTCTAAATCATCGTTCTATGCGTGGCAAGCAAAAATCCCCATTTGGACCGGAGTTCACAGAATCTTGTCGACATCTGCGACCAAGGCTTTGACGTGGGCCAGTGATTCGGCGAATTGCGCCTTCTCCGAATCGTTCAGGTCCAGTTCGATGACGCGCTCGACGCCCTGTCGACCGAGCATGGCCGGGACACCGACGTAATACCCACCCACTCCGTATTCGTCATCGCAATAAGCAGAACATGAAATAATCCCTCTGGTATCTCTGAGAATGCCTTCGGCCATTTTCACCGCACCGGCCGCCGGAGCGTAGTAGGCGCTGTAGCCGAGCAGGTTCACCACCTCGATGCCTCCCTTGCGCGTGCGCTCGACGATGTGCAGCGATCTTGGCGTCGTCGAGGAATTGCGCGATGGGGATGCCGCGGACGGATGTGAATCTGGGCAAGGGAACCATGTCATCTCCGTGGCCACCCATAAGCACACACTGGATGTCATCCACACAGACGTTCAACTCGCTGGCAAGGAAGTAACTGTATCGCGCCGAATCCAGCGCGCCGGCCATGCCGACGATGCGCTGCGAGGGGAACCCCGTCGTCTTGGCGACCGCGTGAACCATGGCGTCGAGCGGATTGCAGACGACGATGACGAACGCGTCGGGGCAATGGGCCGCGATCTGTTTGCTGACGGATTTGACGATGTTGGCGTTGGTCGCGAGCAAATCGTCGCGGCTCATGCCGGGCTTGCGCGGGACCCCGCTGGTGACGATGACCACGTTGCTGCCGTCGGCCGCGGCCCAGTCGGTCGTGCCGGTGATACGCTGCTCGGAGCCGAAAACGCCGCTGGCCTCGGCCATGTCCAGGGCTTTGCCTTTCGCCAGGCCCTCGACGATATCCAGCAGAACGATCTCACCCAGTCGCCTCGTGGCGGCGATATGAGCCGTGGTCGCCCCAACGTTACCGGCCCCAACTACGGTAATCTTGTCCTTTGCCATCGTAAAAACCTCTATCTAACCTGCAAATACCTTGAAATCACGCCCGCCGGGCGGCCGGCGAGAGCGGTCCTCTCATGAGACCAACATCGATCTCATGAGGCTGGGGCATTGCCGCATTCGCAACTCAAGGACGCGAAATACTACAACGCCACCCACTGAATGTCAACCACACAAAGAAATAATGTGATTTTTCTCACAAAGACTTATCGGCCACAGGCCTTCCGAAGCTCGGTCCAGCGGGCCCGCATGGCCTCCAGAAGGGCCTGCGAACCGGGCTCGCCGGCCAGATTCCGCTCCTCGTGCGGGTCGCTTTCGAGATCGAACAGCTCCTCGTAGACCGGTTTCTGCTCGATATATCGCAGGTATTTGTATCGCAGCGAGACCACGCCCTCGCTCTGGGGGATCAGGTTGGGGCCCTTGCCGCCCGGGCGGTTGACGAACAGGTGCTCGTAGAAGAAGTCGCTGCGGGACAGACCCGTTTCGCCTCGCGCCAGAGGCGAGAGATCGACTCCCTGCATGCCCGACGGAGGCTCGATGCCCGCCAGCGAGAGAATCGTGGGGGCGATATCGATGTTCAGGGCGATCTGCGGGGCGACAAGTCCTTGGCACGATGCGGGCAGGCGCGGGTCGTAGATGAGCAGCGGCACGCGGATCGATTCCTCGTAGCCATACCACTTGCCTGCGAAGCCGTGCTCGGCCAGGAAGAACCCGTTGTCGCCCAGCAGCATGATGACGGTGTTGTCGGCCTGGCCCAGGCGGTCGAGCTCCTCGCGGATCTTGCCGATTACCACGTCGACGCCCGTGATCAGGCGGTAGTAGCCTTTGACCGACTCCTGGTAGGCCTCGGGCGTGGCGAATCGCATCTTCCAGCGGACGCGGGCGGTTGTCTTGTCGTCGCGAAGGAAGGCGGGCAGCGTCGCGAAGTGCTCGGGCGAGGCCGTCTCGGGGACGGGGATGACGTCGTCCTTGTAGAGGTCTTTGTACGCCGGGTCGTAGATGAACTGGCGAGGGTCGGCGTCCTGCACGTGCGGGGCCTTGAAGCTGACCGACAGGCAGAACGGCTGGTCGGCCGAGCAGCCTTGCAGAAACTCGATCGACTGCTCGCCCATGATCCGCGTCAGGTGCTTGTAGTGGCCCTGCTCGTCCTTCTGCTCGTAGACGGGCTGGCCGGCGATGCCCTTCCAGTAGTCGAACGTGTCTTTGTGGAAGTCGCGGTCGCGGCCGACGCCGTACTTGCCGACCAGGCCGAGGCGATAGCCGGCCTTCTTGAGCTGGGCCGGGTAGGTCTGGGCCCAGGCGGCGTCGGAGAACGGCGTCGCGAAGTCTTCGATTCCGTGCCGGCGGACGTACTGGCCCGAGAAGACGCTGGCCCGGCTCGAACAGCAGATCGACGTCGTCACGAACGCATTCGTGAACCGCACGCCATCGGCAGCCATCGCGTCCATGTTGGGCGTCTGGATGATGGGATTGCCCGCACAGCCCATCGTGTCCCACCGCTGGTCGTCGGTCAGCAGGAAGATGATGTTGGGCCGCCTGGTCTGCGTCGCCGCTCGGGCCGGCATCCGGCCGCACGCCAGCGCGCCGAGACCGATCGCGGTCGATTTGAGAAACGCTCGTCGAGATGTGTTCCGGTTCACCATCGCGGCTCCTTCCTTAGCAATCACCCCAATATCAGCTTTCGGCCCGCCATCATAAAGGATCGCTCCGGCCCTGGCCAGAAAAACCGCCCGCACGAGATGATGTGCTTGAACTCGGCCCCCCGCCGCCCTTATCCTGGTGCCATCGAAGTCCGGCTCATCGCGAGCCCGGGCTGCAGCAACTCGGCCGCCGCCGGCAGGAATAGAAAAGGAGCGTCGCCATGCGTAGAGCCAGTCACGTCGCCGTCGTTTTCGTCGCATTCGTTGTCCTCGTCGGAACCGCCCGGGCCGCCGACTGGAAGGTGGGCGACAAGTGGACGTACCGAAACGAGGGCCCGCGACCCTACGCCGATCCGTCCGCCAAAATCCAGGGCGACCGGACGACCGAAGTCACCGCCATCCGGGGCGAAGGCGACGAGAAGCGCACCCTGCTCAGGAACGTCTGGGGCACCGCCGACCCCAACCCGACGATCGCGTACGTCGACGCCAACGACCTGATCCATCAGATCGACGTCCAGGGGATGGGCAGCTTCCGCTTCGATCCCCCCGTCCCCGCCCTCTGGCAACTCGAGGTGGGCGAGCAGAAGACCATCAAGTGCAAGGTCGACTTCAGTATGTTCACCCTCACGATCGAGTACGTCGCCAGGCGTCTGCCCGACGAGACCGTCACCGTCCCGGCCGGCCGCTTCGAAAACTGCCGGCACATCACCATTCTCACCACCACCACGACCGCCATCGCCCCGACCACCAAGAGCAAGATGGACTACTGGTACCACCCGTCCGTCAAGCACTTCGTCAAGGACGTCACCGTCACCAACTTCGATTCCGACAACGCCTACACCACCACCAGTCTGCTCAAGGCGTTCTCGTCTACGAAGTAGACGAACGCAGTTCGTATCTCGTATCTGGTATCTCGTATCTCGTCAACCGCGACCCGTGGCCCGTGACCCGTGACTCGTGACTCGTAACCCGGTAGGGGCGAGGCATGCCTCGCCCGGACGACGATCCCCGGCTTGGGCTCAACGGCGGTGCGATACGCAGCACGCACAACGCACTGCGAGACACGAGATACGAGCGAAGCCTGCCCCATTCGACTGCGCTCAGGGCGGGCTCCGAGCGAAGTCGAGGGGAGCGACGGTTTTTCCCCATCTACCCTTCTACCGCCCCGGGCCACGGATCACACGGCACGGCTGCCTCTTGCGAGATACGAGATACGAGCGACGAGATACGCTCGCCCTCCTCTCTCTGCCCTTCTGCGGCCGATGCTCTGACTGCATTCTTTTCTCTGTTTTTTGTTATCTGTCCCGCCGGTCCAGCCGATATCCAGCCAGGCGAAAGCACCCTTGATGAGACACCACAGAATCGATGATGGAACGTCAGGCATTGGCGAACCTCGGGCGCAGTGTTGGCTGCCGCAGACTTCCAACTGCACAGCGGAGATAGCGCGGTCGACGAAGTGGCGGCGGATTGCTCTGCGAAATTGTGGTATGCGCCACCGCCTTCCCAGGTAGCCAATGGACGAGGCGTACGGCGACTTCTCATGCGATGGTCAAAGGCATTGCAAGTTAGAGAAAGACGAATGGCATTCGTTCATCTGATTCCGGAATGGCAGCAGGCCACAGCTTGCCCTGAGGAACTCATGTACTTGATGATTCGCTTGTTTGAAGGAGGATCACAGCATGCGTATGAGAACAGCGCTTGCGGTAGGGATCTTAGCTTTGCTCATCGCTTCATGCCGAAGCACCCACGAGACTGGAGCTTCGCGGACGGAGATCAAAACGCAATGCTGGGCCATGCCAACGTTGGTCCGAGAACTGTTGACGCTGCCGTCGCAGAGAGTCGTGTACCTTAGCGTAGGGGAACAACGCGCGTTGAGACAGTGCCGATGCCGTCCGCAACAGACGACATATTACCTCTTGTTGAGGATTATATCAAACGCCTCAACGGCGAGCGATGCAAAGCCTATTTCACGAGTCTTGCGCACGGGTATAACCACGCGAAAGTACGCGTCGAACACATAAAGGGCGTTGTCCTTAGAGGACAACGATGGTGGGAAGCGGTTGAAGTCAGCATATACGTCTATACGGTGACACACACCCCAGACGGAAGTGCAACTACCCTGGACGACGTCGCGATGGGTTCGTCGGGCGAGGGCAAAGTCGGACGTCTGCCAAACACACATAACAGCGGACACACCCAGGTGCCCGCCCCATCCGAGCAAGTAACAAGCCGATGTGAGGTCTCACTGGAAATTGATGCATTCTACGCAACAAGCGGGTCGATGCCATCATCTATCACAGGGTACAAAGACATACAAACAAGCAGGCACTCACAATCGCTATACGAATTTGCACGCAAGTTGCGTGTGCATCTGGAGTCAGAGCTGTCGAGGAGTGAACTACCGTGAACCGGGCGAAATTCCGCTGCTACTTTGGACTGGCACTCATTGCCGCGCACATTATTCTCTTCTTCTACCTCCTCATTCTTACGATGGCAGAGTACTTCGAATTAGAGGAGTTCGGTATGGTAGCGTCTGTGCTACTGCCGTTATTCGGAACTTACACCGCCGCTGCCATCAAGCACCTCGTGCAACCATCTGACTCACAATCGAACCCCACCACGTTGGAAGGGATTCCAGTCATGGGGATGGTAGCAGTGTACGGCTCATTCGTGGCCTACATGGTGTGCGTGATTTCTTGGAAGGCGTTCGGCTCATTGGCACATGACAATCTCATCACTCTGATCGGACTTGGGGAGACTGCCTTGGGCGCGTATGTGGGAATCATCGTCACGGCGCTGTTCAAACAGGCAGACGGGCCACCAAACGATAGTCGGGCCGCTGCTCCGCCTCCTCTCAAAGGCGGAGAGCGTTAGGGGGTGAGGCAACTAGCCCAACGCCGCCGGCTTAGGCGGCTTGAGAGGACTGAGAGGATGAATCCTTTGGGACTGTTGTTCATGGCGGGGGCGCGTTTGCGGCCGCCGGAGGCATCTGCGATTGGGATTGGTTCATGAACGCCGCAAGGCCCGCTTCATGGTCACGGTCCTCACGCGGACCGGCGCCCGCATCTTCTACATCCTCCTCGGCCTGCCCGTCTTCACCGGCGGCGCCCTCGGCACCTTCGGGATCATCGACCTGGCCAAATAGCAGGCGACTGAGCGAGTTTCCAGGGGGCCAATGATTCCGGGCAGCCCATGCATGAAATACTCGTCGGAGCTAAACATGGCCAAGATCATCGATATTGAAGAACCGCTGGAATCGTACAGGCAATTCCCTGGCCCCGTTTTGTTCTGGCTGGACCGGGCACCGGAAAGACCTATCAACTTGCACAGGGTCAAATTCCTCATCGATTCCCGTGGAGCGCTTCTGACGGAGATTTGCATCGTCACCTTCACAACCGCCGCTGCGAAGAACATGGGCGCGAGCGTCTGCGCGAATCCGATGTTGGTCTAGCAGCAGAGAGCCAACCGGCTATCATTACCACGATGCACAGCCTCGGCAACGCAATCATCGGGTCTGGCCGGAGAGGTTTGGCCTGCCTTCAGACTACAGAGTCCTCACTGACCCCCACATCAGGGAAGTCCTCCTGCAAGATGCCGCATTCATTGCGACTGGCAAGAGAGAGCTTTCAGACGGTACAGATCGGTGTCGGCGGTGCGGCACGTGCGATCGCGACACTTCGAAAGCAGAGTGCCAAGTATGCGCGAAGTATGTCGAGATACTGAGGAAATGCTCGGCAATAGACTATGACGATCAGATTCTGCTGGCGTGTCAGCTTCTCGAAGAACACGAGGAATTCTCAAATTGCTGGCGTTCACAAGCACGGTACCTTCTCGTAGACGAATACCAGGATATAAACCATGCCCAATTCAGACTGATAAGCCTCCTGAGTGAGGGGCAGACCGATGGCCTATTCGTTGTTGGTGACGACGACCAGAGCATATACTCGTTTCGTGGAGGCACGCCAAACTACATCCAGAACTTCTCCTCCCACTTTGCAGAGCAGATTCAAATCGGACGCCTTTCCAAGAGCTGGCGTTGCCCAGAACACATTCTTCGTGGCGCAAGAGCCGTCATAGACAAATTCTACCCCGAGAGTGTGCCCAAACCCAAGCCGACCTTCGCGGACACCATGGCGGAGTGCGAGAAGATCACCTTTCTGGGACGTGCCTTCGGACTCGTGGGAGGCTAACATCATAGCAGATGAAATCCAGTCCTTAGATGTAGAAGATCGCGTAATCATCATCATACCAAATTCAAAGTACTTGTCGTCTATTCGAGACGGTTTGCGCAAGAAAGGGATATCATACCGATACAAGACGGCCCCCGCACATGACGGAATAGTCAGATTCGCACTTCTTGCGGACTGGGCAGAAAGCCCGATGACAGTCTGTCGTTGCGCTATGTCGTTGATCTTATCATCCGTAACCATAATGATCTTGTGAAGTCTTCCATCAGTGGGAACGCAACGCTAGCCGAAAAGCGTGTAGAAGCATCGAATCTTGTGGCCACTCTCTGGGATCAATGTGAATCCGACACGTCGCTATCCATGGCCATTGCACAAGCAGAGGTTGCATCTCAGATCACAGCCTTTTGCAGAGAATTGAAGACGAATTGCCTTGACCGGATGCGCTTGTCAACGAACACGGTGGCAAACGCGCCTACCTCGCTGAGTTCCTGGAGAAGGCTGGCTTACTGCTTGCGCCTGGTGGAAATGCAAACGGCATGATCGGCGAGATAAAGGAGTGGCGAAAAGAGGCATTTGACGACGGGGTAATTGCACCAAGACCTCCTATCGAGTCTTATAACATGCCAAGCTCGAAGGGTCTAGAAGGTCATGTAGTCTTTGTTGTAGGTGTGACCGATGGACTGATGCCCCGTCCAGATCACGATCTCCAAGAGCAGGCTCGGCTCTTCTATGTTGCCATGACAAGAGCCAAGCGAAAGCTTCACCTGTTCAGCAGTCGTTCCAGGCCTGCATCGATTACGTTTAGACCGGACTCGTATCAAATGGTACCGTCTCCGTTTGCACAAGTCATTCCGGCCACGCACTTAGAATCAAGAGTGATCTATCCAAAGAAGAAGAAGAAGAAGAAAGTCGTCAGGTCGAAAAGACACAGGGCGATGAGAACCTGCTCGTGCGACTTATCCTGCCGTATGGGCCCAAGGGACAGCCCCCATTTTCTAAGTGGCTCCGATGTCATGGGGAGACTGAGATTTCGGGGAGGGATTCGCACTGGATGTGCTGGAAGGGACAGCGATGAAGACAGGAGCTTACAGGACGATCAAAGATGTCGTCTTTGACATCATTCGCCAGACAAACGGGACGGCCGACTACGAGGCCGTAACCAAGGCGGTGCTGGAGCATTTTCCCGAGTCCAAGTGGAATCCATCGCACTGGGCCTACTATCGCAGCCATATTACCAGCGAGAAAGGGCGATACAGAGATGCGTTTTCCGAGGAGATCAGGGCAAACCTGCGGAAGAAAGCAAGATGCCGCCGAACGCCGGAGAATGATAGAATCAAACCGATCGGCGACAAGATACTGGAGCGTGCACGGCTCGATATCGAACTCGCGGCCAGAGACGACGTGCGGTTGCGTTTCAAACTCCGCCGGTGGGTGTATGCGAGACTGATGCAGGAGGAGATCCGAGAGAAAAGGCCGATCAAGAGAGCACTGTGGGATTCGGGCGTAAGAGCTTGTCAAGGATGCGGCAGGACGTTCAGTACACTCAAAGGCGTCGAGATCCACAGGAAAGACGGTGACGAAGTCTATTCGGTCGAGAATTGCCAGCTACTGTGTAGGAAGTGCCATCAGACCAGGAACTAGCACCTTCCGGAGGGTGGCGAGCGGGGACGCTCGCCCTACGGTGCCTGATGCAGTGCGTTTACGCTTCCACCCTTCTACGACGTCGCCACGAAGCGGAATTGGTGGGCGGTGCCCAGCCTACGCGGGTTGGGCGATGCATGCATCGCCCCTACGGGGCACGAGCGACGAGATACGAAGGGAGTCGCACGCGTGAGGTTTCCGGGCGTTGGCATGGGGCAGTGGGTCCGCCGTGCGAACGGTGCGTTATAAGACGTGCGATCTCTATAGCGATTG
>CAVSCO010000061.1:0-9718 GCA_963726475.1 uncultured Phycisphaerae bacterium | reverse complement strand
GCGTGAACTTCTCCAAGCCCTACCTGTCGACGATTGAGACGGGCAAAGTCAAGAACCCGCCCAGCGACGAACTGCTGACGAAGCTCGAACGCGTACTGAAGTTCGAGACCGGGCTGCTGTTGCACATCGCCCACCTCGAACGGATGCCTTCGGATGTGCGGCAGGAGTACGAGTCGCGCGAGGCCGAGAACCAGAAGCTCCGCCAGGTGATCAAGAAGCTTGTGGACAAGAAGCGGGGCGGCAAGGAGCTCAAGGCCATGCTGACCAAGGTCGACCTGAACGTCGAAGAGGGCAAGCGGCCGCTGGCGGCGGGCCGGCTCGTTCCGGTGATCAACAAGGTCACGGCGGGTTATCCGGCCGAGTTCAACGACCTGGATTATCCGGTGGGCATTGCCGACGATTACGTCCGCTGTCCCGACCTGCACGACCCGAATGCGTTCGCCGTCCGCGTCGTGGGCGACTCGATGGAACCGAAGTTCGTCGAGGGCGACATCGTGATCTTCTCGCCTGCGTCCGAAGTCCACAATGGCGACGACTGCTTCATCCGCTTCACGCTGCCTCACGAGACGACGTTCAAGCGGGTGTTCTTCGAGTCCGACGATCAGATCCGCCTCCAGCCGCGAAACGAGAAGTACTCGCCCACCGTGGTCGAAGGCAAACGCATCAACGGCATCTACCGCGCCGTCATCAAGTACCAGCGCCTTTGACCCTCGCAAGATCGCCAGGTAACGCGGCAGACCAACGCGAGACGGTCAATTGCGAAAAGATTGTGGCATTCAGGGCGAAGGTCCGGAACAAACAGCGATCTGGTCCGTCTAAGCTATAGTGGGCGCGGATCGGGGACCGGCCTGGTGCATGAGGTCGTGCTTGGCCGCAAGACGCGCTGTATGGCTTTAGCGGATCTCAGAAGCGAGGGAGCCTATGGTCGCCAGAACCGGAAGGGAAGCCGCCATTCGTCTGCTTTGTGCTGCTATGCTTTTGGCGGTGTTGCTGAGTTGGAGAGGACTGGCCCAGGGGGAGCATTCGAGCGAGTCGGCGGACGGCATTCTCGACAGAGTGGTCCTCCATTATTCATTCGACGACGACCAGGGACGCCGGGTGACGGATTGTTCCGGCCGTGGTAACCATGGGCAGATCCGAAGCGGGACGTACGTATCGAGCGGCAAGGTCGGAAGGGCCATGGCCTTCAATGGAGAGGGCGACTACATCGATATCGGAGACCATCCGGATACGCAGACCGAGGTCTTCACGCTCAGCACCTGGATCAAGACGAACGACATGCGAGAGCGGTGGCAGTCGATCGTGAGCTTCGAGGCCCAGTCCTATGCTGTCAGCATTCTGCCTAACGGGCACGTCCACTACGGTTGGCAGAACGTCAAGCAGGGCGTGGAAGGGCATAGCGACGTCCGCTCCGGCGACTGGGTGTTCGTGGTCGTTACGCGAGACGACGACCACAAGGCCTGCATCTATGTCAATGGTGAACTGGAAGGTGACCTCGTATGTGACTTCAGTTCGAGATTCAACTGCTCCGGGAAAATCGGAGGAGAAGCTTTCGGCGGAGAATACTTCCACGGGATCATCGACGAAGTGCGTCTTCACGCACGCCCCCTTTCGGCAGCGGAGATTCGCCAACTCTACCTCACCACCGCGACACGGACGACGGCCGTGCCATCGACAGCCGGACGGGACATGAGGATCGAGCCCGATCCGAACGAAGATCGCATTGAAATCGATGGCATCGTGCGTCGGCCCGATGGAACGCCGGTGGCGAACGTCCCTGTGAACCTTCTGGTTGGTGGTCGCGGCACCACAGACAGTGCGGGCCGTTATACGATCGCCTATTCCTCCAATCATATGCTGTCTCTGGCCAAGTACCGACAGAACTGCCGTTTATTCGTGCGCGATCCGGAACGCGATCTTGCGGCGGCGGTGGCGGTTCCCTCCGGTGTCGATCAGACGACAGACATCACGCTTGCCAGGGCGGTCACGGTGATCGGCCGAGTGACAAGCCCCGACGGCGAGCCCATCGCTGGGGCACGCGTCGTTGCGGTATTGTGCGACGACTCCTGGGGCGCCTACCTGGGCGCCTGTGCCGATGATCTCAGGATTCGGACGAATGCCCAGGGAGTGTTCCAGATCAAGACGGTGCCGCGTGGATGCTTCTACGAGCTGGCGATTCGGGCCGAAGGGTACGGCATCGCGAGACGGGAATTCGGGATCTGGGACGCCCGGACGTCGTGTGTCGATCTGGGGGATATCAAGCTGGCCCAGGCCAATCTGTCTGTCTCGGGTCGCGTCGTCGATGCCAACGACAGGCCTGTTCGCGGTGCGACTGTCCGCCTGACCGGGCCGGGCCAGCCCAATCATGAAGCCGACTCGAAATCAGACGTGGAAGGCCTGTTCGCGATAGATGGTGCCTGTCCTGGACGGGTTGAGCTGAAGGCATCCGTCGAAGACGAAGACGGTTCGCTGGCATTCCTGGGACGCGCTGACGGATTCGTGCCGGGTGGACCGGTGAAGATTGTGGTGGAGCCCTGGCTTGCCGTGTGCGGGCCGCCCGGTCCGGGCCCCTGGTCGCTCCGAGGAAAACCTCTCCCTGCTCTGGACGCCCTGCAACTTGACATCGACGAGAATGACCTACGGGGGAAGGAAATCCTGCTTTGCTTCTGGCGGGAAGACACGCAGCGTAGCCGTCATTTCATCCAGAAGCTGATCTACATGACGCCGGAACTCGCGCAGCATGGCTTCGCGGTGCTGGCCGTGCGCGTTCCCGTCGACGGTGACTGGTTGGTCTGTGACTCCCTGCGACAGACGGATCTGCCTTTTCCGTCTGGCAGACTGCCAGATAGCGACGAGTGTCTGCGGGGGTGGGGGTTCCCGGTTTCGTGGCTGCCGTGGCTCATTGTCGCGGACCGCGATCGCATGGTGACGGCGGAGGATTTCGCCCTGAAAGCCTTGCGCGATCTGCCGCACCCCGGCGGGGAGCCAGCTCGATAGTTACCTATGCCGACCTGTGTCCGGTGGCCGTGTCGGCGTCTATTCGATGACCAGCCAGGTGACGCCGGACGGTTCCACGCGGATTGGGACGGTGACGTTGTACTGGCGGTCGAGTTGGTAGGCCTTGGGCTCACCTTCCTTTTCGCGGATGTGGGCGGTGTCGGTCAGGCCCGTGTAGTAGAGGGGCAGCTTCAGCTTTCGTTCGACCGCATGGTCGAGCGGGTTGTAGATCATCGCGAGACCTTTGATCTTCAGTTGCGGATTGACGTGCAGCATGCAGTCGATGTCCCGCCCGTCGGCGCGGCGCACGTGGATGATGTCCGATTCGAGGATGTCACGGTAGCGCTTGAAGAAGTCCACCCATTTCTTGACCACCGCTTTCGTCTCGTCCGAGTCATACAACCTCGGGCCACGATAGCAGGCCTGGACGCCCGCGCCGAAGTTGTTGGCCAGGTGCGCTTCGTAGGCGTCGAGGTGGTCGCAAAGCGGTTCGATCGTCGCGGCGGCGCCGCCCCCGTGATATTCCGTCAGCGGGACGAACATCCAGCCCATACTCGGTGTCTTCGTCCAGGTCCCGTCGTAGATGTTTTGCCTGCCGTGGAGGATCTGTTGGGCCCTCGGCAGCGACCAATTCGTCTCGCGATAGCCCATGGCGCACTTCGTCGAGCCGGTCAGGTAGTAGAAGTCTGGGACGTTGAGATAGACGCCGTGACCCCGGCACCACTTGTAGAAGTCCGTGATCGTCTTCCACTGGGCCCACTGCGAATCGTCATAGCCTTGGTGCCCCGGATGGCGCGTCGAGGCGCAGGTGTCGCCCGGGTACGACCCATCGTGTTCGAGCAGATCGAAGCCGGTCTTGTCGTAAAAGGCGTAGAGCTTGCGGAAGTAGTTCAAGCCCCACTCGCTGCCCAGGCAGGGAGCGTTTCCGAACTTGGCGCCGCCCGGTTCACCGGTATTGACATCGATCACGTCATCGCGGTCGCTGATCCGCCTGCTCGAAAGCAGTGAGTAACCTCCGATTTCGATGCCCTTGCTGTGGGCGTAGTCGGCCAGTTCCTTCATCTGGCCCAGATAGGCGGGGTCTTCATTCTCGAGATTGAACCCGCTGCCAAAGGTCATGATGACCATCTCGAAGCCGACCTCAGCGCACTGATCGACCGCCAGACGCACCGAGTTCGGGTCGGCCTGGCGCACGTGCATCATGATCGGGTTCTCGGTGATCCACGGCGCGATCGTGCGGTACATCCGCCGCATAGTCAGGCCCTTGCGCTCGCGCTCGGTGCTGTCGAAGATCAGCTCGTAGGTGCGGAACGAAAGGAAGCTCTGATGCGGGAGGATGGCCACGTCGGGGCCGATGGGGGGGCGTGACTCCAGCAGGCAGGGGTTCTCGCGCGGGTAGCTCACCTGCGTCTGATAGTCGGGGTCGCGCTCCCAGAAGGTGGTGTGATTCGCGACGAGTCCGTTCATGCCACCATAGGCGTAGTCGCTCTCGACGTGGATGTTGGGCAGATTCCAGCGGTGGTAGTTCTCCACGTGCGATTCGTATTCGACCATCGCCAGGATCTCGCTGGTGAAGCTGTTGAGGCGAATGACCCGGTCCGAGCCATTGTGGATCGTCAGCCATTTGCACATCAGCGGGATGCCCTGGTACATCTCGTAGTTGATCTGCACCATCACCTTGTCGAGATGTCTATGGTCGGGGCCCAGGGCTCTTCTCGTCTTGTCGGGGATTCTGTACGACATGGCCAGCAACGCGCCGGGCGGGGGCCAGGGCAGGTCGGCGCAATGACGCACGCGCCTCCAGGGAAACGGGGCGTGCGTCTTCTCGATCATGCAACTGACGAGCTGCCATGCGTTCGGATCGGCCGTCAGGTCATCTTTCCATTCGTCGAGCAGATAGGCGTAGTCGGGCTGGCCCTGGAGTCCGCCGATATTGAAGGGGATTCCGTCGATGGTCAGGCGGGCCTCGGGCTTGACGCCTCGCAGCATCGATTCTCCGGTCATCAGATTGTCGAGGGCGACCGTGGCGACCCCGGGCTTGAGGCGAAACGTCCGGCGGATCAGGCCGTTGTCCATCACGACCTCTCGGCCATCCTCGCTCTTCTCGACGGTGACGGGCCTGCGAACGGGCGTCACCAGCCAATCGCTGTCGAGCTGGCCCGTGTAAGCGGGCGGGGCGGCAACCAGCATCGTCATGACGGTCAGTACAGTCGCAGTCAGCATGGGCGTCCTTTCTCAGTCACTTGAGGCATCGCACGTTGGACCGTGTCATGCAGTCCGCATGGCAGCCTCAAACACACCAGCGTTTGAGGATGGCGTGTTTGAGGCTGCCACGCATGTTCCAGGATAACGTGACACAGGCCTTTAGCCAAGGTCTTGTCCGGCGACAGCCAGAACGAGGGCGTATACTTTCCCGGCACCGGCTTCCTTCAACGTGCGGGCGCACTCGTTGAGCATGGCGCCGGTGGTCTTGATATCGTCGACGAGGCAGACGGTCTTGCCCGCAGAAGCGGTGGTCGGGCCTGACGGCGAAGGCGTTCTTGACGTTTCGCTGTCTGGCGGTCGGTGTGGCTGCGACGGATTGGGCCCTGGTCCGGCGGGTGCGAACGAGGTCCGTGCAAATCTCCGCGGTCGGATGTGTCAACCGCTTCGCGATTCGATGCGATTGGTTGTAGCCTCGATACAATCGTCGGGTCCAGTGGAGCGGAACCGGGATGAGCAGGTCAATCCCTTCATAGAAGCCGCTTCCCTGAAAGGCGGCGTCCGCCAGCGTTCCGAGCAGGGCTTCGAGTTCGGTCCGGTCGTGTTTGAACATCAGGATCAGCCTTCGCAGCGTCTCGGCGTACACGCCCACTCGCGCCATCCCGTCGAATTGCACGTCCAGTGCCACGCAGTTTGGACACGCTCCGCCCGCCAGGCCAAACCGCGTCGCGTTGCACCCGCATCGTGGGCAGTACTCGCCCGCCGTATGGGTCAGCAGTTGATCCCAACAATCCGGACACAACCCGCTGTTGTCGGGCCGGGCATGTCCCCCGCAGCAGAAACACACCGGGGGCCAGAGCACTTGATTGATCCCATGCCAGATGAGCCGGGTCCCGCAGTTCGCCCGATCAAGTCTGTGTTGGAGTGCCGCCGTATCCATGACACCATCTCAGTGAACGAACCATTCCCGCGTCCAATCACCGCCGTTTATTCGTCAAGCAGGGCCTGGATGTCGGCCTCGGTCAGCTCCGACGTGTGGCACCACTTGCGGACGTTGCCGTTTCGATCCACCAGCGCGAGGCGGGGGATGAACTGAATCCTGTAGGCCTTGATCACCGCGCCCTCCGGGTCGATGGCGACCCAGGGTTTGAGCGTGTGGTCCCGCAGGAATGCCTTCACCTTTGTCTCCTCCTCGTCCGTGACGGAGATGAACCGCACGGGCTGGTCCTGGAAGTGATCGACGAGTTCATTCAGATGGGGGATCGATTGCACGCACGGGCCGCACCACGTCGCCCAGAACTCCACGACCACGACGTTGCCCTTCAGCGCGTCCCATGTTGCCACGGCGTCCGACGGCGCCTGGATGAACTCGACTGACGCAATCTCGGGAGCCTGCTCGCCCATCTTTACACGCGGGATCGTCCAGCCTATCTCGCAGTGCGGCAAGGCTTCCTTGAGTTGCTCCAGACCCTTCTTCGTCGATGTACGTGCGTTGAATTCCAAGATAATTCAGCGAACTCATACCCGCCAACTTCTGAATGGCGGTGTTCTCGATGGGACATTTGCTCAGGACCAACCTCTTCAGCTTCGGCAGATGGCTGAGTCGGTCCAACCCTGCGCCTGTAATAGCGGTGTCCGAGAGGTAGAGCGAGTCGAGTGAAGTCAGGTCCGTCAGATGGACGAGACCCGCATCCGTGACCTTTGTGTTGTCGAGGAACAGCCTTTGCAGTGAGGTCAGTTCGGACAGATAAGCCAGACCCGCGTCGGTAATGGGCATGCCCTCCAGCCTCAGATCCCTCAAGTCTCGCAAGCCTTTGAAGTTCGCCAGGCCGGCATCGGTAATCGATTGCGAGAAGGCATAGATTCCAACCAGGTGCGGCAGTTCTGGAAGGAATCGGGTCTCCTTGTCGTCCAGTCGATGGAGATGGAGGATCAGTTCTTCCAGGTTGGGGACTTCTTGAAGAAACGCGCCCGTCTTTTCGTCGAGGTGGTGCCGTTGGATCTCCAAACGCCGCAGTTTCGTGAAATGTTGCAGACGACTGAGGAATTCATCGCTGACATTCGTGCCGTCGCAGCGGAGTTGCTCCAATCCGACCAGGGAGGCGACGTGCTCCAAACCCGTGTCTCCGATGTTCTCCGAGAGCGTCAGGTCTTTGAGGTGCTTCATGTCTTTCAGAAAGGCCAGGTCGTCCTCCGTGATCTTCGTACGCTGAAGACCCAGCACCTCCAACTGATCCATGCCCGCCAGGTGGACAAGACCATTGCCTGTAATGGGCGTGTGGTAGAACACCACCATCCGGAGGTTGGGACAGGCCTGGAGATGTCTCAAGCCTGGCCCTCCTGCATTGGGGTCGTAGTAGAACATGAGAGCCTCCAGCGATGGCAGCGAAGCGAGGTGGACGAAATTCTCATCCGTAATGTGAGACTTGCAGATGTACAGGTTACGAAGCTCCCTCAGATCCTTCAGGTATTGGAGACCTTGACCCGTGAAAGGACACGGGGTCTCGTCGCGTGCACCCGACAGCGTGAGCTGTCGCAGGCCCGTGAGATGGCGGATGTGCTTGAGGTCCTCATCGCAGAGCGTGGCCGAGGATAAGGTCAATTGCGATAGATCGTCTGGCGCAAGACTCTCGATGGCTGCGAGGTTCTCGAAGGCCTCGCCCGAGACATCGAGCCAGGTTCGCTTGCCATCCGGAATCGTCACATCGCCTTGTGCGAACCCGAGTCGATCCCAGCCCAACTGATTGGCGTCCTGGACGCTGATCGGTGCCCAGGGACTTGTCCGGCGGAAAATGCAGGACGCGGGGCCCCGGCCTCGGCCAGCGACACAGCGGCAATGACCAGCGTCAAAGCTACTGCGAACAAGGAAAACGACGTTAGAACGATATCTCGCTGTCACTGCTGCTACGATTCATGACTCTCCTCCCATTTCTCGCTATAGGTTCGGAATGATGCACCCGACGCGTCCATTATAGACAAAACCACGCGGGGATGCAAATCGAACTGCGGTTAATGCGTAGGGGCAGACCACTGTGTCTGCCTTGATTAGACACGCATCATCGGCCGTCATGTGTGCGGAACCAGGGCAACCACAGTGGGTAGCCCCTACAAGCGAATACCTGAAGCCGTTGCCGAACAGGCAGGGCCCGTGGGCGACGGGGCCTATCTCAGGTCGTAGATGTTGTTGTCGGCGGAGAGGAAGCCGATCTGGATTTCGTCGGTGGCGTTGTACTCGTCGAGGATGGCCTTGGCGGCCGGGTCGGTCTCGGTGTAGACTTTTTGCCAGGATCGAGCGTGACCGTCGCAGAAGGCGACGTTGGTCCGGCCCTGATGGCGGTATCCCTGGACGCCCGCGTGCCGTGCCGAGTCGGGCAGCAGCGTGTCGCCCGGATGAGAAAAGGGGGCTCGCATGTACTTGTCTGCGCCGCCGTCGGCGCACTGGCCATCACCAAACAGGGCGGTCTCGGAAGGCCGTCGCACGTCGGTGGTCTTCGCCGAGTCGGCAGGCGACAGCAGGTCGTTGAGCCCGATGTAGCTCGTGTTGTAGTTGTAGCCCGTGTACGGATCGGCCAGTGCGTTGTCCGCACCGGAAAAGCCTGGGCACTGGTGCACCTTCTCGACGGTCCGGCCCATCCACAGCAGACCCGCCCGAACGCGGTTGGGGTGCTCTGCGTCGGACCAGTCTTTCCAGGTGGTAAAGTCCCACGCGTAGAAGTAGCGAGCCGTTCCTTCCTGGCGGTTGTAGTAGGCGAGGGGATAGTGCCCATCGTACGAGCCCGCGTAGCTTTGTGCGGCGATCGCCATCTGTCGCAGGTTGCTCAGGCACAGCGTCCGGCTCGCCTGTTGCCGCGCACTCTGGAGCGAAGGCAGCAGCAGGCCGACCAGCAGCGCCGTCGTCGAGACGACCACCAGCGTCTCGATGAGACTGAACGCATCGTGATGTCGTGGCCTGTCCATACGCAATCTCATGCTATGTCGAAGCATCGACGCGACTTTAGCGTGTCGCATCAAATTCGAAATTCGAATCTCGAAATCCGAAACAAGCACGAACGCTCAAGAACCCCAATTTCAAAGCAAACCTTCGATTGGTCTTGATGCATTCGAATTTAGATCATTCGAATTTGTTTCGTATTTCGCATTTCGTGCTTCGTGTTTCAGCATCGTTCTCTGCGGACCGGCGCGGTGGCGCCGGCCCGCAGAGCGGTTCAACGCAATCGCTTACATTACGGTTGTCCCCAGGTGATCGTTCCGATGTTTGCCAGAACGATGTCCAGGTCGGCCTCGTCGACGTGACCGTCGCCATTGACGTCGGCTTTCGCAGCCGGGTCATCGTCGCCTGTGATCTCGCGCCCAGAGACTCGGTCACGAAGTCTGCATCGGTCGTGTCCACGCGGAAGTCCGCGTTGACATCACCGAACGGGGCGGGGTGCCTGTAATCACCCGGGCACGTTACGTCGGAGACCGCGTCGATCTCCGGTGCGCCGCCTCCCGGCGCATCATCGATTCGCACGTACTGGAA
>CAVSCO010000060.1:0-9340 GCA_963726475.1 uncultured Phycisphaerae bacterium | reverse complement strand
ATGCCAAGCAGGGCGAGGTTCTGTTCGACCGCGCGATGGCGGAAGCCGGGCCGATCGACATTCTCATCAATAACGCATCCACATTCGAGAAAGAGACGATCTGGGAGACCTCCGCGCAGTCGCTCGAGGCGAACCTGCGCATCCACGCGACAGCGCCGCTGATTCTTGCTCGCGCTCTGGCCCAACAGGATCGCGGTGGGCACATCGTCAACATGCTGGACACGCGTGTCACGGTATACGATCACAAGCATGTCTCCTACCACATCAGCAAACGTGTGCTGTTGACGTTGACGCGTATGCTGGCGATGGAACTGGCTCCTGCGATTGCCGTCAACGCCGTCGCACCGGGACTGATTCTGCCTCCGCCCGGGCAGGACGAAGCTTACTTGAAGCGACTCGCACACTGCAACCCGCTCAATCGCTATGGCGCCCCCGAGCAGGTGGCGGATGCCGTCCTGTTTCTTCTGCGCAGCCGATTCATCACAGGACAGATTATCTACGTCGACGGTGGGTATCACATGAAGGGGCACATGTATGACTGAAGGAACTGAGTTGACGTCCCTCGACCAGATTACGATCAGCGATCTGCGATTCCGCTGCATTGTCGGCGTCGGTGAGGACGAACGGCGCGAAAAGCAAGACATCATCGCACAAGTCGTCATGTTTGCAGACCTTCGGACGGCCGGGCGGAGCGATGCCATCGAGGACACGGTCGATTACAAAGCCGTGAAGAAAGATATTCTCGACGCGGCGGAGCGGTCCGAATTTCGCCTGATCGAAGCTCTGGCACAGGGCATTGCGGACATCTGTCTGAGCCGTGAGCGAGTCAAACGCGTCGCCATTACCGTGGAGAAACCAGGAGCGCTGCGATTCGCCCGGACGGTCAGCGTACGAATCGTCAGGGACAAGGCCGATCGCCATGCGTAGCGTGCCGGGACCTTCTGTCGCCTTCGTCTCGGTCGGCTCCAATATCGAGCCCGAGCGCAATATCGTGAGGGCCCTCGAGGCACTCCAAGATGCGACGCGTGTGAGCAGTTCATCGACATTCTACCGGACGGAGCCCATCGGTCGGCCGGGCCAGCCCAGTTTTGTCAATGGCGTCTGGCGAATAGACACCACGATGGGCCCCAAACGAATTCGCGAGGCGTTGCTCGCACCAGTTGAGCAGCGGCTCGGACGTGTGCGCACGGCCGACAAGTTCGCGCCACGCACGATTGATCTCGACCTCATACTCTACAACGATCTTGCCCTGGAGGACGAGGTACTCTGCCTGCCGCACCCGGACCTCGTGCGATCGTTTGTCTGCGTGCCGATCCGTGAATTGCTGGACGGTGCGAATGACCTCGAGCCCGCGCTGCAACAGCGCATGCTGAGATTGCTTCCTCCCGCGATAGCAGACGCGGAGGTGGGCGAGCCCCTGCACGAATTCGCTACACAACTGAGAGAAATGCTGATCTGACGATGCCGGCGGATAAGAGTCGGCATCTGCAATGTCATCCATGGAGTGGACCAATGCGCCGAAGAGCGCTTCTGAAACGAGCCATGCTCATCCTGGTTGTCACCATGCTGCAATCGGCGGTCCTCCACGCCGAAGAGATTCCCTATCTGGCAAAGCAGGGGACCGCGACACAACTTATCGTCGATGGCAAGCCCTTCGTGATGCTGGCGGGAGAACTGCACAATTCCAGCGCGTCGAGTATGGCCTACATGGCGCCGATGTGGGACAAGCTCGTGGCGCTGAATCTGAATACGGTGCTGGCCGCCGTTACGTGGGAATTGGTCGAGCCCGTCGAAGGGCAGTACGATTTCTCGCTGGTCGATGGACTCCTGAAAGGCGCTCGCGATCACGATCTCAAGCTGGTTCTCCTGTGGTTTGGCAGTTGGAAGAACGGCGTCTCCAGCTACATCCCAACGTGGGTGAAGAAGGACCTCGATCGCTTTCCGCGAGCCCAGGGCAAGAATGGCAACAACAAGCTGGTGCTTTCTCCGCTCCACGATGCATCGTGGAAGGCCGATTCGAGAGCCTTTGCTGCCCTGATGCGACACCTTCGCAAGGTCGATTCGAAGAAGCGAACGGTGCTGATGGTGCAGGTGGAGAACGAGGTGGGCATGATGCCGGAATCAAGAGATCAAAGCCCCACAGCCGAATCGGCCTTTCGGTCGCCCGTGCCTCAGGATCTGATGGCCTATCTGCAAGAGCACAAGGACAGCCTGCTACCGGAACTGACCAAGCTCTGGGCTTCGACGGGCTATAGGGATGGGGGCACGTGGACGGAGGTCTTCGGCGACACCGTTTGGACCGACGAGGTCTTCATGGCCTGGCACATGGCGCGCTACATCGGCAAGGTCGCAGCAGCGGGCAAGGCCGAGTACCCGCTGCCTATGTACGCCAACGCCTGGCTGGTGCAGAACGATGAACAGAAGCCAGGCGATTATCCCAGCGGCGGTCCCGTGTCCCGCATGATGGACGTTTGGCGTGCGGGTGCCGGCGAAGCCATCGACCTGCTTGCTCCCGACATCTACCTGACCGATTTCAAGGCGGTGTGCGCCCGCTTCGTTCGCTCGGGCAATCCGCTGCTGATTCCCGAGGCCAGAAAGGGCCCCGAGGCAGCGAGAAACGTCTTCTGGGCGGTCGCCGAGCACGATGCGATGTGCTTTGCGCCGTTCGGCATCGAGGACATCGACCCGAACCATCCACTGATCGACAGCTATGACATCCTGTACCAACTGATGCCCCTGATCGTGAAGTATCAGGGCATAGCGAAAATGGCGGGGATACTCCAACAGAATGCGGATGAAGAGGGCACGACGATCGAGCTCGGCGACTATCGCGCGAACGTCCGCTACCGCAGGCAGGCTAAGGGCCAAGCCGATATGTCCTATGGTCTGATCATCAACACCGCCCCCGACGAGTATCTCATCGCGGGCAACTGGTTCCAGGTGAATTTCTCACCGACCACGCCCGGACCGCGTCACGCGGGCATTCTCCAGGTCTGGGAGGGCACCTTCGAGGATGGGCAATGGGTTCCGGGGCGTTGTCTGAACGGTGATGAGACCGCCGCCCACTGGGTGGCCAAGCTGCCACCGAACGATCGGGACCGCTTTGCCGGAGTGGATCGGCCCCGCATTCTGCGCGTCACACTGTACCGCCACGACTGAGCGAAGCGTCTCGCAACCGGGCGATTCCGCTACGCCGAACAGGACTGGAACAGGTTCTCCTGGACGTACCGCACGGCGTTGCGGAAGATCTTGATCCCGTCGGGATCGAGGTCCTCCCCGAGCCGCGTCCACTGCGGGTGCTGTGTCCGCCTCACGAATCGTTCCGGGTGGGGCATGAGGCCCATCACGCGACCGGTGCTGTCCGTCAGGCCGGCGATCGCCTCGACCGACCCGTTCGGATTGATCGGGTAGGGACCCTCTTCACCCTCGGGCCCAACGTACTTGTAGGCGATATAGCCTTCCGACTTGAGCCTTTCGAGCGTCGCCTCGTCGGCAGTGACAACCTTGCCCTCGCCGTGCGCGACGGGCAGGTAGATCTGCCGCTCAGGCTCGATGAAGACGCAGCGATCCGTTTGAGGCAGCAGATGGACCCAACGGTCTTCGAACTTGCCACTGTCGTTGTACGTGATCGTCACTTCTTCCTGCTTCAGCGCCCCGATGCCCGGCAGGATGCCCATCTTGACGAGAACCTGAAAGCCGTTGCAGATACCCAGCACGAGCTTTCCATCCTCGATGAACCGACGGATCGGTTCGGCGAGATGATGCACCATCTGATTGGCCAGAATCCGGCCGGCCGCAACGTCGTCGCCATAACTGAACCCACCCGGGAAGACGATAATGTGGTACTGATCCAGCAGGCTCTTATTCTCAATCAACCGGTTGACGTGAATGCGGTCCGCCTTGGCGCCCGCCAACTCCAATGCGTGGCGCGTCTCCATGTCACAATTGACTCCGGCCGCCCGCAACACCAATGCTCGAACTTCTGCCATGTCCTATCCTCACGCTCCAGCGAGTTTCGTTACCAATCCAATGTCTTCTGCCAGGCCTGCTTCAGTATGTCGATCTCGGCGTCGATCACGTTGTCATCATCTTCCGAGCGGATCACGAGTTTTGACCCGGAGGTGACCTTGCCGATCTGCCCGAAAGGCAGATTCAGCATGAGCTTCGCGAAAGCGTCGTAATGTTGAGGCTGAACCTCCACCACATAGCGACTGTTCGATTCGCTGAATAGCTGCGTCTCGACCGTCGTGCAATCCTTCGACGTGGGCAGGGCATGCAGATCCGCCTCGATTCCCAGGCCACCGGCGAAGGCCATCTCGGCCAGCGCCACCGCCAGCCCGCCTTCGGAGCAATCGTGGCAGCTTGCGACAAGCCCATCGGCAATCGCCTGCGATATCTTGCGAGCGATCTGTGGGGCCAGTTCAAGGTCCAGTTTGGGCACGTTGGCCCCGAGTTGACCGCGAAGCTTGTAGTAGTGCGACCCGCCCAGCTCGTTGTGCGTTCGACCGACGACGAATAGCAGGTTCCCCGGCTTCTTGGCGTCCATCGTGACGCATTTCTCAATATCATCTACGAGCGACATCGCACTGATCAATAGCGTCGCAGGGATGCAGATCGTCGTACCGTCCTCGCAGGCAAACTCGTTGTTGAGCGAGTCCTTGCCCGAAATGAAGGGGGCGCCGTAAGCCATCGCACCGTCGTAGCAGGCCTGAGCCGCCCTCACGAGCGTTCCGAAGGTCTCGGGAATTCGTACAATCGCCCCAGCAGAAGTTGTCCAGCAGGGCGATGCGATCCACTCGGCCACCCACGCAGATGAGATTCCGAATCGCCTCGTCGATGCCTGCCAGCGCCATCCAGTACGGATCGATGTCGCCATAGAGCGGATTCATGCCGCAACTGATCGCCAGGCCTCGTGAGCTCGACAGCTTGGGCTGAACTACCGCCGCATCGCTGGGCCCATCATTGGCAACGCCCGTCAGAGGCTTGACGACCGAACCGCCCTGGACCTCGTGATCGTACTGGCGGATGACCCATTCCTTGCTGGCGACGTTGTAGGATGAAAGAATGGCCATCAACTCATCGTTGTAGCCGTCCTTCCCGGTCGAGGCAGGCTCGCTGACCGACGGAGCCGCCCATACCGCCTGCCGGCTGTATTTCGGGACCCCGTCGTGGAGGAAGTCCATGTCCAGCTCGGCCACCTGCTGGCCGTTGTATCGCAGGTGAAGCTTGCGGTCGTTGGTGAATCGGCCGATGACTGTTGCTTCGACGTTTTCGCTCGCGAAGATGTTCAGAATCGCCTCACGATTTTCAGGCTTGACCGCGATGACCATGCGTTCCTGAGCCTCGCTGATCCAGATTTCTGTGTAGCTGAGCCCGGTATACTTGAGCGGGACCGTATCGAGATCGACTTCAGCACCGAGTTCCTCGCCCATCTCTCCGACCGCGCTGCTGAGCCCACCCGCACCGCAATCGGTGATCGCTTCGTACAAGCCCTTCTCGTTGGCCTGGAGAAGCACGTCGAGCACTTTCTTCTCCGTAATGGCGTTGCCGATCTGCACGGCGTGGGAAAAGACGGTCTCGTGTTCGTGCGTCATCTGCCCGCTGGAGAAGGTCGCCCCGTGAATCCCATCCCGTCCGGTGCGTCCGCCCACAACAATGATCAGATTGCCACTCTGGGGATGCTTGAAGGCCTTGTCCTTGTCCATCAGGCCAACGTTGCCACAGTAGACCAGGGGGTTGCCCAGATAGCGGTCGTCGAAGTAGATCGCGCCGTTGACTGTGGGGATACCCATGCGATTGCCGTAGTCGCGAACGCCGGAAACAACGCCTTTCATGATCCGCCGGGGATGGAGCACACCCTTGGGGATCTCATCGAGGCTCTTGTCGGGCTCGCCAAAACAGAAAATGTCCGTGTTCGCCACGGGGCGGGCGCCCATGCCCGTGCCCATCGGGTCGCGGATGACCCCTCCGATGCCCGTAGCGGCACCGCCGTAAGGGTCCAGGGCCGAGGGGTGATTGTGCGTCTCAACCTTGAAACAGACCGCGGAATCCTCGTCGAACTTCACCACGCCCGCATTGTCGGCGAACACCGAAATGCACCAATCCTTGTCGAGGTCCTGAGTGGCCTTGAACACAGTCTCCTTGAGCAGGTTGTCGAAGTGTTTGACCTGTCCGTCCATCGTCAGGTCGACGGCGCTGCGGAGCGTCTTGTGGACACAGTGCTCGCTCCAGGTCTGGGCCAGCGTCTCCAACTCGATATCGGTTGGTTCGCGCTCAAGCCTTTGGAAGTAGGCCTGGATCGTCTTCATCTCGGTCAGGTCCAGAAAGAGATCCCGCTCCTTGCTAAGGGCCTCCAGCCCCGCGTCGTCGAGCTCACGAATGGGCCAATGCGTGATGTTGAGTTCGTACGGGCTCAGGTGCGGGCTCGGCGGCTCGGCCTCATCGCCCATGATCACGTCCTCGATGCAGTCGTTGGCCAGGACCCGCTTGGCGATCGTCTCGATCTGACTCTCGCGAACCTCGCCGAGCAGGACATACTTGCGAGCCGTTCGGACGTGTGCGCCGGCGACGCCCATATCGGAGATGGCCGCGGTGACGGACTCGGCAACCGGATCGGTGACTCCGCTCTTGAGATGAACTTCGATCAGCGTGGCCCGGGCCAGACCGGCCGGAGCGGCGCTGCGGCCAATGTAGAACTCCTCGCAGACCGGGTCGCTCAGCAGTTCTCCGGCCACGCGCTCGGCGAAAGCCTGATCGAAATCCGCTTCGACGAGAAACACCTTGGCCGACTGCACGGCTTCGATCGACGTGATACCGAGTTCTTGAATGTCCTCCAACACGCCGTTGCCGTGTACATCGGAGAAACCCGATCGGTTGAATACTTCAAAACGCCATTGCTTCACAGTAGTTCCTTCTTCCTTATCTTGTACTTGACCAGAGCGGCCCGCTTCCTACGGGCTCCTTCCAGCATGGCCCCGACGGCTTCGCGATCCTCCGTTTCAAGAGCACGCTTCATCTCGACCAACTCGGCGATGACGCGGTCGATCCCATCCACGAGGTTGTCGGTGTTGGCCAGCAGGACGTCAGTCCAGACGTTGGCGGGGCCGGAGGCAATTCTCGTGCTGTCGAGAAAACCCTTGCCTGCGGACTTCATCTCCTGAGGGTCACTTGCGTTGACCAGTCCAGTCGCGATGACGTGCGGCAGGTGACTGACGTTGGCCAACACACGATCGTGCTCCACAGGGCTCATCGTCTCGACGAAGCAGCCCAATCCCGACCAGAACTCTTTCAGAAGGCTCACCGCCCTGCGCTTGACCGTGGGTGTCGTGGTCAGGATGCAGCGGGCGTCGACGAACAGATCGTCTCGGGCAAACTCGACTCCCCTCTGTTCCGACCCGGCGATCGGGTGCGACCCTATGTACACTGCGCCATTACTGAGCCGCTGCTCGGCCCACCGGTGCGGGAGCACTTTGGTCGATCCCACATCTGTGACAATGCAATCGGCTTGCAGCAGTCTGTCGAGATCGGCAAAGTATCGCTCGAAAGTGAATATCGGCGTCGCCAGGATAACTAGATCCGAGTCACGGACCGCCTCAGACAGGTCATCAGCGATCTCTGTGGCAATCGCCAAGGCACGGGCCTTCCGGCGTGTGGCCGCCCGATGGCTGTAGCCGACAACCGACACGCCGGGCAGTCGATGACTAACAGCCGAGGATATCGAGCCGCCCAACAGACCGAGACCGATGACACTGATACGCCGTAAGTCTTTCACAGAAAAGACCTTATACCTGAAGAATAGTACCCAGCCGATGCTCAAAGGTATCCCTGGCGTCCGGGGCTGTCAATTTTTTTCTTTCCCCGGACCTCGCAAAATGTTAACATTGCCCCCTTGAAACCGGAGCCGACGGAACCGGCAAGTGAATGGCGAGTCCCCGCCTAAGGCGTGGACCGTTTTTTTGTGAACCCACCGCCAAACGATGGACGTATGTGGTGGTGACCACGAGACGAGTTGAACGACAGTATGGCACGCGATAACAATAGAGTAAGTAATGGTGGCTGCCTGGACTTCGAACAGAAGGTGGCCGACCTCGAACAGCAGGCCGACGAGCTGCGCAGGCTTGGGGCCAAGAAGGGGATCGACTATTCGGTCGAGGTCCGGCGCAGTCGAGAAAGACCGGATTGCCGAATTGAAACGCCTCTACTCCAGTCTGACGGCGTGGCAAACGGTTCAGGTCGCGCGTCACCCTCAACGGCCACTCTTGAGCGACTATCTTCATCTCATGGTCAAGGACTTCCGGGAATTGCACGGGGACCGTCTATTCGGCGACGATCGTGCGATTGTCACGGGAATTGGGCAGATTGCTCGAAGCAAGGTCCTGATCGTGGGCCAAAATAAGGGCAAGAGCACCAAGGAGAAGATCGTCTGCAATTTCGGTTGTCCGAACCCGGAAGGCTACCGCAAGGCTCTGGCCAAGATGCGTTTTGCCGAGAAGTACGGTCTACCGATCGTGACGCTGATCGATACGCCAGGAGCGTACCCGGGCGTGGGGGCCGAAGAACGGGGCCAGGCCCAGGCTATCGCTCTGAATCTCAGTGAGATGTCGCGTCTGAGAGTCCCGATCATCGCCATCTGCATCGGAGAAGGCGGCTCAGGCGGGGCGTTGGGTATTGCGGTAGGCGATCGACTGGCCATGCTGGAGTTTGCGTATTACTCTGTGATCACTCCCGAGGGCTGTGCGGCCATCCTCTGGCGGGATGGATCACGAGCCGCCGACGCGGCCGAAGCCCTCAAGCTGACGAGCAAAGATCTGTACAAGCTGGGCATGGTCGATGCCATCATTCCCGAGCCGGTCGGCGGAGCCCACCGGAACATGCACGATACCATCTACAACGTCGAGACCTATATCGCCAAAACCCTCGCTCAGTTGCAGCGCGTTCCGGCCGATGAGTTGGTCACGAGCCGCTACCGCAAATGGCGGTCACTTGGCAGTGCGGCAACGGTTGAGCTGCCGTTGGTCGCGTCGCGTGGTTCTCGGATTGCAACAACGGGGCGGCCGGCCGTCGCCAAACGCGACCCATCGACGGCCAAAGTCTGATCACCTCACCGAGTGGCTGCCAGGCCGTATCACCCCATCCCGTCGATTGATCTGCTTTGGCGCTACCATTGCCGACGCCGCAAGGCTGTGTCCCTCCTTGGAAATTGACGCTCTCCGGCCACCACCAAGCGAGACCGTCTAACCCATTCCTGGCAGGGGCGAATTGCCCGCGAAAGCGAGAAAACTCTTGACCTTAGGGAGTTTATGAGCTATCGTCGGCCAGTTAGGCGGTCAAGATAGAAAAT
>CAVSCO010000059.1:0-17641 GCA_963726475.1 uncultured Phycisphaerae bacterium | reverse complement strand
ACGTCTCCATGGTTCCGCGTTCTCGCTTGTATGGTAAGGTTTCGGGAGGAGAAATGCAAGGGAAAGACCGTGAATCGTGGCCCGTGGCTCGTGAAGCGTGAAGCGTCATGACCACTGGTTTCGTTCGGGCCCTCTGAGCTTGACTTGATGCCGGGTTGGAGGTATCATGATGATGTGCGGAATCGGTAGAAGACGTCGCAAGAAACGAGTTCGTGAAACGGATCGTGATGAATACCTCGGATATCAAGAAGATGAGTCGAGCGGAACGGCTGGCGGCTATCGAGGCGCTTTGGGATTCGCTGCTGGAGGACGAATCCGGAATCGAATCGCCCGACTGGCATCGGGACGTTCTTGGGGAGCGGAGAGCCAGGATCGAGAGCGGTCAGGCCGAGTTCATCTCCCTGGCCAAGCTGAGGGCGAGCCGCAAATCATGACCGTTTGCATCATAGAAGTTGATTCCTCCTGCCCGTGCGACTTGTTCCGGCGGGCCTACCACATGCCTTTCCACACCTCTTGCCGCGTGGGTTGAGAAGCTGCCCTACGGGCTTTGCGCTTGAAACGTGTCCCTGTTACTTCCTGTAGGCGGGCTTGAGGTTCTTCAGCATGGGATAGTGCCTGGTGTTGAGCGTCTTGAGCTCGGAGTCCTCCGCTTCTGCCGTGGCCACCATGATCGCGTCCGCCAGACCCACACCATGAGACTTGCCATAGTCCCGCTTGTACAGACCGGCGGCCCTGGCAATCTCGGCGCTGACGGGGACCACACGAAAGAGTGAGACAAAGGCATCGAGAGCCGCCCGTTCGGCATCGCCCTTCACCCCGGCGTATAGCTCCGCGACACCGATGGACGACAGGATGATCCGCGTATGGTGGGCCTCCACAAAAGCCACGGCCTTGGCATGGCCTCGAAGGAAATCGACGAGAACATCCGTATCCGGAAGGATCGGTCGGCCTGCCATCAGTCTCTATCCCATTCGGTGCGAAGGGCTTCGAAATCGGGAAGATCGGTGCGATCCTTCCATATCCCGGCGGCCTCTCGCAGCACGGCGTCCCGGTTGCGGCCACCCGCTCGGTCGATCAACTGATCGACGGCTTCGCGAATCAACTCGCTCTGCTTCTTCCCGGAAGCCTTGGCCATGGCTGCCAGTTCATCCCGCTGTTCTTCGGTTAGATAGATCTGCGTTCGTACCATGCCACACCTCATATGATGTATACATTAGTATTATACATCATCCCAGCGCCTCGTCAAAACCCCATTTCGAACGGCGCAAGGGCCATGGGTCACCCTGCTTCATTCGATATGCCTCACCGGGCACTGCCGGAGCCGTTCACCACACCACAGAACACATGAACTCTGCTTATTTTATACTTAACGGTCAGACATGGTCATATTACCATAAAGAAGCCTGGTGGGCTTCTCGTGAAGCGTCGATGCGGGAAGCGTTGCAACCGCAGGCCGCGTATCTCGTATATCGAGGGATCTATCCCGTGGGTCGAGAACCCCGCCCTACCTGCCCGAACCGGCTTTGAGTTTGGCGAGGGCGGCGAGGAATTCTTCGGGGGTGGTGATGGGTGGAATGTTGGCGAGGCCGGCTCTCCGGAGGCGCTTGACGTCGGCCAGAGAAAGTGCCTGGCCCAGGGGCGTGACGTGGCCCTCGCGGTCGATCCAGACGGTCTGCCCTGGATCGGGTTGCACGGCCCTCAGGGCTTTGCCTGTGAGAAAGAGCCGGTCCATGTCCGAGGGCTTATCAGGCTTTGGAATCTCCGGGAGGTCGTGCCTAACGATTACGTAGTCCAGCCGGTCGGACCGCAGGCCGCCCGTGCGGATTTCATATTGGATCCAGAGACCGCCAAAACCGAAGGTGCCACGAGAGGCCTTCCCGCCGACGGCGCCCGCGACAAGTGACCCGACAAGTGCTACGGCGAGGCACGCCACGGCCCCGTAGACGACGACCGCGACGGTTCGATCGAAGACTTTCCAGGCCTTGCCCCAAGGCAATAGACGGCGGTGTTTGGACATCGGATCGCTTCTCCCAATCTTCACACGTGGGTCATGGACCTACCCTGCGACGAGGCCCTCCCGCGTCTCCTCGGGGACCTCTTCCGCTTGCACGGTCTGATTGTAGAGCCTCCGCAACGCAAAGGCAAGGAAAAGCCTATGGTTCGTCGGTCGTGACCCGTGTCCGGCGAGGCGTGCGCGTCACCAGCCCAAAACCGCGCGGTAGTGGATCTTGCCCTGGCTTAGCTTCTTCAACGCCTCGTTGGCCTGCTCGAAGTGGAACTTCTCGATCACGGGCTTGATGTTGTGCCTGGCCGCGAAGTCGAGCATCGTCGCGATCGTGGCGGGACTGCCGACGGGACTGCCCGAGATGGATCGCTGGCCCCCGATAAGCGGGAAGAGTGCCAGACCCAGCGGATCGAGTACGACACCGACGAAATGCAGCCGGCCGCGTGGTTTCAGCGTCTCGACGTAGGCGTTCCAGTCCAGCGTGACGTTCACGGTCGAGATGATCAGGTCGAACTGCCCGGCCGCCGCCTTGATCGCGTCGGGATCGCGGGAGTTGATGGTGTGGTGGGCGCCGAGTTTCAGAGCCTCGGCCTTCTTCGCGTCGCTGGAGGTGAAGGCCGTGACTTCGCAGCCCCAGGCGTGGAGGAATTGCAGCGCCAGATGCCCGAGCCCTCCGATCCCGATCACCGCGGCTTTGTCCGTCGGCTTGATCCCGAACTGCACGAGTGGGTTGAACACGGTGATGCCGCCACAGAAGAGCGGCCCGGCCGTTTCCATCTCGACCCCGGCCGGCAGCTTCAACACGCTGATCGCCTGGCGCGGACCTTGTCGGCAAAGCCTCCGTGGTGGGCCACGATCGTTCCGGTCGATTGGGCACAGAGATTGTGGTCGCCCGCCAGACAGCTCGGGCAGGTCATGCAGTAGCGCGCGTGCCAGCCCAGGCCCACTTTGTCGCCCGGCGCCAGATGCGTGACGGCGTCCCCGACGCTCGCGACGACGCCCGCGACCTCGTGACCGGGCACCAGCGGGTACTCGCTCAGCCCCCAGGCGTTCTCCAGCATGCTCAGGTCGGAGTGGCATATCCCGCAGAACTTCACGTCGATCTCCACCTCGTCCGCTGCCAAAGGCCCCGGCTCGTATTCGAACGGTTTGAGTTGCCCCCCCGCCTCGTGGGCCGCAAATGCCTTGATCATCGTGTATCTCCCAGCTCAGGTTCATGTCGTGTCCGTACGTCCCATTTCTACTCCGACCGCGAGCCCAAGTTCAGGCGACTTGGCCCAAGGTTGCCCATATCTCGTGAGACGGACGCATCCATCGCTCGACGGGCGAAGACTTGACCGGGGGCGGGTTGTCGGGTATGAGGCTGGGGATGGCGTTGGATCAGGACCAGTTCAGAGCAATCGTTTCAGGCCGGCGCAGGGACGTGTGGGCACGGGTCGCAGGTCTGCGCTCTGGGCAGCCTCGCTGGGCTATCGGCTCATCGTCGGCATCCGCAACAAGCTGTACGATCGGGGCCTGCTCAAGAGCCACCGGGCGAGTGTCCCGGTCCTCTGCGTGGGCAATCTGACGACGGGCGGGACGGGAAAGACGCCTCTGGTGGCGTGGCTGGCGCGATTCGTGGCGGAAAAGGGACTTCGCCCGGCGATTCTGACGCGGGGGTACAAGGCGATCACTCCCCAGGAGAGGTGGGCGGTGCCCACCCTACGACCGATGAGCCGGCGGAGTTGGCGCAGGGTTGCCCGGGCGTTCCGGTGATCGTCAATGGCGATCGTGTCACGGGGGCCGCGGAGGCGGTTCGCGATCACGATGCCCAGGTCCTGCTGATGGACGACGGTTTCCAGCATCGCCGACTTGGGCGCGATCTCGACATCATCGCCATCGACGCGACGGTCCCGTTTGGCTATGGGCGGCTCCTGCCGGCCGGGTTTCTGCGAGAGCCCGTCGGCAGTCTCAAACGGGCGGGCGCGGTGGTCCGTCACCCGTAGCGACCAGGTCTCCGAAGACGCACTCAAGCAGATCGAGTCGCGAATCCGCCAAGTCCGGCCCGATATCGCTATCGCCCGGTCCGTCCACGCCCCGGTCGGGGCAAGGCGGAGCGACGGGCCCGACCTTGGGCTGGCAGAGCTTAAGGGCAAGAAGGTATTCGCCTTCTGCGGACTGGGCAACCCAAGTGCCTTTTTCGCCACGGTTCAGGCCTGCGGATGCCTCCTGACCGGCTCGCAGAGCCTTCAACGATCACCACGCCTACACGGACGATGATCTGGCCAAACTGCACGAGACGGCTCGCTCGAAAGGGGCCGAACTGCTGCTGACGACGCAGAAAGACTGGACGAAGATCACCTTCCTGCCCCAGCCCAAGGACGCGGTCCCCATGGCCTATCTGGCGATAGCACTTCAATTTACGACGGGTCAGGATGCGTTAAGCGCCTTGCTAGACCGAACGCTGGCCGGTACAATACCGCCCTCGTAAGCAACTGGAAACCGATCGCCTTCATTCGGCGTTGAAATATGTATGAGCAGCTATTAAAGACCATCGGCAGCCTGGGCGCACGCGGATCCTCGTCGCGGGCGACTTCATGCTCGATGTCTACGTCTATGGCGACGCCGTGCGGATCAGCCCCGAGGCGCCGGTGCCCGTGCTGAAAGTCACCGAGACCGAGTACCGCTGCGGCGGTGCCGCTTCGGTCGCCGTCGATCTGGCGGCTCTGGGAGCCGCGCCGATCTGCATCGGGCTGGTGGGTGACGATACGGAAGGACAAAGGCTCAAGCGCATGCTGACTGAGGCCGGCGTCGACGTGTCCGGGCTCTATGAAACGGCGGACCGCCCCACCGTGACCAAGCAGAGGCTCATCGGTCTGGCCCAGCACCGCCACAAGCAGCAATTGATGCGGATCGACCGGGAATCGGGCGAACCCGTCAGTATCGAACTGGGCGAGGAGATGCTCAGGCAATACCGCGAGCACCTGCCCCTGGTCGATGTCGTCTGCCTCCAGGACTACAACAAGGGCGTTCTGACGGACCTGCTGTGCCAGCAGATGGTCGTGCTGGCCACCGAGGCGGGCAAGAAGGTGCTCGTCGATCCGACGCCCGGTCATGACTATACCAAGTACAGCGGCGCAACGCTGATCACGCCGAACCGGCGCGAGGCCTCGACCGCATGCGGCTTCGAGATTCGCACGGCTTCCGACGCCGCCCGAGCGGCAGAGAACCTGCGCAAGGACCTGCGTCTCGACGCCGTCGTGGTCACGCTCGACAAGGAAGGCGCCTATCTGGACGCCGAGGGCGTCAGCGAACTGGCGCCGATCAAGCCGCGACACGGTCTACGATGTGACCGGCGCGGGCGACGTCGTGCTGGCCACGCTGGCGGTGAGCCTCGCGGCTGAAAGCGATTATCGGACGGCCGTTCATCTGGCCAACGTCGCGGGCGGCATCGAGGTCGAGAAGTTCGGAGCCGCCGGCGTCACGCGGGCCGAGATGGAACGAGAGATCGCCCGGCTCTATGGCAGCCGGACCAGCAAGCTTCGCCCGCTGGAGACGCTGCTGGAAGAGCTGTCATGGCGTCGCGATCGCCATCAAAGCATCGTTTTCACGAATGGATGCTTCGACGTGCTGCATCGCGGGCACATCGAGTACATCGAGTTCTGCCGGGCCCAGGGTGACGTGGTAGTAGTCGGTCTCAACAGCGATCGATCCGTGCGTGCTCTCAAGGGCGAAGGCCGGCCGATCAACAACGAACAGGATCGCGCCGCCGTGCTGAGCAGCCTCGAAGCGGTCGATTACATCGCGATTTTCGACGACCCGAGCGTCCTGGGGCTCGTCAAGGAGATCCGGCCCGACATCCTCGTCAAAGGTGGCGACTACGGCAAGGAAGGCGTCGTCGGCTGGGAATTCGTCGAATCCTATGGCGGACGGGTCGTCGTGGCGCCGCTGGTCAAGGATAAGAGTTCCACCAACACGATCCAGAGAATGCAGGCCTTGCAGGCGAAGACGGAATGAGCGACGGACCCGAACAGATCATTCGCGAGACCATCGACGACCACAAAACGCTGGTGGCACAGCTCGAACGTGACGGGGTCGAGGTCATCGCCCCCATCGCAGAGATGATCGTAAAGTCATTGAATCAAGGCGGCACGCTGTACCTCTGTGGCAACGGGGGCTCGGCGGCCGATGCGCAGCACATCGCAGGGGAATTCGTGGGCCGGTTTCGGACGGAACGCCGGGCGTTGCCCGCCGTGGCGCTGTCCACCGATACGTCTGTGCTGACCTGCATCGGCAACGATTACGATTACGAAAGCGTTTTTGCCCGACAGGTCGAAGCGCTCGTCAGAGAAGGTGACGTGCTCTGGGCGTTCTCGACCAGCGGAACTTCCGCTAACGTGCTGAAGGCCGCCAAAGTCGCCAAGGACAGAGGCGCCCGAATCATCGCCTTTACGGGCCGCAGTCAGAGCCCACTGGAAGCGTTGTCGGACCTGTGCCTCTGCGCCGACGCGAAGTACACGGCGCGAAGCCAGGAGATTCACCAGTTGGCCTATCACATTGTGTGCGATCTCGTGGAACGGAGTTTCAGCGAGTAGTCTCTTATCTTGCAGGATGCTATGGCAAACGCAGCGGTGTTTTTCGATCGCGACGGGACCCTGATCGAGGACCCCGGGTACCTGAGCCACCCGGACCAGGTGACATTGGTCGACGGCGCGGCCGAGGTGCTCAAGGAACTCAGTCTGCTCGGCTACAAGACGGTCGTCGTCACGAACCAGTCGGGGGTCGCGCGGGGGATCGTCTCGGAAGAGATGCTCGAGCGAATTCACGAGCGTCTGAAGGAGCAGCTCGCCCTCAAAGGCGCATCGCTCGACGGGATCTACTACTGCCCCTACCACCCTGAAGGGGTGATTCCGAAATACCGTCGCGACAGCGACTGGCGAAAACCCGAGGCAGGGATGCTGTTGGCGGCCGCCGAGGAGATGGATCTCGACCTGAGCCGATCGTGGATGATTGGCGACAGCCTGAGAGACGCTGAAGCGGGTCGCCGGGCCGGGTGCCGGACGATTCTGCTTCGTTCGGATTCAGCGGAACCCGACGCGTCCGAAGACGCGCAACCCGATCACATCGTGGTCAACCTTAGAGAGGCGGCCAATATGATCAAGCAATTCCATCACGTGCCCCGGGAAGAACCGTCCGAGGCCCTTGAGGCCGATGAGTCGGATTCGGTCTCGGAACAGGACTACAAGGTCACGCCTCTGGAAGCAGAAGAGCTGCGGATCGAGCCGACGCACACCGAGCCCGACGAGGCGCTGGATGACCGCCGCGAATCGGACCGCGAAACCTCCGTGCTGCTCGTCGAGATCCTCGAACAGCTCAAACGGATGCAGCGGGCGGAGACGTTCGCGGAATTCTCGATCATGAGGCTCCTGGCCGGGATCGTCCAGGTCTTCGTCCTGTTCTGTCTCGTACTGGCGATCTGGTTCCTGATGAGCCCCAACCGACAGATCGAGCCCATCGCCCTGTCGCTGGGTTTTGGAGCCGTCCTCCAGTTGATGGCTTTGACGTTCTACATCATGAACAGCAGACAGTAGCCTGCCGCACTGGAGTCGATGGGTGAGCACGAGAGGCAACGGACAATCTGTTTTAGTCTATTTGCCTTCTCCCTTGGGTGATGCGGTTCTGTGCACGCCTGCCCTGCGAGCGATTCGCGAGCGCTTTCGAGAAGACACAATCACCTTCCTGGCCAATCGCGTCGTGCGTGAGGTCTTGTCACCCTGCCCTTTCCATGACGATTGGTTCGAGGCCGGGCGTTCCTTCGGGCCAACCGTCTCTGAACTGCGGAAGCGCCGGTTCGACCGCGTGGTTCTCTTCAAAAACTCCTTTGGCTCGGCCCTGACCGTGTTCCTGGCCGGCATACCCCAGCGCATTGGCTACGCCCGCGAAGGCCGAGGCTTTCTGTTGACGGACCGACTTGTGCCCCGGCGTTCCGCCAAAGGTGGATTCGAACCGGTTTCGATGGTGGACTATTATCTCGCGATTGCCCAGCGGCTGGACGCGGACATCACCAGGCGAAATCTCGAACTGCACGTCGATCCACGCGATATGGAGACCGCGCGGACTCTTCTACCCGAGGCGTTTGCCATCGAGCGGCCCGCTGGTCGTCTTGGTGCCGGGCGGCGCGTTCGGGCCGAGCAAGTGCTGGCCGGCGGAGCGATACGCCCAAACCGCCGACTGCCTGGCAGAGACCTATGACGCGACGGTCGTCCTGTCGGTGGCGGCCAATCCGTTTGAGAAGCAGATCGCCCAGCAGATTCAGCAGGCCGCCCGTCATCGACCGCTGAGCCTGGCGGATCGTCCCGTCAGTCTGGGGCAGTTGAAAGCGCTGATTTCACGAGCCGATCTGGTGATCGCCAACGACACGGGACCGCGTCACATGGCCATCGCGCTAAGCCGCAAGGTCGTGACGCTCTTCGGCCCCAACGACCCGGCGTGGACCCAGACCGGGTACGCCGACGAGGTGCAAATCGTCGGGCAGGCTCCCTGCGCCCCTGCCAGCAGCCGACGTGCAAACAGAACAACCACGCGTGTATGCGATCCATCACGGTGGAGCAGGTTTGCGAGGCCGCTCAGGGTTTGCTACGCGGAAAGCACTGATGTGACGTCATCATGGTGACACGAGTACACAAGTAACGACAGACAAGAGACACGCGGACAGGCGAGAGGAAACTGAAAGAAATGGCAATTTCGGTGAGCAACATCGAAAAGATCGCACGAGATCAACACGTGGAGCTCAAGGCTCGCGTTTCGGGCGTCGAAGACGCTGACTTCGATCTGTGGTTCCGGTATCCGATCGCCTGCAGTGACGCCGTGTGCGTCAGCGGGGATCCGTTCGTCGCAGCGCTGCTGATGCCGGCGATGATCCGAGGACTTGATCTCCACGTCGACAGACCGGTGTCGAAACGTCTGCTTCGAGGCATCGAGACGTTCATGGACATCGTCTGCAATTGGTGGCCTGAGTTCCGGCGTGTGGCCGTCAAGGCCGATGAATCCACCACGGTCCATTCGGATTCGAAGGACAGTTGGGTCGCCAGTTCGTTCTCGGGAGGCGTGGACTCCTTCCACACCCTGCTCAAGCATGGGGGCTCCGACGTGCCCCCCAGGGAGCGGATCTCTAAACTCATGTTCATCCAGGGGTACGACATCCCCCTGGACGATCCCGATTTCCACCGGAGCGTGGCGGATCGCCTGGACGTCGCGGCAAGGGCGCTCGGTAAGGAGCTCATCCAGGTCGCGACGAATGCGGACAGCTCGTCCGCAAACCAGTGACATGGGCTCGATACCACGGGACGGTCCTGATTGCCGTAGCGCTGGGGCTGCAAGCCGGGATGCATCGGCTGTACATCCCTTCCAGCTATCCCTACCGCGACCTGTTCCCCTGGGGCTCGCACCCGCTCATCGATCCGTTGTGGTCGACCGAGTCGACTGAAATCGTCCACGATGGTTGTGAGGCCACCCGCGTGCAAAAGGTCGTATCGTACATTTCCAAATCCCAGGTAGCTCTCGATCACCTGCGTGTCTGCTGGGAAAGCCATCGGGGGCAATACAACTGCGGCACGTGCGAGAAATGCCTGCGTACGAAGCTGAATCTTAAGATTGCAGGCGTCCTGGACAAGGCGAGCGCCCTCGACCACACGCTGCGCTACAAAGACATTGCCAAGATGCGCATCTATGGCAAGGATTCCGAACGCTTTGCGCGACAATCTCGAGGGGTTGATTACCCACGATGGCGATCCTCACCTCATCAAAGCGTTGCACAAAGCCATGAGCCCGTGGTCGCGTAGCGGACGGAAGTATTGGCGCAAGCGGTTTGTTCGGTCAATGAAAGAGGCGATTCGAACAAGACTGGGACTCGACGAAAACCGTGCGAACGCCGAACATCGTGGCCGGTAAACGCAGAAGACCGTGGACGTATGACGCGTCCGCGAACAGGAACAAGGATGACGGATGAATCAGGTCTTTAGGATTGTCAGTCCGGTGTACAATGCTCGGCCGTGGATCGACCGATATCTGGAAAGCGTCACGAGCCAGACGTATCCCCACTGGACGGCCACGATCATCGATGACGCTTCGGACGACGGCACGTATGAGCGATTGTGCGAATTGACCGCAGGCGACGATCGCATCACGGTGATTCGCAATGGGCAGAGACGACGCGCCCTGGCCAACGTGGTCGAGGCTATCGGCCGCATGGGCTGCGACGACGAGGACGTGATCGTCTTTCTGGACGGCGATGACTGGTTCAGTGGTCCGGACGTCCTCGACTACCTGAATCAGGTCTATCAGAATGAAGACGTCTGGATCACCTGGGGCAGTTTCGTGTCGCATCCCTCGGGCCAGCGTGGACGCACTGCCAAGCCACTGCGTCCCTTCTACGACATCCGCAAGGGCCATTTCATCTTCTCGCATCTGAAGACAGCCAAGCACTTTCTCTGGCGAAACATCGCCGATGCCGATCTGCGAGACCGACGCACGGACGAATACTACCCTGCCTCATGGGACAACGTCATCATGCGTCCGATGGTGGAGATGGCCGGGCGAAAGCACTCGCGTTTCATCCGCCGAACGCTTTACGTCTATAATGCGGAGAGCCCTCTGAACAACGTAAAGGCGAATCCGGCGCTGCGGAAGGCGTGTAAAGAGCAGGTGTATGGCCTGCCCCGCTACCACCGCAAGACCAAGCAGGAATTGCTCAGCGGAACGCGAACGCGCATCGTGCTCGCTCTGACGCCCTGGGTCGAACAGAAGAATCTGGGCGACCACGCACAGGCGATGCTGGTAGGACGCTGGATGCGCCGGCAGTGGCCCGAGGCCCATTTCAGCGAGTACGACATCAGGCAAACCGATGAGCTGGTTCAGCAGAAGCTCGGGCCGGATGACCTGATCGTGCTCTGTGGCGGAGGCAATACCGGCGACGTCTGGATTGAGGCTGAATATGCCAGGCGGAAGATCCTGCAGACCTTTCCAGCCAATCAGATCCTGTCTCTTCCTCAGACGATCGATTTTCGTGATGAGGCGGAATTGGAAACGAGCAAAGCCATCTACAACGCGCACCCGAAGTTTACCTTCTGCGCCCGCGATGGCTACAGCTACGGATTGGCCAAGGAGCACTTCTCCGGCGCGAAGGTCCTGCTCGCCCCGGACATTGTCCTGACGCACAAGGTCGAGAGTCACGCGGAACGCAAAGGCGTGCTGCTGTGCCTGCGGCTGGACAAGCTCTCGACCCTTTCGCCCGAACAGGCGGAGGGCATCAAGGCCGCCTGCGAAGCGGAAGGATTCGCGGGCCAGTTCATCAACACGCGGATCCATAAGCCCATTCCCGATCGCGCGGCCGCCTGCCGGGAAATGTGGGACACCTTCTCGTCCAGCGAGGCTGTCATCACCAATCGCCTCCACGGCACGATCTTCTCGATCATCACGGGCACGCCTTGCGTGATCATCCCGCCGGCCAATCACAAGATCGCGGAGACCTATCTCTGGCTGCGTCACATTCCGTTCGTGCGGTTCTGCCATCGGATCGATGAGGCGCCGGATCTTCTCAAGCAGGTTATGGCCCAACCGCGCGACTATGATCCGGGCTGGGCACGCGAGTATTACGCCGGACTGGTCTCCCGGATGCAGGCCGATCGAACCTGCGTCAAGGACGAGGCGCTGCTGGCCCTTTTCCAGTCGTGTCGTTCCGGCCATGCGTGGAGCAATCTGAAGGTCTCCCCTGCGGTAATCGAAGACATCGTTCGAGCGGGCTCCAGTGCCTCGTTCGAAGCCCAGGCCAGGCCTGCCCTTCGATTAGAGGTCGTTTCAGAGGCAGAGGACATCGCCAAACTGGCGTCGCAAGGGCTCGGGCGGCAGGATGACCCACCCAGCCATGTCATCCTTGTCGGATGCGAGACGGGGAGTTCGGCCCCGACGCCAATCTCGGGCATGACGGATCGAGATCGCATCGCCATGGCCATTCAGAACATGCGACTGTACTGCGAGACCATCGGCATCTCCACCGCCTGGATCTCCTTGCCACAGGACCGGCCACAGCAGGATGCGGTCTTTGCCTCCGGCATCGCTCTGGGCTACGCCAAGGAGAAGTCAACATAAGCTCCACACCCCGCTATCGCACGGAAGCGCATTCTTTGACCATCCTTGGCGGGCCTGCTATAATCGGCCGCCATTGACGTGCAGAAACCACCAAGTCACACGGGTCATGATCATGGAGCTGGCCAGGGAATGGCAGAAACGAGGGCAAAGAGGGTCTTCATGCTGGCGAATCTGGGAGATTCGTCGCTATCGACGGCGCTGCGCGCTGCAAGCCTGTGGACCAAGGGCCTGCTCCGGTGCGGCTGCGACGTCCAGACCTTCAACTATCGTCAGGCGGTGTCGCAGAGAGGACGCCTTCGCCATCGAATTCTCAAACACATGACTCCCAGGAACCGCGTTGTTGAAGCGATGGAGAGCGAACTGCGAGGCTACTGTCCCGATGTCGTGCTCCTGCCGCGCGATCGCGTCAAAGACCTGGATGGGACCGCTCTGGACGCGATGAGAAGAGCCGCCCCGAAGGCTGTGTTTGCCGCAATCGCCCAGGACTGGCTGCCTGAACTGGACCCGGTCCGCCTCTCGATCTGTCCGCACCTGGACTATGTCCTGGCGACGTCGGCGGGCGATTTCCTGCGCACGTACAAGGAAGCCGGCGTCAAGACGTGCGTCTTTCTTCCCAACGTGTGCGATCCGGATCTCCAGTATCGTTATGAGGTCGATGGTCGGTGGACGGCGGATATCATGTTTGCCGGGCAGATGTACAATCCGAAGCTCCCGCCCAATCTCGAACGACAAGAGCTGCTCGAACGCCTGGCCGGGATGCCCAACGCGAAGCTCTATGCATGTTTCGACCGCCCCCGAGTCGAGGGATTGGATGCGTGCCGGGCGATCAGCGGGGCTCACATCGCCTTGAGCATCAACGCGATCAACACCGTTCGACTGTATCACTCGAATCGGCTGACCAACAACGTCGCCTGCGGGGCATTTACGCTGGCCCGGCGCGTGCCGGACACGGAGCTTCTATTCAAAGACCGGGAGCACGTGCGGTACTTCGAGACGGTCGACGAGTTCTTCGACCTGGCTCAGTGGTATCTCCAACACGAAGACGAGCGAGAGCGCATCGCCAGAGCGGGCATGGAATACGCCCACCGAGAATTCAACTGCCAAAGAATGGCCCGGCATTTCCTGGACCTGATCGAGACCGGGCGGATCGACGCCCCCTGGGCCGAAATCGTATGAGAGTGCGGGCGATTCCAGCAAAGGACACATCCCCTTGCCAACGACAAAACCCAATCGAGCCACTTTGACGGTCGTGATCGTCACGCTGAACGAGGAGGCCCATATCCGAGCCTGTCTCGAATCGGTCAAATGGGCCGATGAGATCATCGTCTACGACAGTCTCAGCACGGACCGCACGGTCGAGATCGCGAGGGAATACACCTCGCACATCCAACAAATGGCGTATCTGGGCGGCGGGCCGATGCGGAACAAGGCCATCGATGAGGCCACCGGGGAGTGGATCTTCACAATCGACGCCGATGAGAGGGTCTCCGACGAGTTGAAGGAAGAGATCCAGCGGGTACTCGCGGCACCGCAGGCCGACGCCTACGACGTGCCGCGTCGGTCCTATTTCCTGGGCCGTTGGATCAAGCACTGCGGGTGGTGGCCCGACTACGTGTTGCGGCTGTTCCGCAAGAGTACCGGCCGCTACGATGAACGGTGGGCCCATGCCAAGGTGGTCACGCAGGGGACCGTCGGCAAACTCCAGAGTCCGCTGGAACACTATTCCTACGAGAATCTCAGCGGCTACGTGGAGAAGATCAATCACCGGACCAGTCTCATGGCGCGGGAGAAACACCGCAAGGGTTCGGTCGTCGGTGGTTGCGTTCACATGATCACCAAGTTCTTTCGCAGCTATATCTGGCAGCGCGGCTTCCTCGACGGCAAGGAGGGCCTGCTGCTTTCGGTCCTGGCGTCCTATTACGTGTTCCTCAAGTACGTCAAGGCCTGGGAGGCCAACCGGGGCAAGTGATGAACGTCGTGCACATCAATTCCGAGCGGACCTGGAGTGGCGGCGAGGTCCAGACGGGACATCTCATCCGAGGACTCCAGGCCCGTGGGCTCAGGAACGTCCTGATCGCCCCGCCCCGATCGGAGATCGCCAGGTGCATGCGCGAAGCCGGGATTGAAGTCGTGGAAGCCGCCATGCGAGGAGAAGCCGACCTCCTGGCCGTCGTCAGGATCGCCAGGATTCTTCGACACACGAAGCCCGACATCATTCAGCTCCATACATCGCACGCTCATACTCTGGGCCTGCTGGCGGGAAGACTGGCAGGCACCGGACGCATCGTCGCGACTCGCCGAATGGACCACGCCATCAAGGGCCCCTTCTCCCGATTCAAGTATCGAGGTGTCGATCAGATCGTGGCCATCTCCGAGGCGATTCGGGGACTTGTGGTCGAAGGTGGCGTCCCGGCCGAAAGGGTTCGGGTCATCCACAGCGTCGTGCAATGTCCCGAGGCTTATCCCAAAGGCGACCTGCGTTCCGTCTTTGGGATTGGCGAGGATGTCCCCGTGATCGGCACGATTGCCACGCTGGCCGAGCGTAAAGGCCATCGGCACCTCTTTGAGGCCGTATGCCAGGTCAGATCGAAGTATCCCGAGATTCGTGTGCTCGTGGTGGGCGAAGGGCCGCAGAAGAAGGAGCTTCGGGAATTGGCCGTCCGCCTCGGACTCGATGAGACGGTTATCTTCACGGGATTTCGTCAGGATATCCCGCAGGTACTGAACACGCTGGACATCTTTGTCCTGGCATCCCACCGGGAAGGGCTGGGCGTTGCCGTGCTCGAGGCCGCCTGTTCGGGCCGGGCCATCATCGGATCAGACGTCGGAGGCATCCCGGAGATCGTCAAAGAGGGCGAGACAGGATTGCTCGTCCCGCCGGGCGACTCCCGAGCGTTGGCCGAGAAGCTCACGTATCTGCTCGACCACCCTGACCAGGGCAAGCAACTGGGAGAACGCGCCAGGGCATTCGTAAGAGAGAAGTTCTCGCTGGAATCGATGGTGACGGGCTATGCTGAACTATATGAGGAATTGCTTGCCGCCGATTGAGAGCCCATCCTTCATCTTCACGCCAGGCCAAGACCGTGTGCGCATGGGACAGCGCATTGCCGGCGCGGCACCGGGCTTGGCCCGAAAGAACTGATTTCATGGTGCATGTGACGAACGCGCCGGCCTGACTGCCCTCGCTTTCCAGCGATCGGGCGTTACAGAGACACAATCAAAATGCAGGCACCTTCCAAAACAAACACGATGCAACACGAGTCGCGGGACGCCCCGGAAGCCCCCCTCAAGCTCATCGGCGTGATTCTCCTGGCGGTGTTCGCCGGAGTGTGCGCCGTGGGTGTCTCACCGATGCAGGGGGCTTTCATCGCCGCGTTTGTCTGCTGGGCCACGTGGCGGATAGCGGCGCAAGGCAAGGAAGGGTGGCCTCCGAGTCCCCTGCTCTGGCCGATCCTCACGCTGATCGGAGTGAACCTGCTGGTGGCGGTCTTCGCCATCGATCCGACCGCCTCGCTCAAAGGCATCAAACAACTGTTTATGGCCAGTGCCGTCTTCGTTGTGGGCGATCTGATCGCGACGAGGAGAGAGATGCGGCTGCTGTGCACGGCGTGGATCGCGTCCGGCGCGGTTGCGGGCCTCTACGCCATTGGCCAGCATATCTCAGGCGAGCCGCGAGCCGCCGGCTTCTTCGCAGGCCCCGCGACGCTTGCCCGGGTCCTGATCCCGATGGCGGCTATCGCGGTGGCCCTGGCGCTGACACGCACGGACGCTCGCCGGCGCATCTTCTTCTTCGGCTGCTGCGCGCCGATTATCGTTTTAGCGGCCATCCTGACCATGATGCGCGGCAGTTGGCTGGCCCTGTTCGCCTCCGCGGGCGTTCTGAGCATCCTCCTGAGGAGCAAGCTGGTTCTGGCCACGATGCTGACGGCGCTTCTGTTGACGGTGGGGATCGCGATCGGCTCGCCCGACAGCAGCGCAGGGAGCCTGATCCGAAGCATGTTGCATCCTCTCGATTCCAATTCGGCTCGGTTCGCCACGTCGAATCTTCAGCGCTACTGGACCTACCGCGCGGCGTGGCAGGTCTTCTGCGACCACCCCCTGACCGGCGTCGGGCAGGGAAACTTCGGCAAAGCCTACGGCCGATACGTCCCCGAGGAGTTGGCGACAGCCCATCGGGAACAGCGTCACGAGGGCAAGGTTTATACGGGCTACAGCGACGCGCATAACCTGTACCTGAACCTGCTGGCCACCCAAGGGGTGCTCGGGCTGGCTGCCTTTCTCTTTCTGGTCGTCGCAGCCTCTCGGCTCGCGTGGCACAGTTATCGCAGGCAGCAAGATCCGTTTCTCCGGTCGCTCTCGGCCGGCATCCTCGCGGCGTTTGTCGGCTTCCTCGTCTTCGGACTGATGAATGAGAACACCCGCGACTCGGAGAGCATCATGCAGTTGTGGTTCTTGATGGGGATGACGGCAGCGATCCACTGGATGAAGGCAGAGGATCACTCGTCAGCAGACTCGAATTGAAACATATCACCTTTGAGGTCGGCAAAGACACTCTCGAACCGCTCGAATGGACGCAAATAGTGTCTCAGCATCGCCAGGTCTTTCTTCTGGGCAACTCGAAAGAGACGCTCGTTCAGATGCACCCGCATCTGGTCGATGTCGATGAGCGTGGCCGTCTCCGATCCGAGGAGGATGTTCTGCAACTTCAGGTCGCCATGCGTGATGCGTCGATCCCAGAGGGAACTCAGCAACGCGTGGACCTTTCGCGCCGCGGCGTCGAGTTCCTCCGGCTGTACACTACCATCCTTCAGCACGCTCTTGAGACCTCGGCCGGGGACGTATTCGTACAGCATGTACGATTTCCAGACCAGCGGTCCTCGACAAATGTCGACAAGAGCCAGCGGCCTTGGCGAGGCAATGCCCACCGTCTGTAGCACATGCGAGCGAAACCAGCTCCATTTCGCGCGAGACCCTTCGATCGTCCGGCCTACGGAGTGCGCCAGGCCTTTGTGATTATACCGCTTGATCATCACGTCCCGGCCAAGGAGCGAAACGCGCGAGACGCCCGTGCTCCTCGAGTTGTGAATGTCCTTCATGATCCGGCCACCGGCCATGTGGCGATCCAGATCGCGTGCGAGGTCGGCAAACTGCTCCGGGGCGCAGAAGTCCCGGTCGATCATCGCGAAAAGGCCCCGCGAGCGAATGCGAGCGTAACGGTCGCCCGACCGAAGCGCATGACGGTAGATCCGCCAGAGTTCGGAAAGGGTCAGCCGACCGCCGGAACACGACGCAGCCCCTGTATACGATGAACCATCCGAGACGACCATAGTGACGGGGACTGTACCATATCGACTTCCTCCTGGGAAGGGCCACGCATTGAACGGGTGTCTGCGAGAATAGCCTGGCCTGTGGGTGGCAGCCTCAAAGCGTAGTGAAACGGAGCTTTGGGGATGGCGCATGTGGGTGACACTTACGTACGGAAAGCCCCTGCGATGGGATCCATCCCCAAGT
>CAVSCO010000058.1:0-77963 GCA_963726475.1 uncultured Phycisphaerae bacterium | reverse complement strand
GTCTTTGCGTACGTAGAGATCGCAATCCCCGGTTCCGCCGGAGATCTTGATCTCCAAATCGTCTTGTCCGGAGGGCACGACGATCATGTAAAACTGTTCGCTGCCGGCCGTGCCGGAGATCCCGGTGACCGGAACGCCATTGCTCAGACTCACCGGCGCCCCGTAGGCCGCAGAGGCCAGCAGGAACAAGGCCGCCAGGGCCACGATGCCTCTCATACGCGTTTCACTCGGACCGTTCATTGTGAACTCCTCTCTAAACCAAGACGTTTTACCACGAATCCGTTTCCAATTCTGGATGTCGGACATATGACTGACTCAGATTAGTGCCAGCGGAAACGCCGTTCGTAACGGTTTTTCCCCGATTTTCCTCCGTTCCGTGGGACAACGCGGTCCGACAGCTTCCGCTCGACACCGTCGAGGCAAGCGAGCGGCACCGTGTGCCCCTGGAGGACACGATCGAAGAGTGACCACGGCCCGGGGTCTCACTTCGTTCAATGGGTGTTTGCTCTATCGCCATGTAGGTTCTCCCCTATTTTATCGGGTGTTGTGTACTTTCATGGGCCCGATACGGGGCCTCTTGGCCCGTTTCGACCTTCTTATATTACGCACATAGACGTGTCGTGGTTGACTATATCAAAATAGATAAATCGTTATCCTGCAATAATGGGGTGGATGGGGTTTCTTTTGGATTTGGCTTGGCGACCGCAATGTCAGTCCGATAACCGTGTGCGGCTGGTGGCGGCGCCTTCTCACGCGCAGAACACGATGTCTATGACGAAGTGCGCGAGACCGAAGAGTTCGGTGCGGAGGCGACCGGTCTGACAGATACAGCCATGGTGGATCGGTCGTAAGTGCGTTTATAGAAGGGGGTTAGTTCTTTGGGTGCTCCCGCCTTTTCTTGTGCGGGGTGGTGCTACGAGTCTATCGGTCCGTCAGGCAGTACAGATGCTTCCTGTCCTTGAGATACAGCGCGTTGCTGACGATTGCCGGCGAGGCGTCGAAGCCGTCATCCAGCGTGTTGGTCGCCAGGATTTCGAACGCGTCGGAACTTCTGATGACGGCGGTGACGCCGTTACGGCCTGCGAAATACACGCGATCCGCCACGGCCACCGGGGAAGCATACACGCCTTTGAGGCCCTCGATACGCTGTTTGGTGGAATGCGGTGTCCCGGTTTGGGCGTCGTAACACGAGATGACCTCATTGTTGGAAGAGCAGACCCAGATCTTCGGGACGTGGAGGACCGGAGACGGCACATACGGTGCGGCCTCGTTGACCTGCCAAACGATGGCGTCCGAGCCGCTCAAGTCGCCGGCTTGACCGAGTTGGATGGCCTGGAGAGCGCTCCCTCGATATCCACTCGTGCAGAAGACTTTGCCGAAAACCGGTGTCGACTTGCTGCACCGGGCGAGGCGGTTCAGTCGGTTCTCTACCCGTCGCAGCGATATACCACCCGACGGGCCGGAAGGTTCGGCCCCAATATCGCAATCGAGGACGCGATTATTGCCGGTGATATCGCGATTGATGAAATCCAGAGGACCTTAGCCGCGTCCATTCTACAAGCCCCGGGTCAGGTTCGTTCCCTCGTGACCCGGGCTTCGACCGCCCGGCGTCTTCGCGTGAAGGCAGCAGGGGATTTTGTCTGTACCGATGCATGGCAATTGACTCGAATATCCTTTATAGTGCATCCGTGCTGGTCCTCGGAATTCACGTCTGTGGTACTGTGTGGCAGGTTGGCTCTCGCAGGGGCAGGGCTGTTCGCGATCCTCGCCGCGCTGCTATGAGGAGAGAACGCCAGATGCGAGAGATATCCCGATTGGTGATGCTGTTGGTTTTGGTCACGTGGACAGGCTGCTACGCGAGTGCCGGGCCGGAGCTGCCCTCAGGCGACGCGTTGCGTATCGGGTTCGATTTTGGCCCGGGACCAGTCCGGCCGGGCTATCGTCAAGTCCTTCCCGGGGCCCACTACCGCCGGGAACTCGGATACGGATTCGAGGGCGACCCCGTTCTCGAAAGCATCGATCGCAATGGGGGCGATGCGTTGAGCCGGGATTTCTACACCAGCGACCAGCCCTGGTACTTCTCGGTCAAGGTCCCCGAAGGCAACTACCGTGTGACGGTGACGCTGGGGGACACCTTGGGATCGTCGAGCACCACCGTCAAAGCAGAACTGCGACGGCTCATGCTCGAGAAGATCGAGACGGAATCGGGACAGATCGTCAAGCGATCCTTCGTGGTCAACGTTCGCACGCCGGACATCCCTGGCGGTGGTCAGGTCCGACTGAAGGGGCGTGAAAAGACCTCGGAGGCCTGGGCCTGGGACGAGAAGCTGACCTTGGAGTTCAACGGCGAGCGTCCTTGTGTCTGCGGGATCGAAATCATTCGCATCGACGATATCCCCACGATTTATGTGTTGGGTGATTCAACGGTGTGCGATCAGCCTTTGGAGCCATGGAATAGCTGGGGGCAGATGCTGACGCGGTTCTTCAGTTCGGACGTCGCCATTGCCAATCATGCCGAGTCGGGCGAGTCCTTACGCAGTTCCCTTGGCGCGAGACGCGTGGACAAGGTGTTCAGCCTGCTCAAGCCGGGTGATTACGTGTTCGCTCAGTTCGGTCACAACGACATGAAGTCACGAACGCCCAATGCCTCGGATATCTACAAGGCGGACTTGAAGAAACTCGTAGCGGACGTGCGAGCGAAAGGGGCCACGCCCGTGCTGATCACCAGTATGGAGCGCAAGGCAGGCATCGAGCGAGAGACATTGAAGGACTATCCCGCGAAAGTGCGCGAGGTAGCGACCGAGGATGACGTTGCCCTGATCGACCTGCATGTGATGAGCAAGGTTCTGTATCGCGCCCTGGGGGTTGATCTCGATCGGGCCTTTCAGGATGGGACGCACCATAACGGCTACGGCAGCTACGAGCTGGCCAAGTGCGTGGTCGAAGGGATCAGGAAGAACAACCTCGATCTGGCACGATTCATCGTGGACGACTATCAAAGCTTCGATCCGAGCAGGCCTGACTCGGTCGATCGCTTTGACGTCCCGCCCAGCCCGATGGGGACGAATCTCAAGCCGGATGGGAATTGATACGTGTAAGGAAAGCATGACAGCAAACGAACGCAGACAGGAGAATCAATCGATGAAGAAGAAGCCTTCTTTGAGTCGTCGCGATTTCATGTTCAAGGGGGCTGCGGCTCTCGGTGCGGCCATGACGCTTCCCAGCGTCGTGCCCTCCACCGTCTTCGGGGCCACGGTGCCCAGCAATCGCATCACGCTGGGTATGATCGGCATGGGTTTGATGATGGGCGGGCACCTGCGAGGGATGCTCGGACGCAGTGATGTTCAGGTGCTGGCGGTTTGCGATGTGGATCAACGCAAGCGGGAAAGCGCCAAGGCCCAGGTTGACCGTGCCTACGCCAATCAGTCTTCTGACGGCGCCTACAAAGGGTGCGATGCCTACCTGGAGTACGAGAAGGTCTTCGCCAGGCCAGACATCGACGCCTGCTTTGTGATCACCCCCGACCATTGGCACGCCATGTGCTCTCTGGCCGCGATCAAAGCGGGCAAGGACGTGTACTGCCAGAAGCCGATGACGCTGACGATCCGCGAAGGGCGGATGATGAGCGACGCCTGCAAGCAATATGGTACCGTCTTCCAGGTCGGGTCGCAGCAGCGCTCCGAATGGGCGTTCCGCAAGGCCTGCGAAATCGTCCGCAATGGATGGATCGGCAAAGTCCACACCATCTACACGAGCCTGGGGTCATTTGCGCCGCCGATGACGTTGCCCGCCCAGCCGATTCCCGAGGGATTCGACTATGATCGCTGGCTTGGCCCGACGCCTTGGTTCCCCTACAACCAAGACCGGGTCAAGGGCGATTACGGCGGTGGCTGGCGACGTTTCTGGGAGTACGGCTCCCGCAAGAACGGCGACTGGGGCGCCCACCACTTCGACATTATTCAATGGGCGCTGGGCATGGACGCTTCCGGCCCGGTCAAATTCATCCCGAAAGGCTGGGGTGGTCACCAGTACCAGACCCACTATTACGCGGACGGCACGAAGGTCCTTCGCGACCATCCCGTCTGGGGTGGTCACATGATTCAATTCATCGGCACCGAAGGCGAGGTAATGGTCAGTCGCGGCGGTCGGCTCGACACCAAGCCCGTCGAGTTGGCCAAGGCTCCGCTGCTGCCGAGCGAGATCCATCTGTACGATTCGAACAACCACGAGGGCAACTGGATCGATTGCATCCGATCGCGCAACACGACGATTTGCCCCGCTGAAATTGGCCATCGTACCGCGACGATCTGCCATCTCAGCGGCATCGCCGAACGTCTGGGACGCCCGATTCAGTGGGACCCCACCGAGGAGAGAATCCTGGACGACCCGGCGGCCGATCGCTGGTACGACCGTCCCCGGCGTGCACCGTATGTGCTGTAGTGGCGTGACCGCCGTGTTCTTATGCAGAAGAAAGCGTCGATCGAAAGGAAATTGACGATGAGGAATAAGCTCTTGAGCATTGCACGTTATGGAATCGTTCTCGTGGCCCTTCTCGCGATGGCGACGGGCGCACAGGCCCAGGATGGGGCCGAGTTGGTCAAGCAGTTGTGTGGAAAGGCCGAAGCGCCGAGCCGTGATGCGGCGCAGTTGGCCCAGGCGTACCAGAAGGCCATCGACTATCTGTTGCCCCTCATGTCGGCCGACGATGTGCCCAGCCGTTACCAGTATCAGATCATGTTCCAGGACATGGGCTCCCACGCCGCACGTCCCAACGCCGAAATGGAGCGGGCGACGCTGGCGAAGGTCATGGTCGAGAATCTCGAAAAGGCCGAGATGCCCGCGACCGTTCGCAACTGGTTCGTGCTGCAAATCGAGCGCATCGGTAAGGGCGAGTCGGTCCCGGCCCTGACCAAGCTGATGTCGAACGACGACAAGCATCTCCGCGACTACGCCAGACGTGCGCTGGAGAAGAACCCGGATCCGAGTGCGACCGAAGCCTTGCTGAAGGAACTGGGGTCCGCCCAGGATGCGACGTGGAAGATCGGTTTGATCAACTCTCTGGGACAGCGCAAGGCGCAGGAAGCCATCGAGCCAATCAGTGAGGCGTTGGCGGGCACTGATCCCGCCATCGCCTCGGCTGCTGCGACCGCGCTGTCGAACATCGGTGGGGCGCAGATCGCCAGGGCGTTGTTTGACGTGCTCAACAAGCCGCTGAATCCGGTGTCGATGAAAGCCGCGAAAGCCTTGCTCGACATCGCTCACGAGCGGACGACTCACAACGACGTCGTCAATTCGGGCCGGCTTTACGTTGCGGTTTACAACTGGGCCACCAAGCTGACCCGTGATCCGAACAGTCCGAACCCGTTCAGCATTCGCGTCGCAGCCATCAGTGGCCTGATGGCCTGCGATCCGGATAAGGCCGCCGGCGAAATCGTCAACATCATTCGCGACGGCGATCCGAAGGTGGCTCGCACGGCTGTCCAGGTGGCGCGCCGGGCACCGACGACGGCCCCCATGCAGGCTCTGGGTCGCGTGTTGACGGAACTGCCGCCGGCCCACCAGGTGCAGGTTCTCGGCCTGATCGCCGACCGTGGGGATCTGTCCTCCGTCGCATTCGCCAAGAACGTACTCAACAGCGACTTCGAGGAGGTCCGTCTTGCGGCCATCGACACGCTGACCGCGATCGGCTGTGCCGAGTCGGCTGAGGCGCTGATGGACATTGCCGTGAACGGTTCGGGAAGAGCGCAACGGGCGGCTCGTGAGGGCCTTGCACTGATGGCCGGTCCTCGCGTCGAAGAGATCATCGGTGACCAGGCTGCATCGGGCGATGTGAAGGCTCGCGTTGTTGCTATCGGTCTCCTTGGCAAGCGCCGGTCGCCGGGAGCAGCGGAGGCATTGTTGGCCTATGCGGCCGATGAGAATGAAGACATCAGTTCGGCCGCCCTCAAGGCGCTGGTGGATGTGGCCGACCTTATCGACCCCGCGATGCTGGCCGAGTTGATTGCCAAGACGGGCCCCGGTGTCCGCAGCAGCGCCGGCGCTGCTATGCGGGCCGTGCTGGCCAAGGCCCCCGACAAGGCTGCTGCCTCCAAGGCTGTGATTGACCGAGTCAAGCTGACCCATAACGAGGCGGAACTGACTCTGCTGATGTCTCTCGATGCGGCCGGTGGTCCGGAAGCCCTCACCGTGGTGACCCAGGCCGCTCAGTCTTCGGATGAGGCGAAGCAAGAGGCCGGTATCCGCACGCTGAGCAATTGGCCTGACTTCGAAGCAGCCAATGTGCTGCTCGACATCGCGTCAGATCCTGATACGTCTCTAACGCACTACGTTCTGGCCATGCGGGGCGCGCTGCGTCTTATCGTGACTATCGATTCGGCTCCGCTCGACGAGCGCGTGGCCCTCGCATTCCGCGCCTTCGACGCGGCCCGCCGTGACGACGAGAAGAGACAGGCTATCGCTGCGATGGGTTCGTTGCCCAGTCCGAAGGTCGCCGAGCGTCTGTTGAGCCTGGCCAAGGAAGACAGTTTCAAGGCCGAGGCCGGTCTGGCGGCCGTGGAGATGGCGGGCAGCATGCTTCGGAGCGATCGAGATGCCGCCAGGGATCTGGCGCAGAAGGTCCGCGACCTGAATATCTCCGACGATATCAACAATCGTGCCGAGGCAGTCATGCGTGGTCGGCCCATGCGGTTCAGACGACGCTAATCCCGCGTATATGACAGCGAATGGGTCCTATCGGCCGAACGCATGCCGCTCGGTCGATAGGACCTGCTATTAGGAACAGACATGAAGCAAAGCGAACCAGGCCGGCGTCGCATCAAGAGTGCGTTTGCCGTCTTCTTGTTCAGTCTGGCGGGGGTGTGTCAGGCGGGTTTCGTCCATCCGGGAATGCTGCATAGCAGTGCGGAACTCGAGTTCATTCGTGCCAAAGTTCGAGCAGAGCAGGAGCCCTGGAAATCTGCCTGGGACCAGATGCAGAAGTCCCGCTATGTCTTGCTGTCGTACCAGCCTCGCCCCGAGGCCGACGTCGTGCGGGACTTGGGCGGTCGATGGCGAGGAGCCAGGGAACTGGGAGACGATGCATTGTCCGCCTACGCCCAGGCCATTCAATGGGCGGTCACTCGAGACCCTGCCCACGCCAGGAAATGCGCCGAGATTCTCAACGCCTGGTCGCCCGTCCTGAAATCCATCACCGGTCACGATGCGAAACTGCTGGCGGGTATCGCGGGGTACAAGTTCTGCAACGCTGCCGAGATTCTCCGCAGCACGTATCCCGATTGGAAGCCTGCCGAGCAGGAGCAGTTCAAGCGAATGCTTCTCGACGTGTACTATCCGGTCATCGAGGATTTCTTCCCTGAAGCCAACGGCAACTGGGATGCTTCGATGATCGTCACGATGATGTGTATTGGCGTCTTCTGCGACGATGCCGCTATTTACGATCGCGCGGTGGATTACTACCTCAACGGCGAGGGCAATGGCGCGATCCGGTACTACGTCAACGAGTTTGGCGAGTGCCAGGAGAGCGGGCGCGATCAACAGCATACGCAACTGGGTCTGGGTTATCTGGCTGACGCCTGCGAGGTCGCGTGGAAGCAGGGCAGAGACCTTTACGGGGCCTGCGACAACCGGCTCGCCAGAGGATTTGAATACACCGCCCAGTATAACCTGGGCTTCGACGTGCGTTATGAACTCTACACGCAGCATCGACGGGCCGTTACCGCAACCCTGAAATCTCTGCGAAAGGACGAGGACGCTTTCGTCCAATCTACGAGAAAGTCTACCATCACTACCACGACCGCGTTGGCCTGGAGATGAAGTACACGAAGATGGTCATCGACAAGATTCGCCCCGAAGGCGAGCATTGGGACCATGTCTCATGGGGGACGCTGATGTACGCGAACCTTCCCGTTTCCGCGAATTGAAAGAGGTGCGAGAATGAAGATGCATCTGGTTCTTGTCACGGCGATCTCCCTGGCGGCTGTGAGTGTGGTTTCAGGGGCAAATTCCGATATCCGGCTGAACTCACTCGGCTTCCTCCCCGATCTGGCGAAAAAGGCGTCGATCGCGGCTCCGTGCTCCGATTTCACGATCAAGAAGGCTTCGGATGGGGCGGTGGTGTGCTCAGGCAAGGCCGTTGGTCCCAAGCATCAGGATGATGTGGACCAGGATGTCTGGATCGCGGACTTCTCGGCATTTCGCGGGAAAGGGCAGTTCTATCTCGATGTCCCCGGCGTCGGACGCTCGATCGATTTCGAGATTGGCGAGAAGGTCTACGACTTTGCCTTCTATACGGCGATGCGAGGGTTCTACCTCTGGCGGTGCGGCTGCGCCGTCGAAGGCACGCACAATGGTGTCCGCTACGCTCATCCCGCCTGCCACATGAACGATGGCTACGAAGACTACCTGGGCTTTGAAGGTAACAAACGCGATGGGACCGGAGGCTGGCATGATGCAGGCGATTACGGAAAGTACACCGTCAACGCCGGGATCACCGTTGGGTGCCTCTTCATGGCGTGGGACCATTTCCAGGACAAGCTCAAGAGCGTGTCGCTCGATCTTCCCGACACCGCGCCGGGCTATCCGGATTTCCTCAAGGAGATCAAGTGGGAGACTGACTGGCTGCTAAAGATGCCTTATCCCGATGGCTCGGGCAGGGTCTCGCACAAGCTGACCCGGACGAAGTTCTCGGGCTTCATCATGCCCGAGAACGATGACGAGAAGCGCTACTTCACCGAGTGGAGTTCGGCCGCGACGGCTGATTTCGCCGCGATGATGGCGATGGCGGGCGCGGTACTTCAAACCCTACGATGCGGCTTACGCTCAGAAGTGCTTGGATGCGGCCAAGACCAGCTACGCCTTTCTCCAGACGAATCCCGAACACAAGCGGTTCCGGCAGGGCGATTTCCGCACGGGCGGATACCAGACGAATGACTCCGACGACCGGCTCTGGGCGGCGGCCGAGATGTGGCAGACCACCGGTGATGCCCAATACCTCAAGGATTTCGAGGAGCGAGCCGTTGCCGCTCCGGCCAGACGCGTGGGGTCCTCCCGTGACGGGGAAGATCGACGAGGATTGGGACTGGGGCAACGTGCGAAACCTCGCGATGTTCACCTATGTCTTGTCGAAGCGGGAGGGCAGGAATGCCGAGCTTCTAACCGCGATTCGCAATGATGTGCTCTCAACGGCTGACCGATTGGTTACGCAGGCAAATGAAGACGTCTATGGCCGCGCGTTGCGGCGTTACTATTGGGGCTGCAACGGGACCATCGCACGACAGGTGCTCAATCTTCAGGTCGCCCATCGCCTCTCTCCCAAGCCGGAATATCTCAGTGCGTCCGCTGATGCCATCGCGCACCTGTTCGGTCGCAACGTCTACAACCGGTCGTATGTGACGGGGCTGGGGATCGACCCGGCCATGAATCCGCACGACCGCCGTTGCGGGGCTGACGGGATCGAACAGCCCTGGCCTGGCTACGTCGTCGGAGGCGGACACTCCGCGACGGGCTGGCACGATGAACAGGAAGACTACCGAACCAACGAAATCGCGATCAACTGGCAGGCGGGCCTGGTCTACGCGCTGGCCGGCTTTGTTGGCCCATAGGGTGGGTTCTCAACCCACGCGTCAAGGCGGGTGAACTCGATCTGTAACACGACGGAGACTATGATGACAAGAAGGCACGCACGCATCTTTCTTATGTGTCTTATGACGTGGTTGACGTTCGGTTCGTCCAGCGGAGGGGCCGAGTTGAAGCTGTGGTACGACAAACCGGCGACCGACTGGATGACCGAAGCCCTACCCATCGGTAACGGTTCGCTCGGCGCGATGCTCTTCGGTGGCGTCGACACGGTTCACATTCAATTCAATGAGCAGAGTCTGTGGACCGGCGATGAGAAGGACACCGGCGCGTACCAGAACTTTGGCGAATTCACGCTCGATCTGTCAGGGGACGATGCCGCACCGCTGGAATATCGACGCGAGTTGGACTTGAGCACGGCCATTCACCGCGTGCGATACCGCAAAGGCGACGTGGTCTACGAGCGAGAAGCCTTTTGCAGTCATCCCGACCGCATCCTGGTGTTGCGATTCACGGCCAGTCGGCCTGGCGCATACAGTGGGACTCTGAAGCTCAGTGACGCTCACGGCGCATTTGTCGAGGCCCGAGGCGACGCGCTCGAGGTCGCAGGGCAATTGAAGAATGGCCTGGAATATGAGGCACAGGTGAGGCTGCTCTGCGACGGTGCCGACGTCCAGGCGAAGGACGGAAGGCTTGCTTTCTCCAAGGCGAACAGCCTGACGATTCTGCTGGCGGCCGGCACCAACTATGTCAATCGGTCTGATCGGGACTGGCGAGGGCCGCGTCCCCACATCTGGCTCGTGCGTGCTGTGGAGATGGCCAAACCGTATGAGGCTTTGCGTGAGGCTCACATCGACGACTATCAGAGCCTTTTCAGCCGTGTTGAACTGGACCTAGGCGAATCTTCCGCAGAAACGTTGGCTTTGCCTACGGATCAACGGATCATCGCCTATCACCGTGACAAGGCCGGCGATCCCGACCTCGAAGAGCTGTTCTTTCAGTACGGTCGCTATCTGCTGATCAGCTCCTCACGACCAGGAGGACTGCCCGCCAATCTTCAGGGGCTGTGGAACAACAGCAACAGTCCGCCCTGGCGCTGCGACTACCACTCCAATATCAATATCCAAATGAACTACTGGCCCGCGGAGCCGACGAACCTGGCGGAATGTCACGTTCCGTTCGTCGACTACATCGACAGCCTGCGTGATGTGCGCAAACAAGCGACCCAGGAGCACTACAAGTGCGAGCGAGGCTGGACGGTCCAAACTGAGAACAACATCTATGGCGGTTCGAGCTGGCGATGGAACCCGCCGGGGAGTGCCTGGTATTGCCAGCATCTCTGGGAGCATTACGCCTTCGGGCAGGACAAGGCCTATCTTCGCGATGTGGCCTATCCCATTCTCAAGGAAGTCTGCCATTTTTGGGAAGACCGACTGGTCGCATTGCCTGATGGGCAATTGGTCACGCCTGACGGCTGGTCGCCCGAGCATGGTCCCGAGGAGCAGGGGGTCACTTACGATCAGATGCTGGTCTGGGACTTGTTCAACAACACGATTGAGGCGGCTGACGTGTTGAAGACCGACGAGAAGTTTCGCGACCGTCTGGTCGAACTGCGGGATAAGTTGCTGGGCCCACAGATTGGCAAGTGGGGGCAATTACAGGAATGGATGACGGATCGCGACGATCCCAAGGATCAGCATCGGCACGTCTCACATCTGTTCGGATTGCATCCGGGACGGCAGATCTCCCCGCGCACCACACCGGACCTGGCCAAGGCGGCCGCCGTTTCACTGAATGCCCGTGGCGATGGGGGCACCGGATGGAGCCGTGCCTGGAAGATCAACTTCTGGGCTCGGCTGCTCGATGGCGACCATGCCTACACACTGCTGCGCAATCTCTTGACCCCCGTGGCGTTCAAAGGCACCGACTATCAGAATGGCGGAGGCGCATATCCCAACCTGTTCGATGCGCATCCGCCTTTCCAGATCGACGGCAACTTCGGCGCCACCGCCGGCATCGCGGAGATGCTCGTGCAGAGTCACGCCGACCGAATCGAATTGCTTCCGGCATTGCCCAAGGCCTGGCTGGCCGGCTCGGTCAAAGGGCTGCGCGCTCGAGGCGGCTTCGAACTGAATATCGAATGGGAGGATGGAAAGCTGGTCTCGGCGACCGTACGTTCGCTTGCGGGCAGTCCGTGTCGACTGCGTTACGGCCAAGCCACGACGGAACTGAATCTCTCGCGCGGACAGAGCGCGACCTGGAATGGGCGTTGACAGAACTGGTTGAGTGGCAGCCTCAAGCGCAGCTTGGGGATGGCTTCTTCGGAGGAACCATCCCCAAGGCTTCGCTTCACTGCGCCTTGAGGCTGCTACCCGTAGCGATACAGAAGGGGATTCTGCTGTAAGGAGAGCCGCGTGCAGATTGGCGTGACGGATACGGCGATCATCGTCGTCTACATCGTTGGGATTCTCGCCCTGGGGTGCTGGGCGGGATTGCGACGGCGTGCCCGCGATCGGGCGGATGACTACTTCCTCGCAGGCAAGACACTCCGCTGGCCCATGATCGGTCTGGCTCTGTTCGCCACCAATATCTCGACGGTGCATCTGGTCAGTCTCGCTGAGGAAGGGTACACGAACGGGTTGGCCTATGGCAATTTCGAGTGGATGGCGGCGTTCGCGTTGATCGCGCTGGCCTTGTTCTTCGCCCCGTTCTATATCCGCTCCGGCGTTGCCACGCTGCCCGATTTTCTGGAACGACGCTACAGCCGGGCCAGTCGCGACTGGCTGGCTATCCTGTCGATCATTTCGGCGATCTTCATTCACATCGGATTCTCTCTCTACGCCGGGGCGACTGTCCTCGAAGGACTCTTCGGCGTCCCGAAGATGTGGAGTATCGTTATTATCGCGGTCATCACGGGGCTTTACACGATGGTCGGTGGATTGATGGCGGTCGTGCTCACCGAGTCGGTACAGACGATCATTCTCCTGGCCGGCGCGATCGTCCTGACGGGGATCAGTCTCTTCAAGGTCGGCGGGTTGAGCGGACTGACCGAGCAGATCGACCCGGCCAAGTTCACGGTACTTCGTCCGGCCGGCGACCCGTCGGGATTGCCCTGGTATTCGGTCCTTTTGGGCTATCCGATCATCGGGATCTGGTACTGGTGTACCGACCAGACGATCGTCCAACGCGTGCTCGGTGCCAAGGACGAGAACCACGCCCGGACGGGGCCATTGTTCGCCGGGTTCATCAAGATCCTCCCCGTTTTCATCTTCGTGCTGCCCGGGCTGGTCTGCCTGGCTTTGGTACAAAAGGGCGTGATTCCACCGTTGCCGCTAGATGACGAAGGCCAGCCCGACGCGGCGTTGACCTATTCGCACATGATCAGCACGTTGCTGCCTGTAGGATTGCGGGGAGTTGTCGCCGCCGCTCTGATGGCGGCGCTGATGAGCACGGTGTCCGGCGCGCTGAATTCAGCCGCTACACTGTTCTCGTACGATCTCTACAAGCGTCGGCGCCCGGGACTTCGGAAAGCAAACTGGTTCTGATCGGTCGGATCGTGACCTTCGTCGCCATGGTCCTGGCGGTGATCTGGTCACCGCTCTGCGGGCGGTTCCCCACGGTCTTCCAGGGCATCAACGCCGCCATCAGCTATCTGGCGCCGCCGATCACCGTCGTCTTCGTAGCCGGCGTCTTCTGGAAAAAAGCCTCTTCGAAGGCGTCGTTCGTCACCCTGGTCACGGGGTCTGCGATGGGGTTCGTAGTCTTCATACTGGACTTCACCAAGCAACTCGCGGCGTTCAAAGAGGCTCACCCGGATTTCGAATTCCTGAACTTCATGGTCATCAGCTTCATTCTCGCCTGTCTGTGCGGTGTGGTGATGATCGTCCTGTCCTTGGCCTTTCCGGATGAACGAACGGAGGCGAAGATGGCCCTAGTCTGGAAATCTCCACTGGAGCCTCTACGGGAAAAAGGTTGGCCCGGACTCGGCAACTACAAAATTCTCAGCGCTACTCTGGCGCTGACCATGATCGTTCTCTACGTGATCTTCAAATAGCCAATAGCGTGTTAGTACGTGGGAGATGGCGGCATGCGGTTTCTTGTGATTTCGGCTCTTGCTGTGATGCTGGTTGGCTGTGGCGCGGATCGATCGAACCGGATGGTCGAGACGAATGCTTCTGAAAAGCCATTGCGATTTGCCTTCATCACGTGCGCGGTCGATGCCAAGTTCTTTGGCCCCGTGAAGAAGGGCATGCACGATGCCTCGCAGATGATGGATGTGGAATCGGACTTCCTCGGCACCGAAGGCGTCGATATCCCGGCTCAGGTCGAGATGGTCCGACAGGCTGTCAAGGAGGGCTACGATGGGATCGCATTGAACATCATCGATCCGGAAGCATTCGACGCCGTCATCGAGGAATCCATCGCTGGAGGTGTGCCCGTCGTCGGATTCAATGTCGACGACAACGCCTCGCCCAACGCAAGGCTCAGCAGCGTCAACCAGCGGCTCTACGAGGCTGGCAAGACCCTGGCTCTGGAGTTGCTTTCGGACATCCCCGCGAATTCCCATGTCCTGATGACCATGCACGATGAAGGCGTTTCGGCACTGGAAGATCGCCTGCGCGGTTTGCAGGACGTGCTGAAGACCAAAGGGGTTGGATGGACGGTGATCGTCACGGGCAACGACTCGGCCAAGGGCGCCGAACGCATTGCCGAGGTGTTGCGAAAGCACGAGGAGATCCACATCGTCCTGGGCACAGGCCAATCTGACACCGAGGCCGCCGGTCTGGCCATTGAAAAGCACCTGGGGGGCCGAGGGTACTGGTCGGCGGGGTTCGACTTGTCCGAAACGACCTTGCGGTTGGTCAAGGCGGGTGTGATTCGCTGTACGGTGGATCAGCAGCCGTATATTCAGGGCTTCTACCCGGTGGTGCAACTTGTGCTCTACTGTCGTTATCAGATCCAGCCTTCGGATATCGATGCCGGTGCGGCGATCATCGATGCGCGCAATGTCGATGCCGTGATCCGGCTCACGCAAGAAGGCTATCGGTAGCGTCCGCGAATGATGATCAGACCTTTGCCCCGGGCGGGGGATTCGTGTCTAATACGATTCACGATATGTCGACCGGGATACCGTCGAAGAACGTCACCGCGGTGTTCAGCGGGGGTCGATGAACTCAATCGTCACTCGTAGGTGGGTCCTTGACCCACGGATAAGTAAGTCTGAAAGGAACATCAATGAAGTGGATGTGGGCTGTCGCGGCGAGTCTGCTGTTGACTTGCGTTGCCTTCGGGCAGAACGAAGCGGGGATCTATCACGACGGGTGGATCGATTTCAACAAGAACGGGAAGAAGGACATCTACGAGGATTCCTCGGCAAGTGTCGAGAAGCGGCTTGACGACCTGCTCGGCCAGATGACGATGGAGGAAAAGACCTGCCAGATGGTCACGCTGTACGGTTTCGGTCGCGTGCTGAAGGATGAGCTGCCCACGCCGCAGTGGAAGAACGAATTGTGGAAGGATGGGCTGGGCAACATCGACGAGCAGCTCAACAGCACAACCTTCCATCCGCGTATGAAGACACAGTACTCGTATCCATACTCCAAGCATGCGATCGCCCTCAACACGATTCAGAAGTGGTTCATCGAGGAGACGCGGCTGGGCATCCCCGTCGATTTCACCAACGAAGGCATCCGGGGGCTGGCCCACGATCGCGCCACGTGCTTCCCCGCCAACATCGGGACGGGCAGCACGTGGGACAAAGGCCTGGTGCGTGAGATGGGCCGGATCATTGGCGAGGAAGCCCGCGTTCTGGGCTATACGAACGTCTACGCCCCCATCCTGGACATGGCTCGCGATCCGCGTTGGGGACGCACCGTCGAAAGCTATGGCGAAGACCCCTATCTCGTCGCCCAGTTGGGCATGCAGATGGTTCGAGGCATTCAGTCCAACAACGTCGTCTCGACCTGCAAGCACTACGCGGTCTACAGTGTGCCCAAGGGCGGCCGGGATGGCGACGCCCGCACCGATCCGCACGTCGCGCTGCGCGAGGTGTACAACATCTACCTGTATCCGTTCGAGCAGGCGTTCAGAGTGGCCGGCGCGATGGGCACGATGAGTTCCTACAACGATTACGATGGCGTCCCCATCACCGCGAGCAAGTTCTTTCTGACGGAGCTGCTTCGCAAGAAGTTCAATTTCAAAGGCTACGTCGTCTCCGACAGCGACGCGGTGAAGTTCATCTACTCCAAGCATCACGTCGCCGGAACCTACAAGGACGCGGTAAGGCAGGCGGTCGAAGCCGGGCTGAACATCCGCACGACATTCACGCCTCCCGAGGTCTACGTCAATCCGCTGCGCGAATTGATCCGCGAAGGACAGCTTTCCGAGAGCCTGATCGATTCGCGGGTCCGCGATGTCCTCCGTGTCAAGTTCTGGTTGGGCCTGTTCGACAAGCCTTACGTGGAGAATCCGAAACTGGCCGACGAGATCGTCCGTAGTGCCGAGCACGTGAAAGTGGGCCAGCGCACGTCGCGCGAATGTCTCGTTCTGCTCAAGAACGAAGACCATACGCTGCCGCTGGACAGGGCAAAGCTCAAACGCATTCTGGTCACCGGCCCCAACGCCGAGGCCGTCGAACATTCCATGAGCCGCTACGGGCCCAACAACACGAAAGTGGTCAGTGTACTCGAAGGGTTGCGGAAGAAGCTTGGTTCCGACATCGAGATCAAACATGCCAAGGGGTGCTCCATCAAGTCGGACAATTGGCTCGATCTCGAGTTGATGTACACGCCCCCGACGGGCCAGGAGAAGCAGATGATCGACGAGGCGGCGGACGATGGCCAAGTCGTGCGATCTGGCGATCGTTGTGCTGGGCGACGATCCCTCGACGGTGGGCGAGAGCATCTCGCGCACGTCGCTGAACCTGCCAGGCTACCAGGAAGACTTGCTCAAGGCCGTTCACGCGACGGGCACGCCTGTCGTACTGGTGCTGATCAACGGCCGGCCCATGACGATCAACTGGGCCGACAGAAACGTACCGGCCATTCTCGAAGCCTGGTTCCCGGGCGAGTTTGGAGGCGACGGGATCGCCGACGTGTTGTTCGGAGACTACAACCCCGGCGGCAAACTGCCCGTGACCTTCCCAAAGACGGTGGGACAGATTCCCTTCAACTTCCCGTTCAAGCCCGCTTCGCAAGCGGGGCAGGGCCGGAACCAATCGCGTGTGCTCGATGCACTGTATCCGTTTGGCCATGGGCTCAGCTACACCACGTTCGAATACAGCGATCTGAAGATTTCGCCCGATAAGCAAGGGCCGGCGGGCCGGATTTCCGTCTCCTGCAAGGTCACGAATACGGGCAAGCTCGCGGGTGACGAAGTCGTACAGCTCTACTTCCACGACCGGGTCAGCAGCGTGACGGTCTACGAAACCCAGTTGCGGGGCTTCGAACGCATTTCGCTGGAGCCGGGTGAGCAGAAGACGGTAAGTTTCGAATTGAAGCCTGAAGATATCTCATTGTTGGACAGAAACATGAATCGCGTGGTCGAGCCGGGCATGTTCGATGTCCTGATCGGCAGTTCGTCTACCGACATCCGGCTCAAAGGCAGCTTCGAAATCGTGTCCACCATGTAGGGGCGGATGATCGTTTGCCCTTGCCCTGGGATTGTCGCATTGCACCAGCCATTGAAAGGAGTGTTTCATGAGATGCAGATGGATAGGTTATCTGGCGGTTCTGATCGTGATTGCGGCAACTGGGTCAGTCATGGCTCGGAACCAGGATAAGGACGAGTGGGCCCCTCTCTTCGACGGAAAGACGTTGGGCGGATGGTCGGTCCACAGCGGTTTTGCCAAGTACCGGGTCGAGGGCGACGAGGTCGTCGGGACGACGGTCAAGGGCAGCCCGAACAGCTTTCTGTGCAGCGACCGCCAGTATGGCGATTTCGTTCTGGAGTTCGAGGTCAAGGTCGATCCCGAGTTGAACTCCGGCGTCCAGATTCGCAGCCATATCGCTCCGACGGAGATGGCTTTCGTATTCGCCGATCGCGACGGAAGACCTCAATCTCGTGTCATCCCGGCCGACCGTGTCTATGGCTATCAGGTCGAGATCGCCACGGAGAAGGCGAAATCTTCGGGCAGTATCTACGACGAAGCACGCCGGGCGTTCATGCTGGCCAGCACGAACGCCGATCCCGTCGCCAGCAAAGCGTTCAAAGACGGGCAATGGAACAAGTACCGGATCGAGTGCCAGGGCGATCGGATTCGCACGTGGGTCAACGATGTCCCCTGCGTCGATCTTCGCGACAGTATGGACGCTCGCGGCGTGATCGGTCTCCAGGTGCACGGCATCGGCAATCAGGCGGGCCCCTACGAGGTGCGGTGGCGCAACCTTCGCATCCAGGCCAAGGATGGCGGCATCGAGCCACCCACGGTTTCCGATCCCGTTCGCGTGATGCAATGCACGCCCAAATGGACCGGGGCTCGGATGGAGGACGGTCGTCCGCTGGTGCCCGATGATATTCTCGAACGCATGAAGAACGTCTCGGTCACGATGGCCTGGACCGTTACAAGGAACGCCGGGTATCGGAACTGCTACGAGACGGGACTGGGCTGGCAAGTGATGTACCCCGACCAGGCGATCGTGGGTCGCGTGCTGACGGCTCAGTACATCCCGATGCAGCCTGACTACAACCGGGAGATCATGGACCATGGGCACGCCGAAGGCCGATTGGGCAATTCCAACTCCTGGCCCATCGATATGCTCCAGAAGGGTGACGTCTACGTCGCCGATGGCTTTGGCAAGGTCCTGGATGGTACCTTGATCGGCGACAATCTTGGCAACGCCATCTACGCCAGGAGTGGTAAGGGCGTCATCTTCAATGCGGGCGTTCGTGATCTCGAAGGCCTCGAGGAGATCGAAGGGTTCAACGCCTGGCACAAGGGCGCCGACCCCAGCTATCTCAAGGAAGAGATGCTCAGCGCCATCAACGTTCCCATCCGCATCGGTCGTGCCGTGGCCTGTCCCGGTGATGTCGTGCTGGCCAAACGCGAGGGGATCGTCTTCATCCCGGCGCATCTTGCCGAGAAGGTGGTCACCGAGTCCGAGGCGATTACCCTTCGGGACATGTTTGGGCACCAGAGGCTCAAGGAAGGCAAGTACACGCCGGGGCAGATCGACAGCCGATGGACGCCTGAGATTCGCGAAGACTTCCGTGGCTGGCTGAAGAAGAACATCAACAATCTGCCTGTACCCAGGCAGGCGATCGAAGACATGCTCAACTCCAAGACACGCAATTGGTAGCAGAAGAGAGGATTTATGAAGGACGAACACAAACAGCGACAAGAGACGGCAACGACGAGGCGTTCCTTGTTAAAAGGTGCCGGGGCGGGTCTTGCAGGACTGACGCTGGCCGGCATGGTCGGCGCACCCATTGAGGACCAGGTGGCCTGCGCCACGCAGAATGTCCAGCGCAGTTCCAGCCCTTCGGAATTGCGGATTACCGATCTTCGGATCGCGGTCGTCGCCCGGGCGCCGATGCGCTGCCCACTGATCCGGATCGACACCAACCAGGGGATCTCAGGCTATGGCGAGGTCCGTGACGGGGCCAGCGAGAAATATGCTCTGATGCTCAAGGCCCGCTTGCTCAGACAGAATCCCTGCAACGTCGAGATGCTCTTCAAACGCATCAGGCAGTTTGGCCATCACGGCCGGCAGGGCGGCGGCGTCTCCGGCGTGGAGATGGCCTTGTGGGACCTGGCGGGCAAGGCCTATGGCGTCCCCGTTTACCAGATGCTGGGCGGACGCTATCGTGATCACGTCAGGCTGTACGCCGATACGCCGGATGGCCAGGTGACCGGTCTTAAGAAACGCATCGAGCAGGGATTCACGTTCCTCAAGTACGACTGCGGCATCCGGGACATTCGTGATGTCCCCGGGGCGCTGAGCTATCCGACGAAAGAGACGAACTGGTATGGCAAGCATCCCTTCACCGCCATCCAACTCTCCGACAAAGGAGCCGCACTGCTGGGTGAGCGATTCGCTGAGGTTCGCGATATCGTCGGCTGGAAGATTCCCGTGGCCTCCGATCACTTCGGTCACATCAGCGTCAACAGTTGCATCAGGTTGGGCAAGGCCTTGCAGCCCTATCAATTGGCCTGGCTGGAGGACATGGTCCCTTGGGAATACACCGACATGCTCAAAGAGATCAAGAACGCTGTCGATGTGCCTCTGTTGACCGGTGAGGATATCTACACGCTTGATGGCGGGTTCAAGAAGCTGATCGACGAGCACGCCGTCGACATGGTGCATCCGGATCTTGCCACAGCGGGCGGCATCCTCGAGACCAAGAAGATCGGTGACTACGCCGAGCAGAACGGTGTGGCGATGGCGATGCACTTTGCAGGGACACCGGTGTCGTTCATGGCCAATCTGCATTGTGCGGCCGCCACCGAAAACGTCATCGCGCTGGAACATCATTCGGTCGACGTCGATTGGTGGGAAGACATGGTGACGGGCGTCGACAAGCCCTTGCAGACCGGGGGGTTCGCTGCGCGTCCCGAATGGCCCGGGGCTGGGCATCGACCTGAATCTGGATGTGATCAAGGAGCACCTGGGACGTGGCCAGGAACTTTTCGCGCCCACCGACGAATGGGACCGCGATCGTTCGAACGACCGGTTGTGGAGCTAAAGACATGACTTGTAGGGTGGGTTCTCAACCCACCGCTGTTTGTAGTGACGCCGTGAGGCGTTTCCCTTTGAAGGAGATGCCCTCACGGGCACACTACGAACGGGCAATCAGGGGAGAACCAAGCACATGAAGAACTCGGCCTTGAAGCACTTTCGAATCGTGTTCGTGATCGGTCTTCTCGCCGCCGTTGTCACGTTCGTCACAGGGCACCGGGCTCTGACGGGACCCGCGTTGATCGTGATGTTTGCTTCGCTTGCACTGTTCTGCATGAGCCATCCGGTTCTGAAGAGCTTCGCCTTCACCGTCTGGGTCTTCGCGTTCGTGACCGCCTCGATGGCCTATCCCGTCGCGTTCATGACTTGGTTCGGATTCAATCTGGGCATCCTGATCGTCCCGCTGATCCAGATCATCATGTTCGGCATGGGGACGACCCTGAGCGTGGCCGACTTCGGACGTGTGATCAAGATGCCCTGGCCCGTCTTCGTGGGCTTCATCCTGCAATTCTCGGTCATGCCGGTCACGGCGTTGCTTCTTGCCAAGGCATTTGGCTTCGAGCCGGAAGTGGCGGCAGGTGTGGTCCTGATCGGCTCTTGTCCGGGCGGCGTCGCATCGAATCTCATGACCTATCTGGCCGGCGGCAACGTCGCGCTATCCGTGACGATGACGGCCTGCTCGACGCTGGTGTCACCTCTCATGACACCCTTCTTGATGAAGACTTTGGCCGGGGCATTCATCGAGATCGAGTTTCTGAACATGATGTTTGGCATCATCAACATGATCATCGTTCCGATTGTGGCAGGTCTCGTTGCCAATCGAATCCTGTACGGGCGGCTGCCTGCCTTCCGCAAGGGCAGTGTCCTCGCAACAGTCGGTATCATCTGCGTCTTGATCGGCATCTGCATCGTGGCTTTCGCGCCGGCCAACGTCATTACTTATGGCGACGCCGCACTCAAGAAGGATGGTTTCGTCGTCGGATTCCTGTTGATCGGTGTCGTCGCATTGGCCAAGCTCGTGATCAGCGTCTGGCTCAAAGGCCCCGAGAACTGGATGGACAAGGCACTGCCGGTTGTCTCCATGGCGGGGATCGTCTTGATTATCGCCATCATCACGGCTCGCTCGGCCGAGAAGCTGATGACGGTGGGGCTCTATTTGATCGGCGCGGCGGTCGCACTCAATTTCGTCGGGTACATCCTCGGCTACTGGTTCGCACGAGCGGCTCGTCTCGAGGAGAGTGCGTGTCGCACGGTCGCCTTCGAAGTCGGGATGCAAAATGGCGGAATGGCCTCGGGCCTGGCGATGAACATCCTCCAGAGCGCGCGGCGGCATTGGCACCCGCCATCTTCGGGCCCTGGATGAATATCTCCGGGTCCGTCCTGGCGACGTGGTGGCATCGCAAGCCCGCGACCAAGACGCGCTGATTGCTCGTGCCTGAAGAAGAGACAGGATCGTAGGGTGGGTCCTTGACCCACGCGTTGGCCTTGAGGTGGGAACATGAAAGCATTTCGTTGTCCTATTGCTATTGTAGGTCTCGTTTCCTGTGTCGTCACGGCTCAATGTCTGGCCTCTGCCCAAAGCAAGAACGATCGGTTCAAGCCGGGCGAGGTCTGGCTCGACACCGATGGCAAGCCGATCCAGGCTCATGGCGGGGCCGTCATCGTGCATGATGGCACGTATTACTGGTATGGTGAAGACCGCACCCCGGGCCGCAAGACCGGCGTCTCCTGTTACAGCTCGACCGATCTGTACAACTGGAAGCACGAAGGAGTCGCGTTTCCCCAAGAGTCATTGTCGGCCGATATCCGCGAGAGGACCTTCATCGAAAGGCCCAAGGTCGTCTACAACGCGAAAACGGGCAAGTTCGTGATGTGGATGCACCTTGAACAGAGGGGCTATCACTTCGCCCAGGCGGGCATCGCCCAGAGCGACAAGCCCGCGGGACCGTTCGAATTCGTTCAACACGTGCGGCCGATTCAATACGACTTTGGCTACAAGGATGACGATCCCGATCGGCAGAAGGAGTTCGGCGGTACCTACCGCGATATGAATCTCTTCGTCGATGACGATGGCAAGGCTTATGCGTTCTACGCTTCGGAAGGCAATTGGACTCTGTACATCGTCCGACTCAATGACGAGTACACTGGCCCACAGACTCCCATCGTGCAGGGCGAAACCTGGTCTCGCGTTCTCGTGAGCAAGATGCGCGAGGCACCGGCGCCGTTCAAGGTCCAGGATCGCTATTACATGGTCACGTCGGGCTGCACCGGGTGGCGGCCCAACCCGGCTGACTACGCGGTGGCGGACAACATCCTGGGGCCATGGGAGTCCAAAGGCAATCCATGTGTGGGTGACGAGGCGGACACGACGTTTCGAACGCAGAGCACGTGCGTGTTCCCGGTTGCAGGAAAGCCCGGCTGCTACATCTTCATGGCCGACCGTTGGACGCCAAGGCGATTGGACGATTCTCGCTACATCTGGCTGCCTCTCGTGATCGAGCCCGACGGGACGTTCAAGCTCCAATGGCTCGACGAGTGGGACCTGAGCTACTTCGATAAACGATGATGCCGTAGGGTGGGTCCTTGACCCACGCGTCTTTTGACGGAAGGAATGCCCGGATGAACGAATTGCGGAGAATTGCCTGGATCTGTACTGCGGCCGTCCTTCTCTTGACGATGGCAGTGCCGCTGTACGCCTTGGACTTTGATTTCAATTGGCGTTTCAGCAAAGGGAATTTCGCGACGGCGATGATGCCCGGGTTCGACGATTCCGACTGGCGGACGGTGAACGTCCCTCACGACTGGAGTATAGAGGGGCCGTTCAGTGCCGACTATGGCAGTGGCAACGGCTTCGCTCCGGGAGGCATCGGATGGTATCGCAAGCACTTCAAGCTCGATGCCGCTGACCAGGGCAAGCGCGTGGTCGTCGAGTTCGACGGCGTCTACCACAACTCCGAGGTCTGGATCAACGGACAATTTGTCGGCCGGCGCCCTTATGGCTACTCCAGCTTCCACTACGATCTGACGCGCCACGTGAGATTCGGAGACGGCGAGAACGTGATCGCCGTCCGCGTAGACCACACGACGTTTGCCGATTCGCGCTGGTACACCGGTTCGGGTATCTATCGCCACGTGCGTCTGTGCACTACCGACCAGCTTCATATCGCTCCATGGGGCATCTACGTCACCACGCCTGAGGTAAACGAGGACTCGGCCGTCATTCGCGCCGAGACCGTCGTCAGAAACGACCACAACCAGTCCGTGGCTTTCTCACTCGAATCCAGCGTGATTGCCCCGGACGGAGAGGTTGCGGCTACCCTCACCGTGTCAGGCACATTGGACTGCGCAGGCGACGCAAACGCTTACTCCTCAGATCAAGATTCCTGGCCCACAGTTGTGGTCGACCGAATCGCCCGATCTGTACACGCTCCGCACCGTTCTGAAGGCGGACGATGACGTCGTGCAGGAAGTGACGACGCCCTTCGGGATTCGCACGATCAAATTCGACCCCGACAAAGGCTTCTTCCTCAACGGCAAAGCGATGAAGATCAAGGGCGTCTGTCTGCATCACGATGCGGGCTGTCTCGGTGCGGCCGTGCCCGATAAGGTGCTCGAAAGGCGGTTGCGCCTGATGAAGGACCTGGGCGCCAACGCGATTCGCACCAGTCATAATCCACCGGCTCCCGAACTGCTCGACATGTGCGATCGACTGGGGCTGCTCGTTAAGGACGAGGCGTTCGACGAGTTCACGCCGCCCAAGAACAAATGGGTCGAAGGCTGGAACGCGGGCCAGCCCAGCAAATTCGGCTATGGCGAAGTGTTCACCGAATGGTCGGTGCGGGACATGGAAGACATGGTCCGCAGAGATCGCAACCATCCGTGCATCATCATGTGGAGCATCGGCAACGAGATCGACTACGCGAACGATCCGTTCTCGCATCCCGTGCTGGGTGACAGCTATCGGCCGCAGAATCCGCCTGCCGAGAATCTTGTCAAGTACGCCAAGCCACTGGTCGAGGCGACGCAAGAAGTGGGACTCTACGCGGCCCGTGACGGCGGCGCTGGCAAATATCGACATGTCCAATGCCGTCGGCCTGCCGGAACTGCTGGACGTAGTGGGATACAACTACCAGGAGCAGCATTACGAAGCCGATCACAAGACCTATCCGAATCGATTCATCTTCGGCAGCGAAAACGGCGACAGCTACGGCGCCTGGCTGGCCGTGCGGGACAACGACTACGTCGCCGGACAGTTCCTCTGGACGGGAATCGACTACCTGGGCGAAGCGCGGCGCTGGCCCAATCGCGCCAACGGCGCAGGTCTGCTCGATATGTGTGGATACAAGAAACCCATCGGCTGGTTCCGCCAAAGCCTCTGGAGTGACAAACCGATGGTCTATGTCTGTGTCTCGGGCCGATCCGGCTGGAGAAGGCGGGGCATGTTCGGCGCGGAACAGTGGAACTGGAGCGAAGGCGCACGTGTCACGGTCAGTTGTTGCACGAACTGCGACGAAGTGTCGCTGCTTCTCAATGGCGAATCGCTGGAGACGCAGCGTTCTTCAGAGGCACGCGACGGGGTCTTGACCTGGGAGGTTCCCTTCAAGCCGGGCGTTCTGAAAGCGGTAGGGCGGAACGACGGTCGAAACGCCTGTGAGTTTGTGCTCAGAACCGCCGGGCCTGCTACGAGAATCGCTCTGTCTCCCGACGCAACTCGGCTGTCGGCGGATGGCAAAGATGTCTGCCATATTGAGTTCGCGGTTGTGGATGAGCAGGGGGTGCGCGTCCCCGATGCCGATTCGGAGATCACCTTCGATGTGGATGGCCCGGGGCAGATCATCGGGATCGAAAACGGCGATCTCAACAGCCTGGAAGACCCGAAGGACAACGTTCACAAAGCCTATCAGGGTAGGGGGTTAGCTATTCTTCAGGCATCCCGCGAGCCTGGGATGGTGCAGGTGACCGCCCGGGCACAGGGGCTCACTGACGCGAAGATCGAGATCCAGACCGAGCCCGCGTCGAGATAGACTCTCGCGCGGAACGGGTCGGCCGTTTTCGGGGCGGCAGAGACCAGATGATCTCTTGGCGGTTGATGTTGTCGCGACCCGGTCGTAGAATCAGCAAGTGATGGTCGGGTGCCGCGCGTGCGGCGCCACGCCAACGGTGGTGAATTGAAGGGAGGCACAACATGGCCAAGGCGAAGAAGGCGACATCCCCCAGGACCGGCTTACCGCTGAGCAATTTCGACCTGAAGAAACGCTATGATATCTACTATCATATGCGCAAGGGCGTGTGTGTCTGTCCGAATGTGGCGGTCAAGGGCAAGCGGACCTTCGAGGACCTCAACGAGGTCAAGGGCCCGTTCGTGCAGTATCTGGAACTGGAAGATGCCAAGGGCCGCACGTTCATGTTGAACTATCTCCACGTCTTCATGATCTGTGAAGCCGGCGTGAAGGTGAAGCTCTCGTCCATCAAGTGAGGGTGTGACGCCGGAATGAACTTCGGAGTGACGGACAAGAAGCAGGCGGAACTCGAGGCGCACATGGCCGCACTCGGATTGCGGGAGGAAGACCTCGAAGAGAAGTACGTGCGTTCCTCCGGGCCGGGCGGACAGAAGGTCAACAAGACGTCCAGTTGCGTGGTTCTTAAGCACGGGCCCAGTGGGCTCGAAGTGAAGATGCAGAAGGAGCGGTCGCAGCCTCTGAATCGATACCACGCACGCAAGCGGCTCTGCGAGTTGATGGAGGAGCGAACGCTCGGTGCGCGGAGCCCTGCGGCTCTGAAAGCTGAGAAGATTCGCAAGCAGAAACAACGCCGCCGCCGACGCAGTCGCAGCGGATGATCACAATGAATCTTGTAGGGCGAGCGTCCCCGCTCGCCTTTTCCGACGTCATGCGAAGGACTCGCGACCCACAACCATAGGCTCAGCGGGCAACAGTATTGGGAGATCGTCCATGAATGATCTGGCGAAATGCAATGCAGCCACGAAGTCTGCTATTCTGTTCTGTCTCCTCCTGCTGACGCCCGTCGTCACAGTTCAGGCGGCCGACGATATCGTCGGAGCGTGGGAGTTCAAATTCTTCTTTGGCGACCAGGAGATGGCCGCTCGCGCCGACTTCGCCAGGGGCGCCGACGGGGCGTACAGCGGGACATGGACGCCGATCTGGCCTGATGATTTCCAAGGAGAGCGTCCGGAGATCGATGTCAAGCTCTCGGACATTGCCTTTGACGGCGAGAAGGTCACATTCGTTCACACGGTCTTGTCGCCTGATTGGGAGTTCGTGATTGACTTCGCAGGAGCCCTGAGGGATGGCAAGATCACGGGCGTATTCTCCGGTGAACAAGGCGATCTCGAAGCCGTGGGAACTCGCATTGCTTCCGCGTCTTCGCCTGACTTCTGGGCTTGGGCCCAGACGCCTCCGATGGGCTGGAATAGTTGGGACTGCTACGGTCCGACCGTGACGGAAGCGGAGGTGAAGACCAACGCCGATTACATGGCACAGCACCTCAAATCGCATGGCTGGCAGTACGTCGTTGTGGACATTCGCTGGTTTGTCGAGAACACCAAGGCCCATGGCTACAACCAGCGCGATCCCCGCTATGTGATGGATGAATACGGACGGCTTCTGCCTGCGGTCAATCGCTTTCCTTCGGCCGCCGGCGGCAAGGGCTTCAAGCCTCTGGCCGACTACATCCACAGCAAGGGACTCAAGCTGGGCATTCACGTCATGCGAGGTATCCCGGTCGAGGCAGTGAAGAAGAACACGCCGATCCTTGGAAGCAGTGCACGGGCGGCGGACATCTACAGTACCGAGCAGCAATGCCCCTGGCTTCGGGACATGTACACGATCGTTGCCGACCGCCCCGGCGCGCAGGAATACTACGACTCGATCTTCAAGCTCTACGCGTCCTGGGAAGTGGATTACGTCAAGATCGACGATCTGTCACGGCCTTATCACCGGGCCGAGATCGAACTGATTCGCAAGGCCATCGACGGTTGCGGCCGGCCGATCGTTCTGAGCACGTCCCCCGGCGCGACGCCCTTGGGGGCGGCCGAGCACGTCATGACGCACGCCAATCTGTGGCGCATCAGCGATGATTTCTGGGATCGATGGCCGGACATCGTCGAGATGTTTGGACGCTGCCGGAACTGGGTTCCGTACAGTGGCCCCGGTCACTGGCCCGACGCCGATATGCTTCCTCTTGGCCGGATCAGCATCCGAGGCGAACGCGGCAATGATCGGCGCACGCGACTGACTAAGGACGAGCAGGTCACGTTGATGACGCTGTGGTCCATCTTCCGTTCCCCTCTGATGTTCGGGGGCGACCTGCCCAGCAACGACGACTTCACGCTGTCGCTGCTGACGAACGACGAGGTGCTGGCCGTCAACCAGAACAGCACGAACAATCGCGAGCTGTATCATCACGACGGGCTCATCGCCTGGGCAGCCGACGTGCCCGAATCCAAAGACAAATACGTGGCACTGTTCAACACACGGGATGCGGACGGCCAGCGCACACGGTAACGGTGGAATTCAAGACTATCGGTCTGGAAGGGTCATGCGCCGTCCGAAATTTGTGGCACCACAGGGATGTGGGCCTGTTCTCGGACGAATTCGCGGTGCCGCTTCCTCCTCACGGAGCCGGCCTTTTCAGAGTCAGTCCAAAATAGAGTCGGCAGAACACACAGGTATATGATGGCTCCAATGACAAGGGCCCACGTCGAATCGACGTGGGCCCTTGAATTACTCCCAGACGTAAGTCGTCTTCTGTTCGCGTTATTCAGTTGCTGCGGGACGACCGTAGCTGATGTCGTCGACGTAGATGATGCCCGTGCCACCGGCAGCGGGATTGGCCTGGTTGCCGACGCCGATGGTCATCGCGTCGACTCGTCCCGTGTTGACACCCGTGAAGTCGCTCAGCGGAATGAGCCACTCGTTCCAGCCACCGAGCAGCACGGCCGCATCACCGGCGGGATGACTGACGGTGGCGCTCTTGCCCGTTGCGTCTTCGAGAGTCACGTAGAGCGGATTGGCGGCGTTGCCCTCGGGCTGTTCCGGACCGATGGTTTCGACCGCCCAGGAACCGGTGACGTTGCCTGTCGTCGTGACGCCCGAGAACTCGGCACTGGTCAGGACGCCGGCCGAGTGACTGGTAACCGCCAGGCCGACATAGACGTCGGACGCCATGGGAATCGTCTGAGGATTCCAGGCCATCGCGGTCCAGTTCTGGCCGTCGGTCGAGTAGTATCCATTGAACGCATTGCCAACGCGCTCGATCTTGATCCAATACGGCGCGACCATCGCCATCTGTTCAGCCGTGGCGACCGAAGTGTCACTGACCGCGGCGGCGTCCGTCGTCCAGACGAGCCTGGTAGCGGCACCCATTGCTCGGGGTCGCGTACACGGCGGCAAAGGTCGAGCCGGCGTCCAGCGTCTCACGAATCATCACGCCCGCCTTCGCCCACTCGTTCGTATTCGCGATGCTCTCGACGCAGCGCAGACCATCGCGCCGTTGCCACTCAGGGGCTTGTAAGCGAAGCGGAACTCGTCGGCCGCATTCCAGATATCCGCACCGGCCGCCCCCATCACGATCGTCCCGGACGCCAGTTCGGCGAACGGGCCGGGGACGCCCTGGAAGTACACCACCAGCGTGTCGGCGCCATTGACGGTCCAGTTTTGCGGTCCGTCGAACGTTCGCACCGCTTCGGAATAGAAGGGCGAAGCTGTGTTGTCATACGGCAGAGGCATCGACTGGCCACCGCTGTGGACGATGGTCTTCTCCGCGAACGGGGCGTCGAAGTACCCGACCGTCGAGCCATTGTTGTTGACCCAGCCATCGATCCACGTGTCGAAGATCGCTCTCGCCCGCATCGATGTCGTCCGTGTAAGTCTCGAAACCATCGATCAGCACGTATTCCTGTGTCGAGAAGCTCCACACGTCGCCTGCCCACGGCACTGACCGCCTCGGCCTCGTTGACCTCGACGATCTGCCAGTAATACGTCTTCCCGAATTCCAGATCGCCCGGAGCGTAACTGGCTGAGTCGACGGTATCGGCCAGCGTCAGATCGTTGGGATCGGTTCCCAAATAGACGTCGTGCGAGGCGGCCTCACGACCGGCCCGCCAGTCCAATGTCGTTGCCGGGGCAACGTTGGCGGCACCGTCGGCCGGCTGCGGCATCGCGAGCCTGGGCCGGGATGGCCATGAACTGCACCTCGCTGAGTCCGTACTGGTTGAGCATGCCCCAGCCGCTGTTGACAGTCAGGCGGACGAACTTGGCTGCGACGCCACCAAGATCCACTGCGCGTGTTCGCCGTGTACATCAGCGTTGGCGGCGGCCTTGAGCGAATTCGGCGTCGCCCAGCGACATCCACTCGGTTCCGTCCTCGGAATACTCTACCGTCACGTCCTTGGTCCCGAAACCGAGCACCGGTCTCGAACTGCACGTTGTAGTTCCACACCAGCATCTCGTGAAGCTTGTAGATGCTCGTCAAACTCGTACTGGATATACAGCGGTTCGTCGGCAGGTGGGTTGGCCAGCCACATATCGGCGCTGTCAATCGAAGCCTGTCCATCGGCGTTGATCCCTGACCCGTCGACCGTCTTCTCCGGCGTGGAGATGCCGTCAGTGAGTCCATTGCTGGAGGCCAGCACGTTCTCGATCGGATAGGCAACCGGTTCGACGGTGAAACTCCAGACGTCGCCCGCGAGCACCGAGAAGTCCGGCGCGCCGTTGACTTCGTCGACGCGCCAGTAGTACGTCTGTCCGAAGTCGAGACGGTCGATGTCCAGGCTGGTGACGTCTCGGGCCACGCCATCGGCAATGAGAAGCGTGGGATCGGCTGCGTTGACATCCTCCCACGACGTGCCAAAGTAAACGTCGTGCGTGGCGGCGTATTCACCGGCGGTCCAGGCCAGATCGGTCGTGCGGAGCACGTCCTCGGCGCCGTCGCCCGGCGCTGGATTCGAAGCAATCCCGCCCTTGAGCATCTTGGCCTTCGTTTCAGTCATGAGCAGGTCGACGTCCTCCTGCGTCAACGCGATATCCCAGATGCCGATCTCGTCGAGAACGCCATCCCACGGGAACCCTCGGGCCGAATCCAACTCGCCTATCCAGACCGGGGCGCCGCCTCCGTTCGATCCCTGGGCGGCCGTCGCGGTATGGTCGTTCGAATCTTCCAGGACGCCGTTGACGTAGAGTTTCATCTTCTCACCCGCAGGGGCCTGGGCGTCAAAGACGAATGCGATGTGATACCACGTATCGTCTTGAAGGACGGTCGTGGAATTGACCGCACCGCCCGCATTGACACGGGCCTCCAGGATTTGGCCCGTCCAGATGAACAGGTTGTACGCGTCGGCGTCCTGGTTCGCGATTCGCTTGGAGACGATGCACATCCCCTCGTAGTTGGCGATGTTCCGTGGATAGGCCCAGACCTCGATGGTCAGAGCCGACATGCCCTCCAGTTTGGGCGCGTGAGCGACCTGGAGGCGGTTGGCCGGGTTGCCGTCGAACTCGATTCCTTTGGTGCCAAGCTGTCCGTCGGCCGAGGCCAGCACGCCATCGACCGCAACGGTCGTGGGATTGGCGGACGCGTCGATCGGATTCTGGGCATTCTCCATCGGCAGGTACAGTACCAGTCCTGTCATGTCCGGACCCGCAGCCATCGCCGCCGCATTGAACAACAGCAGCGCAACCGAAGCAGATGATTGTCAGTCTCATGGGGTTGATGCATTCCGACGTGCACATGGCGATCCTCCTTCAGACAGAATCAGACCGGTTGCTCGACAGCATGACGCGGCGGTCGAAAGACGCGACAAAAAGAACTCCGACACTCTCTATTTTTAACAAAGTCGGGCTCGTCATGCAATAGCATTTGCTATGCGAGAGCCTCTCGCGGCTGGAGAATCCGAAACAGCAGGGGCCTGTATCGCGTGGATGCTGAGCCCTGAGATTGATCGGTGACTGCAATAGATGCCGCGAGTCTGCCGTTGGCAGAGGTTCCCCTCGCTACTGGGCTGACGCGGCTTGATCGCAAGCGATGTCGTCAATATAGACGATACCAGTGCCGCCGGCGGTCGGGTCGTCAGGGTCGCCGACACCGACCGTTATGGCCTCGACCCGACTCAGGTCAACGCCCGCCAAGTCGCTCCGCGGGGTCGCCCGCTCGTTCCAGGGCGGACGTACGTTTCGCAACGGAATTCCATCCGGTGGGAGCCGAGGAGATTCCGATGTTCGCGCCGTTCAGGCGGATTCGTAAGCGAGGCGTTTGACGAGAGTCTTGTAGCCGTCGAGTTGCAGAAGAGTCAGTTGATGGTGCAAACGCAGCGCGACGAGCCGTTCGCTGTAGGTGGCCTTCTCTGAGACGGCCCGCTCGATCTCCTGGTTGATCCGCGCGTTACGCTCAGATGCGGCGGTCGCCTCGAACGCCTCTCTCAATCCGTTCTTGTTGATATGAAAGGCGATCTTCACCGCGCGCAGAGCTGAGCCATCGGAGAGAACCGTACGATGGTGGGTCGCGAGATATTCGCCAAAGGCGGTCTGCTGTTTCCTGATTCGGTTAATGTATGTTTGCGATCTGGCGATTTCTCTTTCGGGGTACCCGTGCGTTTCCAGGTCCGCTGCGAGATTGTCCGCGATGCCATCTTCCGTGTCGGTGTCGACGCGGTTGAGACTGTCGTCGCAGTATTCCGGATCGTACCGGGCCCGCAACTCGGTGGCGAATTCGAAGCAGGGCAGGAAGATTCGCTCCAGGACCCATGTGGCGTTCTCATAGTCTCTGCCCAGCGCGGCGGTAAGGATGGCCCTGCGGAGAGTGACGATGTTGGCTTTGGCATCGGGGAAAGCCGCGAGCCATTCGGCGTCTTCTCCACCCGGCCAGAGCAGGACCTGTGAGTTGAACGTGTCCGTATCGTACTTACCGTTGAGGATCTGAATGGCCCGGCCGGCCTCCACTGCCACCTTCCGTGTCACCAGGAAGAACCAGAGCTTCGAGAGCGTCAGTCTCGGAAGCTGTCGCAGGGCGTCAAGCCTCCCAAACCTGACGTCATGTTTGATGGCGGTCAGCGAGACGTTGCCTGCATACTGTTCGTAGAGCTTGGTGTCACTCGAATCGAAGTAGGCCCCGTCGCAGAAGTCTTCGTAGAGGTTCAGGCGAAACCCGATGCTATGGGCCTCATCGGATTGAGGCAGGGCGTGTCCCAGCGCGTAGAGCGCCGAGACGAGAAAGCCCTCCCGCGATTTCTCCAGGTTGTTGCTCAGGGGCCGCTCGCTCATGATGGCCGTCACCATGTCGTCCACGTCCCGGTCGGCTCGGATTCCGAGGGACTCTCGAAGCGGATCGTCCCACGCGCGGATCGTCTCTTCGATGCGCTGCCTGACGGCGCCGATCGCATTGCGTTCGGCCTGTTGCTCGGACGGGCTGTATCGAAGGGCGGACTCGTAGCGGAAGACCCGGTCCCATAACAGATTGAGATGGTCGACGGCCTGAGCTTTGCGGTAGTCCTCCATGAGATTCAGGTCGTTGGCCTCGGCGACCGTGGTGAGCCTTCCGGAGAGGACCTTCGGGGCATACCGCATGGCGGCCCCGATCGCGAGCAAACCGCCTCCGACCACAACCGGAGCCAGCAGGGCTTCGATCCGCGTGAAGCCAGGCAGCCCCAGATAGGTAGCCAACCGCCCGGAGACGGCGATGCCGGCCGTCCACAGAGTCGCTTTGGGGCTGGCACGCATCATCATCGCCCCCGCCCGACTCAGCAGGTCATCCAAGCGAGCCAGGCGCAGGACGTCTCGGCACGTCTGGGCGCGTCCCGGTCCGATCTTTCTGATTCTGCTGAGGTTCATCGTTTATTAAAGGCCCGTAAATGGCATCTGTGGCGTTTGGTGTCGTTTTATACCACTAATCGTGCGACGGGGCCAGAAGCGGATGACTGTGCCGACGAGGCAAGCCCTTGAATGGTCAATCGCCCAGCTTTGCGAGGGAATGGGGCCAAACATCTTACACCTTGGACTTCGCTCTGAACAAAACGCTCGACGCCTTCATATCTATGTGGAATAATACGACCCCGAACTCGGGTTGGAAGGGTTGGAGAATCATGACAACTATGGCCAGTGTAGATATCAGCAGCGAAGGCAGCGTTGCCATCGTGTCGTTTGCGAGCGGTTGTATCAGCGACGTTCAGGAGATCACCGCCGCTTCGGAGACTATCCGCCAGTACGTTCAGGCAAACCCGCCGCACGAGATTATTTTCGATTTCTCAGGCGTTAAGTTCTTTTCATCTCAGGTCTTAGGGCTTCTCTTGGAGGCGCGTGGTTACGTCAAGTCGCACGGAGGTCACGTCGCCATCTGCGCCCTCGATCCACAGTTGCATCGCGTGTTCAAGATCACGAATCTCGACAAGATCTTCACCTTCCACCCCGACCGGCAGACCGCGCTGGCGGCCTGCTCCAGCCGGGATCAGTAACATCGCTTGCCCCACTACGGCTGAGATTCGGCTCCTGCTCCATAGATCTGCGCGATTTCTGCCGGCGTCAGGGCGGTGTCGTAGATCATGATCTCGTCGAGAGTCCCCTTGAAGTGACCCGTGGGCGAGGCGCCGTTTCTGGTGAGTCTCCCGATATTGACCTCTCCGTTGTTGTACATTCCCACGAAGTCGATCGGGGTCGATGAGCATGGCTCCGTTGCATCCAGTTGCCCGTTGATGTAGATCGATTGCGTGTCGGTCTTTCGGACCGCCACGATGTGGTACCATTCTCGCTTGACGAAGCTGGTCCTCGATACCAGATTCTCGTCTCCCACACTGGTGGTGGTCATCTGGAAGACGATCTGATTGGTGTTGGATCGCTTGACCAGGCCGTAGCCAAGTTCACGCGTCGGATAGGCGCTGTCGGCGAAGTTCAAATCGAGAAGCTGTTCGAAAGTCCCGATGGCTGAGCCGCTGTCGGTCTCGAAGTAGGCCCAGATCGCCAGGGTGAAATCCTCTTGAGGTAGCCAGACCGGAGCATTGTCGGGCAGCCTGACGTGATCGCCGTATCCGCTGAAACTCAAGGCACCTCCGACTCGACCGGTGACCCACTCTGCGCCGTGTATCATCCCATGCTGACCACCGACCAGGTCATAGGCCTTATTCCCCGCGCCCTCGTCGAACGCCCAGTGATGCCGGGGCTGACGCAGATGGGCATAGTTGCCGCCCACGGAGATTGTCACTGTGGCCACGCGGGAGGCTCCGCCGTCCGGGACCACGCCACCGTCATCGGCATAGAAAGTAAAGCGGTCCAGGCCCGAGAAGCTGGCATGGGGGCGGTAAACGAGTGTATTACCGAAATCAGCCAACGTCGTCGGACCGGAAATCGGCGCGCCGCTGGGATACTCCAACGCACCGTGGGTCGGCATGGATGCAATGCCAAAGGCCAATCTGCCGGGCGGGTCGGGGAGGCCATCGTCCGTTGCGGTTAGTGTGATGGTCGCGGCTGTATCGGATTCCGTGCTAACCTGGATCTGCTCTGCCGTCGGGGGTGTCTGCCCGACCGGAGGCTCTATCGGTTTAGCGTCAGGATTGGGTGCGAACGTGACTTCCAGCTTCGCCGCCCGATCGGAATACGCATCGTCGCACGCGTAGAAAGCCAGATCCTGACCCTGATAAGCAACGGGCAGATAGAGAATCGCCAGAGCGTTGCCCTGTAACCAGTCCAGGTGATCGACAACCTCCTGGATGACAGCGCTGATATCGGGGCTGGGACAATACGATTCGCGCGGACAGACATCGGAGGTCTGCCAGGTCCACGGGACCGCGGCCACGGTGGCGGGCAATTCGAAAATGGAGCGATTGTCGCCTGTGAAGTCCGTCGCGTTCGCCACCGCCTCAGCCTGGAGAAGTCCCTCGACCGGCTGTTCGAGGCCATCGCTGGCCATGCAAATCAGCAGGCGGGCACTGACGATCTCACTGCCCGGAGGAATGTCGACGTTCCTGAATCGCATGGCGATGCCGCGTCGGCCCACGGTGAGCGTGTCGGAGAGGACGATGGGATCGCCGTCGGTTCCGGAAGCATCATCGGCTGCCGCGACCACCTCGAACTGACGGGTGACGATGTCTCTGACTCTGATCGCCACCGTCGCGACGTTCGATATCCCTCCCTACGGTGCGGCACTTCCATCGTCGGCGTAGAACGTGAAGCTGTCGTTGCCTGCGAAGCCTGTGTCCGGCGTGTAGACGACCGTTTCGACAGAATCCGCGAGCGTCATGGGCTCGATAATCTCGATGCCCTCGGCGCTGAGTTGAGCCGTGCTCGGGCAGTGACGCGATCGTGTAGCTCAGTGGCATCGGCAGTCCATCGTCGTCTCCGGTGAGGGAGATCATGTGAGGCCGGTTCCAGGACGCGAAGAGGTCTATGTCTTCGACGGTTGGCGGCGTCTGTCCCGGCGGGGAGGAGGGGGATTGCGGTTCACGCGCCCGAGGATGCGGAATACAGGATCTCCAGCTTCGGCGCCAGATCGGGGGACTTCTCCCAAGCAGAGAAGAACATGGATTGCCCGCCCGTCTCCCGACCACCGTAGAGAATCGTCAAAGCATGACCCTCCGACCAATCGGGTCGGTCGATGACTTCTTGAACGACCTCCCTGATGTCGGGGCTTGTACGCCATACCATCGCAGGCTCGGTACCCGACCAATCCCAGTGTACCGCCACACCGGTCCGGGGGCGCTGCCACACGGTGGGATTGTCCCTCGTGAAATCGAGCGTGTCACCGGCCGCCTCGGCCCAGACGGCTGCGTTGACGTTTCTGACATATTCCGGGTGGAGTTCCAGATGGGCGCTGATGATCGTGCTGCCCTGAGGGATCGCCACATTCGTGAACCGCAGGCCCGTACGGTCTCGTCCGACCCAGAGCGTTTGCGCCGAGGCGAACTGAAGGTCCTGGTCGCCATAGGCATCGTCGCCAGGGCGCTGATCTGATAATGCCCCATGCCGACATCCCTGACCGTGAGAGTCACTGTCGCGATAGCCGACAATCCTCCCGATGGGCTGGTGCCGCCATCATCGGCGCAGAAGGTGAAGCGGTCGTCACCGACGAAACCGGCATCGGCTCGATAGACGACCTGGTCGACCTGATTAGCCAGCGCGGTCGGCTCAGCGATCAGGTCGCCGTCGAGGGTCTCCAGGACGCCATGGTCTGGCAGCGAGGCGATCGCGTAGGTCAGTGTGCCTGGCGGATTGGGAAGACCATCGTCTTCAGCGTGAAGCGTGATCGGCGTGGGGCAGCAAGCCGGCGTCAGTATCGTCTGGTCCTCAGGCTTCGGTGGGTGTTCCTGGGACAGGGGATGGTTCGAAATCAGAGAGTAGTACTGCTCATCTGACTGCCACGTGTTTGGGCTGTAGACTCTCACCTCATACAGCCCCCGTTCGCCCGGCGTCAGGAGGCAGACCTGCTCCACGTTGTCGTGGGAGTTGTTCCCCGGTCTGCGCCGGTGCCGCCGGATTGTTGCGATCGAGGACGTATGGATAGTAGACAGTTGCCCCGCTCGGACCGGCGATCCGAAGATCCAAATCGTGGACCACGCGATGGGCCGGCCAATCGTCGAACAGGCCATGGACCGTATCCGGGTCCGTCCAGCACAGCGTGACGCGGATGGGATCATCGCGATCGCGCGCAGAGATAGTACTTATGACACGTCGAATCCACGTCAAACCGGCCTTCCAGAATCGTGTCACCTCGGACGTCGCTGTGCTGCTTTGTAATCAACTCGACTGCGGCCTTGGTGTTCACCAGCCCCCAACCGATATTCGTAGTCCGGGCCCGGTCGGCCCAGATCGTCGGCGGTGTGGAGCATGAGGCCCTTGAGTGTGCTGGCCCGCATGGAATGGCCTGGGAAGAGTCGTCCATAGTGCTGTATGAGCAGGGCGGCCGATCCGGCCGGCGGCCGGGCTGGCCATGCTGGTGCCATCGGCCACCATCGTAGGCGTCATCCGCGTAGTCCACCGCGAATAGACTCCCACGCCGTTGGCGACGATGTCCGGCTTGATGCGGCCGTCGTCCGTCGGTCCCCAGCAACTGAATTCGGTCATGATCGGCGTGGAGACGGCTATCGATGCCTCGGGAGACGGCATCGTGTACGGCTCCCGACCGTCATGACGTTCTTGGCCACGGCAAAGAACGAGATCGTGTCGTATCCTCCTTTGATCTTGCCGTCGCCCGGGGGACAGGTATCCGGACTGTACACGATGTCGTGCCAACCGCCACCGGCACGGTAGTAAACGGTCTCTCCAACTTCGGGCCCATCGCTTCGATCGTTTCCAGCGGCGGTGAACGCCAGATAATACGGGTGGCTGTGAGCCGTCGTGTCCCAGCTGGCGGCGATGTGCTGTATACGTCCAAACCAGCTCTCTTCGTATTCGGGCCTATCCCGGCACCCCACCAATGCCATCCGACATGTCCCGAGATCGCATCGGAGGCGTGGTATTCCCATCCAACCATGATCCCGTAGGAATGATTCGATATGTAGATGGCGTTGGATTCTCCGCGGCACTCGTGCCGCACGACGCCCATCTGTGCAGCGTCATCGTTCCAGTCGTGGGACTCGATGTGGGCCCGGGGGCCATGCCCCTGGCCGAGGGCACCACGCCAGCGGCGGCGATCGTGCCGGCGACGTGTGTTGAGTGGGCGGATGTGAGGAGGTCAGCCAAGGGTGACGCGGGACTGTCCGTCGGGGTCCAGGAATTCCTGGTGGGTTTTGCGCACGCCAGCTGCGTCCCAGACTCCGACTGCGATGCCTTCTCCGTCCAGATCCCAAGGCAGCATCTCTCTGACGCGGTCGGTTTGGAGGGAGATGGCGGCGTTGAGATTAGCCGTGACATAGTACACCGGTCTGTCGTCCCAGAGCGCCATCAGTTCACAGAGTCGCTTCCCATTGTCCCAACGAACTGGGGCTCGGTGTTCCGCTGCCCACTGCACCGCCTCGGCCTTTTGGGCTTTGCTTTCGGCCCTGAGCTGTTCCGCGTACACGGCATGTGACGATGGAGGGCTGAGAGCCGTTGATTCCTGAGCCGCCCCCGGGTTTGGATTCAGCGCGATCCAGGAGCCCACGGCCAACAACAAAACCGCGTTTCGGATAGATCGGGACAGACTGGGGCCCGTTCGGGGGTGGAGCATCTGGTGGGTCAGGGGGTTGGCTTGCATCGCTCTCCTCTCTGCTGGATATGGGGCGTCAATTGACTCCTCCGCTGTGAAGACGTGACCCGGGGCTCGACAGACTGGGCTTGGTTTGCCGGAGTTTGTCGGTAGGGGCCGTCGCTCTATTGCCTCTCCACTGTCCTCAAGGGGCCGCTTCCGTCCGCGCGATTTGAGGCGGGGCACACTCGCATCCCGCTCGCGATCCTCTCGATCGGGAACTGATCGCACAATCCACTGCACTATTGTAGCGATTCCGGCGGCGTGCGTCAATCGACGGGATCCTTCTCGGATGGCGCTCCGGACGTTATTGGGCGAATTGCGCTGGCAAAATCGGGGTTTTCCGTTGACCCGACACCGGCAAAAGGTGTATCATAACTCCGAGGTCGCGCTGGATGGCATGTGGCGGGCGTTTGGAGTGATCGAGACTCGCGACCCGAGGAATTCTGCTCTGCTGACATGCCGTTGAGGCGGTCTGGATGTCGCCAGCTTGCGGGAGCGATTCAGACCGATCGTCTATTCTGAGGATTGATCATAGCTTCGTGTAGGAGGAGAGCATGCGTTTGTCCGTTTCATGCCGCAAACCGTGTCCGAAGAGGTCGCAAGGGGCCTCAAGGGGGGCTTTCGCAAAGCCTGCGAGTGGTGTCTTTCTGGTTCTGATGCTTCTGCTGGTTTCGGTTCAGGGCGCGTACGCGGCCGGATCGGGACGGTTGTTCACGCCGCCGCCTGTGCCCGATGTGGCACCCGTCATCAGCGGTATGTATCCGGAAGATCTTGACGGCAACCGAATTGCCGATGAGTTGGATAGCGCCGATCTGCCATCGGGCCCGTCGACGCTGTTCGATGCGAGCCGATCGCTTTCGCCGCTGGCGGGAGCGGAGAGCGTTGATGTGGAGCTGATCTTCGACGAGCCGGTGACGCAGGACCAGATCGATACGTTCCTCCAACTCGGCGGCGAGATCACTTACATGTATCAGGCCGTCTCGTTCGGCTGGAATGGTCGCATCGATCGGGACTGTGTCAGTCTCCTGCCTTCGGCGATGGGGCCCACCCTGGCCCTGGTGACACCGAGAACCCTTCAGATACAACTGCACATGGATCTGGCGACACAGGATGCACGAGTGCGCCCGGTTTGGCAGCCCGGGTTCGCCGGAAGCGTCGATGGTTTTCGAGGCGATCCAAACACGACCATCGCCATCGTGGACACCGGGGTGGATAACACGCATCCGGATTTCGCGGAGCGATTTGTGTATTGGAGCGATATTAGTGGCGACTATGAGCCCAATCCCGTCGACTACTACGGGCACGGCAGTCTGGTCGCGGGCGTAGCCGCGGGAACTGGCGAAACGGGCGGAGCCGAACCCTTCGATCTGCACTACACCTATTCGCTGGATTCGGGTAGCTGGCTCCACGTCACTGAGCCGATTTCCCTGCCCGCGGGCCCGGTCACGGTGACCTCGTCGGCGACCTGGGACGGGCCGTCTGCCTGGCTGGACCATATCTACTGGCGCAAAGGGACCGTGCTGGGCACGCCGGAATGGATCGGTGTCGGCGCCGAAGGGACCTCGGGACTGACGATTACGCACACGTTTGACGCGGATGAGGGGCAGGTGTTTTCCCCGATTCTGGCCGATTACGACGACGGCTATCTCTACAATGTCACGATCGTCAGCCAGGTCTCAAAGTACCCGGCTGTCGGCGACGGATTCAACACCTTCTCGGGTGTAGCGCCCGGTTGTATGCTCGCGGGAGTCAAGTTCGCCACGCGCGACGGCTACAGCTACGCCGATGCGGTCCAGACGGCACTGGACGATCTCGTGGTACGCCGCACAGACAAGAACATCAAGATCATCAACATCAGCGCCGGACTCGTCGATAGCTGGGGCTTGCCCGGACAGAGCATGTCGATGCGCGACAAGGTCACCTCGACCGTTCGCAGTGGTGTAATCCTCGTGGTCTCCGCAGGCAACGAGGCGGATGTGTCGTATGAGGAAGGCAGGGCGATGGGGGATCCGGCGCGAGCCGCCATGGCGATCACGGTTGGGGCCTCGAACGACAACAACGCACTGACAGATTACTCGACATACGGGTTCACCGAACCTCGCGATTTCACGGGCGAAGGTTTCAAGCCCGATCTGATTGCACCGGGAGGATCTTACTACTACACCAGTATCATGTCGGTTGACAGTGGTTCGACGGATGGCGGGCTCGGCCCGGACCGCGAGCCCAACGATTACACCGCAGCACAAGGTACGTCTTTTTCCAGTCCGTTCGTCTCCGGCTGTGCGGCCCTGGTGATCGAGGCCATGGAGCGGCAAGGGATTCGGTGGGATTTCAATTCGGACCGCCATCCGAGGCAGGTGAAGATGCTCCTTTGCGCCACGGCTTCGGAGACGAACGCGCGACGCGAGAATGGGCGGTTCAATCCCACGCTCGATCGAGCTTCAGGTGGGGCCGGTGGATTCCCGGCCGGAAAAGACCGCTATGAAGGCTACGGAATGGTCAATGCGGACGCCGCGGTCGAAGCGATCAGTCTGACCTACGAACTCGGAACATCTGTGAGTGAGACGTTTGGCTCGGGCACCGCCGATCGGCGGGTTTGGGCCAGGACGGTTCAGCTTTCGGCCGGAACGGGAATCGATGTGACGTTGGACAACCCATCCGACGGAGACTTCGATCTCTACCTCTACCGCGCCAAACCCAGCGCGTCCGGGACCCCGGTATTGCTGGCCTCGAGTGCAAACCCGGGATTCGGAGTGGCTGAGTCTCTTAGCTACACGCCTGAATCCGACACCGCCGTTTTGCTCGTGGTCAAACGCGTTTTAGGGGCCGGGACGTTCGAACTGCATTCCGAGCAGATCGAGGAGTCGAACGACACGGAGCAGTAAGCCGGATCCGAACGAAGAAGTCCTCGTTTCGCACATGCCTTGCCACATCTGACGGTGAGCGGGAGAAAGAGTTGTTCTGCCTCCAAATGCGGAGGCGGATACTCTGATGGCGGTTATCGGTCGTCGGCAATCCCCTGTCCCCCGATAGGGCCGACGGCTCCATTGCGAGATATGCCGGCTGATTGATGCCATATGTCCCGGTGACGTCTCTGGAGATTTGGGTTGACCTGGAGGGCCGGGAAAGGTATCATAATCGGTGAGGTCGCGCCGGATTTCGTTAGGTCTGCATTGAGGCGTTTCGATTGGCACACGGAGAGGTGAGAGCAGGAGTTCGATTCTTGATGAGATGCCTGTACTCCACCCGGGGAGACCGTCTTTGCAGACGCGTCGGGCATTCGGCCCGTTCATCTTTGATCCTGTTTCGCAGCAAAGGAGGAGGGAGCATGAATCAGTTCAAATCACCCAGGATTTCGTCTGCCGGCCTGGCGTCGAGAGGAGCTATGAGCATTTTCAGCGGGCTCATGCCCGCGGTTTGCTGTGTGGCATTGCTGGTGGCCACCACGGCCGTCGGTCAATCGCTGACGCCGCCGCCTGCACCCGCCGTGCCACCGGTGATCAGCTCGGTCTACCCGAGTGATCTGGACGGCAACCACATCGACGACGAATTGGAAGGCACCCTCAAGCTCGCGACGGTACCATCGTCCTTGTACGGTGCGAGCAACAAATCGCTCGGCGCAGCATTGGCGGACGAGCAGATGGTCGATGTTGAACTGATCTTCGACGCGCCCGTGATCCAGGAGCAGATCGATGCCTTCATTGCCCTCGGTGGCGAGATCACTCATATGTACGAGGTCGTTTCCTATGGTTGGAACGGTCGTGTGCGCGCGGCCGGATCGATGCGCTGCCGTCGGCTATGGGATCGTCTTTGGTTCTCGTCACGCCGGCGACCCGACAAGTGCAATTATACATGGATCTGGGCTCCCAACTGGGGCGCGTCCGTCCGGTTTGGCGGCCGGGATTTGCCGGCCAGGTGGAGGGATTCCAGGGCAATTCGAACACGACGATTGGTTTCATCGACACCGGTGTTGACAGTGAACACACCGATCTGGCTGGGCGGTGTGTTTATTGGACGGACGTCACCGCGGAGGCCGAGCTGGTTCCGGTCGATGGCTATGGGCATGGCACGAAAGTTGCCGGCGTGGCTGTGGGAACAGGCCAAAGCGCCGGCGCAGATGCTTCGGAATTCAGATACACCTACGTGGAAGATTGGCCGTATGGGGCGCATATCGTCGATCCCATCTGTCTTCCGTCCGGATCGGCTGTTATCGTTTCGCGGGCGTGGTGGAACGGAGCGATGGCTTGGCTGGAAGTGGCCTCCTGGCTGAGAGGCGATATCGAGATGTCGGGCTTCGAGTGGATTGGAGACGGCCTGGAAGGGATCTCGGGGATTTCCGTGACGCGTTCATTCCACGCCGTTGCGCAGAAAGTGTATTCCCCTGTGCTGGTCAACTTCGACAATCAGTATCTGGATAGCGTAGTGATCACCAACTCGGTGCCTGACTATCCCGGCGTGGGGGACGGATTCAACAAGTTCAGCGGTGTCGCACCGGGTTGTAACTATGCCGCCGTCAAGATGGGGGCCCGAGACGGGCGAGCCATGGAGGATGGGTTTGGCATAGGTCTTGACCGTTTGGTGTCCCAGCGCATCTCCAAGAAGATCAAGATCGTCAACATCAGCGGCGGTCTCAGCGATGGGCTGGGATTTCCGATGGAGAGCACGTCGCTTCGCGACAAGGTCACCTCGGCGGTCCGCAATGGTGTGATCGTGACTGCGGCTGCCGGAAACGCGGCGGACCAGCCCCTGGAATTGTTGCGTACGATGGCCGATCCGCGCGGCGGCGCTGGCCATCACCGTGGGGGCGTCCAATGACGAGAACCGTCTGACCGACTACTCCAACTATGGTTACATCAGTCCTCGGGAGTATGCCTCGGAGGATTTCAAGCCCGATCTGATCGCCCCCGGAGGCGACTATTACTACACGACGCTGGTGACGCCGGACAGTGGAACCTCCGACGGACTGAGCCATCTGGACAAGGTGCCCAACGACTACAGTACGGGCAGTGGGACCTCGTTTTCCAGCCCGTATGTGGCCGGCGCGGCTGCCCTCGTCATCGAGGCATTGGAGCGAGGGGGCCTCGAGTGGGACTTTACGTCTGATAGGCACCCCCGACTGGTGAAGATGTTGCTATGTGCCACCGCGACCGAGACCAACACGAATCGACAGGGCGACGAGCACGACCCGTCCCTCCAGCGGGATGCGGCCGGTCCGGAAGGTTTTCCAGCCGGCAAAGATCGCTACGAGGGATACGGCCTGATCAACGTCGATGCCGCCGTGGAAGCCGCTGGCCGTGTTTACACATCCGGGACCGTCGTGACCGAGGAACTGGGCGATGAGACCACGGACCGCCGGGCCTGGGCCGGAAAGATCGATCTGAGTGCCGGGGCCGGCATCGATATAGCGTTGGAGACGCCGGACACAGGTGATTTCGACCTGTACCTCTACGACATGGTGCCGAGCGATACCGGAACGCCGGTCTTGCTGGCATCGAGTACGACGGATCAGGATGGCGCCGACGAGTCCATCAGCTACACCCCGCAGGCCGATGCGTCGGTTCTCCTGGTGGTCAAGCGTGTCTCCGGTTCGGTGCCTTCACGCTTTCGTCGCTCCAGGCCGGCCCGCCGGTCGCCCAGAATGGCTCGGTTTCCGCGGGAGTGGGCTCGCCCGTGACGATTACGCTTGAGGCCGTTGACGATGGCTCGCCCAATCCGCCCGGACAGTTGACGTACACGATCGTGTCACTGCCTCAACATGGGCAGTTGGAGCGCGTCGGAAGTGGCTCACCCATTACCAGCGTGCCGGCAACACTGGCCCAGGGCGTAAACCAGGTGGTTTATCGACCCGACGATGGCTGGGATGCTGGAGACAGCTTCACGTTCCGCGCCGACGACGGCGGTGTTGCTCCCTACGGCGGTCTCTCGAACGTGGCCACCGTGACCATCTCCGTCGTGTTCGAGCAGACGGTAGCCTATCGGGTGATGGCGGGTGCCGACGACGCCCACGGCAGCCGGTGGGGCATGACTCAGAAGCTCAGCAATGAGGCGTTGGCGATTGGCCAGTACATCGCCGGCATGCGTTTCACCGGTGTTGAGATTCCTCAGGGCGCTGAGATCATCGAGGCGAAGTTGAGGATCTGTGCGCATTGGAGCGGGCTCAATGGTGAGGTTTGGGCGCGGTTGCGAGCCGAAGCCGCCGATGACCCGGGCGAGTTCACGAACTCCCATCGCGCGAACGGCCTGACGATGACTACCGCTTCGCAGGCGTGGAACTGGGATAGCACGCCGTGGGTGAGAGATACATGGTACGAGAGCCCCGACATGGCGGCGGTGATCCAGGAAGTGGTGGATCGGCCCGGCTGGTCGCCCGGCAATGCCCTGGTGATCGCCTATGTGGCAGAAGACTACGATGGCAACAACCGCAAATTCTGGTCCTATGAAGGCGACCCCGAAAAGGCGCCCGAACTCGTCATCGTTTACAAGCCATAGGCTGGCAAAGGCCTCAGCGACAATTCCAACTGGTTTGAAACGGCAACCCGGATGCTCGTCACATCCGGGTTGCTGTCTTTTCCGGATCTCAAAGCACTCCCGAGGCCGACAGCTTCGTACCCCCTCGGAGTGACGGCATTCGCCGGCGAACCAGCGAACGAGACGCCACGGCCCGCGTAACATAAGAGTTGAACGATTCGCGGGGGGTGTGCATAATGCACGCGATCCCCATGACATTGCATCGGATTGGAGTGGGCGAAGCGAACCACGGATTCTTCGTTGCCAGCGAACGATTGGCACGGTCATTGTTGGAAAGGCACTAGCATGTACACGGCGCCACAGTTTTCGGTCTTCATGGTCAACAAGCCTGGCGTGCTGGCCCGGGTGCTGGGCGAGTTCGCAAAGGCCAAGATCAATATCACGGCCATCACCATGATGGACTCGGTGGAGCACGGGGTGATGCGCGTTGTGTTCGAGAAGCCGGAAACGGCCAGAGACGTGCTGAGTAAGTTGAACATGCCTTACAACGAGACGGATGTGCTGTGTGTTGATCTGGCCAATAAGTCGGCGCCTTGGCGGTGGTGTCCGAGAAACTCTCCAAAGGACACGTCAACATCTCGTACGCCTACTGCACGGCTGGGGGCAAGGGGGGCCGGACCACGGGCGTTCTCAAGGTCTCCGACGTGAAGAAGGCCATGAAACTCCTTGAGAACCATAACAAGGAGAGCAAGGCGGAGACCGCAACCAGGCGGTCCAAGGCCGCGCGCAGGTAGGTATGGCCTGTCGGGAAGCGGTGGCTCCTCGCGGGATGACGAGGGGGGGCCGCGGGCGTTCTCTCCCTATCGGATCTGATACCCGGATAAGATCTGTGTCGTGAGCGGTACGCCTGCTCCGTGTGTATGGTGTCCAAGGCTCGTTTTGGCCCTCGGCAGGCCCGATATTGCCGCATTCCACGCCTTTCTATAGCGTCTTGCCAGGGTTGCCTGGGTTTTTCCTGGTTTTTGTGTTGACAAAATTGCCTATATTGTGTAAAGTGCTGTATGCTGAAGCAGGGGATTTGACAGATTTAACTATAGCACCTATTGTTGCCTCGGCTTAGGTCAGGCCGAGGAATCCGCATTGCTTGAAGTCTTGTAGGGCCGCACGCCATACGTGCTGCATTCTTCCGGGCTGTGCGGGGGCGAGAGACAGGGGGTTCGGGGGGAGGTGCCGGGCCGCAAGACGGCTTCGGTTTGAGCATGTCATTCTGAGTACACGGGATGTTCAGTATTCGGGACCCCCGAGGTTCCGGGTATTGCCGGCAACAGGCAAGTGACGACGCAAAGAGGAGAGACAGGTGATGAAGAGAAAATTGATAGTGCTGTGTGCAATAGCGGCTCTTTTTTCGGCCGCCCCGGCTTTTGCCGCTCTGACTACGACCCAGACCTGGCAGTTTCAGTCCGCGGATGTGAGCGATCTGGGCAGCGGCCAGTGGGGTGCCGTTGCGACGACCACAGACAACACGTTCGGCGATGCGCCCTACGCGGTGATCACGGCCTCGAATGGCAGTTACGATGCAGACGCCACCACGTTCTCCAAGGTCGACAGCGTCGAGCTGTGCATCGGCAACTACCCCGATTCGAACCCGCTCAAGACGATCGATCTTTACGTCTACTACCTCGGTGCCTTTGATCCGACCGCGGATGTCAGCATCTACAACCCGCTGAATCCGTCGGCTTCAGGCACCCTTATCAGCTCGGGCAGTTGGGTCCAGGGCAACACGACGGGTTCTTACTCCCGATGGGAAATCAGGCCGAACCCCGCCTGGGAAACGATCACCCTCCACATGGATGGGGCAACGACGCTCCAGGCTATCGCCGTGGATACTGAGTGTGTGCCCGTCCCGGCTCCCGGCGCGATCCTGCTGGGCAGTCTCGGTGCCGGTCTGGTTGGCTGGATGCGTCGTCGTAGAACGCTGTAGAGCAGATAGCATCCTGGTTGACTTGCGTGTAATGGGCTGCAGGCAATGCTTGCAGCCCTTTTCTTTCGTCTCCTCCGGTGGGAGAATCTCGGCATCTGCAACATCGGGCCATTTTGATGGCCATGTGTGCCCGATACTTCATTGACCGAGCGGGACATTGTGCTATACTATGAGTATAGGGGCAGGGTTGAAGAAAAGGGTGTCATTCCTTTCTGGATCCTTTCCTCTCGGTGTTAAGGTTGGTCGCACAGATCCGTAGCCTTAACGCCCACGATGGCATCTGTTGACAATCTCTGGGGCTGTGGACTCTCCATGAGGGGGTTCGCAGCCTTTCCTTTTTCCCGCCCCATCGACTCTGCCCCATGAGTTGCCTGCAACCACGTTTGGTTCGGATGCAACGTCATCGCGGTGCAGGGCTCTTTTGCTGTGGAGCCAGTGAAGCTTTGCTGTTCATTCCCAAAGCTGTGCGACTTGCCCCGTTTTTCCGACATCGCAATGCGATTTGGCTTTTTTTGACTGTGGGTTTCTGCTAAACTGCTTCGGTGTTTTCAGGGACGGTATTCGACAAGAAGGGATGCCATGAGTCGAGTGGAAATTCGGACTCAGCCAACAAGGATCAAGGCGGCCCATCGCTATGAGGTGGTCAAGGCCGTGAACAGACCCAAAATTGCGGGGGCGCGATTCCATTTCATCGGCGCCGGTGGCGTCGGCATGAGTGGTCTGGCCCAATTCCTGATCGAGAAGCACGCTGTTGTCACCGGATCGGACCAGTCGGCCAGCGCGGTCACATCCCGTCTCGCCCGCCTGGGAGCCGATATCTCCGTAGGCCAAAGCGCCGACAACATCAAACCTGGAACGGAAGCCGTGGTGGTCTCGGCGGCCGTCAAGGAAGACAATCCCGAGTTGCAGCAAGCACGCCGGCTGGGCTGTCGCGTCTACAAGTATGCCCAGATGCTTGGCGAGTTGATGAACCACTTCGAGAGCATCGCCGTCAGCGGCACGCACGGCAAGAGCACCACGAGCGGCTGGCTCGCTTACTGCCTCAAGCAGGCGGGGGTGGATACGAACTATGTGGTTGGCGCCGACGTCTGTCAGTTGGGTGCCTCCTCGGGCAGTGGCGACAGCAGCTTCTTCGTGGCTGAGGCCTGTGAATACGACCGGAGCTTCCTGAACCTCAAGCCTCAGGTCGCGTGCATCCTGAACATAGAGGCGGACCACCTCGACTGCTATCGTGACGAGGCCGACATCATTGACGCATTCTATCAATTCGCCCAGGGCTGCAAGCCTGACGGCCTGATCGTGGCCAACGGCCAGGATCGGAACGTGACCAAGGTCCTCGAACGGCTGGGTCGCGGGCGTCGAATCGTGACGTTTGGTTTCAGTCCGAAGTGTACGATCTACCCGCGAAATATCGAGCCCTATCGGGGCTCGTATCGTTTTGACGTCTTCCTGGAAGGCCGGCGGCTGGGATCGACCAAGCTGTCCCTTCCGGGCCGGCACAACATCCTCAATGCCTTGGCCGTCACCGCGGTCGCGGTGAGTATTGGCGTCGAGCCCGAGGCGATCCTGGGCGTGCTCGATCGCTTCACCGGGGTGGAGCGTCGTCTGATGCTCAAAGGGCAGTTCAATGGCGTAACCGTCCTCGACGATTACGCCCATCACCCGACGGAGATCCGTGCCAGCCTCAAGGCCATTCGCGAAAAGTACCAACCCAAGCGGCTCTGGTGCGTCTATCAGGCTCATCAATACAGCCGAACGCGGTTCTTTCTGGATGATTTCGCCGCCAGCTTTGGCCAGGCGGACAAGGCGATCATTCCTGAGATCTATTTCGTTCGCGACGCGGAGGTCAGCCGCAGCGAAGTCAACGCGGAGATTCTGGCCGGCCGAATTCGTGCCCAAGGGGCCGATGCCGAATACATCGGAACCTTCGACGCGGTGTGTGACTACTTGGAGAAAGAACTCGTTGCCGGCGATCTGGTCGTGACCATGGGGGCCGGCGATGTGTGGAAGGTGGCAGATGAGTATATTCGACGACTTGACCGAGATCGTTGAGCAGAACCACGCGATGGCGCCGCACACCTGGTATCGTTTGGGCGGCCCGGCCGATTACTTCATCCGACCCCAGACGGTCGAGCAGCTTCAGGACGTGGTCAAGCGGTGCAACGACAACCACATCCGCATGCACGTGATGGGACTCGGGTCGAACCTGCTGGTCAGTGACGATGGCGTCCGCGGCGCCGTGATCAAACTGGAAGGCGAGGTCTTCTCCGCTGTCGAATTCGACGGGGACCACATCACCGCCTGGGCCGGGGCCGAACTGAGCAAACTGGTGCTGGACTGCGTGGAGAAGGGGCTCTCGGGGCTCGAAATGCTCACGGGTATTCCCGGCTCCATCGGCGGGGCCGTGAAGATGAATGCCGGCGGACAGTTCGGCGACATCGGCTCGGTGGTCGAATCCGCGACGTTGATGGATGCCCAGGGGACGGTTTTCGAGAAGAGTAAGCCGGAGCTGATCTTCGACTACCGCTGTGTAAACATCCGTGCGCCGTTCATCCTGAACGCCAAGCTCGCCCTGAGCCAGGACGATCCGAAACGGATCATGCGAACGGTCAAGGAGAACTGGATCTACAAGAAGAACAACCAGCCGCTCAATACACGGAGTTGCGGGTGCGTCTTCAAGAACCCGCCGGGTATGTCGGCCGGGACGCTGATCGACCGGGCCGGATTGAAGGGACTCCAGGTGGGAGGGGCAGTGGTCAGCGAGAAACACGCCAATTTCATCGTGGCCAACGAGGGGTGCACCAGCCGGGATGTTCTGCGGCTGATCGAGTCGGTCAGGCAGCGCGTTCGCGAGCACGCCGACGTCGAATTGCAGCCCGAAATCGAGATCTGGAAGTAGGTTAGAGCTCGAACCGTTTCTCGGAGGAGGTCGGCCATCATCCCGCGTTGCCGCGATGGGGCCGGTTGATCCGTCCAACGTTGTGAAAATCGAGGATTCCATGAAGGTAGCGGTCTTACACGGAGGTATAGGCAGCGAACGCGAGGTCAGCCTTCAGAGTGGCCGGTGCATTGCCGAGGCCCTTCGCCAGGAAGGAGTGGACGTCGTCGCGTCGGACATCACTCCCGACGATATGACCGTTCTGGACAGGTCCGATATCGATGTGTTCTTCATCGCGTTGCATGGCGAGTTCGGTGAAGACGGACAGCTCCAGCAGATTCTTGACGACCGTGGTCTGATCTACACGGGGTGCGGCCCGGAGGCCAGCCGAATGGCTTTCGATAAGATCGTGAGCAAGGAGCGCTTCGCCCAGGCGGGTGTGGTTGTGGCACCGACGATTGAAGTCGGCAGGACGATGCAAAGCAGTGAGATCGAGGCTCAGTTGAAAGACCTCGGACCGCGATTCGTCGTCAAGCCGGTCAAACAGGGCAGCAGCGTAGGGGTCTTCATCGTCGAAGGGAAGGCCGAAACGGTAACCCGCGCCATGGCAGTCTGCGAGGAGTTTGGCGACTGCATGATCGAGCCATTCGTGGAAGGGCGCGAGATCACCGTGGGGGTCTTGGGGCACAACGCGCTGCCGATCATCGAGATTCGCAGCAAGACGGGGTTCTACGACTATCAAGCCAAGTACGTCGATGAGAAGACGGAGTACCTCTTCGATACGATCGCCGATGCCGACCTCAGGGCGCGGATCGGCCGTGACGCATTGGCGTGCTTCGAAGCCCTCGGATGTCGCGATTTCGCACGCGTGGACTTTATCGTGACCGACGATGCGGTGCCCTATGCACTGGAGATCAACACGATCCCCGGTTTCACCACGCATTCGCTGCTGCCCAAGGCGGCGGCCAAAGCCGGGCTTTCCATGAGCGAGCTGTGTGTCCGCATCGTCCAGGCCAGTTTTTACCGAAAAGGAGTGCAGCAAAATTCCCGAACGGTCGATTCTGATAGTATCTGCTTCTGAAATCCGGGGGCGGATCCGTGTCGGAACAGCGCAGATTGTGTAGCTATTGAGGCAGTACGTGGCTAGAAAGAAGCAAAAGACGAGTCTTCGAGAGCGATTTTCCTCCTGGTGGGGGACGCGGACCAAGAAACAGGCCGAGGCCAGGAAACAGACGCTGACCACGGCCGTCAAGGTCGCGGCGGTGATGGTGGTCCTGGTGATGGCGGGGGCGTTTCTCCGCTATGCCGAGGGATATGTCGGTGTAGCCAAACCCGCCGAAGAAGGCGACCTGGTGCTTGTAGGTGTCCCGACGTGGGTCAACTAGGACCTCAAGGCACGCGTCGTGGCGGCCGCCGGTGGCGACCATTTTCCCGATCAAGGAAGAGACGGCCGAGGTGGTCGCCCGAAATCTCGGCAGGATGTCGTGGCTGGATGACATCGAAGTGCGCGTCACGTACGACGCCGTGCGCGTTCAGGCCCGCTGGCGCAAGCCCGTCGCGATCATCGAGAACGGCTCGACGAAGTTCTACGTCGACTCCGACCTGGTCGTGCTGGACTACATGCCGATGGCGAAGCTGCCGATCGTAGAGGTCAAAGGCGTCTCGCTGGGACTGCCTCCTTCGCCCGGCGCCGTCTTCGATCGGGACGATCTCGCGGCGGCGGTCAAGCTCATCATCCTCTTGAATCGCATGGATGCCGAACTGACTCCGAGAAATCCTTTACTCGAGCAGATCGCCTGCGTCGACGTGACCAACTACAAGGGACGACGGAACCATCGCGACCCGCACCTCGTGCTCTACAGCAAGGACAACACGCTGATCTACTGGGGCGCGGAGATCGGGGAGTGGGCCAAGCACCTCGAAGCCAAAGACGAGCAGAAGCTGGCCAAGCTATATACCTACTACAAGGAGTATGGCTCGCTCAGCGCCGGCGCCAAGTACATCAATCTTTACGATCCTCAGGACAAGGTCCCGCAGCCGATTGACAAGTACTGACCGAGAAGCTCTCCAGGGCGGTTCCGAGATCGGCGTACTGATACGGGATCGCGTATTTCTCGCAGATCGCCTTGAGCTTTCTCAGCACGGTCTCCGTCAACTCGGCCTGAAACTCCGGATCGCCTTCACAGCAGAAGATCCGGCAGCCTGAGAACCGGTGCCGGTGGATCGTGCACCGCTCCTCTTCCTGGTAAGGGCAGCGGTCGTAGGTCATCTGCTTGAGACGCGGCGTGTCCAGCTTGGTCGCGAGGTAGATCAACTCCGGCGGCGTCACGAAGAGCAGATGATCGTAGCTTACGAAGTCACAGCAGGCCCCACAGGCGGCGCATTGTCCGGCCAGTTCCCGGTCCTGCTGAAGCTGCGTATCGATCCAGTCGTAGAGAACGGCTACTTCTGCGACGACTCGGCGGTATCTTTCTGGTTCTCCCACCATCGTTTGTTTCTCTTGATCCTCTCGATCTGTTTGGCGGTGTAGTGCCGTCCTCGGTTAATGCCGGGGCACCGAATGCCGGCCCCGTTCCAGGCATTCGGCCCGGAGAGATTATCCGGCCAGAACGGCCACGTTCGGCACTGGCTCGGCCGGACCGGATAGATCACACACAGCTTCTTGCCTTCGATCGTCCTAAGGAAGATACAGTCCTTGGTCGTCTCATGTTCGATGATCGTGGTGCGCAGCCCGACCCGCCGCAGGTACTGCTGCCGCAACTGCCCCGGCGTCATCTTCAGGTGCTTCGCGATCAGCTCGATCTCCGGCGCGTCACCCAGATGTACCCTTCGCCCGGCCCCGAGCAGCACGCCCCACACTCGGTGCACTCAAAGTGCAACCCCGCCGCATACCATTTTGACCTATCATTCTTCTGCTTCATTGCATGCTTCTTCGGTAGCTCAATTGCACCACCCCTGCTCCCGTATGGTCGTGATGAGGTGTGCTTCCAGATGTGCGAAGGCAGAGAGGCGTCGCAGGGAAGAGAAGTCATCAATGTACTCTGCTATTCGGTGGACCGCACCGTATGGGTTGAAACGTTTCCTACGCTGGGGAGGTAATCCCGTTGCATCTAGTACCAGGTTATGGAGGTATCTCTTGGGATCCGAGATGGTCTCTATATCTCCCACTTTGGGTAGATCGAGGCGTTCCTGTCCATTTGGATTATCTGCTGCCTTTCGTATGGCGGTCTTGTCCAGGGAGGAGCCAAGCTTCCATCATTCGCACGGGGATGACAGGTGTTCCCGGGGGTGTTACACCCGCCTGACCAAGGGCGCGAATCACCTCGGTTTGCCTGTTCTGCAAGGAGGTGCCTTCGGCGTCTCGATGGACAAACAGAAGATCACAAGGGTAGAGTTCCACACTGGCGGCAATTCTCTCACTCAATTCTCGTGGTGGCCGCGGTAGTTGTCTGAGATCGGCCCATGCCAGCTGTATAGCAATGGGGCAGATGGTTGTGCAGCAACCACCGGAGTATTGGAATCAGTGCTCTGTCAGACGAGCCATCGGAAAGCAAGGTACAATGGAGTTCAGTGGCTGGCATCTCTCAGAGGGGCTCCAAACCACGAAGATAAGGAGCTACATCGAGGCGATCGACCACACGTTTGGGGTGCTTGGGCTTCTGCGATTGTGTTCCAGGCGTGTCTTCGTTCACGTCAGGTACTGCTTCGTGTCGAACGACGGGATTGAGATAACTCAGCAGGTCGCCCATTCTACATGTGCTTGTCTGAGGTCTTCTTCACACACGTGCCCGCCAGGCAGCTAAATCGGACGCCCGATACCCGTTGGCCAGACTGAATGATCTCTCTTGGTTCAGCTAACACGAGCATCTTCGGGTACTTGCTGGACCACGGCGGGGGAATGGGTATTGATGATGACCTGTCGCAACGGATTATCAGAGTCTATCGGCCCATTGGTGTCGGAGGCGATAGTCCTGGAAGAAGTTGGATCATAGCCGGGATGCGGGCCGGATGAATGCCGTTCTCCGGCTCTTCAAGACAGAGAACGCCCTGTACCTCGGGATCTTGTTCAAGGACCGCAAGAGCAAGAAACCGGAGCGTTCCATCAGAGAGTGAACGTGCGGCATGAGCCGTCTTGTCACGGCCCACAAGATTGAGGGTCAGCAGCTCTCGCTTGACATCGCGGTCGATTACCACTCTGTAGACGTCATCAATCAGTTGTGCCAGGCGATTCGCCACACTTGTACAGCTCTGGGGTCAGTATCGTTTGTAGAGTCCGAGTGACCATTGTGGTGTGCCAGTCTATATAACGTAGCGGCAAGGTGGGAGCCATTTTGAGCCAAGCGTCGTCGGGGCTGTGAAACCATCGGGGCTTCGCAGGGCCGACAGTTCAAGCTGAAGCAATCGCCACGATTGCATTTCTCGCCGAGCAAGAAGAGCTGTTGGACTCTCGGACGTGTTCGTGGTCGAGAGCACAGTTCTGTTAGCTTCTTCACTTGCCACAGCGGTCTGCCGCGGCTGCCGCCATCCTGGTGAAGACGGACGATACGGCTCTCGCCGTATCCTCCTATGTAGAGATGAACTGCTTTCCTTTGCGTTCTCCGGAGATTGCCGACTTGCGCCAGTAGGGGTGTGCGGAAACAGCAGGTTTCTTCCGCGAGTTCTTAACTTTGAAGTCAGTCAAGCTCCTCTTTGACCACTTCAAGAGCCCCTAGAGATCCAAGGCTCTCGTCTCTCCGGTATGCCAAGTCCAGAGTGTAACGAAGAAATGTATTTGTGGCTTTTGCCTCTTGCCCTAAAATCGTCCACGCCCTCGGACGGGACGACCATTTCGGCTTCGAAGGACATGACGGATTCTGAGGTGTTCGCCCTGACGTTGAAACAGACTGCGAATATCCGCCGTTCTTGCACTGCCTTCGTCGTTCCGGACCGTGGATGCTGCGTCCATAAGTTGGCGATCCGCTAACGCGCTTGAGAAACCGGATGGCGTCGAAGAGGTTTGACTTTCCGACTCCATTGGGACCGGCGATGCACGTGAATGGTCCGAAGCGAACATCCACATCCACGAGGTTCTTGAACCCGGATACCTTCAAGCGAGTTAACATAGTCAACCCAAATAGACAATTATGCCCGAATCAATCCGCTACCATCATAGCAACGATCCAGACGTCGGGCAAATCAAGCTGGCCAAGTCGAATTCGATTTGGTCTACCATTTAAGGACGGCACCGGTGTCGGCGCTGGTGGCCATGGTGGCGTACTTGGCGACGTAGCCTTCTTTGATCCGGGGCTCGACGGGCTTCCACGGTCTTCTTGCGTTCGGCCCATTCGGCGTCGGACAGTTTGACGTTGATCGAATTGTTGGGGATGTCGATCTCGATGATGTCGCCGTCCTTGAGCAGGCCGATCGGGCCGCCGACCGCCGCCTCGGGGCTGACGTGGCCGATGCAGGCGCCGCGTGTGCCGCCGCAGAAGCGTCCGTCGGTGATCAGCGCCACGGATTCGCCCAGACCGGCGCCCATGATGTAGCTGGTCGGGCTGAGCATTTCCTGCATGCCCGGCCCGCCCCTGGGGCCTTCGTAGCGGATGACCACGACGTCGCCTGCCTTGACCTTGCCGGCCAGAATGCCGTCGCAGGCCTCTTCCTGGCTCTCGAAGATCACGGCCGGTCCCGTATGCGTGAGCATGGCCTTGGCCACGCCGGCGGTCTTGACCACGCTGCCGTTGGGCGCGAGGTTGCCGTAGAGGATCGACAGGCCGCCCCGCTTGGAATAGGCGTTCTCGAGTGGATGGATCACCTCGGGGTCCTTGATTTCCGCACTGGCGATGTTCTCGCCCAGCGTCTTGCCGGTGACGGTGAGGCAGTCGAGGTTCAGCAGGTTCGGGATCTTGCTGACCTCCTTGAGGATCGCGCTGATGCCGCCGGCCCTGTCCACGTCCTCGATGTGCAACTTGCTGGAGGGCGAGACCTTGCAGATATTCGGGCACTTCTCCGAGATCGCGTTGATGTGCTTCAGATCGAAGTTGATCTTCGCCTCGTTGGCGATGGCCAGCGTGTGCAGGACGGTGTTGGTCGAGCCGCCCATGGCCATGTCGAGGGCCAACGCGTTGTCCATCGACTCTTTGCTGATGATATCGAGCGGCTTGATGTCCTTCTTCACCAGCTCGATGATCTGCCGGCCCGCCGCCTTGTACAGGTCCTGCCTGCGCGGATCGACCGCCAGGATGGTCCCGTTGCCGGGCAGGGCCATGCCGATCGCCTCGCACAGGCAGTTCATCGAGTTGGCGGTGAACATGCCCGAGCAGCTTCCCTGCGTGGGACAGCCCGTGCGTTCGAGTTCCTTGAGCTCTTCTTCGGTGATCTTGCCCGCGTTGAACTGGGCGACGCCCTCGAAGATGCTGATCAGGTCGACGGTTTTGCCGTCTTTGGTCTTGCCGGCCGCCATCGGGCCGCCGGAAACGAACAGCGTCGGGATATTGAGTCTCACCGCGCCCATGAACATGCCGGGAATGATCTTGTCGCAGTTCGGGATGCAGACGAGCCCGTCGAAGCAGTGGCCTCGGACCATCGTCTCCACGCAGTCGGCGACGAGCTCGCGCGAGGGCAGCGAGTACTTCATGCCCGAATGGCCCATCGCGATACCGTCGCAGACCGCGATCGTATTGAACTCGAAAGGCACACCGCCCGCGTCGCGGATGGCCTGCGCCACCACGCGGCCGACTTCGTTCAGATGCACGTGGCCCGGCACGATCTGCGAGAAGCTGTTGGCGATGCCGATAAAGGGTTTATCGAAGTCCGCATCTTTGAGGCCGCACGCATGAAGCAGGCCGCGATGCGGTGCCCGCTGGAAGCCTTTCTTGACGGTGTCACTCTTCATTGTCTATTCTCCTATGAACAGGGAGGATCAAAGCTCTTAAGTTTAGCCCGCACCCGGGCCCAAATAAAGGAAAATCGTTGTCGGGTCCGGTGCTGGCCATATAATTGCCTTCCGGGGTATAGCAGAAGAAATGCACGTATGATGCTCATGGGTAGGGGCCCAAATGAGACGAAATACCGGTATCTATGTCGCTGTTGCAGGCATTGCCTGTGGCCTGGCCATGTTTCTGTCCGGCTGCCAGAGCGGGCAGACGCGGGTGGAGTCGATGGGGACGCCCGCCAGTGTGGACGCGAATGAGCCGATGCCCGCTACGGAGTCGTTGCCGAGTGAGCAGAGCCATCCTCAGGCTCCATCGGCGACCGACGTCGATTGGGTTCTGCGGTTCGTCCCGGACCAATCCGTCACTTACACGGTCACCTCCGAAACGGAGAGAGCCGTCAAATGGGAAGGGGATACGTCAAAGAAGCCTGACCAATTTCGAGGCGGCGCGATCGGAAGTCGGGCGGAGGTCACATTCGAACAGCGGGTCAATCACGTCGAGGACGACGGCAACGCCGTGCTCGACATCACCATCCTGGCCGTCAAGTTCTTCGGGCGGTCGCGGGGGACTGTGGTTCTGGACTTCGACAGCTCGCGCGACGCGGACCAGGCGAGCCCCATGGCGAAGCTGATCGGGCAACGCTACCAGGTGACGATGACGCCCAAGGGGAAGGTTTTATCCATCGACGGGACCAATGAGGTACGCGGCCTGATCCAGGGCACGTCGGCTGACGACCAGATGGCTCGGAAGCTGATCAGCGACAAGGAGATTCGAGAGCGACATGAAGTTCCGGCTCTGGCAGCCTCCAAAGACGAGGTCGTGCACCTGGGTGAAACCTGGAGCGACGTCAGGGTGATCTCTTTCGGACAGATGGGCGCCAGGGCCTACGAACGACTCTACACGTTCGACCAGGTCGACACCGACAATGGCGACCGCATCGCGGACGTGACGATGGAGGGCATTCCCTCTGCGGCGGCTGCCAAGGAGTTGTACAAAAGCCAGCAAGACGTGTTCCCTCAGGGCATGATGGACAACATCGGGAGCTACGAGGGGCAGTTCCAGTTCGATCTCACCGCCGGACAGGTCGACACGTCTGCGGAGCAATTCCACATGGAGTGGGTGGTGGTGGACCCGTCGGCCATCCAGGCCGGTTCGACGAATCCGGCTGCCATGAGAATGACCCTGACACAGTCGTACAAGCTCGAGCGGGTCAAATGAAACGGTTGCGAAGGCCAGGGATTGCGACGCGATGAAACGAACGACCACGAAATCGAGAACGAGCTTTGCCGTCGGATTTCTGACGGTGCTGGCGTTCTCAGCCGGGTGCAAAACGGTCGGCTTCAAGGACACGGATTCCGAGCGTGTCTTTCTGACGGTAGACTTCGAGCCGGGCCGGACGTTGCGATACAAGTTCGTATCCGATCGCGAGATGCTGCTGGATTGGGACCCGAATGCCCGCGCGGAGAACCGTATCGAGAGGCGGTTGGAACGTCTGGAGATGGTGACATCCTACACGCCCGTCTCGGTCGACCCGTATGGAATCAGCACGATCCGGGCGGTTTGCGAGTCCGTCGTGGTCGAGCGCAGCGGGCGCAACTATGGTGTCGATGCGGCTGAGGCCGCCGCCGGAAAGACGTTCTCGTTCACAATCGATGCGCGGGGCAAGATCTTGGACCGCTCGGAACTGGATGCGCTCGTGAAGGAGTTGGGCGCCAAGGCGTTTCGCTCGGGACCTTCGGGCCGGCGGATCAAGAATCCCGATATGGTCGGAGACTTCATCGTGGGACAGTACTTCCTGTGGGATGCGATTTCGAGCGTGGAAAACCCTGCCTCCGGCGTGACAATCGGCCAGACGTGGCACTCGCAGTTGCCTGTGCCTTTGCCGATGGTCCTGCGCAAGGCTCGTGATGTCACGTATCGGCTCAGCGAAATCCAGACAGACGAAACGACACGGCATGCGATTATTGACAGCACCTACACGCTGGCGGAGGCGGCGCCGACGGACTGGCCCGTTCCCTATTCCGGCCGATTCCAGGTGAGCGGGACCTTTGGGTTTCTCGGGACGTACCAGGTTCTCGGACTCGAAGGGGCCGGACGGCAATCGTTCGACGTTGACGCCGGCTGCGTCGTCACCGATCGAGAAAACTACACCGTACGAATGAAGGCAGTCGCTGCCACCGATGGGGATTCGGGCCAACCCGCACCTCACCATCAAGCAGACGCTGACAACCGAGCGGCTCGCCCCGTAGATCCGACAACGATTCAACCTGGAGGTATTACACTTTGCGACACGACAGCATCTGGGCACCCTGGCGTATGCCGTACATAAAAGGGCTTGAGAAGGACGAAGGCTGCTTCCTCTGCAACAGCTACGCTCATACCGAGGCCGACGATGAAGACCTGGTGGTTTGGCGGACGGAGAAATCCCTGGTCGTGCTGAATCGGTTCCCGTACAACAACGGACATCTGCTGATCGCGCCTGCGAGGCACATCGCCGATATCGACGACGCGACCGAAGAGGAGATGACGGAGTTGATGAAGCTGGTGCGCGAATCGAAGCGGGCTTTGTCACTGACGATCCGCCCGCACGGGTTCAACGTGGGCCTGAATCTCGGTCGTTGCGCCGGCGCCGGCCTGCCCGGTCACATGCATCTTCACGTCGTGCCGCGCTGGGATGGTGACACCAACTTCATGAACATCTGTGGCAATACCGATGTGGTCAGCCAGTCGATGGCGGATCTTTTGGCGGAGATGAAAGCGGTCAGCGCCGAGCATGGGCTGCCGAAACTGTAGAGAGCGGGGCGGAGCCGACGGGTCCTTTCATGAGCAGACTGATGCCTGATACCATTCGATCTTATGCCGTGACGGAGGCGTCCAGCAAGGGCCGAGCCTTTGCGGAGGCGCGCCACCAGTACCGCTCCGACTTCGAGCGGGACCGCGACCGGATCATCCACTGCTCGGCCTTTCGCCGGCTCGAAGGCAAGACGCAGGTCTTCACGCCGGGGCTCGACGACTACTATCGCACGCGCTTGACGCATACCATCGAGGTCGCGCAGATCGGCCGGACGATTGCCAAGGCCTTGGGGCTTAACGAGGCACTGACCGAAGCGATTTGCCTGGCGCACGACCTCGGCCATCCGCCGTTCGGGCATGCGGGCGAGGCGGCTCTCAACGAACTGATGGCGGATTACGGCGGATTCGAGCACAACGCCCAGACCCTGCGCATCGTCACGCTGCTGGAACACCCTTATCCGGCCTTCATGGGGCTCAATCTCATGTACGAGACGAGGCTGGGTTTGGCGAAGCACAAGAGCCGTTACGATGTGCCTCAGGAGGGCGTATTTGCCGAGGCGAATGGCACACTGGAAGGACAGATCTCCGACCTGGCCGACCGAATCGCCTACAATTGTCACGACCTCGAAGACGGGATGAAGGCCCGCCTGCTTCACAGCGAGCAGATGCAGCACATCGAGATCTTCAGTCGAGGCGAGGCAGCGGATCGGCGCCGAGCAGATCGAGGACTGGACGATCCGCCGGACGCGTACGGCCAAGGCCATCATCGACGCCCTCGTCAGCGATTGCATCGGCACGAGCCGCGACGCCATCGCCAAGGCTCACATCGAGACGCCCAGCGACGCGCTGCGCCAGGTCCGAGAACCTGATCGGTCTGTCGCCCGAGTGCGATCGCAAGCTGGAGGTCCTGGAGACCTTCCTGCTGGAGCAGTTCTATCATCACGAATCCGTCGTCCGCAACGCCGAGCAGGCCACCCAGTGGCTGGCCAAACTCTTCGGCCGGCTCTGCGCCAAGCCCGACCTGATGCCAGGCTACTTCCAACACTTCATCGACCAGCACGGCCTCCAACGCGCCGTCTGCGACTACATCGCCGGCATGACCGACCGCTTCGCCCTCCAACTCGCCCAGCAGTCCTGAATCGAAGCACGATGTTTGGGCCGTGTGGTAACTTCCGTCCAAAGACGCCCTTTCCTTTTGACGTACGGAGGCGGGTGGGGTATTGTCTTGGCCCTATGGACATGAGACGACTGATTGCATCGAGTTTCGGGTTGGGATGGATGCCGATCGCGCCGGGGACGTGGGGATCGCTTCCGCCGGTGGTGGCGTTCGCTTTGCTGGCGTACTTCCACGTATCGGCGGCGATCATCGCGGCAGTGATGGCGGCGTTCGTGATTGCCGGTTCCGTGGCCTGCATTGCGTGCGTCCCGGCTGTAGCGGCCCTGGTGGGCAAGACCGACCCGGGTGAGGTCGTGGTCGACGAAGTCGCGGGACAGGCGGTGGCGTTCCTGGTCGCGGCGTTCTGCCTGCCTGCCGATCTGACGCTGAAACAGGCATTGTTCGTCGCGGGACTGGGTTTTTTTCTTTTTCGCGTCTTGGATATCACCAAGCCCTGGCCGATAAGGAAACTGGAGGCATTGCCCGAAGGCTGGGGTGTGCTGGCTGATGACCTGCTCGCCGGCCTTTTCGCGGCTATCGTCCTCTGCGTATGTATTCGACTGTGGGTGACAGCTTAAGGTGGGTTCAGGACGCACGAATGGCGGCAGAGTACAGCGTTGAGGTTTGCAGAGAGCTTCAGGAGCAGTTTCGCCTTACCGAGGTCCACCGGCCCATGCGGGTCGGTCGCTACGACGCGGGAACGGAACTGACCTATCAGGTCCGCAGCGTGGGCGCCGACGTCACGTCTCAGGTCCGTCTGGCGATCGAGCGATTCGTCGGCGGGGGGTTCGCCGGACAGGTTTATCGGGTCAAAGTGCTCGCAATCGATGGCGATCCGATCCCCGGGCTCGAAATCGACGGCCTCTACGCGATGAAGATCCTTATCCCCCCCTCGGGTTTCTCCTGCCTGTTCCGCAATCTGCTGTATTGGATCGGTTTCCAGGGCCCGTTTCAGCTCCAGGTCAACCCGGCGGCGGCCCGTGCCGGAGCGCTCTGGCAGAAGCTCATTCGACGTGGGGCTGCCATCGAGTTCGGCGACGACCATTCCGTGGTGGACATTTACGGCACGTTCATCGATGAACAACTCGGGAGCTGCGGCGAGCTGAGCGAGTGGGTCGAAGGCCGCACCTGGCTGCTGGAAGTCGACGACCGGCTCGACCTGCTGCGACGCTGGCGAAAGGGCAAGGCGGTCGACTAGCAGAAGCTCGGATCGCCCGAATATCGGGCCAAGCGGGATTTCATGGGGCGATTCGTCGAGATGCTTCACGAGATGGGCGCCCCGGAATTCGCCCGCCAGTACGAATGGAGCACGTGCAAGAGCCAGCCTAACTGCCTCAAGCGCAGCGGTTGCGGTAACGACCCTGGGGCGGGGCTAACGGCCGTGGATTTCCGCGCCGGGCTGGCGCTGCTGCCGTTCCTCCCGATGAGCCCGGGCGATTTCAAGCTCATCGGCAAAGGGATTGCCAGGGGTTCGCTGGTCCAGTTCGACCGGGGCAGCGTCGCGAAGCTCGAACGCTTCGTAGAGGCGCACAGTGCCCAGTTCGGTGATATGAGGTCAGCGCTGGACGAACTGAAGACCGCCGAGCGTGTCTATCGCGACTCGATTCCTGATATCACGCACAACCACGTCCGGCTGCTGTGCAGCGGCACCCTCTGGTCCACGATCTTCGACAGCGCCATTACGGGCTGGAAGGTGCGGGGGCTGATCGGGTCCGCTTGCGAGACGCGTCTGCGTCGCAGCCGTTTCCTGACGTTTGTGTTCTTCCTTATTGGCTGTATCCCGCTGCTGGGCAAGGTGCTTCGCCGGTCCTGGGGCCGGGAAGACTGGCGCAGGCACTATGGCAAGATGCTCACGAGCGTCCGCTATTTCAGGCAAGCGTTCAGGGCCCGCGTGGCCGAGCGGACGGTGGATTGGTACCGATCCGGTCGAGTCGACGTCGCGCGAGCGAAAAGGCTGGCCGATCAGCCCTGGCGATTCCTGGGGCACTGGCCTCTATCGATTCTGCCGGCCGGGCTGCATCGTTTTCTGACCGATGGCCGGTTTGCCAAGGAGAAGCTCACCTATCTGCTGGTCCGACCGATCCGGCTGTATTTCAACGCCGAGATGCGGGAGCAATGGCTGCGGGATATGCTGTCCGAAGGGCAGAAGAAGCACATGCTCAGCGACGATGACGCCCGGACCATCGTTTCGCAGTTGAACGAGCCGTTCATCCAGAAGTACCTCAAGAGCCTGGCCGTTCACGTCTGCACGCTGCCGGTCACGCAGGTGGTTTCGGTGGCCCTGGCGCTGCTCTACGTGCTGATGCATCCGGACATGCCCCGGGTCCAGGCGTGGGGCGTCGGGCTGGGGATTATCGCCTTGTTCCAGGTGGTTCCGCTGTCGCCCGGATCGCTGACGCGGGGCCTCTACGTCGTCTATCTCGTCATCCGCGAGCGGAACTTCAAGGACTACAACATCGCGGTCTTCCTGGGTTTCTTCAAATACGTGGGATATCTGGCGTTCCCCATCCAGATGACCTATCGCTACCCGGCCCTGGCCCGCTTCATGGCGGCCCACTGGGCGACCGAGGCGGTGCACGTCGTACCCGTCTTCGGCGAGCGCGGGGCGCTGATGGAGCACTGGATCTTCAATCTGTTCTACAACTGGCCCCTGACCATCCGCCGTCGGATGCGGCTTCGAGCCGAACTGCGGGCCTCGCAGAAGCCCCGATACTGGCACGTGCCCCTCTGCGTTCTGGCCGGAGCGGGTATCCTGGGGCTGTTCGATGCCACCTTCTTCGCCCGAGCGGACCGGTTGCCCACGCTCAAGGAGCTATGGCCGCTGGTGGCGCTGGTGCCTCTGCTGTGCGGGGCGATTGCCTCCCTGGGCTGCGGCGGGGCGGCTCTGGGCCGGCGCGTCATCACCGGTGCGGTGGCCGGCGTCCTGATGGCGGTGGTGGCTACGCTCGCTTCGATCTGGATCAGCCGGACGGGCCAGACGACCGAAGTTCACCTGCTGGCTCTCGGAGTCTGGCGCATCTTCATCTCGACCATCCTTGCCACGGCCGGGGCGATCGGCTCGGAATTGGTGCTGCCTGAACCCAGGCAGGGGTAGCTCCGAGTGGACAACTCAATCCCCTGTTTTCCCATTGCATCAATAGGCTATCGCAGCCCTGTAATCCGATAAAGTTTATCGGACTATCTGTTTTGAAGTCGTGCGCGGAAACTGGGCAGATTTAGTGGGGACGGCCGGAAATATGTGGGAAACTACGTATTTCGAGCGTATAATTGATATGGGCCGGCGGGGTTCGGCAGTTCGGATTCTTCCCAGCACTGGCCTTGAAGTGTAATACTGCGCAATGAATGGAGGGTTTGACCCCCATGTCAGCCAATAGCTATAGTTCTCTCTGTGACGACTTCTACGTTGACCTCTATGTCAACACGGAGTTGGATCTGCCCACGGAGCGGGACACGATCTTGACGTTCTTCGATCGGATTCAGAAGCAGTTTCCGGCGATGGGACGCTTTCTACGTCGCGACAACAATGATTACTACCTCGAAGAGGACCACGCGGCCGGGACATACCGCTGGGTCAGCCTCGAAGGCGACCGCATCGGCTCGGGGGTGTCCAATCCCGCGACGTTCGAGGAGGCCTATCGCCAGGATCGGCTCGTGCTGGAGTTGATGCCTTACATGCTGGGTGTTACACCCCTGGACGTTGACTCGATCGACTTGTCGTTCGCGATGGATTTCGATTGCTCAGGCCATCACGATGAGATCATCGCGGAGGCGTTGTTCGGCGCCAGTGCATTCAACTGTCTGCTCGATCTGCCGCACAGCAAGCCCATCGTCTTCTCGCCGGCGATGGTACTGGCCCTCTCTGACGACCTGAGGACGCAGGCCCGGGTCAGCATCGAGTCCAAGACCAGCGTCTACGAGCCGGGCGAGAAAGAGCCCAATCGCGAGGATTCGATCACGCTGTCGCTGACCGTGCGGCAGTATCCTGATCCGGGGGAGCGGTTCGATGCGTTGGCCTCCTTCGAGAATCAGTGCCAGCTCGCCGAGGCCCTGATGGCCGAGAGGATCATTCACTACTTCGTGCAGCCCTTGACGGAGGTCATCGCGCAGCGACGTTCAACATAGTCACAGTAGGAGAGGATTGATGGCGATAGAGGCGCCACTGAGTCGATATAAGCGGAACAACTTCAAGCTCTACATTGTGGTGTTCCTGGTCCTGGGGGGGTGGTTCGCCTACGACGGGTACATCAGCAAGAGCTTCATCAGCGAGCACACCGACGAGCAGGGCAATCCCGATGCCATCCTGGTGCTAAACCAGAAGTCCCCTCCCATCTTCGGTGCACTGGCGGTGTTCTTCGGAGTCTGGCTCTACGCGATCAGAAACCGCAAGGTGGTGGCCGAGGACAAGGAACTCGTCATCGCCGGCAAGAAGCGGATCCCCTACGATGCCATCGATGCCATCGACAAGACCCATTTCGAAGAGAAGGGGACATTCACGATCATCTACAAGGACCCGGGCGGCGCAGAGGCCAGATATCGTCTGACCGATCGCCAATTCGACAATCTGGGCCCGATCCTGGACCATCTGGTGGCTCAAATCACCTGAGAACTGCTCTGCGGCAGGCTTTCGAATATTTCATTGACCGCAATAGGCTACCTCTGTAGGCTATTGCGGTTTGCTTTTTGAAACCAGTCTATGACATGCTTTTGGAAGCACGGATTCGATGAATATCTGCGTGGTAGGATTGCAGTGGGGCGATGAAGGCAAGGGCAAGGTCGTCGACATCCTTGCCGAGCAGTGCGATATGGTGGTGCGGTTTGGGGGTGGTTCCAACGCCGGGCATACCGTAGTCATCGGGGACAGTCGCTTCGCGTTGCACCTGCTCCCGAGTGGCTCGATTCGCAAGAATGTTGCGTGCGTGATCGCCAATGCCGTGGTGCTCGATCCGGAGGTCCTGCTGGGCGAGATTGACGGTCTGGCCGGACGCGGCATCTCTCTGGAAGGCCGTTTCTTCATCAGCGAGAACGCCCACGTCGTGCTGGACTACCACAAGCGGGAAGATCAGCTTCGCGAGGAATCGCTGGGCAAACGCAAGATCGGCACGACGATTCGCGGTATCGGCCCGTGCTACGCCGACAAGGTGGGTCGCAGCTACGCCGTGCGGGTGGGGGACTTCCGCGATATCGACGCGCTGAAGGTCAAGCTCGAAAGCATCCTGGAATACAAGAACAAGCTCTTCGGGCGCTCTACGGCGCCGAACCTCTCGATGGGGCGGAGATCTTCCAGAAATGCCAGAAGTACGCCGAGCGGTTGCGGCCGTTCATCACCGATACCACGGAACTCCTGCACACGTCGATCGAGCAGGGCAAGTCGGTCCTCTTCGAGGGAGCTCAGGGGGCTCTGTTGGATCTCGATCACGGGACCTTCCCCTATGTGACCAGCTCCAATTCCAGCTCGCTGGGGCTTCCCGCCGGGTGCGGTGTCCCCGCGCGGATGGTGAACAAGTACATCGGCGTCATCAAGGCCTATACGACGCGTGTCGGTGCCGGGCCGTTCCCCACCGAATTGGACAACGAGATCGGCCAATACATCCGCGACGCAGGCAATGAATATGGCACGACGACCGGTCGGCCCAGGCGGTGTGGATGGTTCGATGCGGTGACGGTTATCTACGGTGTCCGAATCGGCTCGATCGACAGCCTCGTTCTGCTGCATCTCGACACGCTGACCGGGTTGAAGGAATTGAAGATCTGCCGGGCCTACGAGCTTGACGGAAAAGAAACCACGTTCTTTCCGGCCAACATCACTCGGCTGGCAAGAGCCAAACCAATCTACGAGACGTTGCCCGGCTGGGACGAAGACATCACGTCGGTGACGAAATTCGAGGACTTGCCGGTCAACGCCCGCAAGTACGTCGAGCGGGTTGAAGAGATCGTCGGTCGGCCGGTAGAGATGATCGGCGTCGGGCCGAAGCGAAGCCAGACACTCACCCGGACGACATAAACGCAGGTGCCCGGCGTGCCGTGCAACGGGGCCGGGCCAGATGGGCTGGTTGCCCATAGATCGGTGCCAATGAGCAGCATGGAGCAAAAACGCAAAGTCACGGCCGAGCGGCTGGGCGTGCCACCGGAGCTGTTGCCTCGCCATCTTGCCATCATCATGGACGGCAACGGTCGATGGGCCCAGCGCCAGGGGCTGCCCCGCTACGAAGGACACGCCCAGGGCGCCAAGACAGCCGAGATGATCTCCCTGCGCTGCGTCGATCTGGGGATCGAGTCGGTGACTCTCTACGTGTTCAGCGTGGAGAACTGGAAACGCCCGCAGGCCGAGATCGATGCCCTGATGCAGATCTACAGCAGTTATCTGGTCAGCATCCGGAAGAGCCTGATGCAGAACAACGTCCGGTTTAAGCACTTGGGGCGCATGGAAGGCTTGCCGCAGGGCGTCAGGGACGCACTGACTGGCACGGGCGAGTTGACCGCGAACAACACGGGCATGGTGCTCGCCATGGCGCTGAACTATGGCGGCCGGGCCGAGATCGTCGACGCCGCCAAAGGCATTGCCCAGGACGTCCAACAGGGAACGCTAAGCGTCGAAGACATCGACGAGCAGTGCATCAGCGATCATCTGTATACGAAGGGTCTGCCCGACCCCGATCTTCTGATCCGTACGGCCAACGAGCTGCGCGTGAGTAATTTTCTGCTGTGGCAGATTTCCTACTCCGAGTTCTACGTGACCGATACGCTCTGGCCGGACTTCGACCAGCCGGTCCTCGAGAAGGCCCTTGTCGCTTATGCCCGGCGTGATCGCCGGTTTGGGGCGCTTCACACCGAGTCGGCGTCTCGCGGATAATCGCACGACCGTAAGCGGAGGGCGGCTCGCCTTCGGAAGCCGTCGAAACCAGACTTCGAAGAGACTTTGCCCGCGACTATGCTCAAACACAGGATATTCTCCGGGGTGTTGATGACGGTGGTCTTCGGGGGCCTCGTTATCCTGGACGGCTGGCTCGATGGCTCGCTGACCGCAGCGACCGCCGACGACAAGCCCATCCAGGGGACCCTGCTGACGCTCATCGTGGCCCTCGTCCTGGCCCTGGCGGCGGTGGAATTCTCTAAGTTGGCCTCCGGAAAGGGCTTAAAGGTTCTTCTGCCCTCCACGGTGATCTCGGTAGTGCTGCTCTCGACCGCCTGGTATTGGCCCCAATGGGGCAAAATCTCTCCGCATAGCTATCTGCTCTCGGCTCTGGTCTTCGCGCTGCTGGCTTCGGTCGTCGTGCAGTACTGGCACAGTGGCACGGACGGCGTCCTCGCCAATTGCGGCATCAGTTGCCTGGCCATCCTCTATCTGGGGCTCCTTTCGGCCTTCGTCGTGGGGATTCGGGTCGACATGGGGCTTTGGGAGACCCTGATGCTGATGTTTGTCGTGAAATTCTCCGATATAGGAGCGTTCACGTTCGGCAAGCTCTTCGGAAAACACAAGTTCTCGCCTCGCGTCAGCCCCGGCAAGACCTGGGAAGGCCTGGGTGGGGCGATGCTCGTGGCGATGGCCGTCAGTCTCGCCTTTGCTCTGGGCTTTGGTATAATGGCCTGGTCGTGGGCTCTGGTCTTCGGCGGGGCTTTTGCCGTGATCGGCCAGTTGGGCGACCTGACCGAATCGATGATGAAGCGGGATGCCCAGCAGAAGGATTCCGCGAACCGGGTGCCCGGATTTGGTGGTATACTGGATGTGATCGATTCGCCCCTGGTGGCGGCGCCGTTCGGGTATCTGTTCTTCCGGCTCGTCGCCTGACCACCGGACGCGGGCGATCGGCGACGGCAACGAGACAATATCGCTCAGTTGAGGAACGATTTGGAAGTCATCGTACAATTAGATCCGGGCAGCAAGCAGCTCGAGCTCTTCGGACCTTCGGACAGTCATCTTCGGCAATTGCGCCGATCCCTTGGGGTCAACATCACCGCCCGCCAGTCCAACCTCATGATCAGCGGCGCCGACGCCAGCGTCAACCAGGCTGCCGAGGTGGTGGACCGGATGCAGAAGCACCTGCTCAAGCATCGCCAACTGACGGCCGACGATGTGACCGGCTTCATCGAACAGGGAACCCGGCCGGAGGGTCAGGAGGACGGGCAGGCGGTGACCGTCTTTTCCCAGAAAGTGGTCGAGCCGACCACGGCCGGGCAGTTGAAGTACGTCGAGACCATGCTGAAGAACGATGTAACCTTCTGCACGGGGCCGGCGGGCACGGGCAAGACCTACCTGGCGGTGGCGGTGGCGGTTTCGATGCTCAAGAAGAAGCAGATTCGTCGCATCGTGTTGGCCCGGCCGGCCGTCGAGGCGGGTGAGAAGCTGGGCTTCCTGCCTGGCGACATCCAGGCGAAGGTCAATCCCTATCTGAGACCGTTGTTCGACGCGCTCGAGGACATGATGGACTTCGCGCAGATGCGGAAGTTCATGGATCTGGATATCATCGAGATCATCCCGCTGGCCTTCATGCGGGGGCGGACGCTCAACGAGGCGGCCATCATCTGCGACGAGGCCCAGAACACGTCCGGCCTCCAGATGCTGATGGTGCTGACGCGACTCGGGCATGGCTCGAAGATGATCATCACGGGGGACGTTACGCAAATCGATCTCGATACCAACCAGAAGAGCGGTTTGATCGAGGCGATCGAGACGCTGCGCCGGGTCAAAGGGATCGGCGTCGTCGAACTCAATCAGGTGGACATCGTGCGACATCGACTCGTGCAGAACATCGTGCGGGCGTACAAGAAGAAGCAGGACGCACAGAAACGCGCTGAGGAGCATGAGCGCTGATGAGATGTGGACGCGTCCTGCCATTGGGGGTAGCGCTGGTCCCGTGCACTTTGTGACGGGCTGATTACCATGGGCCTCTTCAACAAGAAAACCAGTCCACGACGAAACCAGGTGCGACGGAATATCTCTTCCGGCCGTACGCCCCGGATCTCCGCGTTAGCCAGCCGAGATGTGGTGATCTCTATGTTGCTGTGGCTGGGGTTCGTCGTTGCCTGCACCGCGATCCTCTCGTTCGAGATGCTCAATGAGCAGAGTTACCGGGTCGTCGCCGCGTTGTTTGCGGTAGTCGCATTCCTCTCGACCGGTGCCGCGTTCTACATCTATCACTATGAAAACCGCATCCTTCGCAACCATGCGCGGGCGGTGGCGCTGATCGGGGTCTTCCTCGTACTGCTTGGGGCGCTGAAAATCGCGGTGCTCTCCAGTGGCTTATCTCGGTGGACGCCGAGTTGGGGCACGGGTACGGCGGTTGTGGCCGCCATCGTCTTCGTGATCGCCTACGACCAGCGATTTGCCATCGGGATGGCGACGATCTACGCCGTTTTCGCGTGTTTGGGCGTCGGCCCCCGGCATGCCGATGGGTACCAACTCCAGGGCATCGGGCTGTTTCTGACGATGTCTGCCGGTGTGGCCACCTGCTGCTTCTCGCTCAGAGAGATTCGCACGCGCATGAAGCTGCTGGAAGTCAGCGCGATGGCCGCCGTCGCGGTCTTCTTCATGGCCTGTTCAGCGGTCTACCTGAATTTCCTGGGCGAGCCACAGAATCTGACCTCGGTCGTCTGGGCGGCCGGGCACCACGCGCTGGCTGCCTTTCTGGGCGGGCTGCTGATCCAGAGCCTGTTGCCCCTGATCGAAAAGACTTTCCGCATCGCCACGAGCATGACGCTGCTGGACTATTCCGACGCCAACCAGCCTCTGCTCAAGAAGCTGGCGATGGAAGTCGCCCGGGACGTTCAGCCACAGCCTGCTGATCGGCTCGATCGCCGAGGCGGCCGCCGAAGCTATCGGCGCCAACGGGCTGCTCTGCCGGGTCGGGGCCTACTACCACGACATCGGCAAGCTCAACAAGCCCAAGTACTTCGTCGAGAACGAGATGGGGTCGGCCAGCAAGCACAAGGAGCTGTCGCCTGCGATGAGCCAGTTGATCATCGTGGGGCACGTCAAGGACGGCGTCGAAATGGCCAAGGAATACGCGCTGCCCAACGTGCTGCACCAGTTCATCGAGACGCACCACGGAACGACGCTGGTCGAGCCGTTCTATCACCAGGCGAAGAAGAAGCACGAAGAGCCGGGCGAGGAGGGCAAGAAGCCCAAGGGGGCGCCGCCGTCGGAGAGCGAGTTCCGCTATGCCGGACCGCGACCGAAGACGAAAGAGGCCGCGATCATCATGCTTTCCGATGCGGTCGAGGGCGCCGTGCGGTCGCTGTCGGAAGTGACGCTGGCCAAGGTCGAGATCGTCGTGCACAACATCGCGATGAGGCGTTTGCAGGACGGTCAGTTCGACGAGTGCGATCTGACACTGCGCGAGCTCAGCGGGATCGAGGCGAGCCTGTCGAAGTCTCTGGCCGCCCACTATCATGGGCGAATCGCGTACCCGACGCCGGCCGATGTGCCGGTGCCGTCGCAACCTTCGAAGTCGACCGCTCCAAAGATGGTCGAGACGTAAGCGGGGGGCCATGATCGCGATCGAGATCACACGACAGTTTTCGGATGAAACCGCCGACGATGCCGACCTGGAATCGCTGGTCCGCGCGATCTGCGAGAAATTCGGTGTCTCCGATGCGACGATCAGCGTCGGGATCGTCGACGACGAACGAATCAGCGAGCTGAATCGCCAGTTCCTGGATCACGAGGGGACCACCGACAGCCTGAGCTTCGATCTGTCCGACGGTGATGACCCGGACGGCCCGCGCGTGTTCGATCTGATCGTCAACGGTCAGTTGGCGGCTCGTGAGGCGGCCGAGCGGGGCCATGCGCCCGGCCGAATTGGCTCTGTACGTGACACACGGTCTGCTGCACCAGTTGGGCTTCGACGACGCCACACCCGAGCAGGCGCAGAAGATGCACCAGGCCGAGGACGAGATTCTGCAACACATGGGCTTCGGTGTCGTGTATAATAGTCGCCTGAGATTGCGGTAGGCCGGTGCGTGTCTGCCGGTCTGGATTTGGAATTGGATTGAAAGGGTAGTGCCAAGTGGGCTTCATCGGTTGGGCCGTGCTGCTAACTTGCCTGTTCGTTGGAGCGACGTTGTTTTTCTCGGTCAACGCCATTGCGTTGCGGAGTTTTTCGCGTCTGCGATTGCAGGAGGCGTTCAAGGCGGAGAATGGAGAGGAGAGGCCCAAGCTGGTCGATGCCGTGGTCGACAACGCGGATCGACTGATCCTTGCGTGCTCCTTTTATCGGCTCGTCTTCAATTTCTGTGCGTTGCTGTTGCTGGTGGCCATCCTCTCGACTCTTCAGAACCACGCTTTGACCCCTGTCAGCTACGTCCTCGTCTTCTTCGTCGCGCTGGCGATCTTCTCGGTGTTCAGCCTGGCCATTCCTCACGCCTGGGCCAAGCACGCGGGCGAGAAGCTGATCAGCCGCACCTACCACGTGCTGGTGTTCTTTGCGTTTCTGGCCGCTCCGGTTCTCTACATTCTTCGGCTCTACGACGGATTCGTGCGTCGCCTGGCCGGCGTGCCCGAGGCGACCCCCGAAGAGCAGTTGGAGGAGAAGCACGAGGAATTCCTCGAAGACCTCGAGCAACACCGCATGGAAGGGACGTTCGACGAGGAAGAGCAGGAGATGATCGAGAACGTCCTGGAACTGAGCGAGAGCCACGCCGACGAGATCATGACGCCTCGTACCGATCTCGTGGCTATCGAGGTTCACGCGGATCTGTCGACGGTGCTGGAGACGATCAAGAAGGCGGGGCATTCGCGTATCCCCGTCTACGAGGAGAACGTCGACAATATCGTCGGGTTCATCTACGCCAAGGACCTGCTGGCCGAGATCGGCAAAGACCCCGCTGATTTCTGCCTGCGCGAGCGGATTCGCGAGCCCTATTTCGTGCCGGAGAGCAAGTCACTGCGAGCGTTGCTCCATGAATTCCAGAACCAGAAGCTGCACATCGCCGTCGTGCTGGATGAATATGGCGGGACCGCCGGCATCGTAACGCTCGAGGACATCCTCGAAGAACTGGTGGGTGAGATTGCCGACGAGTACGAGGAGACGCCTCCCGAGTCGATCAAGGAGGTGGACGAACACACGATCGAGGTCGATGCGCGAACGTACGTCGATGATCTCAACGATGAGTACGAGTTGAATCTGCCCGAGGACGAGGACTACGACACGGTCGGGGGCTTCGTCTTCTCGCGACTGGGCTACATCCCCAAGACGGGTGAGCACTTCGACTACGAGAACCTCCAGTTCACGATCGCCTCGGCCGAACCACGACGCATCAACCGCATCACGATCCGGAAAGTGCCGGAAGAGTAGCCATGTTGACCAAGGATCGCGCTGTTTGCATCCGTGCTGTCGATTACTCGGAAACCTCGCAGATCGTGACGTTCTTCGCGCGACTGGCGGGCAAGATCAGCGCCATCGCCAAGGGCTCCAAGCGAGCCAAGTCTTCCTTCGACGGACCGATCGAGGTCCTCTCGCATGGAGACATCGTCTTCACGGATGCCGACAAGGACAAGCTCTCGACGCTCACGGAATACCAGCAGCAACCGACGCGAGGGGGACTCCGTCGGAATCTGTTCGCGCTGGACAGTGCGCTCTTCGCGGCCGAGCTGCTCAACAAGCTCACCCACGATTACGACCCGCATCTGATCCTCTTCGATCAGTTCGTCGAGTTCATCCAGGATCTCGATGAGCAAGTGGGGGGGGCGGCCCAGCGTCGTGACATCCTGCTGCGCCTGGTCCTGTTTCAACTGGCGCTGCTAAGGGAGGTGGGGTTGCGGCCCAACTTCAAGACGTGTGGCAATTGCAGGCAGGCGTTCTCGACCGACTGGCGGGAGATCTACTTCAGCAGTTCTGCCAACGGTCTGGTGTGCCGCGACTGTGAGATGAGTTTTCCCGAACGGGTCAGGCTCAGCGGACCGGCCGCCAGGGCCCTCGTCAATCTCAGGCAGATCTCAGAAGCGTCCGAAAGAGTGCTCGACGAAATCGAAGCCGTCCTGATCCACCACTTCACCGAGACCCTGGGGAACCGCCCCAAGATGGCCAAGCACGTCCTCAAGACCCGCCCTCGGTAGGGTGGGTTCTTAACCCACGTGTTCAGTCGAACAACTCCGGCCCGTTCTCTGTTTTGTGGTTGGGCTTCTTCGGTCCGAGTCCCAGGTGGTCTCTGGCTCGCGGGGTGATTTCGCGGCCTCGCTTGGTCCGTCGGACGAAACCGATCTGGAGCAGGTAGGGTTCGACGACGTCTTCGAGCGTGTCGCGTTCCTCGCCCAGCGTCGCGGCGATGGCTTCGATGCCGGCCGGACCGCCATCGTAGATATTCACCAGGGCCTTGAGGAACGCCCGGTCGAGCGGGTCGAGCCCCAGTGCGTCGATCTGCTCCATCTTCAGCGCGTTTTCGACGATGTCGGTACTGAGGATGCCCGAGCCTTTGACCTGGGCGTAGTCGCGGACCCGTTTGAGCAGTCGGTTGGCGATTCGAGGCGTGCCGCGCGAGCGGCTGGCGATCAATTCCAACGTTCCTTCCTCGCAGTGGAGTTTCAACAGGCCGGCGGACCGGCTGAGGATCTCGGTCAACTCGGCGGTGTTATAGAAATCCAGGTGATACAGCATCCCGAACCGGCTCCGCAGCGGGGCGCTGAGCAGACCCGCCCTCGTCGTGGCGCCGACCAGCGTGAACCGCTTCAGCGGGAAGTTGATCGTCTTGGCGTGGAGCCCGCTGTCGACGGTGTAATCGACCTTGAAGTCCTCCATCGCCGGGTAGATGAACTCCTCGACGGGCGTGCTGAGCCGGTGGATCTCGTCGATGAACAGGACGTCGCCCGTGTTGACGCTGCTAAGCAGGCCCATCACGTCGCCCGCCTTGACCAGGGCCGGACCCGACGAGCAGCGAATCTTCGCGCCCATCTCGTTGGCCACGACGTGGGCCAGCGTGGTCTTGCCGAGCCCGGGTGGGCCGTAGAACAGCACGTGCTCCAGCGGCTCCGATCGCTGCTGGGCTGCCTGGATCGCGATGCCCAGCTTCTCACGGATGTTGGGCTGGCCGATGCACTCGTCCAGATGCTGAGGCCGGAGGGAACTGGTGAAAACCTCCTCTGCCTCACCGAGGGACTGTCCACTGATAACTCTTCCGATTGCCATAGCCCAGAGCTTACACGATTGGCCGCAGATTTCAACCGCACGGCACCCGGTAAGGGCGAATAATCACTCGTTCCCGCCCTCTACCCCGGGTGGCAGCGGCAAGCTTGACTTGCCGATGGCGAGCGCACCTGTCCACGGTAAACGTCGTCGGTAAGAGCGAACATCATTCGCCCCCTACGGCTGCGGATTGGCGATGTATTTCTCATATTCCTCGTAGGTATCGACCAGATTCAGATCCTCGCCGCCCCAGGGGTTTTCGCCCTTGAAGTAGGTGTTGTTGTAGGCCGTCGCGTCGATGCGGCCCTCGGGACCTTCGATTCCCCACGAGTCGGTCCGGTAGACCTTCGCGCCTTCGTTCTCGGCCACCCAACTTCCCTGGCCCAGCGTGGTCTCGCTCCACATGTGACTGATGTAGTCGCGGCTGCGGTCGGCGTTCCGCAGGCTCTCCATATACCCTTCGAACGCCTGGTTCGATTCGGCGATCGAATTCTGCAGGTTGCGATTGAGCTGCTGCTGTTGGGCGTGCCGGTTTTGCATCTCGCCCGCGAACCACTGCTGGTTGACCTTCGCCGACTTGACGATCCGCAGATAGAGAGGGAGCCACTGCTCGTATTCGGCATCGGGGGCCCAACTGCCGTCGGCGGCGATCTGCCAGACCGGACTCATCGGCGTCTTGCTGCACTGGACCGCGAAGAGTCCCCGCAGCGTCGCGCCGGTCGGGATGCTGCGGAAGCGCACGTGCATGAGCCTCGCGTCGACCTGCATGCCCTGGGTCCGCAACTGGCCGATGGCCTGGGCGGCTTCAGGGATTGCCTCCTCCGTCGGGCACTCGTCGAGCACCTGAATGTCGGTTCCGACCTGGCCAAGTTCGAGGACCAGCCGCAGCGCCCCGGCGGGGGGCTGATACGGCGCCGTGATCGTCCCGGGCATCGCGAACTGCGTCGGGATGATCGTGTGCCGACCCGATCCGACGCCGTACTGCTTCGTCTGCGGGTCGCGGAACGTGGTGAACTGGAGCTTCTGCCCCTGAAGGCTCCACCCCTCGGGGATCTGAAGCGTCATCGATTGATCGGGCAGGGCCGCCTGTCGCAGCGGAACCTGTTTGCCTTTTCGTCTGGAGGCTCGCCGCATCATTACGGCCGGTGAGAGCGTCGGCGCTTCTTCAGTTGGGCTCTCGTCCTCCAGCGCCTGACCCTGGGCGACGACCTTGGCGACGCCTTCGGGCGTGTAAGCGAGATTTGCCGCGATGGTGGTCAGCGTGGGCTTGAGCTTCTCCCACATGTCCTCGCGGGCCAGAAGGATGTACACCGTTCCCATTTGTTGCGTGTAGAAGAAGTACCCATGGCCGATGCCTTTCTTGCCCTCGGCCGTCAGCGTCAATCCCGCGATGGTACGGCTTTTGTCTTGCGACGACTTGACGCTCGTTGCCTTCACGTCCGGATACTCGTCGCGCAGGCCCTTCATGCAGCGAGCCATGAGCTGGACTGAATCGCCGATGCCCTGATCGACGGGCAGCGTCATGAAGACGACCGCCGCATTCTCGGCGGGTTCCATCACCGAGACCGCGATCGCTCCTTCGCCAATCGCTTCCTGCTTGGCGATCCATTCGTGGGGCTTGTACAGCACGACTTTTCCGTCGGGCGATTCGTATCGATCGAGCGCAGGCTTCTCCGCTGGCTTGGGTTGAGCCTCCGGTGGTGTTGGCACTGCCTTCGGTTTAACGTTCGTCGACACGAGACTGGCCGTCATCTGTTGGCCGCCCGCCTGAACCACCTGGTGTACCAGGCCTGTCCCGGGGGCGTAGTAGCTCTGCGACACGATGGTGCCCTGGCCCGGGAGGTTGGCGGTGGATTGGACCCTGATGCAATCGAAGGCGCCGGCAGGTGTCTGCACCTTCTCGCGCCCCGCGCATTGATTCATCGTGGTGATGGACATGCCATACTGATTCACCGTGCTGGTCCACGTCTGGCCCTGCTGGAAGGGCAGCTTGACCCGAACGGCGGGTGGATCGTACAGGAACTCCTGCCCCTGCATTTCCGACTTGTAGCTCTTGAGCCCGTCGGCCTCGACCGCCATGAACTCCCGGCTGCTTTGCCAGCCGATCGTCGTCTCGACGATCGCGCAGCGCACCCGCGAACCGACGCCATCCCCTTCACGGCGACCGTCATCGGCACACCCGTAGACGTCTGATACGACCACTGATTCCCAGGCTCCAGCGGAAAGTAGTCCACGCCCGGTGCCGCCGTAGCCAGCGCCAGCACTGCGATCAAAGCCAATCCCACACGTTTCATAGCGTCCTCCTGTGACGTCAATCATCCAACGATTCTGCTCCACTGCCGCATCGCAGTCCGCATCATACGCCGTGATTCGCAGATCGGTCAAGTTCAACGCCCGCCGCCAAGTGATGGTTGCGTCACTTCTTGCCTGCCAGGTACAATGGGTCTGAAGTGTCCGGGTTGAGACCGATCCTGTTGGGAGGATTCCGCGAGATGGTCGGCAACGCAAGACCACGTCGAATGAGGTGGGGTGTAGGCGTTCCGCTGCTACTGGGCCTGATTCTCATCGTGGGATGCAAACCCGCGAGCAAAGGATTCGTCTCCGGACGGATCGTCGATGAGTCGGGATCGCCCGTCAAGGGGGCTAAGGTCGTCGTCCGCGACTTGAGCGCGACAGCGACTTGAATGACACCACGTCGTATTCCGGCACGAACGGCTATTTCCATGTGCCGGTCCACTGTGATTGCGGCGGTTTGTCCGTCTATGCTGACGGTTATGCATCACTCCAATGCGCCAGAAAGATCGTTGCAGACGCCAACCTGGATTGGACGATCACGCTGACCAGACTGGTTTCCGTCTCGGGGATTGTCCTGGACACCGAGGGCCATCCCGTGCCCGATCGAACCCTGGTCTTCAAACCGCTTCCGATCCAGGCGGGCGACGGTTCCGAGATCAGGTATTACATGAAGTGCAGCAGGAAGGAGGACTGCACCGACGCCCAGGGCCGTTTCCACCTGTCCGACGTGCCACCCCTGAAATGCGGGATCATGGTGAGTCACATCAACGATAACATGCACCAGCAGCCGGTCAACAGCGAGGTCTTCGACCTGACGAAGCCGGAGAATCGAAACGATCTCGAAATCCGCATCCACCCCCTACGGGACTACGCAATCTCCGGATATATCCGCGACGCCCAGGGCCATCCTGTCCCCAGGGTGTTCGTGGACACCTATAACCCTCACGGCCTGC
>CAVSCO010000057.1:0-18800 GCA_963726475.1 uncultured Phycisphaerae bacterium | reverse complement strand
TGCCGGGCATTCTACTGCCGGGAGGAGGGCATGTCTACGTCCGCCTGATAGGGGATTTTCCTGACGCGTCCACAGAAGAAACCACAGGAAATACGTAGTTTCCACAATTGACGAATTGGCATTTGGCTGTATCGTGGGTTGAGTGTTTTTGCAAGGATGATTCCAGCAAGGCTGTGACGGAGCACGGCATGCTCGCCCATTCCTCAGTCACAGTATCCTGGCTTTGAATTCCCTGCCAAGAGCGTTGGATGTGGTATCTCTACGGGTCGCCAGTGCCCCCATGGATGGAGGGCCGCGATAGCGGAGAGCTCTTGGACTCAAGGAGGAGAAGGGATGAAAGGGGTAGGTGTCATTTCTATTGGTTTGCTCGTGGTTTGTGCTCTTGCGCCGAGTGTGCGCCAATCACGATCAACCCAACGTTCAGCGGCTTCGACGCGACACAAGAGGATGTGATCCAGGCGGCGATCAACCGGTGGATCACGATGGTTGGCGGCCATGAAATCGACATTGGTTTCACCGCGACCTCGGACGTCCTCCTGGCGAGTACGAGCGACTGGGTCGCCGACAACCAGGGGCGGCCCGCCAGCGCTGCGATCAGCGTCAATGCGGCCGAGTACGACTGGACGACGGGCGATCCGGCTGAGGGGCAGATCGACGCGATGCGCGGCATGATGCACGAGATTGCCCATGCCGTCGGCTGGACGGTGGCCCTGGACAGCTTCGCCTCCAACGTTGCCAGGGCAGGGGCAAATCGCTTCTACGACCTGGATCACGACGGCGCCTACAATGCAGGCACGGATTTCGACCTGACAGACTCCGCCTGGGAGGGGACCCATGCTCCGGATGGCTCAGGCGATTTGATGCAACCCTATGCTCCCGTGGGCGCACGTCTGTATCCAACGTATCAACACGCCGGTGTACTGACCGATGCCTTCGACTACAGCGTCGTGATCGACGGTCTCGGGGGTGACGCCGGATATGGCGATTTTGCTATGGGACGCAGCGACGACGGTTCGTCCAGTCTGCTGGATCTTCCGTTTGAGATCAACTTCTTTGGGGCAAGCTACGATTCGTTCTTCGTCAACAACAATGGCAACGTCTCCTTTGAGACGACCATCGCAGGATACACGCCGGAGACCTTCCCGGTGGCCGATCAGCCCATGATTGCGCCATCTGGGCCGATGTCGATACTCGGGCACCGGACGGCGGCGCGGTCTATGTGGCTTCGCCCGATTCCGACGTCGTGGTTGTGACCTGGGATGGAGTCGGCTACTACGATCGGCATACAGATCTGACGAATGATTTTCAGATGGTGCTCCGCAACCGGGACGATATCGCGCCGGGTGACTTCGATATCGAGTTTCGCTATGAACAGCTTGAGTGGATGACGGGTGATGCCAGTGGCGGCCTTGGCGGTCGCGCGGGCAAGCCTGCCGCAGGCCGGGTACGATGCGGGAGACGAGACGCACTATCTGATGTTGCCCGGTTCGGGTACGGCGGCTGTTCTGGACCTGACGAATCTGACCAATACCCCGTCCAACGTGTCTATCGAAGGGTTATGGGTGTATGCCGTTCGGAACGGCCATCTGCCAGGCACGGTTCCGGACAATCCCCTGATGCCGATGGTCGTTGATGATGGGTGGCGGTTTGACTTCAACATCGGCAATATCGAGGACGCGGTGTTCATCGATCCCCTGGTGGCCATTGGCTACGACTATGTCATCGATTCCGGCGCCAACTTCGCCTCGGTTCAGTTGCCGACGTTTGGCGACGGTCTCTACGATCTGTGGTTGTGGGATGATACCTTCGGTTCCTGGGTGGATGCAGACGTCGATCTGATGGGCGGGCTTGTGTATGACTTCGGTGGGGACGGTGTGGATGCCTTTCGCATTCTCGGCATTGAGTCCGGGCTGGGCCTCGATCCCTACGACTCGACGGCTTTTGTCACCGGGCTGTGGTTCACCGCGCCGGGGCCCGTCTCCATGAGGCAGATCCCCATCGCGTTCGAAACGGGTGTGCTTCTCGCATCTGTTCCGTTGCCCGGGGCTTTGGCACTGCTCGCGATCGGACTGTTGGGATTGATCGCCGTGCGCAGGCGGGGTGTCTTGTAGGGGGCTTCGGGACTACTGTAGGTAGTCGATGATCCCCGTGGCAATGGCCGCCGCCATCTTGTCCTGGAAGGCACTGTTCTGCAAACGAGCGGCGTCCTGTCGGTTGGACAGATACCCCATTTCGACGAGGACGGCCGGCCCCCGTGTCTTCACGAGGACGCGGTAATCTTCACGGCGGACCCCACGGCTCTCCAGCCCGGTTGTGGCCATGGCGCGCGCGATGTCTCGAGCAGCACGCTGAGAATCGGCCGATGCCGCGTTGGCCACGTAGACCGTGAAGCCTTGCGCCGATGGGCTGGGCGCCGAGTCAGCGTGGATACTGACGAAGAGGTCTGCGTTGCGTCGATTGGCAATCTCTGCACGCTCCTCCAGTTCGGTGTATTCTCCCGCCTCTCGGTCATGGTGACCTGGATGCCACGGCGTTGCAGGATCGCCGCGACCTTCGCTGCAACCGCGTAGTCGATCATCTTCTCGTGAACGCCTGTCACCGAGGTCGTGCCCGGATCGTGGGCCCCGTGGCCTGGGTCGATCACGACGTCGCCGCGAAGTACTCCACGTGGTTGGGGGCGAACCGGTACCACGGGAGCGCCGCCCAGAAGTGGCTTGATCTGCGAAGCCAGTGATTCGGAGACGTAGGTCGTTCCACCTGAATTGCGAACCGGTCCGACCGGCCCGATGGGCTTTCCGTTGACGAAGAATCGCCCATCGCTGTGCGTGAAGATCAGGACGGTATTCCTTCCATCTCGCAGAACGACGAAGCCTTCGTCGCGGTCGTCGATCCTCATCCCCAGTTGTCTGGCCAATTCCTCGATGCTGATGGTGTGACTGGTGGTGACCATTCCGGGCACGCTGCCGGCCTGCGGGTTCTTGCAGCCGGTCAAGACCAGGGCCAGAGCCGCCACGACTATCGTTGTTTTCGCTATTGTCTTCATGTCACCTTTGTTATCGGAGAGGATGGGCTTAGCTATCCACATTTTTCGATTTTATCCGACTTCGGTGACGTCGGGAAGGGTGCGGGCCGGAATACCCCCCACTGCGAGGCAGACAATCGTGCCCGGGGGCCCTCCGCACCCCCGGCACGATATAAGGCATTTGTGGCTTCAGATGGCTCAGTCTTCAGTGGTGCTCTCCTGACCGCTGCCGGGCCATATGGTGGCCGTTTGGCCCATCTGATCCTGTACGATCGTCAGGTCGGCGTCATCCACGACGCCGTCGGCGTTGACGTCCCCGAGAGGCCTGTGGAGGACGATGGGGCCGTCGGAAACCAGGAACGTGTAGACCGCCAGCGTGCGGGTATTGCCGCCGGCGACGAGATCCCCGCTGACTTCGAATACGAGTGTGTAGGTGCCTGGCTGGGTGAATGCCCAGTTGTAGTGGGCGTGGAGACCGACGGGCAGGGTTGCAGCGAGCTCTTGCGTGTGAGTGGAGAGCAAAAAGCTGGGTTGTCCGAAAGCATCATCGGCCCACAGACTGACGTCGCCTGGACCCCCATTGTACCGCAATTCCAGCGTGACCATATCATCGACCAACGTTCCAAGGTCGATCTCCTCGGTTGAGAGACCGAAAGCGGGCAGTCCTTCCCGTTCGTGTTGGGGCAGAACCCAGAGCGGTTCGTTGGCATCGGCGCCCGTGGCATACCAAATCTCGCCCGCCGGACGCAGTTGTATCGCCTCATGCGTGGCGACCACGATCAATTGAGATGGCGCGAACACCGTGTCCTCGGCCATGGGGACACCGTCGACGATGGTTCCGGCGTGCAGATGGATATGGAGATCAAGCTGGCCGTCTTCCAGGGCGATTCCAAAATCTCCGTGCTCAGCCAGGTAATAGGCCGTTTCGCCTGTGTAGGTCTGTGCATGATCGTGATCATGGTCGTGATCGTGGTCTTGTGCCCAGGCGGGCCAGGCCATAACGAACAGAAGGGGCAGTAGGGCGCAATAGAGATTCTTCGCGTGCATAGATCGTACTCCTCTCGCAAGGATGCCGTGACATCCTTGAGGTGTTTGTCAAAAGGTGAGTCAATTCACGTTATTGGGGTCGAGGTCGCCATCGGGCATTTCGCATCCGGGATAACCGCACAGCAGCCATTGATCGGCCAGCGCCTCCAGTTCATCCACGCCCACCGGATCGGAGGGATCATTGGGATCCACGAACATGAAGGTGTTTGCATCGTCTTCACTCGGCGTACTCTGCCAGTATTTTGCCAGCCAGGCGAAATCCCTGAAATCCACGCGTCCATCACCATAGAAGGACGCATCGCCCGGAGGGGCCCAGTCGGCTGTAAGCCACTCATCGCATCGGACCACCGTCGAAATGCGGAAATCGACGGCGTACAGACCCGGCTGGGTGAAGCCCCAGTTCACATGGACATGGCTGCCCGCCGAGATATAGAAGACGTCTCTGGCTGTAATCCCGCCTTTGCAAGTAGACATGAAGACCACCGGTGGATGGATGCCGTCGGCCTGCCACAGGGCGAAATCACCGTTCTCCGGCCCGCGAACGTCGAGCAGACGTACCTCGAACCAGCGATCCGCACTGTCGGCGCCGCGATCGTCCTGGGGATTCCAGGAACGCAGCCGGCCGCTGTCGGCTCGCTCGGCAGCAAAGCCCAGAGGCAGGGCCCCTGCCCCGGCATTCTGAGGCAAGATCCAGAAGGGTTCATTCGGCTGTGCGCCGATGAACTCGAAGTCGGATGGAATCGACGCCAACACCCATCGGCTGTTAGCTCCGCCATATAACAGCGCATCCTCCAACGGAATATCCAGCCCTGCTCCACCTGCGTTTGGGACATCGTGTGAAATCAGCACGTCCCATCCGGTGGTGCGGAACGACACCTCAAAATCCGTGTGGTAGTAGTCCACCGTTACTGGATGGTTCGGATCGGGCAGATCCGTCTCGATCCCGAAGTAGACGGTCACATCCGTCGATACCTTGGCGGAATGCCCCTGACCCAGAACGGGCAGGGCGCTTGTACACAGGCACAGCAGAATGACACCTAACGGAAGCGAATATCCGAACTTCATAGCATCTGGCTCCTCACCATTGTTTCTCCCGGTCTACCGGGCCGGCGGTTTGGCAAAATCCTCGAAGTCGTCCGCCATATCCTTGACAGCCTGAGCCTTGACGTTCTCCACCCGGCTGTCGGCGTACAGGTACAGCGACGAGCCTTGGGAGTTGTCCTCGGCCTTGGCTCCACCGAAGCGATCCGGCTGGATGTCCTCGCGCAGCGTGTCCCATGGGACGTTGGGCGACGGCAGGAACCACAGCCTTGAATGGGTATGATCGCTTGTCAGCGCTGCCGACAAATCGTCGGCGCCAGACGAAAACGGTCATGGTCTCGGCGGGACGCTTGAGCTTGTACTTGTTCCGGTAGGATGGCCCGGTAAGCCGCCCGAACGGATCGACTGCGTCGACCGCGATGTACTCGTTCATGATGTAGCTGCTGGTGGGATACTCCAGACGCTTCTTGCGCTGGGGATCAGCCGGGCAGACACGGACCTCGTTGACGTCGCCTACGTACGGAGCCAGAGTGAAAATCCAGCTCCGCTGGCGGGCGGCCTGGCCGGTCAATCCGTGGCTGCTCTCGGGGAACAGACCCCGGTTGTCCTCGCTGTACAATTCCATCGCCAGGCCGATCTGCCTCAGATTGCTGGTTGAGACCAGGCGCTTGGCGTGCATCCTCGCCATGCCCAGTGAAGGTAGCAGGACCCCCATCAGCACGGCGATGATCGCAATCACCACCAGTAGCTCTATGAGCGTGAAACCTCGTGACGCCCTCATGGCGCACCTCGACAATTCTTCGCAAGACCATCACTCGAGGCGTGAGCTACAAAGAGAACCATCCTCGTGCAATGGTGACCATTCTTACAGTGAGTTCAGCTTGCGAAGACCGGAGGTGGACGAGGAGCCAGGACAGTGGAAATGAATTGATGTGGCGAGACGATGCCCGTCTCGAGGATCTTCTGAACGGGTTGGCCTCCAAGAATTATGGGAGGCTGAGACTCGATATGAAACTTCGTTCCGTTGAGGGTGATGGCTTGGCAGAGCGAGCAGTGCTCCGAATCGTGGTGCAGCAGGTCTTCCTCATGGCTCAGGTGCAGATACAGCACGAGCCCTGACGTCATCGCCAGGAAGCATGCGGTGGCCAGCACCAGAACGCCATGTCGCAAAACCGATTTCATCAAGCCTTTACGCTCCTAAGCACAGGCGGGGCAGAGCCCTTCGAGCCGTACTTGTTGATGCTGAATGATGAATCCCTTATAGGATCTGGGGGCCATGGGCATCGAGAATTCCTTCAGACAATGCGTTGTTCCGCAGTTCGAGCAGGTAAAATGCGGATGGCATTGCCTGGCCGTACAATGGTGGGCCAGTTCGAAATGCCAGGCCCGTTCTTGCATGAATGCGCGATGCACCAGCCCGGCATTTGCCAGGGATTCAAGCGTCCGATAGATCGTTACTTTGTTTCGTGCCTTGTCGGCAAGCCGTTCGGCGATCTGATCCTGTCGCAGGGGCCTGACCGCCCTGGAGAGCACCATCAGCACCGCCACGCGTGTTTCCGTGCGGTACAACCCGGCCTCTTCGAGCATGTGAAAACACTGTTCCTCTAGGTCTTTGCTCATGCGGCGATCTCCGGTTCGGCCGCGCCATGCACGTGCAGCGGGGCGGACTTCACGAACAACAGCGGAAAGATGATGTCGCTGATGCAGCAAGGCAGCCAGACGGCAATGAACAAGACCGCGAACGCGCCCACCAGCATCATCGCTGTCAGCTCACCGCGGGTGTTCATCAAGACGTGAAAAGAAGACGCCCAGGTGCTGACCAGGACGTGCCCGGCGTGGGGAAAGGTGGTGCGAGGCCAAAAATAGGCGATGATGATCCCCAGCAGGGCGGCGGGGTTGACCACATACCAGTCCTCAATGAAACCCAGGTGCAGCCGAGACCAAACACTGCCTTCGGCCTCGTGCATGTGGGCGTCGTGTCCCGCCTCTTCATGGTCGTGGAGATCCGTTGTCGCACTGTGCTCGGCCGCATCATGGGAGGCCACAGTCCCGGCTTCATCGTGTTCGTGCAGGTCTCCGTGGGTCGGAATTGCTACACCCAGGAGGGTTTCCCCAAAGAAAGGCAACACGCAGTCGCTCATGGTGGCTACCCCGACGGCACCCAGGTAGCCGATGACCACCAGCTTCAGCAGACTGGTCTTCTTCTCATAAAGCCTGAAAAGAGAGGTGGTTACGATGGCCGACAGGACGACGTGGGTAGGGTGGAACACCAGGAAGAGGCGATGGCTGACCGACTCTCCGGCACTGCGGAACAGCAACATGCAGATGATGCCCGTGGCGGCCCCGAAGAGCGTAAATGGGGCGTGGTGCCGGAGTTCTGAACCGATAGCCGCAAGTCTTCTCTGCATGGATACCCGCCGTTTTGAGATAATCAAGTGGTTCAACCGTACCGTTTCTTCGCCTGTCCATTATAACTGGTTCGCTACAAAATGCAACTTAGTTGCATATTTTTTAGGGAGGATTTATTTCGTAGGGTTTACATATGGTCGGGCGACCCCGTATGTGAACTCGTCCGGACCGATGCGGTGATAGGGGGCAAACGTCTTCGAGGCTCCCTCAAACAAGTCACAATATGGCAAGACAGAGGCGTCACGCGGTTGCGATTGCCCCTGTGAGCATTGAAAGCGGCATGCAGTGATCCCAAACGTGGAAAACCTGGTCAGCGAATCCCCTTTGTGGGCTCTGTGCGTTGTGTTCTGGTTTGGAGCGATGGCTTCGCTTGGTTCTTGTACGGCGATTCGTCTGCCGATAGTGATCTCCTGTGTGGCCGGGGCCGGTACGCACAAGAAACGCGCCGTCGTTCTGACGTGCCTGTTCGCCGTTGGCGTCGTCGCCAGCTACGTTCTGCTCGGGGCGCTTATGATGACGGCCGGCGGCATCGTGGGCAAGTTGCTGCACATCAACCGTTACTTTTACTGGTTGCTGGGCGTCTTGCTGATCCTAACCGGCCTGTTCGTGTCAGGGTTGATCAGTACGCATCTGCTGCCCGAAAAGTGGCGTGTTCTCGGTTCCAAACTGCAGAAGGGAAAGCTGGTTGGCATGCTTCTGCTGGGTGTGCTCTGTGGCCTGCTGGTGGCTCCGGGATCTTCGTCGTGCGGAGTCGGATTGCTGACGCTGGCCCGTATTGCGGTGGCCGAGAAGCTGTCGGCGTACGGCCTGCTGATGTTCGTAAGCTATGCCATTGGGCAGAGCTTGCCGATTCTGGGCGTCGGCGTACTGACGGCCCTGGTCAAACCGGACGTGATCGGCAAGGCGCGAAGTCATATCTGCTCACTTGAGCAGCGAATTCAATTGGTTGCCGGCAATGCGCTGATGGTTCTCGGCATCTACCTTATCGTAGTAGGCTAACGGGGGACGCTATGGCAGAAGGACAAGTCATCTATCCCAGGGCTCGGCGAGATCGGCAGGAATACCGGGAGCTGGTTGCCAATGGGGCATACAGCGTCATCCTTATCGTTGTCGCTTTGATCGCAATAAGGCCGCTCATGGTCGGGCAGATGCTCAGCCGGGCTGACGCATACACCATCTTCAACCGCTACGACGATGCCCAGAGGCAATGTGACAAGGTTCTGCTGATCGATGCAGACAACAGCCACGCGTGGTATCTTCTCGGCCAGATCCACAAGGCCCGAGGGGACGTTGACGCCGCTTACGGAGCCTACCAGAAGGCGACTGAGGCCGATTCGAAGAACGTGCCGGCCAACTTCGAGTTGGCGTTGATGTACGTTCAGGATGGCCAGCCACAGCAGGCGGTTCCCTATCTTGACCAGGTACGACGGGTTACCGCCGCTCCCACATATAAGCCGCCTTCAGAAGGTGGATTTGCCTACCACAGGGCGGCCCTCGATCTGCTCGTGATGTGCTACGAACAGGTCGGCGACCCGGCCAAGGCCGAGTTCACACGAGAAGAGCTTCGCGTCTTCTATCCACACCACACACAAGTGGGCGAACCCGAGTCGGTGGCCACGGAAGCTCAGGCCGGTTGAGTCGGCGCGACGCGTCGGTGGTGGATCACGGGGCAGCAGCGCACCGGCTATCCCCACCTGACAATCTGAAGCAGCGGTCATTTCTCCTTCTGCGCTCAATTCGTTTTGTCTACGAAAACCCGTTGCGTCCATGTGACGGAAGGATACACTCTCTCTGAAGTCCTCCAGGGCAGAGACAATGGTCGGCCCGCCGTTGTGGTCGGTCTCTTCCCATGAAAGAACTATCGGAGCCAGCAGAGAAGGTGTCTAGCATGAAGATCCTCAAATCGCTGTCGGAATTCGAGTGCATCCGCAAAGGGTGCGTGTTGACGATCGGGAATTTCGATGGCGTCCACGTCGGACATCGGGAGATCTTTCGGAAGGCTCGAGACTTGGCCCGAGAACACGACACCGAAATGGTCGTGATGACCTTCGAGCCCCATCCGGTTGCGATCCTGTTTCCCGAGAAGGCTCCGGGCGTGTTGACACCTCTCTCGCTGAAGCTTCAACTGGTCCAGGAATACGCCGACGACTGCGTCATTGTCCTCGAAGACAACAGGGAATTGCTCGAACTCTCGCCTGAGGACTTTGTCGACAAGTTTCTGATGGCCAGTTTCTCGCCGCGATTCATCGTCGAGGGGCAGGATTTCCATTTTGGTGCCCACCGGGCCGGCGACATCGATACACTGCGAGCCTTCGGTCGGGACAAGGGATTCGAAGTGGTCGTTGTCCCTTCCAAGCAGATGTCGTTGCCCATGGGCGAGCGTATTCGCGTGTCGAGCACGGTGATCCGCTACATGCTGGAAAGTGGGCATGTGGCAGATGCGGCCGCCGCATTGTCGCGACCCTACCGCCTTGTTGGACCGATCGTATCCGGCCGCGGACGCGGTCGAACGCTGGGCTTTCCGACATTGAACATGGCGCCGCCCCATCAGGTCATTCCGGCCGAGGGGGTTTACGCCGGGTTCGTCGAGATTGTTGACGGTCCGGAGATGCTGCCGTCCAGGGCAAACCGGCTCCCCGCGGCCTTCAGCATCGGACAGATCCGTACGTTCGAAGAGGAACACCCGCTGCTGATCGAGGCCCATATTCTCGACGAGATGGTAGGGGACGTCGCGGGCAAGTGGATGCTGATGGAATTCGTTCGCCATCTGCGACATCAACATAAGTTCGGCGGGCCCGAGGATCTCGCAGCCCAGATTGCCAAGGATTGTGCCCAGGCGCGGACCGCACTGGAAGAATTCGTCAAAGGAGAGACGCCATGAAAGAACCACGTCATATTGTCTTGGGAATCCACATCACCGATCGCATTCAGCATGCCCATCAGGTTCAGGATTTGCTGACCGAATATGGTTGCAGCGTCAAGACCCGGATCGGGCTCCACGCGGTGTCGGACAATTTCTGCTCGCCCAACGGTCTGCTGCTGCTCGAGATGGCCGGTGATGAGAAGCCGATCTTCGAGATGATCGAGAAGCTCGATGCCGTCGAAGGTGTCGACCTGCAGAAGATGATCTTCGAGCACGACTGAGCCATCCGAGAAAGCGTTGCACAAATCGCCTGCATCTCTATAATGCTTCGGATGATCTGCCCGGGGCCCGGCAGGGTGTGCCAGACCTTTTCCCCTCGTCATATCAGGGAATCGGCGTTCCGTGCGCATCGTGCGAGCCTTGTTTTTTTTCTTCTGAGTGACACGAAAGGTGTTGGATGACGGAGACGTATCGACAAGCTCTTGAGCTGATCGAGAATGCAAATGATATTCTGATCACGACGCACACTCGTCCGGATGGCGACGCGTGCGGTTGTGTGGCCGCGCTGACCGAGGCCTTTCGAGGGCTGGGAAAGACGGTGCAGCCTCTGTTCATCTCCGGCGTGCCGACCTGGTACGCATTTCTCTTCGACGAGAAGGTGCCCGTGTTGCGAACCGATCTACAGGTCGATGATCTGCCGACAGCTCGTTCGGCAAGTGCGACCTGATCGTCATCGTTGACACCAACAGCTACAGTCAGTTGCCCCATTTCGAGAAACATCTCAAGCGGGTCGATACGCCCATCCTGGTGATCGACCATCACGTGACGAGCGATGCACTCGGGGACGTCGAGATTGTCGACACGACCGCCGCTGCGGCGGGGCTGGTGGTATACGATTTCCTAAAAGCTGCTTCTATGCCCATCACTGAGAAGATGGCGGAGGCCCTGTTCGTGGCGGTCGCCACCGATACCGGGTGGTTCCAGTTCAACAACACGGGCAGCCGGGCCTATCGGTGTGGTGCTGATCTGGTCGATCTGGGCGTTTCGCCGACAGAACTGTACGACAAGCTCTATCACACGTTCTCGTTTGCACGGTTCCGGCTCATGCTGGCCATGCTCGACCGGCTTGAACTGCATCTCGGACGGACGCTACGCCGTCCAGTACATCCTTCAGGAAGACTTCGAGAAGACGGGCGCTGTCTACGAGGATACGGAGAACTTCATCAACGAGTGTCATCGCATCGCATCGGTGATGGTCTCCGTGCTACTGGTGGAGCTCAAGGACGGCCGGGTTCGCTGCTCGTTGCGCAGCAGGGGGGCTATCGATGTCAGCGAAATCGCCGTCAAGTTTGGCGGCGGAGGCCACAAGATGGCCGCGGGTACGTTCCTGCCCGGCCCCATCGACCACGCCAAACAACTGCTCTTCGACGAAATCGCCCCGCGCCTTGCATGATTGGCTGTGCAGGTTCTCAAGGCTTCAACGTGCCCAGAACGTGATCTGTGCACCTTCAGTCCTTGCCTGCTGCAACAGCTTCTCTCCATCGAAGAGACCTGTTTCGTCGTCAGCTCCCGTCAGTTCTTGCAGATCCGCTTCGGTGAGAGGCGCAGCATCGAACTCGATTGTGTCGTTCTTCCGGCCCGGATGGCTCTCTGTCTTGGCATACCACTGGCCGGAGGGCAACTGCGTCAGGCCGGCTCGTTCCACCCACTGGCCGTCTGGGTCTGTCGGTTCGCCATCCTCCTGCGCCTGGCGGAACTCGGCTTGTTTCACACAGATGTAGTCACGATTTGGGTCGATGTACCAGTCGCGTTGCAGGCCCAGCCCCTGATATCGAAGGAGGATACACCCCTCAGGCGTGCCGGGCTCATCCTCCAACACGCGGAGGGGACCGACGTTGCTGATGTAAGGCCATTGGTCTCGGATGGGCACGAGCACGTCAATCCAGTCGGCCGTGCAGCCTTGCACGTGCAATGTCGCGCCTGGATTCTCGTGACCCTGCCATGGCCCTTTGCCTGATTGATATGAGTACTCGTAGTGCCCATCGAAGATCGTCACGCCGAAGAGGACCAGGTTATCACGAGCCCACTGACCGATGTCCTCGATGTGTTCCGGGATCTCGATCGGGCAACATGCCCTGGTTCTCGACATCGGCCTTGCCATAAGACAGGCTGTGGAGCCGATCTCCCCAGCGATAGGTTATCGACAATCCATAGGTGCTCTTCCTGACGACGCGCAAGCGGTCCGGAAGGTTTTCGCGAGGCTTTCCGGGCCGCGTTGATCACCGTCTCGGCGGCAGGCTCGATGATCCCCCAGTTCGTGACCAGGGGCAGCCCCTGTGGTGCTCCGAGATCATAGATGCTCGACGGGCCCGATTCGGGAAAGGAAAAATCCCCCGTGTTGGCTTGTCGTTTGGAGCCCGGCCGTGAGTACTTGCGGATACGCAGGGGCAGACGCGTCTCCGGATCGGCCCAGACTTGCTGGGCAAGGCAGCGTAGGGACGAAGGGCCCAGATCGTAGGTGTCGAATCGCACCACCTGCCGGTCTCCAATCGTATCGGTGCACTTCTCGATGGCGGTATGTGCGAACGGTCGCAAGCCGCGATCATCCCAATCACCGACTGCGTACTCCCAGGGTGTCTGCGGATAGGGTCGGGGCGTAAACTGATCTTCATGGATCTGCTGGCCCCAGTTGCTGTGGTAGTATTGCCAGGTGCCGTTGACGTGGTCGCGCATTCCCGCATAGAAATTGCGGCCATCGGCGTCCTGCCGTGTGAAGAAGCTCCGGCGTTCCGGGAGGTTAGCCCATTCCTCAGATCCGTCTTCATACCGGACGAGCACCCACGTCTTGGAGTCGATGGATTTCTGGACGTCTGCCAGGGTCAGAGGAGTCTGGACCAGCGTGGTGAACAGCAACGCTAGGCCTATCAGCAGGCATGCCGCGAGGCCAACGCCTGACATCCTCAGTGATGGCCAGAAAGCTCGACGCGGCGTGATCCGTTCGATCCTGGGCAGGCCGTGACTTGTTGGCGAAGGCTGTGATCGCAGGATATGGCCGAGTTCTTCGAGCCGGATATCGATTCGATTGTCGTGTTCGTTCATGGCAAAGTCTCCTTTAGCCATCTCTGCAAGCGTGTGCGAGCACGTGAGAGCTGCATCGTCACTGTGCCGACTGGTCGGCCGGTCATCTCGCCGATCGTTTTGACGGAGTGGCCTTCGAAATACCGCAGCATAATGACAACTCGTTCATGCTTTGGCAGCCTCATGACCGCTTCGAGAAGCTGGCGATTGGCCTCATCGATTGTGCCATCGTCTGGCGGAGGATCGGCCTGGAGTTCGGGTAATGGCACGCCCTCGTTCCGGCGGGTCCGTCGAATGACCTGTATCGCTTCGTGGCGAGCGATCTGGCGAACCCAGGGACCGAACGACGATCGGATACGCAGCTCGGCCAGCCGACAGTAGGCCGTCACGAATGCATCCTGGGCGACATCCTGGGCCCTGTGGTAATCGCCCAGGATGGCCAGCGCCACCGCCAGAACGGACCGCTCGTGGCGTTGAAACAGTTTCCCGTAGGCCGGGCGGTCGCCTTTCAGGGCGACCCTTGACCAATTCGGCATCCGACTGCATATTCGTTTCCGTTACCAGTAGTATCGAAGAACGCGTTGCTTCACCCCTTAGAGACTTGGGGGAGGTGTTATGCAACGGGCGACCGCAACTTTTTTTCGGGGGATCTTCCGGCGACGGTGCGTCCGACGTGTCGAATGAAAGGTCCGGCTCCTTGACGCTGGCAACAAAGCGATGTCTCGCCTACAATGAAACGCACGATGATGAGATAGTTCGCTCACGAACCTGTATCAGAGAAGACACAAGGAGAACGGCCCATGAGATTGTCGAGGGGAATCCACCTGGTTCTTGTGTTCACTACGCTTGTGGCTGTGACGGCGCTGACCTCCGGGGCGGAAGGACGTAACCGCCTATCCGGACATCCCGCGGATTGACGTGCACACGCATCCGGGAGGCGACCGGGAGGTGATCGCGGGATATCTGGCCATGCGAGAGCACCTGAAAGAGACGCGTGACGTCGATCTGGCGTTGTGGATCAACCTGGGCAGCAGCGCGGCCCCGATTTCCGACCCGGCCGACGTGACGAAAGCGGCCCAAGGCCGGATGCTGTCGTGCATCAGCGACTATTCATCTCACGATGGCCTGGACTATCCTCCCGAGGAGTTGGAACAATGGCTCGACCGGGGCTACATCGGCTACAAGATCTGGGCCGGGCCGCCTGCCCGCAAGCTCAAACCCGGGCAGAAGGGTTTCCCTTACGTAGATGATCTTGCCCACGAGCCGACGTTTGCCAAACTGGAGCAATGCGGCATGCTCTGCGCAGTCGATCCATATCGGTGACCCCTGCGGACCGTGGGGCCAGCGCACCAAGTGGCTGCCCGATCCGGTGGAGTATTGGCGGAATATCAATGCGTGGCGCAACGTCATGGAGCGGCACCCCAATCTGAATGTCGTCTGTGCCCATGGCATGTGGGCGGTCTGTCAGGATGCGCAGATCGATTACCTCCGCAATATGCTCGCGACCTTCCCGAAGATGAATATCGATCTGGCGTCGACGTATCAGTATTTCCCGCTGGTGACTCGGGAGAACGTGCGATCGTTCATGATCGAATACGCCGATCGCATCGTGTTCGGAACGGACGCCAGTCGCTTCCCGAAGGAGCAAGCCAAGCAGTATTCACTGAAGTATTGGCGGGCCTTCCGCGTCCTCGAAAGCGACGAGGAACTGGACGATGGTTTCTATGACGGTGGTCACATGCAGGGGCTGGCTTTGCCCCGGGATGTCTTGGAGAAGATCTACTACAAGAATGCAATCCGGCTCTATCCACGGGTTGGAGAGCAACTCAAACAACTCGGCTACACGGGACTGTGAATCGATGACGGATGAGATGAATGACTTGCTGGAACCGATGGGCGAGGGAGATATCGAAGCTGCCGCCGGACTGGTCGCACGGGCGATGAACGCTGACGAGGGACGGTGGGCCGCGCGAACCATGCAGTTTCACTTCGGCTGTCAGGCACATGGTCTCGACGACGGACGGATGTACTACGTGTCCAAACATGACAGCGCGGTCGTAGGCTTGGTTGGGCTGCACCACGTGATCTGGGGTCCCGAACAGAACGTTTGGCTGGCATGGTTTGCCGTTGATCCAGATTGCCAGGGGCAAGGGTTGGGCCGGAAGCTGCTGGAGGCCATCGAGCGTGTCGCGGTGAGGAAGGGCTTTCGCAAGCTGCTCATCGAGACGTATAACCATGCCGATTTCGACAAGGCCAGACGGTTCTACGAACGCAACGGTTTTCGCCAGGCCGGCCAGGTCAGCGACTACTTGCCCGATGGGTCGCCTATGGTCGTCTATGCCAAGCGACTGCGATGACCGGGCAAGGTTGCGTGGTGCAAGACGAAGAGCAAAAGGGACCGGCAAACGCGATGTCGACCGGCCCCTTTGACGTTTTCATGTTCTCCGTTTCAAGCGTTGAAATCGTCCAAGTCACCATCGTGCTTCCCCAGAGGAATTGCTTCGCGAGGTGACCTGCCGGCGGCAATTCGATGCAGCGCGGTACCGGATGGGCTCAATTCGCTTTCTTTGGATTGCTGTCTTGCGATCCTACGTGTGAGAACACGGCCTCTCCGGTTCGAGTCCGGCGAGGTTGACCCTCCTACCAAAGCGACAAGCTGGCCGACGAGTTCGTTCATCGATTTCGGCTTGTGCGCTCAACTCCTCCGAAGCACTGGCTGATTCCTCGGCGTTGGCGGCATTCTGCTGTGTCACCTTGTCCATCTGCGAAACGGCGGTGTTGACCTGATCGATCCCCTGAGACTGCTCTTGTGACGCGGCCGCAATCTCCCCAATCAGGCCGGTCGTCTTGCTGACGGCCTGCACGATCTCTGCGAGCACCGCGCTGACCTCCGTCGCGATCTCCACACCATTTTGGGAGTTCTTGACAGACTGTTCAATCATGTTGGAGGTGCTCTTGGCGGCTTCCGCCGATCGCATCGCCAGATTGCGCACCTCTTCGGCCACGACGGCAAAGCCCTTGCCCGCTTCGCCCGCCCGAGCCGCTTCCACCGCGGCGTTCAAGGCCAGCAGATTGGTCTGAAACGCGATATCGTCGATTACCTTGATGATTTTGGCGGTTTCACCGGAGCTCTTCTGTATCTCCTCGATGGCGGCGTTCATCCGTTGCATCGAGTCGGTGCCGATGTCAGCGGCTTTGTGGGCATCGTCCGCCAGTGTACTGGCCTGCTGGGCATTGTCGGCATTCTGCCGAGTCATGGACGACATCTGCTCCAGGCTGGACGAGGTCTCCTCGAGTCCCGCCGCCTGCTCCGTCGCACCTTCGGCCAACGACTGTGAAGCCGACGAGACTTGTCCGGCCGCTGCGGCTACTTGTTCGGAGCCTTCACTGAGGCCACGGATGATGTTCTTGAGTGGCCCTATGATGCTCCGTGCGATCAGCATGGCCAGGATCACGCTGGCGATAGAGCCGATGGCGCCCAGGAGACCGACGTTGCGTTTGGTGGCCGTCGCAGCCGTCAGCATGGCGTCCTCGGTCATGATGTTGTCTTGAACCGTCTCGCGGACCTGATGGAGCAGCGTACGGGTTTGTTCGACGCTGGGACCGTTTGTTGGGCGTAAATGGTATTGGCGTGGCAGCGTCCGACCAAGGCCTGGTCGGCGGCCTGCTTCATGGCCTCCAGGTGGGTCAAGGTTTCCTGTAACGCGGGCAAGGTGGTTTCGTCGAAGAGCTTCTGGGCCTGGGCGTGGCCCTGCTCCCCGTTACCCAGGTGAGAGCGAATTCCGACGGCAGATTCGTGTAGCGTCTTGTGTGTCGTGAGCATCGCATCCCAGGCCTGTTTCAGCGGTCCCTCGGCCTCGGTGTAGGCGTCTTTGCCCCCGGGGCTCTGGAGCCACTTTCCCAGGCGCAGAGGGTTGGGTCGGTCTCCACGGCCAGCTCTGTTTCGTGGTTGAGGAAGGCATCGCGAATGGTGTCGGCCCATTTCAGATGATCCACCATGCGGGCGGCGATCAGACCGGGCAGCTCCGCATTCGCCTGCTCGAAGTTTCGATCGATCTCCATGGCAGACTGATGGAGCTTGTGGTGAGGCTCTTCTATCTCTCTGAGGATGGGTGCAAGGGCGGGCACCTGTTGTTCGGCCTCTTTGGCGCATCGCTGTAGAGCCACTGTCCCAAGCCGCACTGATGATCGTCGGTTTGGACGGTCAGCTTCGTCACCTCATCATCGGTCAGCAGGGCGGTAACTTGCGAGGCCCAGTTGAGGTGGTCGACTTCCTTCTGCGCCATGATTCGATCGAGGCGATTTCCGTAGATGACTTCTCTTGCGTTGCCGACGGTTTTGCCCATGCCTGTAAACGACACGAGCACCACCGAGGCGAGGACGACCAGCAGGAGTCCGAAACCCACAGCCAGTCTTTGTCCCACCGTCTTGTTCTTCAGCATGGTCTGTCCCTTCAGGAGGTATTCATCTCGCCTGCGCACACTGTCCGTGTGACGGCACGCTGTTCGTCTCGCAATTCGGTTTCGTCTGGGGCCGTGTCCCGTGACACCGGGGCACAGAGTCTCTCGCTATGCGGTGATCGACAGCTCGTCGCCTGCCAGGACCTTGTCGATATCGAGCAGGATCTTCACGGAATCGCCTATCTTGCCCATCCCCAGGATGAAGTTGGTATCGACGCTGGACCCGAACTGCGGGGCTTCCTCGATGCTCTCGCCCGCGATATCGAGCACTTCCTGTACGTGGTCCACCACGATGCCGGTACTGAACTTGCGAGTACCCTGGTGAATCTCTACCACGATGATACAGGTCTGGTCCGTCACATCAGTGGTTTCCATGCCGAACTTGGCCCGCAGATCCACCACCGGAATGACCTGGCCTCGCAGATTGATGACGCCTTTGACGTAGTGTGGCGTCTGCGGGACGGCGGTCACGCTGATGTAACCGATAATCTCACGCACCTTGAGGATTTCCAGCCCGTACTCTTCGCTGGACAGGGCAAATGTCAGGTATTTGCCTTCCTTGTCGTTCAGGGTCACGTCGGTCTTCTGGGGCTGCTCTTTGGCTACCGTTGTGGTCATGATTCGCTCTCCAACATTTGTGTCGGGTACTCCTCTCGACACCCCACAAATCAACGCAAGATGTGATCTGTGATCTTCAGTGTCCCACCTGCCCGCCTCCAACGGTGCATCTCGTCGGGATCTCCAGGGGAGATGCAACGACGACCCCGGTTTGTGGAACCCCGCCCTCGTGATGTCTCTTCAATCAGACACACTTCCGCCAAACCGGGCAGCGTCGTTGAATATGCCATCGACCTTCGAATCATCGGCCTTTAGTAGCCAT
>CAVSCO010000056.1:0-37950 GCA_963726475.1 uncultured Phycisphaerae bacterium | reverse complement strand
GACGCACGACCTACAATGCGTCCTGGACATATCCCGCTGAATCTGCTACAGTCGTTCCCAGACTGGAACGGTTGAATAGGCTTTGGAGGGAGCACAGCCATGCGGAGGATAGTCCAGCAAATCGCATTCGTCGCGGCATTCTTCCTGCTCGCCGCCGTCACCCGCCCTGTGGCCGCCCGGTACATCGTCTACGTCGATGATGACGCTGCACCCTCCGGAGGCGGACGATCCTGGACCACCGCGTATCGATTTCTCCAGGACGCCCTGACTGACGCTGAGTCGTCAGGCGAGCCCGTCGAGGTCCGTGTGGCACAGGGACTCTACAAACCTGACCAGAGTGCGACAACTCGCAAGGGATCGGCCAGTGGAATCGAAACGTTTTATCTGTTCGACGAGCTGACGTTACAGGGGGGGTACGCCGGCATCGCCGCGCCCGATCCGAATGCCAGGGACGTGGACGCCCATGCCACCATCCTCAGCGGCGATTTGGAGGATAACGACCTTCCCATCCCCGCGGAGGTGTTTCGAAGGGACATGCCGGCTGATCGGATAGACAATGTCACCCACGTCGTCACCGTCCGGGGCGACGTGACGATCGATGGCTTTACCATCAGAGGAGGCCGCTACAGCATTATTCCCAGAGGAGATAGCACCGGCGGCGCGGGGATGCTCCTCGGGGGCCACGAAGTCAAGGTCGCCAACTGCACTTTCAGGGACAACGCCACGACAACCGGTTCGGGCGGCGCGGTCTACGTGGGTCCCGTCTGCCATGCGGAGTTCGTCGATTGTACATTCAGCAACAACTACGGAAGCAAGGGCGGCACCCTGTACTGCCGCTGGGGTAGTGTCGATCTATACGGCTGCGAGTTCACCCAAAACTACTCACCGTCGTCCGGCGGCGCTTGGGGACACAGAGTGGTCGAGTATTCGCGGCTTCCTGTAAGTTTATCCGCAACTCCAGCGGTGCGACCGACTGGTGGTCGGACGGGAACGGCGGAGCCGTCGTTGGACAAGCGGGAGCGACACTGGAATTCGAGGATTCGGCGTTCATCGGAAATACCGCGATGTCTCTGGGCGGGGCAGTCTTCGGCGATGTGCATAGTGCCGCGCTCACGTGCCGAAACTCGCTGTTTGCCGGAAACCTCGCAGGGATACAAGGCGGCGCCGTCGCGGCCGGCGGCGTCAGCTTGACCAACTGCACGATCGCCGGCAACCGCGCTGCCGGCAATCCTGAGATTTCTGTCGGGGCCGGAGGCTTATCCGAGCTGTTCAACTGCATCGTATGGAACAACGAGAAGCTGTCGCCAGAGAGCCCGGACGACAGCGACTGGCTCGGAACATGCTTCTACTGCTGCCTCGACCCCAATGCCGTTGCGACGCGCGATCTTGGGAACATAGAGCAGGACCCCGCGTTCGCTATGCCAGGCTACTGGGACCCCAACGGCACTCCAGACAATCCGAGCGAGGATTTCTTCGTTGAGGGGGACTACCACCTCAGGAGCCAGGCTGGACGATGGGACCCGAACAGCGGGACTTGGGTGGCGGACAATGTCACCAGCCCCTGCATCGATGCGGGTGATCCGAACGCTCCTTTGGGCGACGAGCCTGTCCCCAATGGCGGGATCATCAACATGGGTGCTTACGGCGGGACCGCCGAGGCGAGCATGTCCATCTCCGACAGTATCACCACGTTCGATTAGCAGCAGAGCGCTTTCGTAGTGACGCCGTGAGGCGTTATGATCTACGCTCTTACGAGCACACTACGAACGGGGTCTGCCCCATCTTCGAATGACAAACCACGAACCCTTTTATGGAGGAATCTCCGATGACAGAGACGATGTATCCCTGCGCCGACGCAGGGGCGAATCATGATTCGCCCGCACTGACCAAAGCCAGAAGTGTCTACGACATGCTGCGTCGCTCCCGGCCTCGATCGAGACAGGACCTGAAGCACTACGTGAAGGTCTTCCTCGGAATCGACGTGCCCGATGTGAGCGTCTGTCCCGACCACAGCAGCCCGATGGACTACCTGTGGCACTGCTTCAATCTCGATTTCACGTCAATGTCCGGCACGAGCGACGACACGCGACGGGCGACGACCAACGGCGACGCCATCGTCTGGGCCAATCGAGGCGGCGGCAAGACGGAACTGGCGGCGATCGCGACGCTGCTCGACGGGCTGTTCAAGCCAGGTTGTCAGATCCGCATCCTGGGCGGCTCGGGTGAGCAGTCGAGCCGGATGTATGAATACCTCACGCTGTTCCTGCAAAGAGGCTTCACCAGGGCGTTGGATGGCCCCATCCGCAAAGGCGGGTGCCGTTTCCTCAATGGCGCCACCGTCGAAGTCCTGACACAATCCGCCACCAGCGTGCGAGGCCAGCACGTGCAGAAGCTGCGTTGCGACGAGGTCGAGCTGTTCGACGAGGACGTGTTCGCGGCCGCCAAGTTCACCACGCTCAGTAAAAACGATCTGCTGGCGGGGATCGAGCTGATCAGCACGATGCACAGACCCTATGGGATCATGCAGCGCGAGGTCGCGGCCGCGACGAAGACAGGCGTGCCCGTGTTCAAGTGGTGCCTGTGGGAGACCATCGAGAAGTGCACGGGTCGCAATTGCTCGCAATGCCCGTTGTGGGCGGACTGCCAGGGCAAGGCGAAGAAGGCCGCAGGCTATCTGCGAATCGACGACTGCATCGCTCAAATGAGGCGGAGCAGCCGGTCGGGTTGGGAAGCCGAAATGCTGTGCATCAGACCCTCGCTGGAGAACGTCGTCTTCAGCGAGTTCGATCCTGCCGTACACGTCCGCCCTGTCGATTACGACCCCAACCTGCCCTTGTATCGCACGCTGGATTTCGGCTTCGTCAATCCGTTCGTGTGTCTATGGATTCAAGTCGACCATGACGGTACGGTCCGTGTGATCGACGAATACCTCCGCAGTCGGGCAACGATCGACGTGCATGCCCAACAGGTCAAGACGCAGACGCCTTGCCCCGAGGAGCGCGTGGCCGCAACGTTCTGCGACCCGGCCGGCGCCGGTGCCAGCGACATCACGGGCACCAGTGTCGTTCGCGAGCTTCGCACCCTCGGGATCACCACCCGCTATCGGCGTAGCGGCATCGTCGAGGGAATCGAATTGATCCGCCGGGCAATTCGTTCTGGAGAAGGCAAGAGCTCCCTGGTCATCTCACCCCGCTGCTGCCGGCTGATCGAGGCGATGCAATGCTACCATTACCCCGACGAGGGCCCCGCCGCCTCGGGCGAACTGCCCCTCAAAGACGGCGTCTACGACCACCCCATCGACGCCCTTCGCTACTTCTTCGTCAACCACCAACGCCCCCTCAAGACCACCACCCGCCTCTACTGAAGCAGGTCTCAGACAGAAACAAGAATGCGGTGATTCCGCTATTTTGATCTTTGATCTTTGATTCTTGATTTTCCTTGGGTACACTTGGCGGGACATGGTTTTGGCGCAGAGGGGACAATGAACTATCAGTTTTCTTTAGAGAACGTTTCGCAGCATATCGTCAAGTATGGTGTGGACATTCGCCCGGCCATCTCGCCCGAGCAGGACCGCACCAAGCTTCAGGACTATGGGAATTGGCTCGTCGAGCAGTTTCCCGACGTGTTCGAGACGCTGCTGTCCGGCCCGCGCGAGCTGCGGGTCCAGCGCACCTTTATCCTGCCCAATACGAAGCGGGTCGAGCTGCCGACGTTCGTGCTGACACCTCGCGGGCCCGTCTTCACGTTGCCTGAGCGGCTCTTCATCGACCGGCCGCACGAGCTGAGCATTCCGGACAAGGATAAGACCTTCCGCAAGGCTTTCGACGAGTTGCGAACGCGTTTTGCCGACCGCACTGTACCCCGCCTAGGCGTGGTCCACGAGTTCGTCTTCGACACGGGCTATGTCCCCTCGCTCGATGTGGTCGCAAGCACACTGAAGCACGACCTCTGGCGGCAGAAGGCCAGGAACCTGCGCGTCTTCATCGAGGCGCCGGTCGAGGGCAAGAACGTCAACATCGACATCCGACCGACGTACCTGCAACGAGCGACGCGACGCGCGGAGCCCGTGCCCGCCGAGGACAGGAAATACGGGATCATCGTCAACGTCGATATCAATAACCAGCAGGTCGCCGCCGATCTGACGAAGGCGCAGGTCAACGACATCCTCGTCTTCGCCAGTGATTACGTCCCCGACGAGCTGCTCCGCTTCCTCAACAACGAATACTGATCGCTGCGCTGAAATCCGAAGCACGAAATTCGAAATCCGGGTTCGCGGTCGAATTCGACGCGGAGAGTTCTCCCATCGTCCTGCCTTCTTGCCGCTTAAGAACGACCGGGATCGGTTTACATCGGCTGGTGCAGGGCTTGTCGGATGATCTTGGCCCTCAGTGCATCGCGATGGGCGGCGTCGAGGGACTTACCATAGTTCAGTTGCAGATGGGCGGGAAGGGTCAGCATGAACAGGCGGTTGATCGTCCGGATGGACAAGCCTCCGCTCGGGTCGGTCTCCTCGCTCCGGCTCTTCAACTCGCAGAGCCGGTCGATCGCCGGCGTCGAGGCCTGCATGTGTTCCCTCATGTTGAGCCCGAGCCTCAGATGGCTCAACAGGAACAGTGCCTCCTGAGAACTGATCAGATGGGCGTTCTGGAGCAGAGCCATCGCGCGTGAGATCTTGTCGTCGAGGATATCCACCTGCTTGGCCAGCAGTTGCTGGCGGGCAATCTTCTCGAACTCGACCATCTCGGGGATAATCGTCCCCTCGAAGTCGGAAACGATCGACCGCTCGCTAACCCCCAGCGTCACCTGGTTCGAGATCTGATACAAATCGCTCGTCGCCTCGCTGCCCTCGCCAAAGAGCCCCCGCACCGCCAGGCTCATATCCTTGGCGGCCGTCAGGAACTTCTCGATCTGCCCGGTCATCTTCAACGCGGGCATGTGCAGCATCACGGAAACGCGAATCCCCGTGCCCAGGTTGGTCGGGCAGGCGGTCAGGTATCCGAAGCGCGGATTGAACGCATAGTCCACCTGCTTCTCGATCTCGTCGTCGATCCGGTCGATCTGCTCGAGACATTCGGAAAGCTGGCAGCCGGGCTTGAGCGCCTGGAGCCTGAGGTGGTCTTCTTCGTTGATCATGGCGGTGAAAGACTCACGACGGGCGATGACCACACCGCGCGGCCCTTTGGCCAGCGCATGGTGCCGGCTGATCAGGTGACGTTCGACCAGGAAGCTGCGGCTCAGCGCAGGCCTGGTCCACGCTGAAATAGCAGGCCTCGTCCCCCAGGTCCAGCGACATGAGCACGGTCTTGAGCCGGTCGAGAATCTCGGATTTCTCCTCGACCGGACAACTGTGCAGAAACTTGTGTCCCGCCAGGTTCCGCGCCAGGCGGATCCGAGACGAAACCACGATGTCCGCCAGCGGACCGGCTCCACTGAACCAATCGTTGATGTCGTTACTGATATCGGTAAGCTTCATCGCAATCACCCGTAGACCCCGCCCGGCGGGGATCGATCTTCACGCTACTCCTGCTGCTTCATCCGATCGCGCAGCTCAGCGGCCCGCTCGTAGTCCTCGTCCCGGACCGCCTTCTCCAGTTCCTGCCGCAGACTCGAAAGCTCCACGAGCTTCTTCGTCTCCTGGGGCACCTTCGACGGCACCTTGCCGCAATGGGCGGAACTGCCGTTGTGGGCATGCTGGATCAGAGGCAGCAGCGAATGCTGGAAGACTTCGTAATCGTACGGACAGCCGAGCGTCCCGTCCTTTTGCAGACGGTCCAGCGTGAAGCCGCAATTGGGGCACGCCGTGACTTCATCGGCCCCGCCCAGCAGTTCATCGTCCGAAGGCTGCGACGCCAGCAGATTGCTGAGCAGATCGTTGATCGACATCTGGCTCTGCGATGCGATCCCCTGCTCGGCGGCGCACTGCTCACAGATGTGCATCTCATTGCGCACACCTTCCGTGATCTCGGTCAGGTGGATGGTTGCCGTTCGCTTGTTACAGACCTGGCACTGCATAGCCACTCACGAATCCTTTTCCCGTGACACCCAAAACCTCTCGCCGCTCGATCCACGGATCTGCCATAGAGCCAAGCGGGCTTCAGCACCCATAGTACACCAAAAGTGCCTTCGAGTGTATCGTCAATTTTCCGCTTCCCGCACGAGTCTGCCGCGCCGTCTCCACACCAATTTCTACGCCTCGAATAACCGGACAGTTCCCCCTTTCATCACGTTGAGGATTTGACGTCAGGTCTACTTCTGGAGGCCTTTGAGTTTGCTGAATCGGCCCTCCAGTCGCTTGTGAACACCCGTCGGGATGAGGTTCGACAGGTCGCCCCCCAGCGAGGCGATTTCGCGAATGAGCGTCGAACTGGTAAACCCATATTGTTCGCTGGTCATGATGAAGACCGTTTCGATGCCGGCGACCGCTCGGTTGGTCATCGCCAACTGGAATTCGTACTGCACGTCGGTAAGGCTGCGGAGACCACGCAAAATGACCGACGCCTGCCTTCGTGCGGCGTACTCCACCGTCAGCCCCTCGAAACTCTCGACCGAGACGCCCGGCAGGTCCTCGATCAACTCGGCGATCATTTCCACCCGCTCCTGCGGGCTGAACAACTGGTTCTTGACCGGACTGCGGCCGACCGCGATGATCAACTCGTCGAACAGCTTCATGCCCCGGCGCACCACGTCCATATGGCCGTTCGTGATCGGATCGAACGAACCAGGGAAGATGGCCCTGACAAACTTGTCACCCATAATCATCTTTCCTTAGGAAATCATAAGCGGGCATTATATCGCTCCGCCCATGCCGCAACAAGCCCGACCCTCCACAAATTCAATACCCACCACTCGTACGGCGATTCGCATCCTCCGGTTCAGCCCCATAGGGCGAACGTCCTCGTTCGCCCGGAAGTGTCGTGCGAGGACGCACGACCTACCAACGCGCAGCGGTTGACCGATGCAGATGGCCCTGCTATCCTGCCTTTTATCGGAAACGAAGCCACCCGCGTGGCAGCGGCAACCTCCGGTTGCCGATGGTTGGCCCCAGGCGGAGGACTGTCGCATCAGGAGTCGCTATATGCTGGTCGGAACCATGACCGCTCAGATGTACATGCACGGGATCGCATCGCTTAAAGAGAAGCGCAGCATCGTCAAGAGCGTGATCGGCCGGCTCAAGAGCCGGTTCAACGTCTCGGTCTCCGAGGTCGATCAGCAGGACAATAGGAGCAGTGCTGTGATCGGCATCGCCGTCGTGGGCAACGATGCCCAGTTCATCGGCCAGCAGCTCGATACCGTCCTGAACTTCATGCGAAACGACGGCCGCTTCTACCTCGGCCAGGTCGACCGCGAAATCTTCTCATAGCGAGGCCACTGATAGCAAAGCAGACTGAGGAAGCGAACAGAGCATGCCGGAAGAAGAACCCCCTATCGTAGACCGCCTGGCCGACCCCGAAAGCTTATTGGGCATGCTCCAACGCGGTCGCGGCAGAGGCTATCTTCAGGCTCTGGAAACCCCGCCGGAGCAAGTTTGGCCCCTCCTGATCGAATGTGTGACCAACGATCCGCGGCTCGACAAGCAGTTCGAAGAGCGAGAGGCATTCTATGCACCGCTGATCAGCGCAACCGGGATGGGCCTCGAGGCGTTGCGTTCGCATCTTAAGCACCACGACAGCACCGACGAGCGACCCGATTGGATGCTCGGTGCCAGGGCGATGGGCATCATCGAGCTTGGCATCACTCTGACAACACTGGCCTTTCTCGCCGACTCCGGCAATGGCGAGGCGATCGCAATTCTCAGAGAATATGTGACGTATGGACGCAGATGGCCGCAGGTGGTCCTGGAACTCCATGCACTAGAAATGCTCGAAGTACTGGCCGGAATCAATGAGGTCATCTGTCGAAGGATCATGTCTGATCAAGACGTCCACACGCGCTTCATGAAGAAGGTCAAAGAAGATTGGGACTGGTACTGTCGCCACGATGAGGAGACCCGTGCCAGAGGCGGACTGCTGTTGCCCATTTGCGAGCCCTGGAAAACGTTCTGCGAGAAGCATCCTGATCTTGCAGGCTGCTTCGCTCGAATAGGAATTGACTATGACCACCCGCCTGCACCGCCGAAGAAGATGACCGAAGCAGAAGTGAAGGCTCTTTCACTCGATGGGATGTTCGCTTGCGTGGATGCCTCGACCAAGACTCGGTTCGCATGGTTTCTACCGGAGAAGGTCTCGGCTGGCGACGAGGAATTCCTCCTCAAGCATGCCTCGTCGCATGACAAGTATCGCGTGATGCTCGCTTTTCGGGGTCTTGGGCATGTCGGAACGCCGAAGGCGTTTGAGGTCCTCAAATCGTACATCGAGGCAGCCGAGGACGCTGATCGCGACGTACGATCGTACGCGTACCAGGCCGTTGAGACATTGCCGCCGGAGTTGACTCTGGAGACCGCGCGGGTCTGGTTCCAAAGTGAGCAGCACCATCTCCAAATCCCAGCCGGCGGCATTCTCGCGCAACATGCGACGCTGGACGATGTTCCTATGCTGATCGAGGCGCTGCGGACGCCGGAGACGATTCGCTGTGAGGATTTCCGCCTTTACGATACTCTGTCGGCCTTGGCCCTGTTTGACGGCATCGGTCCCATCCCCGAACTGGAGACGGTGTTTTGCGAAGTGGCCTGCTGCTTCTACCGGTACGACGCCGCCGTAGCGATGGACGTCACGGCCCCGGTTCACTTCCAAAGCGAGTATGCCTTCGAATGCCTTTGGGACTGCTATCACGAAACGCGAGCCCTCGGCTGCAAAATGGTGCCCCTGACAATTCCTGGTGCGCTGGAACGGCTCCAGGAACTCGCGGCCGACGAAGGGGAATGCGACTGCGTCCGCGAAGCTGCCCAAGCCAAACTCGACGGCTTTTAGAGAACCACAATGTGGTTAATCTGGCCTTGATCCGGAGTATTTCGCTGAGTTCCTCTTGACTCTTGCCGAAGTCTATTGTATAGATATTGTAGTGATGTTATCATTACATCATGCTACAACAGAAACAAGCCTGTATAGGTGGATCATGAGCACGGCAACGATTCAGGTTCGGATAGACGAAGAGACGAAAAAGCAGGCGCAGACGGTCCTGGGGGCCCTGCATATTTCCATGTCTGAGGCAGTCAAGCTCTTCCTGCGGCAGGTCGTCTTGCAGCGGGGCATCCCCTTCGAGGTCAAGATCCCCAATGAGTTGACCGCCAAGACGCTTAAGGAGGCGGAGCAGAGAATCGACCTACACACCGCTTCAAGTGTCGATGAGCTGTTCGAAGAGCTGGAGTCTTGAACATCTTCTGGACCGGGCAGGTACCTATGGGTCTGACGGCTTTGGGTTCATTCATCGGTGTGGAAGAGGCGGCGGGCGGCGGTTAGGCCGCACTTTTGGTATTTGTGGTAGCGCGCGCGGCGCGATCTTTGATCTTGGCGGCGGATTCCTGCGCGAGCCAGCCTTCCAGGGCAGCGTCGAGGGTGTACGCCTCGGGGGCCATGAAGCCCGTGGTCAGCAGGACGCCGCGACACCGAAGTTGACTCAGACGGGGACCGAAGTAGGGCTTGCTCTTGCACGCCAGGACCATGGCCTGCATCGCAGGCGCTTCGCCTGGCGCTTCGGCTGGACCACATCGAAGTCCATCAGGCCGTTGTGGCCGATGTAGACGAGGAGGTCGGCGCCGCCGCGAATTCGAAGGGAATCGTCTCCACAGACCAGCGTTGCCGGTCCGTTGCCAGCCGCCGCGGCGAGGAAGTCCGCCACCGCCTTCTTGATTTCGCGGCCTCGATAGGCGTCGGCCACGAGATACGCATCTCTCGTTTTGTGTTTGAAGACGACCCGTTCCAGGATCGTTTCGGATGGGTTCTTCTCCGTCGCGACGAGCGTCCAATGGCCGCTTCTCTTCAGGAAGGCCTTCGTGCCGTACAAGGCACCCCAGTAGAGGTTGTTCGCCGGGTCGTCCCCGTTACCCAGGGTCTTTGGCACCGGAACAATGCCCTGATGCTCGTTGTCGCAGAGGGCGACGAAGACGTGAATGGTCTGGATCTTGCCCTGCACCGCCGGCCCGGCAAGGAACATCAACGCGAATACTGTGCAGACAACCACTCTCAAGCTGACCTCCGAATCACCTCAGACGCTCATGGGTTTCATCGGCACCTCGACATCCTCATCGCCAGCGATTTTCTGACGGAATGGCGGTCCGAGCCATGAGGTGGGTTGTTGGAGTGTCAGGCGCGCCAGTGTTGGGTCAGCGGCCCCTTGCGACCGACGAGGGGGTCGAATTGAGGGAGCGGAACGTTGCGGATGCGCTCGTCGGAGGCAGGACGTTCACCCTCCTTGCCATAGCACATGTCGTAGCTCTGGCCCTCGGGATAGGCGCCGACGACGGTGAAATCGCTGCTGGAACCGAGGTTCTTGTGCGCGACGCCGGCAGGAATGACGACCACATCACCCGCCCGGAGCGTCGTCCTGAGCCCATCGGGCCCGCCAAGCTGGACTTCCGCGTGCCCGGCACAGATCGCCAACACCTCGTGCGCGGTGCTGTGATAGTGGTGAAAATCGTAGATGCCGTTAACCCAACTGCGGCCCCAGCCACGGCCGGCAAACAGCGCCTGGACTACCGTCGGGTCCTCGCGCGGCGGGAGGCAGGCTCTTGCGGTAGAGCAGCAGAGGGAGCCTCCCGTTGTTCGGAAACACACCGTCGTCGGTCAGCTCAATCGCCTCGGCCTCAACGCGCGTGCCGAGTTCTTCCTTCGTGTCCGTATGCGTACGAGTCATAGTATCACCTCCATTGGCCCGTACGTCTCGTGTTCGCAACGGTTCAGCCCAAGACGTCTTTCATGGCCTGTTTCAGATCGCCGATGGCCTTGGCGCCGTCGCCAATGAACGTCGATCCGTGCATGGCAGCCAGCACCTTGGGCTTCAGGCCCGCCAAACGGTCCAGCGTCGCTTCGGTATGGTTGGTCAGGGGCAGATAGTTGGCGAGCGGTCCCTGCTGGTATTCGATCAGCGTCTCTTTGAACCGCCCGACCACGTCCGCTTCCGTCCTGGCTTCGACATCACCACCCTGGTGGAACAGGTCCGAGCACAACAGCACCGCATTCGTCTCCTCGAACATCAGACCCGCATCCCACGCATGGGGCACGTGCGGCGTTTGAAGGAAGCGGAAGCGATGTTTGCCGGTCTCCAAGACCTGTTCATCCGCCAAGGCCTCGGCGGGACGCAAGGCGACGACGTCGTCCACGCTGACCATCTTGGCGACGAAGCTACATACCGCGGTCGCCTGCGGCGCGAGTTGCTGCCATTGCTTCAGAGCCCCGCACTCGTCCGCTTCGAAGTGACTGAATGCAATCCACCGAATCGTAGCCGGGTCGATGAGTGTGGCGACCGCATCTCGAACCGACGCGAAGAGCCCATTCATCCCGGTATGAAACAGCAGCGGCTCCTCATCGCGCACCAGAAACTGGTTGAATCCCAGATTCACCGGCGAAACAAACGTCGAAATCCGATACACATCCGGGGCAATCTCATCGATCTGGCTCATGGTTCGGTCCCAGTCCTTTCTCTGTCCCCGTTGATAGCCGGCAGGAAGCAGCCCCGCAACGTGGGCGCAATGCCTTCCCATGCTATTCGTCGTGAGAAGTGGATTGGTTCAGAGGATCTTGTCGACGATGTATTGGGCGCTGAGGAAGACGTCGATGGCGATGGCGCCGCACAGGACGAGCCACCGCATCGAGGGCACGCGGGTCTTGAAGTGGGTCATGGTGAAGATGAACGCAGCGGCCATCGCCCCCAGAAGGTACATCTTGGCCGCCTCGACGAAGAGCCTGGCATAGCCGTCGCCAAGACCGAAGATGGTCTGGAAGTATTTGGCGGCCAGCATCAGCGTCGTGATCGCCAGGATGCCCGGGACAATGCCGGCCAGCAGGATCCATTTGCCGTCGGAGAAGCTGGCTTCGATCAGCCCCTGGAGCCCGACGCCCACCAGGACGGACAGGCACACCAGCGGGATGCTGAGCCAGAGGATCGGGCTGATCCCCAGCCAGGCAAGATGGGCCGGAGCGAGAAATGACCGGCAGAACGTCAGGGCAAAACCCGTGACCAGGATGAGCAGGACGCCGTAACGCCGGGCCCGGAACATCATCGCAAGACCGAGGACCAAGGGAGCGATCGGGACGTGATAGAGGCTGGGTACCGTCGTCGTGCGGGTGACCATGACCAGAGGGGCAATGAAGCCGAACAGGTCGACCGGTTTCGGCGCCGCCTGGATGGGTGCGGCGAACAGGCGATAGTCCGCCCCCGCGCTGACGCGGAAGAACAGCGCAATGGCGGCAAAAGGCAACAGCGTGAGAAGAAACGTCAAGGCGCCACCGTGCTTGCGGCCCAGGAAGGCAGCAGGCAGGAACAGCCAGGGGATGGCCGCAGCCAGCAGGATCGTGGTCTCGTGGAAACGCGCGAGAGACAGCAGAAACGGCCCGAACCCATAAACCAGTCCGGCCACGAACGAACCCGAAAAGCCGACCACCCAGCGCCGGCTGAGGACAAAACAGCCGACGGCGCCAAGGCAGGCACTCACCGGGAACGACCATTGCCACGGTGTGAAGCTTCGGAAATACGGGTAGTACAGATGGACGGCGAAAGCCGATATACACCGCCGTTGCGAGGGCGAGCCAGATCAGATTGAGCGAACGTCGGGACATGTTCAGCGTTGGGCCTCCATCCGCTCGCCCATCATGCTATACTCGGCACGCATTTCGCTCGGGCGATCGTTGCGGGTATCGAGATAAGAGGCAGCTTCGTTCTTCAAGACGCAGCGCTTGTCACTTCTTCAGGACGACCTTCCCGCTTCCACGGGTGATCGTCCCGATGCGGTTGACCTTCTCTCCCCATCGTTGGAGGTTCCGGGCGATCGAGTCGGCAAAATCGGGCGAGACGACCAGCACGTAGCCGATCCCCATGTTGAAGACGCGGAACATCTCGGCCTCTTTGACCGGGCCGGCTTTCTGGAGGAACGGGAAGATCTTCGGCATCGGCCAGCTCGCCTTCTTGATCACGGCGTTGCAGTCCTTCGGCAGGATGCGGGGGATGTTGCCGACGAGGCCGCCGCCGGTGATGTGGGCCATCGCGTGGACGACGCGTTTGACTTTGTACTTGGTCAGCAGCTTGACGATCGGCTGAACGTAGATCCGCGTTGGCGTCAGCAGCGCATCACCTACGGTGGTGCCGTCGAGTTCGTCGAGGAGGTCTTTCATCTTCAGACGGGCCTGCTTGAAGCAGATGTTGCGGGCCAGTGTGTATCCGTTGCTGTGCAAGCCACTGGAGCGAAGGCCGAGGATGACGTCGCCGGGGTCGGACCGTGTTGCCCGTGATCGTCTTGTCCCGCTCGACCACGCCGACCGCGAAACCGGCCAGGTCGAAGTCGCCCTTGCGGTAGGTGTCGGGCATCTCGGCCGTTTCGCCACCGATCAGGGCGCAGTCGGCCATGCGGCAGCCGGCGGCGATGCCCTTGACCAGCTCGGCCACCAGCGCCGGTTCGAGCGTGTGAACGGCCACGTAGTCGAGGAAGAACAGTGGCTCGGCCCCGATCACGAGCATGTCGTTGACGCTCATCGCCACCAGGTCGATGCCGACCGTGTCGAACTTCTTGGCCTTGGCCGCCAGTTGGACCTTGCTGCCAACACCGTCGGTACAGGCGACGAGCACCGGATTCTTGTAGTTCTTCTTGAAAAGCCGCTCGTCGTAATCCAGCCTGAACAGCCCGGCGAACCCCCCCGGCAAGGCGATCACTCTCGGTCCGAACGTGCTGGCCAGACTGGACTGGATCCGCCCGACCATCTCGTCGTTCGCGTCGATGTTGACACCGGCTTGTTCGTAGCTTACGTACTTACTCATGTGTGGCCGAAAAGTCCTCGAACATCGTCATCTGGTAGTGCTCCATCGTGAACTTGTTCAGGGCGATGTCTATGGGTATTCTGTACTTTCCGGACCAACAAGCCGCACAATAATGATCCGCCGGCAAGGCCGCACACGAGAGCATTCCCTCCAGCGACAGATAGCCCACGCTGTCAACTTCGAGGAATTTCGCGATCTCGTCCAGATCCCGGTTGTTCGCCAGAAGCTCTTCCTTCGTGGGAAAATCGATGCCGTAGTAGCAGGGATAGCGAATGGGCGGGCAACTGATCCGCATGTGGATTTCGGTCGCTCCCGCCTCGCGAAGCGTTCGAATCTTGCCCCGCGTGGTCGTGCCGCGAACAATCGAGTCGTCCACGACCACGATCCGCTTGCCCGCGACGACCTCGTTGATCACCGCGAGTTTGAGCCTCACCGCCATCTCGCGCATCTTCTGGTCGGGCGAGATAAACGTCCGGCCCACGTAGTGGCTGCGCACGAAGCCCATATCGAACGGAATCCCGCTCTGCTCAGCGTACCCCACCGCCGCCGAAGTGCCTGAATCGGGCACTGGAATGACCACATCGGCCTCGACCGGATACTCTCGCGCGATCTGCCGCCCGAATTTCTTGCGCAGCTCGTGGACGTTCTCACCAAAGATCCGTGAATTCTGCTTGGAAAAGTAGACGTGCTCGAAAATGCAATGGGCGGGCGTGATATCGCCCCTGCGAACGAAAAATCGACTGTGCAGGCCTTTGTCGTCGAGCCGAACGATTTCCCCAGGCTCCACTTCGCGGACGAACTCAGCACCGATCGCGTCAAGGGCGCAGCTTTCGCTGGTGACGACATACGCCCCCTGCTCCGTCCGGCCGATACACAGCGGCTTGATGCCGTACGGATCGCGAGCGGCCTGGATGTGATCGGCGAACATGAAGATGACCGAGTATGCGCCCTGAAGGTGGTTCAGCACGTGACCCAACGGATCCGGCTTGCTCTGGTGCGTCGGCTTGGCCAGCAGATGGATAATGATTTCCGTATCGCTGGTGCACTTGAAGATGCTGCCGTACGCCTCGTATTCATCGCGCAGCAATCCGGCGTTGATCAGATTGCCATTGTGGGCCACCGCCACCTGTCCGCGCGAATACTCCGCCAACAGCGGCTGGCTGTTGGAAACCTTCGACGAGCCCGTCGTCGAATACCGCACGTGCCCGATAGCCATACGATTGGCCAGTTTCTCCAGGATGCCCGACCCGGCCCGAAACACACGCGAGACGTTCCCCTGGTTCTTGTAGCACTGAATGAAATCCCCGTCGCTGGAGGCGATGCCGGCGGCCTCCTGGCCACGGTGTTGGAGGCTGTGCAGCCCGAAGTACGTCTTCTGGACCGCATCGGGATCGCCATAAATGGCGAATAACCCACATTCCTCTTTTTTCTCAGGGAAGACCTCATTCCCATCGAACTCTGATATTGACTCAGACATGACCCTCTTGCCTCACGAGAAGAGGTTGATGACTTCAGTTCAAGAGAAACTTTCGTATCACCCGCCAAAACGGACAGTCTACTGATTCATCCCCCGCACGTCAATCGTTCTGTTAAGAAACCGTGAACGCGTCATCCCAGCACGCTCTACGCTCCTGCTGAACGTTCGAGAATCGCGTTCAGGAGCGGTATGAATTTGCGGATGGCGTTGCCACGGTGGCTGATGGCGTTCTTGTCGTCGTCGGGCATTTGGGCTACGGTCTTGCCCAGGCTCGGGACGAAGAACACGGGGTCGTAGCCAAAGCCGTTTTCCCCTGCCGGCTCGTCGACGATCATCCCTTCGACCGTGCCCGTGCGTCTCGACCAATACCTTCTTCAGGACTGGCCAGGCACAGATGGCACACGAACCGTGCGCTGCGTTTCTCAGCCGGGATGCCTTTCAGCAGGTCCAGCAGCTTGGCTATATTCCGCTGATCGATTATCTTCCGGTCCGTCCCGGGCGGGACATCCCCCGAGAATCGGGCGGACTTGACCCCCGGCGCGCCATCCAGCGCATCGACCACCAGCCCCGAATCGTCAGCTAACGTCCAAAGCCCCGTCGCACGGGCGTATTCTGTCGCCTTCTTGCGGGCGTTTTCTGCAAAGGTCGCGCCGTCCTCCTCGACCTCACCGATCTGAGGGAAATCGGCCAGCGTTTTCCACTCGACCGCGTCACCCAGCATCGCCCGCAACTCGCGCACCTTCCCCTGATTCGTCGTCGCCACCAGAATGGTCTGTCCGGCCTCTGCCATGAACCTCAACTCCATCATGTTCCGTCGACGCCAATACCCCCAACCACAAGGCAGGCCATCTTACCGGCCCCGCCCCACACTTCAAGCGCAAACCCCGGGTGCGGCGCGATGACGTGATCCACGGATGTAGGGGCAGGCCTCTGTGCCTGCCCGGGCAACCACGGAGGGTTGCCCCTACAAGACACCGACATAAATGTCAATCCACCCCATTCCAATCTAAAGAGGAGAAAGAAGATGAACGCAAAAAGCTGCAAGAACTGCCTCTACGCCGGAAAGGTCACTCTATGGCGAGAACATCCTGTGGATCTGTTCCCGAACACCTGAGGCTCCGAGCCAGATGGTACGTGTCTGCACCGTGAAGCCTGTACGCGGTACCGCCGGGCGGGCAGCCACGCAACGCGTCTACGATGTCGAGCAGCCGGCCGATAAGAGCATTCGCTATATCCCGCTGACCCAGGGCCGGGTCGCGGTGGTCGACGCCAGTGACTACGCGTGGCTGAGTCTGCACAAGTGGCACCTGGTCAATCCGAGGGGCAGGTGCTACGCCGGACGCTGCTGTCATGGCAAGCGGGTCAGCATGCACCGCGAAATCATGCAGCCTTTGGACGGGTATGTCGTCGACCACATCGACGGTGATGGACTGAACAACCGGCGCAGCAATCTGCGTATCTGCACCGTCCGCCAGAACCTCCAGAATCAGGCCAAAGCACCGGGCTGTTCGTCCCAGTACAAGGGCGTCCATCGCGACAAGCGAACGGGCAAGTTCACTGCAGAGATTCGTCCGGGCCGCAAACAGATCCACATCGGCAGCTTCGACGACGAGATCGAAGCCGCCCGCGCCTACGATCGCAAGGCCATCGAGTTCTTCGGCGAATTCGCCTGGCTCAACTTCCCCGAAGAGCACGGTCGCCCACCCCACCGCCAACGCCCCACCGGCTCATAGACTATCACCGAGGTCAAGACAGGGTGGTGGCGTCAACTGGCACCCTTGACGCTGCCACCCACGCGCACGTATAATCGACCGTTACCAGCGTTGCCGAGGCAGAAGCTGCTGTGCGGAAGCTGAACAGCTAACTTGGCGGTCTTTGCTCCGGTCGCATTCCTCGGATATGAGAACGGGGGTCTGATGCTGGCATAGCGAGCTAATCATTGTATCGCATGAGGTCTATACAGATACTTGGCAACAGGAAGGGCACGAAATGACCACTCGGTATTCACCAGATCGTCGCAGTATCGGAAACGTCCTTTCCATGACCAATCCACCCGTTGTTGTACCTGATTGGCAGCGCAACTACAGTTGGACTACCTCAGAAATCGATACATTCTGGCAGGACATCCTGCACTTCGATGAGCAGTATCCCGGTGACAACGTTGACAGCCAGGAATACTTCTTGGGTGCCATTGTGATCGTCGACTGCAACCGGACACATCTCCTATTAGATGAACAACAGAGATTGGCAACAGCGGCAGTCCTCCTATCTGTTATTCGCGATTTTCGTGACCGCTATAGTCGTGATACTGCTGTACGCATATCCACGCGATATCTTACCGATTTTGATGATGCGCTTGGCGATTACAGTTTTAAGATCACACTGAATCGCTACGACCGGGAGTTCTTTCGACGGGAAGTACTCGAGACTCGTGGATGCGTTACGAAGTGCCCACACCAACCCTAGAGTCGCACCGTTTAATAAGGCGTGCGAGAGAGTTCTTTGCTGCTGCATTTGAGTCGAAATATGCATCAATGCCGAACCCCGAAGAGGCACATCAGTGGGCGCTGCATTCTCAAGCTCCTGACGAACCACGTGTCTGTGGTAGCTGTGATCACAGAAGATGAGGATAATGCCGCTAACGTTTTCGAAACGCTCAACGATCGAGGCATTGGGCTATCCACACCTGATCTGCTTCGCAATCTCATTCTCAGAAGATCTTCAGATACTGATAGGGATACGGTCGGTGATCTCTGGGGCGAGATTCTGGAGATCGAAGGTGACGCAAAACTTCAAGAGTTCTTGCGTCACTACTGGCTATCTCACCAAGGCGATGTAAAGGCACGATCGCTATATCGCGAGATAAAGCAATATATACAGGATGGAGACATAGAAAGCCTCGCGTTTACAAGGCAACTGTGCGATTCGTCCGTTGTATACCGCGACATTGTCTCGTCTCATCATGAGGACCGTGAGATTGCCTCGCTCCTATCAGACATCAACGACCTTGGGGCCAAGATGTTGTATCCTCCCATCCTCAGCGCATTTGAACAAGACAACGAGCCGGGTTTAAGGGATTTCATTTGGGCTCTCCTTGTGACATTTGTGAGACATAGCCTTATCTGCCAGAGAGAGAACAGTCGCCTTGAGAATGTTGCCTACTCCCTAGCTCGCGACATCAGGAAAGGGGATATCGATCTTGCGGCCTCAACGGAACGTCTGCGCGTATTCACTCCCGACAATGATACGTTCAGACAATCGTTCCGGACGGTCTCGCTGCCAAGGCGAGCGTCGGCGCGCTACGTACTGCGTATGCTCGAAATGGCTATGCGGACAACCGAGGAATTGGATGTGGCACCACCCCCGCGTGTTCATGTTGAGCATATATATCCTCAGACGCCACAAGAAGGGCACCGTTGGGACCGACATTCTGAGTTCCTTAACCGCCTCGGCAATCTGACCCTTTTGTCGCGACGTCTGAATACGACCATCCGCAACTCACCATTTGATATCAAGAGACCCTATTACGAAAGGTCAGAGCTACTAATAACCAAAGCTCTTGCAGCGAGTAGTGGTGGGTGGAATGAAGACCTCGTCATAGCAAGACAGGAACAACTGGCAACACAAGCGGTGACGATATGGTATTTCCCCGAGGCAACTGAACGGTGAGGCCGCGAACCTGAACTGGGCGTGATAGGTCATGTACTGGCGTCTGCAAGGATCATGCGGGCATGAAGAGGACGATTTCATCTTCGCTGACGGTGCTCTATAGATTTCTCTTCCCGTTGGTCTGGATCGGGGGTTTCGGCCTGGCCACGATCGGACTATTTTCGAGAGGCGACCCGAAAAAGTGGGGCTTCCTCGCCGTGCTGGTGGTCGGGGCATTGTTTCTCTCGCGATTCTGTCTGCCGCTCAAGCGCGTGACCATCGAAGGGTCGGACCTGCTTATCTCGAACTTCCTGCGGACCATTCGTGTTCCATTGAGCCAGGTTTGCGGCGTAAGGGAAAACGCCCTGATCAATATCCATCCGGTTTACATCCGCTTCCAAGAACCTACTGAGTTTGGCTCTCGGATTGTCTTCATGCCCGAGGTTAGGATGTTCTCTCTCTTTGGCTCACATCCTATCGTAGCGGAGCTGATGACGTTGGCGAGACAAGCGCGTTCTGAAATGGAAGCAACGGACCATCAGCAATGAGAGCCACCTTCGGACGGATCGTTCGGTCCATCTCCGCCTGTAGGGATGGCCCCTATTCATTTGAAAGTGGTGTTGACGCAATGGCGCCGTGGGGTTACTCTGCGCAACTCGGATGGCATCTCCCGAGAGGTGATGGGGTTCACCGAAATCGCTCACGCGTTTGGGCTGATGACTCCTGCTAAGACTTGAGAATCCTGGTGGGAGTGGCCTGAAGAAGTATCAGACGACTCCCCAAAGACAAGCGTCGAAAGGAGAAGTCGCATGCGCACCTCCGCCGTTCGGGTGGTCTCAACGACTGAAGACATTCTTCAACGACTGACAGGCCTTCACGCGGTACGTCGTCGGTTGGATGGCCGCCGTGCATGAATCGGCTGCCCTGGCCAAACGGTGAATTGAGTTTGATCATGGAGGTTTGCCATGGTTATCAGAACGATTGTGGCGGTCGCTTACCTGGTGGTTTGCGCGGTGGCGATGGGCAAGGTGTTCTGGATGCTCGACCTGTGCACGCCCAGCTCTCAGGAGCCTGAAGCAAAAGCAGAGGCTCGGCGGTGGAAAGGCACCGTGGCGGCGGTCGTCGTCGGTGCATGGGTTTGCGCCGCAGGTATCGCCTTTGGCCTCCATCTGTCGGAGGCGTTGCGCGTGGTCGTCTTCACGGGGCCTGCCGTCGTCAGTCTTCCGGTACTTGTCCGGGTAGTGCTGCTTCATTAGGCCGCGAGCCCCGGCGCGGATTACATACGGACGATCCGCCTCTGTTTGGCTCACATTCCATCGTGACCGAGTTGATGACGTTGGCGAGGCAATCGCTTTCCGACACAAGAGCAGCAGACAGCGCGTAAAGAGAGCCACCTCCGGACGGACCGTGCGGCCCATCTCGGGAGGTGGCTGTCCTCCGTTGTCGCGTGTGTCACTGCACCCATGTTGTTAGGGCTCGGTGCGTCCGGGACCCAGGAGGGGGCAGAGCAGGAACGTGTCTTCATCCCCGCGAATGCCGTCCCCGTCATCGATCCACCAGCGTCCTCCGACGTAGCCCTGGTCGCCCGGACCAAACTCGGTAACACCATCCTCCAGTTTCTGGAACGGGCCCTTGTTGGGCAGGACCTTGGCCGAGACGAACGTGTCGAAGTAGAGCCCCTGGCTGCTGACATACACCGTGCCCAGGGCGCCGTGGCCTCGATTGGCACTGGCCGTCATCGCAAAACCCAGGACACACACCAAGGCCACCACGCCGATTCCGACACCGTATTTCACTTGCTTGGTCATGATATTCTCCTTTCAACTTGTCGCATTTGACTGTTCTCAACGGTCGATCCGGCACATTGCCGAATAGCACAAGCATGATTCCTTCGGCTTTTGCGTGTGAGTCGTGGGACGTGCCGAGATCCTTACAAAGATTCCGGGAAAGGTTCGCTGCCCTCCCCCCACCCTCGCGAGATTCACGCTGTTGAATCACAGACCATGCGTGGGCGAATCAGGAGGTCAGGTTCCTTCGAAATGGCCCTGTTTCTGCGGCACGCTGCTTCCTCCTGGGATTCTCCTGGACGCGGAGAACCGAATGCCGTATTCTACGCGGACCACTTGAATGTGGTTAGGTGACACTCACTCCGGGGGCTTTCGGCGGTCGGGCGTATGGGCTTGCACAGGTCTGATGTTTCCCTCAAAAGGAAGAGAGCATGGTGAACTCGACTGCGAATAGCGCGTTCGGTCTGGACCCGGTGGAATTCGGCGCCGGTCTACCCGTGACCCCGGAAGAGGATTTTGTCACCGGCGTGTATCGCGCCGTGGATGAAGCGACGGCACGCCAACTGGATCGGCTGCGCCGCGAAGAGGGCATCGTTCCAACCTGTACCCTGGGCTGCTGCCACTGTTGCCGGTACCATATCCTCACCAACGTCGCCGAGGCCCACACCCTGGCGCAATACATCAAGCGGGAGCTGTCAGAAGACCAGATCGACGGCCTTCGGATTCGGACGCAACAATGGCACGCGTCGGACGATTCCAGGGCGGGACGGTATCCAGCGGGACGGGTCGAGGAGCAGACCGACAGCTACGACCCTTACTGCCCTCTGCTGGTTGGCGGCGCCTGCATTGCCTATCCCGTGAGGCCGGTCGTGTGTCGAACACATTTCGTCCGATCCCACGATTCGCTTTGTCGCGCAGCCAACGATCCGGAAACGACCCAAGAGGCTCCAGTCGTGCTCAAATCCGTGCTGACAGCGGCAGGTCCGTTTTCCAGCGCGATACGGAGCCGTATCGAAGATGCCGGTCTGGATTTCACTCGGTCGATCATGCTTCTTCCGCATTGGCTGGCACTGGAGATGGGTTGGGATTTCTCCCTGTCGCGGTGACTTCCTGCGGCATCTCCTGCAATTCTATTATCGTCCCGACGCGACTGTAGGGCATAGATTTGCGGTCACTTCGAGCGCACCTTGGTGCGCGGTCTTCGCGATAGCGATGCGGGTGTATTCGGCACCGCTGGCGAGGGGGAGGCGGTCGAGGCGGACGGTGCAGTCCTGGGGAATTGACAGAGTGACGGTCCCTTTGTCGCCCTGGATGGTGACACCGTCAGCCGTCTGCTCGACGGGTAGGCTGGTCTGCCAGTAGAATTCGACGGCGTCGCCCTGGGCCAGCTCGTACTCGTCGCGGATCGTCAGCACATCGGGCGAAGGCGAATCCCAGGTACGAATCCACTTCTTGTAGAATCCATTCCAGCCAGGGGTGGCGTCGATCTGCGCGTGGAAAGACTGCTCATCGCCCTGCCCCTTGGGCTTGACGTTGAACGGTAACGGATTCAGCGGGTGCGCGCGTTCGTCGATTCCGACGGGGACGAGCATGTTATGACGTTGGCAATGCTTGTAAGTGACGTGGATCGGATCACCGTAGTCGCCGATGCCCAGATCCATCGCGAAGGCCTGCCCCGCGAATTCCAGAACGAAACTGCCCTTGTCCTCGTGCGTATGGCCCGCGTTGGCCTTGTTGCCCATGATGAAGATCTTGACCGGTTCATCGCCGAGCGATCGCGTCGAGGCCATGTAGCCGATCTCAGGCAGTTCGATGAACGCAGGCAGCGCCGGGCCGGCTTTCACGGAGGGCACCCTGCCTTCGGCCAATTGCTTCTTGTGATAGAGCGTGGTCCAGTAGCTGTTCGGGACCAGTTCGGTCAGGATGTCGAGCGTGTCGTTGCGGAAGCTCGCATCCGAATCGCAGCAGGCGATCACGTCGTCGCTCGTAGTGGACGCGACGACCGCCGCATAGTTCGCGGTACGCGTGACGATGGGAGGAATCAACTCGGCGAGGTCACGACCTCGTGCCCGCGCGTAGTGCTTCAGCGCATTGTAGTTCTCGCGGATGGTGGGGTTCAGATAACCCGGGCCTTCGAGCGATCCGCCATCGGGCTCGATGACGTTCTCGAGATTGTTGATCGCATCGTGATAGGCGAGATCGGTGTAGGGCTTGACGCGAGGCCATTCCCGTTCGAGCACGAGATAGGCGTACATGCGGCCCGTGTTGAAGTACGCGAGCTGGTTGCAGTGAAAGATGTACTCGTGGCGCCAGGCGACGAAGTTGATCGGGCCAATGCCCTCTTCAGCCAGGCGTCGCATGAGATAGTTCCTGCCCGCATCCGTGAAGACTTCGCCCGCCAGATCGAGGATCTTCGCGATATCGGCCGCGGTATACGACCGGCGAAACGGCCGATCTTCCCACGCGCTACCGGGCAGAACGGACATGAAACCCGTCTCCCAGTGCTCGCTCGTCGCCAGAGACAGGGCGTAGCGTGCCGCCATGCGCAGCGCTCCGGCGTCCCGCGCAACGAGACCGGCAATCGCCAAGTTGGGGCTTCCCTCCAGACGTGGCTGGAACTCGTCGCGAACGCGGCTGTGCGCGCTGGTCCGGCCCCCACTCTCGACGAACTCGTGAATTCCTTTCTCGGGTTCGTAGTTGCGAGCCGCCGCGATGCGTCTTGCGTATTGCGAGTCGCGACCCTCTTTCATCGCGCGTTCGTGATCCGCCCGCAGTTCCTTCAGCTCGTCGGAGGTCAGGAAGATGCCATAGCGGGGCTCGAAACCCAGAGACGCATCAGGAGCTTTGAGATAGGCGTCCCACCGCATACCGGAATAATCCCACCGGTCGAAATACTGGGCGAGCCGCTTGGTACTTTGAAGCCCGATCCATCGCAGCCAGCCCGCCGCGTTGCCCTCGGCGCCGGCTTCGAGCTCCAGCGTGATCGCGTCGATGCGCTGCGCCTTGCAGATCCAGTTCGTATTCAGCACGATTTGCGGTGGCGGGCTCGGAGACGAACGTGCGCGGGCCTCGATCTGTCGTCACGACGACACGCGTTACGCATCCCCTGGGCGGAGCGAGTCGCACCACGAGACGGTCGTATCCTGAACAATGGACGTGGACGTCGCGACTCATGCGCAACGCCGGACCGGTCTTGGGCTTGGAGGCCCACTCGAAATCGACTGCGCTCCAGTTCTGCACGATCCGCAGGCCGTGATCGGCTCCCGGGTCGACCTTCCACTGGCTAAACCCGCTCAGTTCCGGAATCCAGAACGGCTCGATGATCGCCTCGGCCATGTTGATCGGAACCGGCTTGAGCAGCTCGGGCGCGTTTTCCGCCCACGCACCGGTGGCGGGAACGACGCAAAGACAGAGTGACAGTAAAAGGCGGGAAGGCAACGACACGTGCATGGCAGACCTCATCATTCGACACCTCCGAAGACTCGACCTTGAGATATCACGCCCCCTTTATACGCTTCGTTGCCGGCCTTTCAAGAATCGAAGGAGCCTGGGCGGGCGCATAAAAAAGGCCGGGCGTGTGATAGCCCGGCCTGGGATTACGTGCAGAAGTGGATTCACTGATTTCTCTGGATCGCCAAAGCACAGCGGCCAAAGTTGGTTTCCGGTTTCTGGGCAACCGCAGACGTGAAGGGAGTCGCCCATGCGTCGGTGGCCGGAAGGGTCAGTTCGAATCCGCTTTGGGGATCGACACCGACGTTCACATTGTAGGAAACCACAGGGATCAGACTCTGTAGCTCCACCCAGTACTTGCCCTTTTCCAAACGGAACGTGTCCAGCGGCCGTTGCCATTGGCAGATGAGCATGGTCTGGCCTGCCGACATCTTGTCGAGGGGTAGTTCGACGTTGTAGGTGCCTTCGCCAGTCTTTTCGAAGGCCAGGGAAGTGGCGTCCCGGTCCAACGAACCGGGTGTGCTGAGCAAGACGGACTCCAGCCGAGCATCTTTTTCAGGCAGCCGGATGGACAGAAGGGAGGCGTCACTCGGTCCTCTCAGGAGCGTCAGATGGGCTTCAACCCTGACCGTGGCGTCGGGCCGCACGTAATAGAACATCTCCTGGCTCCCGACGAATCCGGGCCTGGACCATGGCTGATAGCCGGCGCCGGGATCGATGCCTTCGACCGGCGGCAGCGGCTCGGGCAGGTCCTCGGGGGCAACGTCTTCGACGTGGAGGTCGCCATAGATGACGCGATAGGTCTCGGAGCCTTTGGGACGATACCAGAAGATGGGCATCTGAGCGTCACCCAGCATCACGCCCTGGCCCTGGTAAGTCCACTTGCCTTCGCCCTGGAAGAACCGGGTGAAGAGCAGATAGTTCTGGATCGTCTGGCCCAGAGCGGTGGTCTCCTCATCGGAGAGGTCCATCGTCTTGATCTGCCTGGCGACGTCCGGGGCCTGCTTGAGATAGTCCTCCACGGCCACGCCATCGGGGAACTGCCCCTCGTTGAACACCTCGGCCAGCAGCCGCAGCCCTTCGACGAAGGCCTCCTCGGTGCCCGCATGGAGATCGAGCGTCGTTTCCCGCTTGACCGTGTAACCTTCAGGCACATCCATGCTAAACAGAGCTTCATCCATCGGCACGTCGAATTGCATGTTCTTGCAGATCACCCGCATCTGTCCTTCGTTCTGCTCGATGCGCACGGGCAGGCCGGTCTCCGGGTCGGCCCAGAGCGTGATCTCGGCTCGCGGATGCTTGGCGAGGAAGCCGACGAGTTCCCGGCCATCCACTTGCTGTACGCCAAGGTCCTCAACGACAAAGTCAGGGCTCTTGTCCAGCATGAGCAGGACGTTCTTGAGACGGTCCATGTAGTTCGGTATCGAAGGCAGGCCCTCCAGGCTCATGTACTGCGCCTCTTTCTTCTCCTCCGAAAGCGTCAGAATCCGGCTCGTCTCCAGGTCGATGATCGAGGCGTCTTTGGCCACGCTGGGGACCGTTCTGCGGATGCGCGAGCCCATCACCATATCGTGAATGACGGGCGTGTTACTGTCTTCGGGGCCGATGATGATGTCGAATTCAGCGGTGCTGGCGTCGAGGATGGGTTGGATCACCTGGGCAAAGGTCAGTGTCGATCCGACCGGGTTGCCGACAAATTGAAATACTATCAGAGCCGCGATCAGAATCACTGCCGCAGCGGCGACTTTCGTCGTTCTACTCGTCATGATGATTCTCCATATCGCCGGCTCGGGACCCACGGCCCCGCCCTGCCGGCGTGTCGCCACCTCGTCGAGGGCATCACGCAGCATTCGCTCGTCGGCCCCCGGGCCGGTGGTTATTTGCGATTCGTGGATCAGTCGTTTTATCTCATCTGCCGGTTTCATCGGGTTGCCTCACCGTTGAGAAGGTACCGCAGTCTGTCGATTCCATACCGATAGCGGCTCTTGGCCGTGTTAGGCGATATCTGTCTGGCCCTGGCGATCGCATTGAACGTCATCGAGCCCTGCAAGTGCATCATGACCACTTCACGCTGCTCGAAGGGGAGTTCAGCCATCGCGTTACTGAGCCGCCCGAGTTGTTCGTTGCAGGCGACCACCTCGATGGGCCCGTCAGCGTAGCCAGGCGACGCCTCGTTCGCACCGCCTCCTGCCCTGCCGCGACGCCGCTCGGCCTTGTTCCAATTTCGGGCATGGTTGGCGACGCAGGTCAGCAGGAAGCCTTTGAGACTGCCGGTCAGACGGAAGTCGTCCAAACCCCGCACAAACGACATGAAGACATCGTGCACGACGTCTTCGCACGTACTTCGGTCGTTCAGCAGCGCCATCGCCAACAGCAGCAGGTCCGCCTTGTACTTGCGGTAGATGCGCGTCAAAGCCTCCTGGCTTCCCCGCTTACATCGGTATACAAGCAGCTTGTCTTCCATAAACCCGGTCCGGTGCGTACGCTTAGGAATCCCGATGCCCATCGGAATCGCCAATATAACAACGGCCAAGGTGATTCGGGTCTAACGGATGCTCTTTTTCTTTTCAGTTTGCCACGGGCACTATTTAGGTGAGCGCATGAAAAAGGCCGGGTGGCGAAGCCCGGCCCGATATCAACCACACATTTTGGAGGTCTCATTTGGGTCAGTTGCCCGCCATTGCCTCCACGATCGTGCTCGCGAAAAGCGGGACGACCGTCGGGCCGGTCGAGGTGATGATCAGACCATCCCTCTGGACCCCTGTCCCGGTATAAACCGCGCCGGCGACGACAAGCTGGTTCCGCTCAGCCGGCAGGCACGTGGCGCGAACGCCCCGGAGCACTCCCGCGTTGGCCAGGATCACCGGAGCCGTACTGCTGGCCGCGACCACCTTCTGCGCCGCCACCGCCTGGCGTGCCAGCCCGACGGCGAGCGGGTTGTTGTAATACTCAATCGCCCCCAGTCCTCCGATGAACACGAAGGCATCGAAATCCTCGACGTTGACTTGATTCAGCGGCATATCCGCCTGGGCCGTGCCCCCAAACGAGCCGACGATCTGGCCCGTACGAGTGCTGGCGATGACGGTCTGTATGGACGCCAGCCCCAGCGTGCGGATCGTCTCAGCAAGCTCCTGGTCCTGGAAACCGCTCGGCGGCACGATGAGAACAGCGCGTTTGTAGGCCTGTTGCTGCTGCTGTACCTCCGTAACGGTTTCTGCGCCTTCGACCGGGTATCCCACGAAGGCAACGTACAACGGTTCGTCCGTTCTGGGCAGCCGCAACGCGCGCTTGACCGCCGACCCATCCATATCCCCCGAAGCGACGTAGGTCAGGTCGAGACTGACGGCCTGGAGCTGGATGTTCTGCGACATCTGGCCGGTCAACAGCAGCATGACGTTCCTGGCCCGCTGTCCGTAGCTCCCGGAAAAATCACGCGCCGAACCCGAAATAACAATCTGGCACCCACCGATGGTCGGCGGCGTCGACTGCGCCGGAACTGCGTTGCCGGTTGAAGACCGCACTCGACACCGCCGCCCGCACATCCTGAACGAGCTTCTGCTGCAAGGTATGGCTCTGAGGCTCATAGAGATAAACACCGTCCGCCATCGAGAGATAGATCTTCACCGGAACCAGGTTGTTTGGCGTGGCAGTTTCGTCCTCGATATGCTGGACGGACGCCCCCTGAGCGGCCCAGGCGAGTTGGCCGATCTGGGCCAGAGTCAATTTCTGATCGGAAGGAAGCGCAAGATCCTGCAACAGGGTCAGGGCCCGCTCGATGCTGACCGCGCTCGACGTAGCCGGGGCAGGCAATTGAATGGTCTTGAGCCGGTTGCTGCGCGGCGTACGGGTTCGCGTCGTTTCTCGACGCGTTTGTCCCTGTCCCGGGCAAACCAGCGAAATCACCAAGAGAAGCAGCAGCGGCAGATATCGGCCGGGCCGGCGTGACATGTGACAACCAACGAAAGGACTCTTGCGCGTCATGGCTTATTCCTCCAACACGAACCCTTGGGGTCTGATACAGGGATCGATCTTGTCCATAGGATAATACCTACTCCGGAATTCCGCTATCGTATTCCGCACGCGATAGATACGTCGAAACCCCTGCACGGGTTCGGATAATCCGATCGCGGCCCACCCTGGCCGGACTGGCGAAAGTTCCGTACCCGAGGCCGCCTGTCTCTGGTACAATCGGCCGACCGAGGAGCCCTCCGGTTCGGCTCCGGGCGATCATCTCGTTCTTTGAGGCACGCACAATGGCGATGACACGACGGCGGAAGGTGATGACGCTGGCCCTGGCACTCTACTGGCCCACGCTGTTCGTGTTGCGCACATCCCAATCCCCCAAGTGGTACAGCGGGCCGACCTGTCCGACAAGAGCGTCCACTTTCTGATGTATGCGATCCTGACGTTTCTGCTCTGGTCGGTCATTCAGCCAAACGCCAAAGTCGACTGGCGCCGGGCGACCGCCTGGCTCGTTCTGCTTTCGATCTTCGTCTATGCGCTCTGCGACGAGGGCCTTCAGCACTTCGTGAGAGGCCGATCGGCCGATCCGAAGGATCTTGTCGCGGATATGCTGGGGACCGTCACAACACTGGCCGTACTCTCGGTCTTTTCGCTCTGGTCGGCCGCGGCCATCGTCTCTGCGATAGCGATCTACATGCTGCCCATCCTGGCCCGCAAGGACCTGATGCACCTCCTGCCCGTGATGACATCCGTGTTCTACGTGGGCGGATACGCGTGCTTCACTCTTCTCTGGACCCGATGCAGCCGTCCGCTGATGCGCCGGTGGAACAAAGGCGGGCAGCGATTTGTCGTGTCCATCTCCGGGCCACTGGCGCTGCTGATGGTGACGAAGATCAGCACGATGGTGAAACAACGCCCCTTCGAGACGTGGGACATCGTCGCGGCCGTCGTCGGGATACTCGGAGGGGTCCTGGCCGCTCACGTATCAGGCTGGTTCTATCCCGAGCCGCCCGGCGCAGCGTCACCCGTGCCCGTCGATGCTTCGTCGCCCGGGAACGGTGTGTAGAGCGGGTCGCCGATCAGCAGCAACTGCCACGAGTTGAATGGCTTGCTGTTGTAGTACGCTTCGACCAGACAACGGCCCGCGAACAACTCCGAAAAGAACACCTTCGGTTCCGGAAAGCTGTGCAAATAAGGCTCGGCCACGGGACCGAGTGTGGCGGTAATGCCCCTCTTGAGCATGGCCGGACACCACTGCGTGCTGTTGGCGTCGTGCAGACTGGCCGCCTCGAAGCTGGCGATGTGGAACCCCACGGCTCCCGGGACGAACTCAAAGGCGTCAACGTACTTACCGACGCTGTACCAGCCGCAATACAGCGCCGTATCAGGGCAACTGCCGGGGGCAAAGAGTGCCTGTGTCCGCTCCTCTTTGACCGGCAGTTGCGTGCGTAACTGGATCAGCAACGCCAAATCCCGTACAGACTGGTCGTAGTAGCTGTATGCGTCCTTGCCAAACAAGCCTCGCGAATCGACGTAGGCGGTCCCGGTCAATCCGCTGGCCTCGGCCTCGATGGCCTTGTCGACCAACCCCTTGGCAATTCCATAATCCGGGCCGTCGAGTCGACAAACCATCAGAGTCCGAAAAGGTTGCGGCGTACTGGCACGCAGCAGGTTGGGCTGCCAGCGATAGAGTTCATAATTCCCAAAGAGAGCCATGGACAGCTCGCTGTCGACGGAGGCGCCGGTTTCCTTGCCATTGATGCTGTCGATCTGGGCCTGCAAGACCATCACCTGCCGGGACTTCTGGCCGTACTCTGCGGAATCCTTCAGGTTTCTGGTTTCCAGGTCTGCTACGGCCTCCTTCGTCTGCTCCAACTGAAGACGCAGATACTTGAGCCGGTCTTCGAATTGGACCAGGGGCCCTCGCGGCCCCACTCGGAAGGGAATTCCGTAGGTCGTCACGAGACATCGGATCTGTGCCATGTCGTCGCGTGTGGAAAAGAGTCTGCGTATGGGTTGGGCGATCCGCTTGTCGTAGTCGTCGCGACCGATCGTGTCGCGCAGGACCGTCCCCAGGGCGAGTGGGACAACATTGCCCGAAGGCAGACCGCGACGCTCGCAGTAGTATCGCGCCAGCCGCACGGAGGCCGCGTTGCTCGTATTCGCAAGAACCAGAATCTCGTTCGGCTGCAAGGCCCAGAGAGGACCGCAACACAGCAACATCGCAAGAATACAGAAGAACCGGTTTTTCATCATGCCGGAGAGACCTCCATCCGCGTTTCCTGTCAGCTTCGCTCCGCTCGTTTCTCGGCGCTCGATGGCCCTTGGCCTCGCACACGCTCGGTCTGGGAGTAGCGTTTCTCGTAGATCCCCTGGCGGCCAAACGCCTGCACAAACGTGGCCCACAGGATCTTCGCATCGAGCCATGGCCCGGCCTGTTCGACATAGCAAACGTCGAGTTCGAGCTTCTCCTCACGCGTCAGCGCGCCGCGCCCGGAGACTTGCGCCAAACCCGTCAGCCCCGGAGGGACGGCCAAGCGCCGCTTCTGCCGTTCATTCCATTCCGCTATCTGCGAGACGTACAGCGGCCTCGGCCCCACCAGGCTCATGTCTCCCCTGAGGATGTTGACCACCTGAGGCAACTCATCGAGCGAATGCTCGCGCAGCCAGCGACCGATCGCCGTCAGTCTGGGATCGTCGCCCGACCTGGGACTTGGGCCGAAGGGCTCGGCGTCCAGTCTCATCGTGCGAAACTTGTAGAGCGTGAAGGGCCGGCCATTCTTGCCCGCCCGCTGCTGAGCGAATAGAGCGGGGCCCTTGCTGGTCCATCGGACCGCCAGCGCGATGGCCAGCAGTAACGGGGATAGCACAACCAGCAGCCCGCCCGCAACGATGATGTCGAACACTCGCTTTGCGATATCAGTCCAGGAATCCGAGGATGGCTCCGACGACCGCGTCCTGCATCTCGTCGGTCAACTCAGGATAGATCGGAAGCGCCATGATCTCCTTGGCGGCTTTCTCGGATACGGGGAAACTGCCTTCCTTGTGGCCCAGGTAGGCGAAGCATTCCTGCAAATGCGCGGGCACCGGATAGTAGATCTCACAACCGATCTGGTTCGACTGGAGATGGGCGACGACTTCATCTCGCTTGGGCACGCGGATACAGTACTGATTGTAGATCGTCTTGCAGTCCGAGCTGATGTATGGCGTCTGGACCGCGCTGCCTTTGAACTTCTCGTTGTAATAGGCCGCATTGTCGCGACGGGCCTGTGACCAGTCGTCCAGATGGGGCAGCTTCACCAGAAGCGCCACCGCCTGGATCGGATCGAGGCGGAAATTGGCGCCGACGAATTTGTGATAGTACTTCGGGTCCATGCCATGGTTGCGCGTCAGGAAGAGTCGCTTGTAGAGTGCCTCATCGTTGGTGACCACCATGCCGCCGTCGCCGATGCCACCGAGATTCTTGCTCGGAAAGAAGCTGAAGCACCCGGCCGTGCCAATGCTGCCCGCCTTCTTGTCCCTGTAAGTGCTCGTGATGGATTGGGCCGCGTCTTCGATCACCGCGAGGTTGTATCGCTCGGCCACATCCATGATCGGATCCATATCCGCCATCTGGCCAAACAGATGGACGGGCATGATGGCCTTCGTGTTCTTGGTGACCGCAGCCTCGACCAGGTCGGGATCGATATTGTACGTCTTCGGATCAATATCGACGAACACGGGCTTCGCTCCAACGCGCGCGATGCAACCGATGGTGGCAAAGAATGTGAAAGGCGTCGTAATGACCTCGTCACCCGGACCGATCTGGAGGCTCATCAGACAGTTCAGCAGTGCATCGGTTCCACTGGAAACGCCCACCGCATACTTGCAGTCGCTCACCTGCGCGATCTGCTTTTCGAGCTCTTCAACCTTCGGACCCCCGATGCACCGTTGAGACTCCAGCACCTCGGCAACGGCCGCCAGAACCTCGTCCTTGATGGTTGCATACTGCGCCTTTAAGTCCAACAGAGGTACTTGCATACGGTCTTCCCTTCTTCCAGAAGCGGGTGTTCACCTGTTTCTATGGCCGAAATACCTTCAGCTTCAGTTCCTGGACAGCTCGGTAATGCCTGGCATTGCCCGAGCATAACGGCAAATTATTCTCTGTCGCCGTGGCGGCGATAATGGCGTCGGCGGCGCGCAGCCCGTGCGACAGAGCATATTCAGCTACATACACGGCGGCGCGGTGTCCGATGTTCTCCGTAAGCGGCAGGGTCTCAAATCCATATTCGCTTAGAAAGCTCTTAATGACCTCATGCTGCTTCTTGTTTTGCGCCGCCTGGAGCAATTCCATGTACGTGAGCACGGATACGTATCGCTTCCTGGAGCGGTCGACGGCGCGGGCCGCTTTCGCATTGCCTCTCTGGATCCAGATCAGAACGTCCGTGTCAAAGATCACGATAGCGTCCTCCGCGCAGTTGGTCCATCCGCTCCTCGACCGGCTCCGAATCTTTCAGCATATCGAAGAACGGATGTTCACTCACCTTGCGTCGCGTTGCGCCGCTCACCGGCTTGATCACGCCTTTCAGATGGCCGCGACTCAGGATGCTCACGTCTTCATTCCGCTCCAGAGCACGCAAAATATCATTCATTCGATAGCGGAGATCGACAACGGAGGCTTTCATTTCATCTCTCCAAATGTATAGGCTCACTATACATGAACGAAGTTGTCCTGTCAAGAAAGCAGGCAAGCGGACGCGTCTCGCCGCCGGCGTTGGCCGCTTATCTCCTGGGCTACCCTTTGCCGTGCTCGGCGACAGTCCGTACGAGGAGGTTCTCGAGACGGGTGGCCAGCAGGTTGCGGTCGAACTCGCGCTCGGCCAAAGCGCGGGCGTTGCGTCCCATCTCCTGGCACGTCGCGGGGTTCTGCGACAACTCGACCAGTGCGTCGGCCAAGGCTTCCGGGCGGTCGGGTGCGAGGGAGCGGCCACACGCGTTTCGCTCAATCGTTTCGCCCAGCCAGCCGCCGACGTTGATGAGCACGGGGCGGCCCGCCGCCAAGGCGTCGAACATCTTGTTGGGCGACCAGCGTCTGCTCTTTGGCCGCACGATAGATGGTCATGCACACGTTGCAGCCCGCCACAATCCGCGCAACCTCCTCCTTGTCGGGAACGAGGTCGCTGAAAACAACGTTTTGAAGCTTATACTGCCTGGCCAATGCTTCGAGTTCATCCCGTTTGCCTCCCCCGCCGTGGAGGACGAGCGCGATGTGATCCTGCTTTCGCTCGTAGAGAATCCGGGCGGCCTCGATGACGTAGTCCAGGCCGTTGGCCAGGCCCATCGCGCCGAAATAGACGGCCGCAAATCGATCGCCCAGCCCCAGCCGCTGCCGCGAGGCACTGCCTTCGAGATCCGGCCTAAAGAGATCGAGATCGCTGCTGTTCGGAATGACCGTCACCTTCAGGGGGCAGATGCCCGTTCGCACAATGCCGTCCCTCATGCCTGGCGACAGCGCCACGATGCGATCGGCCTGACGGTAAATCTTGCGGGCCATGCGCCCGAGCCACCAGATGGCGGCGGGATTCGTCAGTGCTCCGACGTTCACCAGCGCCTCAGGCCAGAGGTCGCGGACTTCGAAGACGAACGGGATATCGAAATGCCGGCTCACGGAAATGCCGGCCAGCCCCACCGTCAAAGGCGTGTGCGTGGCAAAGACCACGTCGGGCCTGTCCAGTTCCTTTGCGACCTGCCCGGCAACGCGGGCAAACTCGTAGAACTTCAGCATCCGACGCCAGCCGTTCAGAGCCGTTCCCACGTGGGGATCGTTGTACCCCCCTGCCACCGAAATGACCTGTATTCCATCGATCTCGTTTTGGCCATAGCGCCGGCCCGGTGGGATGGGAAATTCGGTATTGGCAAACCCAGAGGTGATCATGGTCACGCGATGTCCCTTGCCGACCAGGTGACGGCCGAACTCATACGATCGTGTCCCCGTTCGACCCTTGCGCGACGCAAAATACTGATGAATATAGAGAATGTGCATGTGGGCGAGTCTACCAATAGAGGCCTTCATAGCCGGGTGTTTGTGGGTCGATGCCCTCGATTCCCGTCGCATCGAGAATGCGGACGCCCTCTTCGAGCCACCGACGAAAGTGATCCGCATCGACCGTTCGATGGTTCACAAGAATCAGGTCGGCGTCGCGCAAGTCGTCGACAGATTGAACGAGCAGGTCTTCCAGATGCCGCAACGATGCGCGAACCTGCTCCTTGTTGCTCCCGATCAGCCGATCGGGCTGGATCGTGGGATCGTAAATCCGAAGGGAGACCCCCTCCCCGACCAGAGTTTTGGCTACCTTTATATAAGGGCTCTCGCGCATGTCGTCCGTCCGGGCCTTGAACGCCAGCCCGATCATGCCCACCGTCGTCGGCTGGTGCGAGAGGATGCGCCGAACCAAGCTGTTGACCTGGCTCTCGTTGCTCTCGATGACGCGCTCCAGCATCGGAACCCGCACGGATTTGAGCGAAGCCAGCCTCAGGATCGCGCGGACGTCTTTGGGCAGGCACGATCCGCCAAAGGCCGGACCGGGTCGCAGATAACGCGGGCTGATGTTGAGCTTCGTATCGGCACAGAAGACCTCCGCGACCTTACGAGCATCCACGCCGGCCGCTTTGGCCACGGCGCCCATCTCATTGGCGAACGTGATCTTCAACGCGTGGAATACGTTGTCACAATATTTGACCATCTCCGCCTCGCCCGGGCCCAGACGAAAGATCGGGGCCTCGTACCGGTTGTAAATCTCCAATAACCGATCGGCCGCCCCGGGCGCGACCTCTCCGACCACGATCTTGGGCGGCGAGAAGAAATCCTCCACCGCCGATCCCTCACGGAGAAACTCGGGGTGAAACACAACCTGAATATCACGACCGACAGCCAGACCTGATTCGCGTTCAAGCAGAGGGGCCATTTGTCCGGCCGTCGTCCCAGGCAGGCACGTGCTGCGCAGAACGACGAGCGGGCGGGCGGGGCCCTTCCGAAGAAGTCGCCCGATCTGCCCGATGACCGTCTCGACCGCCTTCAGATTGATGCCCCCATCGAAATCCGATGGCGTTCCCACGCAGACCCAGACCATGTCGCAGCCCGACAAATCGTCCAGTTCGCTAGTGGCGCTGAGCCTTCCAGCTTCCTGGCCGGCTCGGAGAAGGTCCGCCACCCCGGCCTCCTGCACGGGCGATCGCCCCCGGGACAGATCAGCCACTTTCGAAGCGACCGGGTCGATCCCGATAATCTCGTGGCCGTCACGAAGCAGACAGGCCCCGCTGACGACGCCAACGTATCCCATGCCAAATATGGCGATTCTCATCGATTCCCTTTGTATTGGCCTCGGGCATCACCGCCCGGGCGAAAAGTCACGACTCTTCCACATGATCTATATTGCCTATATTCACCATTTGCGGTATAATAACAGGGTGTATTCTTAGGAACGCCCGGTAGGCACGTGGGGGAAAACACTGAATGAGTCCGCCTTCTACTTCGCCGCGTCGCTCGATGCGACCCGTCACACGGCTCGCGGTGGTCCTTGTTTTGGCCTGCACCGCGGCGGCCTGCTGCGGAATCAAGAAGTACGAAGGCAAACTGCCCCCCATCAATTCGAACTTTTCCGAGGTGGCCCCCGAGAACCGCGCGGTACTCTACGAGCGACTCATCACGGGCTTCGGACGAGATTACCTGTTAAGCATGGGCACCAATGACGGCCGAAAACTCTGTGACGGAATGGCGGTTTATCATCTACGTCGCGAACTTCAATCCCTCGTCGACATGTGGCGTGGCACCGGCAACCCGGCCTATCTCAGTTTCGCCAAGCAACTGGTGTTGCAGGCGATCGCCGAAGCGACAGAAAATTCCCGGCCTCTGATCTGGCACGAAGAAGACCGTGGCGACTGGCCATGCTTCTACCTCGAAACGGTCGAGGCCCAGACGGGCGGACATAGCCAGCTCTGCGATTTCCAGGGCAGTGTCGGATTCCTGCTGGTCGCACGGGCCCTCTGTGAGATGGGCGACCCCGACTGGCGTTCCATCGCCGACTTCGTCGAACGCAGCGTGGTCGAGAAGTGGCTCTACTACAAGCCGTCGACCACGTGGCAACTCCTGGCCGGCCCCGATTCGTTCGAGACGGTTCTCCTGCTTCTCAATAAAGCACGTGATGTTCGAGAGCATTTCGCCTGTCTCTGCCTCGATCTCGACGAGTTGGGCTACCAGACATACACCTATCGAACGTGGGCCGAAAGACTGATCGAGCTTTATTTGACCCCCCGCTACGACGTAAACGATCCGGCTCCGAATTCGGAAGGAATCGAAAACGTCATCCCCGACGACTGGGGCCTGTTCGTTCGCGTCGCAGATGAGGGGTATATTTGGTTGCTGATCCCTGATTACGGAGCCAGTACAGCCGATGTGGCAATCGATACGTCACACGCCAACCGGACGGCTTGGCTGGCATCGCGGGCCTACTCCGAGGGACTCATCGACGAGACGGTCGTGGGAGGGCTCGTCAACACACTCAAGCACCGGATCTGGGCCCCCGAGAAAGGGCCGTTTTACTTCAACAACTACAGCGACGGCGCCGACGGCATGCTCGACGACCTCCAGCCCGGTCGCGGCGGCAACGTCTGGTTTGGCTGGCATCGCCTGGCGGTATACGATTCCGACCTTCAGTCCCTGTTTCTGTCGCTTGCATACGATCTGACCAGCGGCGGTCCGAACCTACCCGACGGCGTCCAGAACAAGACGATGCAAAACGCACCGCTGTGCCTGCAGGCGTGGGGCGCTCGACTGCTGGGCGTCAAAGGCGAACTCTACCGTTTCCCGTAGAGTGGGTTCTGAACCCGCGCGTCGCTCTATCAGAGCCCCTTTGGCCCTCAACTGTGCTGGATGCGGAGACTTCTACGATGCGTTCCGCCGTCCGGCCATCCCACAGTGGCGGAACCGTGCCCTCTTTCCACTGGCCCGCTAGAATCTGGTCGGATTTCTCTTCGACCGGGTACAGCGGGCACGTTCCGCCGATGTGGGAGGCCGGACGGCGGAACACATCGTGAAGTCATCCAGCATTCGAGCGAGCTTGAGTTGGCAGGGCCAAAAGGTTCGTCGCCTCGGATTGAGAGCGAGGTCGCGTGGGTTGAGAACCCACTCTACGGGAAACGGTAGAGTTCGCCTTTGGCGCCCAGCAGTCGAACGCCCCACGCCTGCAGGCACAGCGGTGCGTTTTGCATCGTCTTGTTCTGGGCGCCGTCGGGTAGGTTCGGACCGCCGCTGGTAAGATCTATGCAAGCGACAGAAACAGGGACTGAAGGTCGGAATCGTATACGGCCAGGCGTGCCAGCCAAACCAGACGTTGCCGCGCGACCGGGCTGGAGGTCATTGACATGCCGTCGGCGCCGTCGCTGCAGTTTTGGGTTAAACCACACCTTTATCTGCGGGAGCCCAGATCCGGTGCTCGAATGTGTTGAGCGAGCTCCCCCACAACCGCTTCTCGTCGATGAAGTCCTCGGAGTAGGCCCGCGATGCCAGCCAGACCAGTCCGATTAGGCTGTGACGTATCGATTGCCGCGGTCGGCTGTACTGGCTGCGTAGTCAGGGATCAGCAACCAAATATACCCTCATCTGCGACGCGAACGAACAGGCCCCAGTAGAAAGGGATGACGTTTTCATTCCCTTCCGAATTCGGAGCCGGATCGTTTACGTCGTAG